>NZ_QJUO01000042.1 GCF_004327335.1 Stutzerimonas kirkiae | reverse complement strand
GGGTAAGGGGGGCGAGGTTTTCCGCGGGCATGCTGTGTTCCTCTCTTCGGGTTACCAGTCGTAGGAAAGGCGCGCGTAATAGAACGCGCCGTTGAGGCCGTAAGGGCTGAAAGCACCGTATTCGTCGGGGTTGTTGATCTCGCTGGGGTTGGCCGTGCCCAGGCCGGTGACGACCGCGTTGGGGTGCTGCCGGTCGGGGCGTATGCCGAACAGGTTGTTCGAGCCGAGGGACAGCGACAGGTTGTCGGTGAGCAGGTAGGTGAGGTCGAGGTCGGTGATCCACCTGGCGCCGAACTGGCGGTCGGCCGCCGCCGTGCTGCCGGCCTCGGTGTACTTGCCGTAGCGCGTGAACTGCAGGTCGGCGATGACATCGCCGATGCGCCAGTTGCCGCCGAGCACCAGCTTGTCCCGTGGGCTGCCCCTGGTCAGGTCAGTCTGCGCCTGGTGGCCGAAGATCACATAGTCGCTGCCGAGCAGGCCGCTGACCGTGCCGTTCTGCTTGATGTCGCGGATAGTGGTGCGGTTGTAGCTGTACAGCGCCGACCAGCGCACCTGGCCGAAGCGCCCGTAGTCGCTGTGCAGTTCGCTGACCAGGTCGACGCCGTCGGTGCGGGTGTCGACGCCGTTCATGTTGTACTGCGCCGAATACAGGTCGTTGATGCCCAGCGAGGCGAGGGTGTCGCGGATCACCGTCGAGGTGCCGCTGTCGCGGATGATCTCGCTCTTGACGATGCGGTCCTTGATCTCGATGCGGTAGGCGTCGAGGGTGATGCGGGCATTGCGGGCCGGCTCCCAGGAAATCCCGACGCTGACGTTGGTCGACTGCTCCGGCTCCAGGTCCCTGGCGCCGAGGGCCTTGGCCGCCACGCTGGCGGGTGGCAGGTAGCGTGCCAGCAGGGTCTGGGTGGTGCCATCGGGCAGGCGCACGCTGGTGTTCTGCGTCACCGAGAAGGTCTGCTGGGCCAGCGACGGCGCGCGGAAACCGGTGTTGACGGTGCCGCGCAGGGCCAGGCCGGGGGCCAGCTCGTAGCGGGTGGACAGCTTGCCGCTGGCGGTGTTGCCGGAGCTGTCGTCGTAGTGCTCGAAGCGGAAGGCGGCGCTGGTATACAGGCGCTCGCTGAGATTGGTGCCGGCGTCGATATAGAAGGCGTAGCTGTCGCGATCCAGGGCGCCGGCATCGGCGGGCGAGGTGCCGGTGAAGGATTGCAGGCCGGCACTGGGGCGCTGCCCGGCGCGCGGATGGCCGGTGGGGTATTCATAGCCGCCGTCACGATAGGAATCCGGTTCGCCCGCGGTCTGCAGGTACTTTTCCCAGCGATGCTCGATGCCGGCCGAGAGTTGCAGCGGTTTGCCCAGGCCGATCTCGAACGGGCGGGTGAAATCCAGGTTGGTCGTCCACTGCTCGAACTCCAGGGCACCGAGGTAGAACGAGGTCTTGCTCGCCGGCCCGAGGGAGGCGTTGAGGGTGTTCTGCGCGCCGAGGCGTACGTCGTCCTTGCCGTAGGTGGTGGACAGGTCGTAGTCCCAGCCGGCGAGGTCGCCCTTGCCGCCGAAGGCGAACTGGAAGTCCTTTTCGTCGATCAGGCGCTGGGCATGGAAGCCGTCCGGGTAGATTTCCGGGATCGATGACAGACTGGTGGCGCGGAAACTGCCCCGGGTATCGACGATGCTGCGGTCGCTGTAGGTGGCGAAGGAGTACAGCGTCAGCCTGTTGCTCAGCGGCAGCTCGGCGTTGTACGACAGGTTGTAGACCTCGTCGCGGTTGGAGCGGCCATAGCCCCTGGACAGCAGGCGGTCCACCGATGCCTCCCGTGGGTCGGCCGTTGCGCCGGGTGTGCCGAAGGGCACCGACTGGCCGTTCAGCACCGGGTAGTACCAGGCGCCCTGGGCATCGCCGGCGCTGTACGACGGCCCTTGCAGGCGGATATCCAGCGAAGTGTTGAAGAAGCCACCGTCGGCGCCGAGGGCGAAGCCGCCGTTGAGGCCGGTCTGGGTCAGGTCGCCGGGCTTGTCTTCCTGCTGGCCGACGGTGACGCTGGCACTGCCGCCTTCGGCCTGGCGCTTGAGGATGATGTTGAGCACGCCGGCGATGGCGTCCGAGCCGTACTGCGCCGAGGCGCCGTCGCGCAGCAGCTCGATACGTTCGATGGCCGACGTGGGGATCAGGTCCAGGTCGACCGGCACGCTGCCGCTGGCGATGCGTGCGAAGTTGTTGTAGACGGCAGTGTTGTGCCGGCGTTTGCCGTTGACCAGCACCAGCAGGTGATCGCCGGACAGGCCACGGATAGACACCGGGCGTACCGACGACGAAGTACCGCCGCCGGCCTGGGCCGGGGCGCTGAACGAGGGCACGATGCGCCCGAGGGCTTCGCGCAGGCTGGCCTTGCCGGTCTTGCGGATCTGTTCGCCACTGATTATGTCGATGGGCGATGGGCTGTCCGCCACAGTCAGGGTGTTGCTGCGATTGCCGGTGGAGATCACCGAGACGGTGTCGAGTACGGTTTCCTGCGGTGCGGCCTGGGCCGACAGGCTACCGGCCAGGCCAACGAACAGCAGGTAGCGTAGCCGGGACGGTTGTGGGGTGGTCTGGTGCGGTACGAACGCATGCATCTGCAACTTCCTTCACTGGGCAAAAGAAGCCCCTTCGGAGCCCGAGGGACGGGCTCGTGATGGGTGACTGGGGATGGGCGCCAGCGTTCGGGCTGGTGGCGATTCGTGCTTGCCTCTGGTACGCACGCCAGGAGGGTGCGCGTATCAGTAACAGGGTGGTGCTACGCGCGCTTGCTGGTGCGCAGATCCTGGTCCAGCAGGGCATCCACCGCCTCGATGATCGGCTGTGCCTCGCTGCGTACCAGCCAGTCCGGGCTGACCTCGGCGAAGTGCACGCGGCGGTCCTGGCCGATCACCAGTACGGTCGGCTGCGGCAGTTCCCAGGTGCCGGTGCCGGTGACTTCGCCGATCCCCGGCCCCTTGGCCAGGGAGGCCTGGCGCGAGGCTTCGTCGAACGCATAGAGGATGCCCAGGCGCCGGCCCAGGGCGTTACCCGGGTCGCTGGCCACCTGCAGGGTCAGTGCGTGGCGCTCCTTGATGTCCTTCAGGCGCTCGGGCACCTGCGGGCTGATCGCCACCAGCGGCACACCGCGCTCGTGCAGCGCTGGCTGCAGGTTGCGCTCGTAATAGGGGATGGCAAGATTGCACGCCGGGCAGCCGGCGAAGCGGAAGAACACCAGCACCGCCGGGCCGTTGGCGAGCAGTCGTTCGAGCTCCAGGGTGCCACCCTCGACCGGTGCCAGGGTGAAGGCGTCGAGGCTGTCGCCGACCTTGACGAAGCGTGCCGGATCGGCCTGTTCAACCAGGGTGCGACGCTGGTCGATGTTGATCTTCAGGGCTTCCGGCGCCCAGGTACGCTCACGTTCGGCGTGCAGGTCGGCCAGCAACTGGTTGATCGATTCGCTCATGCCACTTCTCCTTGTGTACGACGCAGGGTGTTGCGGTTGGCCGGGATGGCCAGGCCGAAGTTGTCGCGCAGGGTGCTGCCGCTGTACTCGCGGCGCAGCAGGCCGCGCTCCTGCAGCACCGGCACCACCAGTTCGGTGAACTTCTCCAGGCCGTCGGGCAGCAGCGAGTTGACGATAAAGCCGTCGGCGGCACCGTTCTCGAACCAATGCTGCAAGGCATCCGCCACCTGTTGCGGGGTACCGACGAAGTCCCGGCGTGGCTGGGCCACGCGCAGTGCCACCTCGCGCAGGGTCGGGTTTTCCTCGGCAACCAGCCTGAGGATGCGTTCGGCGAAGCCTCGGCTGCTCTCCTTGCCCAGGGCCTCCAGGCTGTCCTGGGCGGGGAAGGGCGCGTCCGGGTCATGGGTGCTGAAGTCGTAGTCGTTGAATGGCCGGCCGAGGGCAGCGATGGCTTCGTCCAGGCTGACCAGTTCGACTGCCTGGCGATAGCGGTCCTCCACTTCCCGTTCGTCGCGGCCGACGATGGGGCGGATGCCGGGCAGGATGAACAGCTCGTCCGGGTTGCGCCCGGCCACGCTGGCGCGGCGCTTGAGGTCCCGGTAGTAGTCGCGGGCTTCCTCGAAGGACTCCGGGCTGACGAAGATCGCATCGGCGTTGCGCGCGGCGAAATCACGCCCGGCCTCGGAGGTGCCGGCCTGGAAGATCAGCGGCTGGCCCTGGGGCGAGCGGGCGATGTTCAGCGGGCCCTTGACCCTGAAGAACTCGCCCTGGTGATCGAGCGTATGCAGCGCGCCGGGGGTGAAGAAGGTGCCGCTGGCCTTGTCACGCACGAAGGCGTCGTCTTCCCAGGAGTCCCACAGGCCCTTGACCACCTCGACATGCTCGCGGGCGATGCGGTAGCGCAGCGCGTGCGGTGGGTGTTCGGCCTTGCCGAAGTTGTCGGCGGTGCCGGAGAGCCAGGAGGTGACCACGTTCCAGCCAGCGCGACCGCCGCTGATATGGTCCAGCGAGGCGAGTTGGCGCGCCACTTGGAACGGCTCGGTGTAGCTGACGGTGATGGTCGCCACCAGGCCGATATGCTCGGTCACCGCCGCCAGTCCGGAGAGCACGGTCAGCGGCTCGAAGCGGTTGAGGTAGTGCGGGCTGGATTTCTCGTGGATATGCAGGCTGTCGGCGATGAAGGCGAAGTCGAACTTCGCCGCTTCGGCCAGTTGCGCCTGGCGCTTGTAGAAGGCGAAGTTGACGCTGGCGTCGGCCTGCGCGTCCGGGTGGCGCCACTCGCCCCAGCCGTGGCCGACGCCATGGATCATGGCGCCGAGTCTGATCTGTCGCTTGCTCATGCTGTGGATTCCTCTCGATTCATTCAGGCTGGGAATGGGTGGGTTGGCTGGCAGGCAGCCCGCGAACGGCGTTGAAGCTGTCGTCGAAGCCCTGGGAAACGTCCACCGGGCGCGTCAGCACGCCTTCCGCCAGGTAGATGTCGGCGGTCTTCTGCAGGTTGTCGATGACCTGCGTGCTGATCGCCACCGGGCGGAAGTCGGTGTTGCTGGCCGAGGTCAGGTGCACTTGGACGGGAAGGCCGGTGACTTTCGCCTGGGCCCGGGCATAGGCCTCGGGGTGTTCATTCACCCATTGCCAGGCGCGGTCGAGGCGCTGGACGAAGTCGTCCAGTTGCGCGCGCTTGCCGGCGATGGCCTGGCTGGTGGCGGCCAGGTACAAGTGGTTGCTCAGCAGGTCGTCGCCCTTGCGCAGGATGCGCGCGCCGTTCTGGGTGATGGCGATGGTGGTGTACGGGTCCCAGGTCGACCAGGCGTCGGCATTGCCGCTTTCCAGGGCGCTGCGGGCATCGCTGGGCAGCAGGTTGACGAGGGTCACGTCCGTGCTCTTCAGCCCGGCATCCTGCAGTGCGCGGATCACCAGGTAGTGACCGATGGAGCCACGGTTGGTGACGACGCGCTTGCCCTCGAGGTCGGCGACGCTGCGCAGCGGCGAATCCCTGGGTACCAGGATCGAGGTGCTGAAGCGCCCGTCGGCATGGGTGATGGCGACCACCTTGAGCGGTGCGCCGGCACCCAGGGCGAATACATAGGGCGCATCGCCGAGGGCGCCGACATCCACGGCGCCGGCGTTGAGCGCTTCGCCCAGCGGCGCGGCGGCGGCGAACTCCGACCAGTCGATGCGGTAGGGCAGGTTGTCCAGTTCACCGGCGGCTTCCAGCAGCAGCTTGAGCGAGGACTTCTGGTTGGCCACGCGCAGGGCCTGCAACTCGGCGGCCAGGGTCAGGGGGCTGGCGAGCAGCAGCGCCAGGGTGCAGAGCGAGGCGAAAGCATGACGGATCGACATCGGTGGAACTCCTTCTCGGTGGGGCGGCTCAGGGTTTGCCGAGGCCGTCGATGGTGCCGCTGCGAAAGCCGGCTGCGCGGCGGAACACCTGGCCCATGCGCCATTGCTGGTTGCTGTAGCGGTCGGCCCACTCGTCCCAGCCGGAGTGGCGGCGGTACTGGCCGAGGGTGCCGGAGGCCAGCGCCTGCGCTTCGTCGATGCCCTGGGGGCGCTCGCAGTCGTGGCCGACATAGATCGCGTCGGCCGTGCAATACAGCTCGCATTGGTAGCAGCTCTGGCAATCCGCCTGGCGAGCGATGAAGGGGTGGCCTTCGGCGCTCACTTCGAGCACGCTGCCGGGGCAGACCTCGACGCAACGGTTGCAACCGTCGCAGCGCGACTGGACGATGACTTCGATCATGCCGGCAGCTCCTGGGGCTGTGCGGGGCTTGGAGTGGGGCTTTCTTCGCGGCGCACCCAGACCTGGTCGAGCCCGCCGGTGGCGAGGCGGTAGGCGAGACCGTCGTCGGTGTGTGGCAGGTCGCTGCGAAAGTGCAGGCCACGGCTTTCCTTGCGCTCCAGCGCGGCGCGGTAGCACCAGCGGGCGGTGGCGACCAGGGCGGCGCTCTCGCGGTTGCGCACCTGCTCGTCGGCTGCGCCGCCGAGGTGACGACGCAGGTCGTTCCAGGTCGCGTCGAGGGTGTCCAGCGAACGCTGGAGCTTCTCGCCGGTACGGAAGAAGTTCTTCTCCAGCGGCAGCATCTCGTTGCGCACGGTGTCGCTGATCCGCGCGGCCTCTGTGCTGTCCTGGCGTGGTTTGTCGCTGGGACGCAGGCCGGCCTGGCCGATGCCTTCCACGGGTTCGTCCAGGCGCCGTCCGGCCCGTTGCGCGAGGGTGGCGACGGCGCGTCCGGCCCAGATGCCCGAGGACAGCGCCCAGGCCGCATTGACCGCGCCGCCGCCCGTGTTGGCGCCGGCTACAAGCACGCGGGTGGCGCTGTCGCCAATGGCGTAGAGACCGGGGACGTGGGTCTGGCAGTGCTCGTCGATCACCCGCAGGCCGCCGGTGCCACGGATGGTGCCCTCGGCGCGCAGGGTGACTTCGAAGCGTTCCTCGTAGGGGCGCAGGCCGGCGCGGTCGAACAGCAACTGCACGTTGGGGGAGATTTCCGGCAACTGTTCGCGGATGTCTTCCGGCGTATCCCGCAGGCTGCAGTACACCGGCCCGCGTTGCAGCGCCTGGGCCAGCCCGGCGGTGCGCATCGACGGGTCCGGGCCTTCCACGGGGGCCACCACCTGGCCGCTGGCGTCGTAGTAGGTGGCGAAGGAATAGATCATGCTGCGGGTCATGCCGGTGTGCGCCTGGGCGATGCAGTACTCGCGGGAGAACTCCATGCCGGACAGTTCGGCGCCGGCCTCGGCGGCCATCAGGAAGCCGTCGCCGGTGTTGTTGCCGCTGCCGAGCAGGTGGGACCTGAAGGCGCAGCCGCCGGCGGCGAGGATCACCCCGGCGGCGCGTACCTGCCAGTCCCGTCGCTGGCGGGTCTGCCAGCCGCGTGCGCCCGCGATCGAGCCATCTGCGCGGCGCAGCAGCTCCAGCGCCGGGCTATGGTCGAGGATGGTCACGCCGGCCTGCTCGATACGCTGGCGCAGGGCGCGCATGTATTCCGGGCCGCGCACCGCGCCGTACCAGGTCTTGCCGTTGTCGTCGGTGCCGAAGTCGTACCAGGGGGCGAGGGTCGGCAGCCATTCCCAGGTTTCCTCGAGGATACGCCGCATCCAGCGCTTGTCGGCCAGGCCGAGGGTGGGGATGGCACGGGTCTCCACCGCGCTGTCGCGCTGCTCCGGCTCGACCCACCAGTGCCCCGGCCCGGCGGCGGCGGTGACGCCGCTGGTGCCGCACCAGCCCTTGTCCACCAGCACCACCTCGGCCCCCGCCTGGCGCGCCGCCACCGCCGCCCAGGCGCCGGCCATGCCGCCACCGATGATCAGCACGTCGGTATCCAGTTCGAGCCTGGGCTGGTGGGATGCATCGGCCATGCGGGGACTCCTGTGGCGGGTTCATGGAAGAGCCTCCGCCAGGAGTGGGGTCGGTCTGTGGGTGAAAGGTAGAGCTATTAAAAACCGCTGTGAAATTATTTTTGGCTCTATGCTAATTTCTTATTTTTTATAATCATATTTTTGTTTTATGTGTTTTTTGTATTTATCCCCATGTTGGGTTCAGCGTGCAAAGCCTTAGGGTGCGCCGCGTGCACCGAACGAATCCCCGGACTTGTTGTGATGCGGCTCGCATTCCTGAACGAATCAGGATGCCGCCCCTCTTTCCTTGGCCTATGTTTCCCCGGCATCTGCTGAGCGGAGAATTCGGGGATTTCCTCGAACACCTGCGGCAGCAGCAGGTTGCTGTCGAGCAGGCGGCGCAGTTGCTGTGGCTAGCGGATGACCGGCGTCTGCTCGCCGTGTAGCCGGCGCGCCGCGAGCCCTGGTAATGGTGCTGGTCGTCGAGATCACCGTATACCTTGAGAAACTCCAGCAGTGCCGGGCGCTCGTCGGCGGACAGTTGCTGGTCCAGGGCGTGGCTGCTGACGCTGCGCGACAGCAGGTCGCTGAGCCAGCCACGGGTGTCGTTGACCGCCTGGCGCAGTTGCCGCGGTGGCTGGTTCAGGTCGGGCTGCACCAGGGCACTGCGGCTGCTGTTGACCAGCGGTTGCAGTTCCACGCCGAACTCGCGGCAGTAGCCGAGGAGGGTCTGGTGGTGGCTGGGGATGCGCCCGGCGCCGGCGTTGAAGAACAGCCCGTCGTCGAACTGGACGGTCTGCCGGCTGCCATCGTTGTGCTCGACGGTATCGCCGTTGCGCAGGGTCCAGACCCGCCCACCGACACGGTTGCGGGCTTCCAGTACGGTCACGGCGAAACCAGCCTTGTCCAGCTCGTAGGCCGAGACCAGTCCGGCGATGCCGGCGCCGACGATCAGTACGCGTTTGCCCTGGCCGTTGCCGGCGAGTTGCAGGGGCTTGAAGGTGGCGGCCTGTGACGATTGCGGCAGCAGGCCGATGCCGCTGATGGCGCCGACGGCGGCGATCCGGGAAATCAGGTCTCTACGGGTGAGCCCCATGGTGTCTCTCCTTGTGATGGGTCGATGCGTTCCGTGCCTTTTGGCCTACAGGTCGTAGCGCACGCTGAGCAGGACCGTGCGTGGGTCGTTGAACGCGTAGTGGGAGGTGTTGCTGGCAGCCGAGTAGGCGACGGTCTGCGGGTAGGCGCGGTCGAGCAGGTTCTTCACCGCCAGGGTGGTGGTCCAGTGGCCATCGCCGCTGGCATAGCTGGTGCTGGCATTCCAGAAGCCCTGGGCAGGCACTTCATAAATGTCGGCGTTCAGCGCATTGGCCCAGGAGCGCGTCTGGTACTGGTAGTCGGTGGCGGCCACCAGGGCACCGGGCAGGTCCAGGGGAATGGTCCAGGTCAGGCCCAGGCTGGCGTTCCAGCGCGGGGCGAAGATCATCTCCTTGCCGTCGGCGCTGACACCGGGGCCGCTGGCGTTCTGGAAGTCGTCGTACTTGCTCTTGAGGTAGCCGATATTGGCCCTCAGTTGCAGGTCGCGGGCGAGCAGGGCGGTGTTCTCCAGTTCGACGCCATAGGTGTGGGCGCTGCCGACGTTGGTGCGCAGGTTGGCGCTGATCGCCGGGTCCCAGGCGTTGGTCTGCAGGTCGTCGTAGTCGTTGTAGAACACGGCGATATTGCTGCGCAGGCGTCCCCCGATGAAGTCACCCTTGAGGCCGAACTCATAGGTGGTGACGTTCTCCGGGTCGAAGCCCTGTTCGGCGGCGAGCCGGGTGGGTGCGCGATTGTCGAAACCGCCGGCCTTGAAGCCGCGCGCCACATAGCCGTATTGCACCAGGTCGTCGTTCCAGGCGTATTCGAGGCCTACCTTGGGGCTGAGCGATGCCCAGGAATCACTGGTGTCGGCGCTGAAATTGACGCCTGTGATCACCTGCTGCGGGGTGATGGCGTAGTTCGCGTAGCTAAAATTCTTGTGTTCGCTGGTGTAACGCAGGCCGGCGGTCAGCGACAAGCGCGGGGTCAGCTTGTAGTTGCCCTGGCCATAGAGCGCGTAGCTTTCGGTGTCGGTGGTGCTGTACTGGCCGCTGGCGTTGACCCGGTCCTGGGCCACCGAGTAGGTGAGGCTGTCGCGCTCGGCGCGGAAGCGTTCCTTGTAGAGGTAGAGGCCCAGGGTATAGCTCAGTCGCTCGCCTTCGCCGTTGAGCTGGAATTCCTGGGTGGCATAGCGCTGCTTGTAGACGATCAGGTTGTTCTGGATCGGCGAGGCGTTGCCGCTGTTGGCCTTGCCCGAGTTGTCGTAGTCCACCGGCTGATCGAACTCGGACCAGGCGGTTACCGACTTGAATTGCAGCCCGTCGCCCAGTTCGCGGATCACCCGCAGCACCGCGCTGCCCTGGTCGAGTTTGTTTTTCGGGGTCAGGCTGTTGTAGGTCTTGAACTTGTCGTAGCGCCCGGTGGCCGGGTCGAAGGGGGTGTAGCTGGTGGTGTCGCCACGGTCGATGGTGGCCGCCAGGGTCAGTTGCACGTCCCACGGGGATTCGTCCGGCGCCCAGCGCAGCTTGCCCCGGTAGGACTGGATGTCGATGTTGTTGACGTCCTTGCCGGTGGTGCGGTTGTGCACGGTGCCGTCGCGGGTCAGGCGCAGGGCGGAGAAACTGCCGAACAGGGTGTCGTCGACCAGCGGGCCGCTGAGCAGCAGGCGGCCGTTGCGCGCGTCGTAGGTGCCCGCGCCCAGTTCGAGGAAGCCCCGGCGCTGCTGGTCCGGGTCGCGGGTGATCACGCGCACCGCACCGGCGGCACTGTTGCGCCCGTACAGGGTGCCCTGTGGTCCGCGCAGCACTTCCACGCGCTCGACGTCGTTGAAGTCGAGCATCGAGGAGATGGCGCGTGGGATGTACAGGTCGTCGGCGTACACTGCCACGGCGGCCTCCTGGATCGGGTCGGTTTCGCCGATACCGCGGATGCCGTAGGTCTGGGCGCTGTAGGAAATCGACTGGCGGTTCAGCGTCAGGTTGGGCACGCGGCCGGAGAGGTCGCGTACATTGCTGATCTGCTGGTCGCGCAGGGTGTTCTCGTCGAAGGCGGAGATGGCCAGGGGTGTCTTCTGCAGGTTTTCCTGGCGGTGTTCGGCGGTGACGGTGACGGTGGGCAGGCGATCGTCATCGCTGGTCGACGCGGCCAGTGCCGGAGTGCTGACGGCCAGTGCGAGCACGAGGGGTTTCAGGGGGAATGGAAGGCTGGGCATGGCTGTGGTTCCTGACGGTCAGCGAGGGGGCGTGATGTCGGAAACCTGATGGCAAGCGGGTGGAGTAGCACCGATCCGAATGGCGCAGGACAGCAGGAATCCGTTGCCTCCACCGTGTTTGGGGTCGGTCTGGTACAGAAGGTATTAGTTTTAAAAAGTGCTGTGAAAGTCTTTTTAGTTCTATGTTAATTATGAATTATTATTATTTAATTGTTTGTTTAATATAAAATATTATGATTATTTTGTGTGCGCATGCGACGTGTCAGGGAACGGGGTATGTCCGATAACGTGGTGCGGTTACAGGGTATCGTTCGCCAGAGTGATTGGTTCATGGCGGCGCTGCGTGCCGCCAGGGCGCAGGGGCTGCGCGACTGGTGCATTGGCGCAGGCGCAGTTCGCAATCTGGTGTGGGATCACCTGCATGGGCATGCCACACCCTCCGCGTTGAGCGACATCGACCTGGCCTATTTCGACCTGGATGACCTGTCCGCCGCGCGTGATCGTGCGCTGCAGGCACGGCTGTGTTCGTTAGCGCCGGGGCTGCCCTGGGAGGTGACCAACCAAGCTGGCGTGCACCTGTGGTTCGAGGCGTATTTCGGCCATGCGGTCGCGCCGCTGTGCTCGTTGGAGCAGGCGGTGGCCAGTTGGCCGGAATTCGCCACGGCGGTGGGGGTGTCCCTGGCGGATGACGACTGCTTGCACGTCATCGCACCTCATGGGCTGGATGATCTGTTCGCCATGCGCATTCGCCGCAACCCGACGCGGGTCAGCGAGGCGACCTATCGTCAGCGTATTGCACAGAAGCGTTATCGGGAGCGCTGGCCTCGGGTGCTGATCGAGTGAGCGCCGGCCAGGCGGCTTTCATGTTCTCTTCCGGGAGCGGTGCATGGCTCAGGCCCTGGCAATGAACAAGCGCTCGTCGTAGGCGAAGTCGAGGATTTCCACAAGCCTGACGTCGGCCATGGCGGGATGCCGTGGGTTGAGCATGATGTTGCGTTCGAGCCGCAGCACGGCGGATGGCAGGATCAGTCCGAGTTGTCCGCACTGTTCGAGCCAGTGTGTACCGAAGGCCATGCTCGGCCGGTCGGCGGGGAGCGAGGCCCAGCCATCGGGGAGGCTGCCCGGCTCTGGTTCGAGATACAGCGAGGGGGCGTCAGGCAGTTCGAAGAGGCTGATCTTCATCGGTATGAGCGGCCGCCGGGTCTGGTGCACGAAGGTCTCCAGGCAGCAGATCGCGGGCGACAGGCCCAGGTAGACGGCAGGCACCTCGGCGTCGTTCCAGCGGCCCCCTTCGATGGCCGCACCCTTGCCGGACAGATCCGCGGCCCTGGCCGCCTTGGCAATGCGCCAGGCCCGCATCAGGCGGCACCACCCCATTCGATGGCATGCAGGACTCGCCGCACCTGGCGCGCGCCCAGTTCGGTCTCGCACAGCGAGAGGGGCGTCTTGCCGCCGAGGGCATCGTTCTCGCTCGCCAGCCAGTCGGTTGCCACGGTCTTGTCCTCGAAGACCGTTTCGGCGAGCACGGCGATCTGGGCAAGGCGGTCGATCCGTTCGGAGGCCACCGGGTCGAGGGCGATATTGCCCTTGATGCGGCGCTCCAGGGTCGATGTTGAGAGGTTCACCAGCAGGGCCAGGGCCGGTGTCTTCATATCGAAGGCCGAACGCACCGCGACCAGCCAGGAAGCCTCCAGGCCCTGGCTGATCCGCAGCAGGCGTTCATGTTCGGTCTGCTGCGTCAGGGCGTGGGCCATGATCCAGAAGGGCAGGTTGCTGCCTCCCATGGCTGACGATCTGGCGAGGACTGGCATGGTGGCCTCCTTCAAATGAATGTTTCAGGTTCGTCAGATGATAGCAGAAGTCAGGGTGGGTAATAGGCCAGGGCAATCGCGCTATACAAAAGATTGCAACTGGATTGGCAATTTTGTCTCAGGCTGATCGAGCGTATTGAATGATCTCGGGTGCAGCGCCTCTGCGCGGATGCCAGGTGGCGGGACGGGGCCTTCGCCACCTGGCACCCGCACAGCCCTCTTCGGCGGTGACTGGGCGGAAAAGCCGGTGACTATACGTCCGTGACACCTGGGTTCCCGCCTGCGCGGGAACGACCGAGGAAGGGTTTTCCCGCATTCAACTCGGTATTCGCTGCGATTCTGGTCAACCCCTCGGAGAAACCTTCGTCGGCAGGGACGCCGACGAAGAGCCCCATGGATGGGTTCATGCGTGTTTCGTAGAGGGGTTGACCGGGATCGCAACGCCACGGACATCAGGGCAACGCAATGGCTTTTATGCTCAAGAGGCCACTCACTTGCCAATCCGGTTGCAAGGCTGCTCCTTGAGGGCTATAGCACGATTGCCCTGGGAGCCGCGCAGGGTGATTGCGCGATACGCTCAACGAGCCGACGAAAGTACCGGAGGCTGGTTACCACCGTTCACGCAGGACCGTGGCAAGGGCTATCGACGACAGTGCCACAGGTATCGTCGAGGGTGCCGTCGAGGTTCAGGAACGGCAGAGGGCGTGTGCGCCTTATGGCTTGGGGTGCGAGACGGGGGACAAGTGTTGTGCCGCGCGCAGGGTCGCCTGGCGGCGGCGTTCGATGAATCCGGCGCTCTGCTCACGCACCCGCGCCAGCAGCGCCGGTGCCGCACTGTGGGGCGAGCCGCAGGCATAGGGCGGTTGAGGGTCGTATTCCATCTGCAAATGGATCGCCTGAGCCGTATCGTCGCCGGCCAGTTCGGCAACGACGCTCAGGGCGAAGTCGATGCCGGAGGTGACGCCGGCGCCACTGATACGGTTGCGGTCGCGCACCACCCGTCGTGCGACGGGGATGGCACCAGGCAGCGCCAACTGGTCGATGGACGACCAGTGGCAGGTGGCCTGGTAGCCGTCCAGCAGGCCGGCGGCGTCCAGCACCAGCGAACCGGTGCAGACCGAGGTGATCAGTTGGCAGTGTTCGGCGATGCGCCTAATGAAGTCCAGGGTCGGGGTATCGTCCATCAGTTCGATCTGCCCCGGGCCGCCAGGTATGCAGATGACATCGAGTCGGGGGCAGTCCTGGAAGGTGGTGTCCGGCAGGATTCTCAGCCCGCGATCAGCCGTTACCGGATCGAGGGTCTTACAGATCAGGTGGAGTCTTGCGCCCGGCAGCCGGCCGAACACTTCGGCAGGGCCGGTCAGGTCCAGTTGGGTCAGGCCGGGGAACAGCAGCCGGCCGATATGCCGGGGAGGATGGCTCATATTGATTCCGTGGATGCGTCGTTGAGTGTCGTGTCGAAACGGGCCAATGGCAGGCTCGGTTGCAGTTCGCAGTATTGGGCATTATCCAGTTGCCAGTCGAACAGGTCGCGGCGGTCACCGAGTGCGATGGCACGGATGACCTTGGCGACGAAACCGTGGGCGACCAGCGCGACGGTGGCCTGCGGGTCGCGTCGAAGCAGGCGTTCGAGCCCTTGGCCAACGCGCTCGAAGACGGCGGCAATGGTTTCTCCGCCCTCGGGCGCAGCCTGCCATTGACGGGTGATGTTGCGCTGCCAGGCCTCGGGAAAGCGTGCCTGGGCCTCGGCGCTGGTCAGGCCTTCGAACACGCCGACGTGGCGCTCGCGGAAGGCCTCCTCGATCTCGACGGGGCGGCCTTGGGCGAGGATCCGGGCGCTCTGCCGGGCTCGCAGCAACGGCGAAGAGATGAGGATGTCGATGTCGCCGGGCAGGCTGTCGCGCAACGCCTCGGCCTGGCGGATACCGGTGGCGTTCAGGGGCGGGTCGAGGGCGCCGAGGTAGCGTTGTTCGAGGTTGTAGGCGGTTTGTCCGTGGCGGATGACCAGTAGGCGCATGTCATTCCCTCCCGGCGAGCAGCCGGGGCAGTTCGCCCATATCGCGCAAATGCGCATGCTGTGCGGAAGGCGTGGCCAGGCTGCCTGGCGGTATATAGTGCAACGCCGTCATACCGGCCGCGTCGGCCGCGCGCAGTCCCGCCTCGCTGTCTTCGATGACCAGGCAATCGCGTGGCGCGAAGCCCATCGATTCGGCCGCGTGAAGAAAGATGCCGGGCTCCGGTTTCCAACTGCCGATGTCATAGGAACTGAAGATCCCGGTGTCGAAGAAATCCCGCAGGCCGCTGACGCGCAAGGCCTGCTCGATCTTGGCCTTTGGCGCGCTGGAAGCCACGCAGCGGCTGAACGGGTTGTGCTGGAGCATTCCGACCGTGCCGGGCGTGGCTCGCAGTTCGCTTTCGAACAGCGTGGCGACCCGCCGCCGGTAGGCCTGCTCGAAACCAGGCGGCAAGGGGTGCCCCAGCAAAGCGGCCAGGTCGTCCAGGATGACCGCCAACTGGCGTCCGGCAGAGCGGCTGGCCAGGCTTTCGACGTCCAGATCGAGTTCCGGCAACAGCTCGAGAAAGGCCCGGTTGTTCAGGTGTTCACTGTCGACCAGGGTGCCATCGAGATCGAAGATCACGCAGATGGATGCAGGCATCTCAGGATCGTTCCTTTCGCGGACTAAGCCGTAGGGCGGCCCACACCCTACGGGAGTTCCTGCGCGCTCCGTATGCCCGTCGCATCCTCGAAGGGAATGGCCGCGGCTCGCTCATGCACGGCACGAAAGCGGCGCCCGCCGGCAATCGCCATCGAAGAGAAAGCCGCCGTGGGGCGCCAGTTCATCTTCGGCCAGGCGGATGACCGGCTCTGCATCTGCCGATACGAACAGCACCCTGAAGGCATCGTCGAAACGATCCGCCAACGACTGGTCCAGTTCGCTCAAGAGGCGTGGCGCCCACTTGCCGGTTCCATACCATCGGCCTCGTCCGCGCAACGCAAGCTCCACGAGTTTGGCATGCAGCGCGGCGCCAATGGAGATCATCTCACTTGCCGGTCGGATACCGCGCAGGTCATCGATGGCGTCGGTGATTTCATAGCGTAATGCGTCCAGGGCAGCGAGCGTCAAGGGCGGCGGCCCTTTTACCAGGCGCTCCGATACACCCTGCCGCAAGCGTTCGGCGGGCTCCGGCGCCGGGCCAATGATCACGCCCTCCACGATCATGTTGAGCATGCACGGACGCCCCCGGTTCACGTCCGCATCGACGAACCAGGCCAGGGTCTGCCGGTCGTGAACGAACGCCTCGACCGGAATACCCTGCGCCACGAACGACTCGCGGTATGCCGCGTCCAGGTGATCGTGGATGACCACGAGATCGATATCGGAAAGGTAGGTACCTTGCCCGCGCATGATCGAGCCTGCGACATAGGCGAAGGATGCGCCCGCATAGCGGGTGCGCAACAGGGTATCGGCAATGGCCAAGGCTTCGGCAGAGGAAGGGAGCCTGTGGTTCGTGATACCGCCGCGCTCACCTGCATGCATGCTCAGGATGCCTGCGCCAGCCGGCTGCCGGGAATCGCATCGAGCAGTTCGCGGGTGTAGGGGCTGGCGGGGTGTTCGAAGACCTGGCTCGCCGGCCCTTGTTCCACCACCTGCCCCTTGTTCAGCACCAGCACCTGGTGGGCGACGCTGGCGACCACCGCCAGGTCGTGGGAGACCAGCACGTAGGCAACGCCCAGTTGCCGTTGCAACTCGCCGAGCAGGTCGAGGATCTGTGCCTGCACCGAGACATCCAGTGCCGACACCGGTTCATCGAGCAGCAAAAGGTCCGGTTGCAGCGCCAGGGCGCGGGCGATGGCCACCCGTTGGCGCTGGCCGCCGGAAAGCTCCCGTGGCAGGCGGTCGAGGTAGGCCTGCGGCAGGTGCACCAGGTCGATCAGGCGGCGTGCCGCCTGTTCCAGCTCGCGGCCCTTGGCCAGGCCGAAGGACACCAGCGGCTCGACGATGCTGTCGAAGATGGAAAAGCGCGGGTCGAGGGCGGCGAACGGGTTCTGCTGCACCAGTTGCATGCGCTGGCGCAGTGGGCGGAACTGGCGCCAGCCATGACCGGTGACATCCTCTCCATCGAACCGCACGCGGCCCTGGTCGGGTTGCTCCAGGCCGAGGGCGATGCGCAGGGCGGTGCTCTTGCCGGAGCCGGACTCGCCGACGATGGCCAGGGTCTGCCCCGGGTGCACGGCCAGGCTGACATCCCGCAGGGCCTGGAAACTGGAGTCCTGGCCTTTCACCGCGGGCAACCGGTAATGCTTTCCGACCCCTTCCAGGGCCAGTAGCGGCGTACCGCTGGCGGGCGGTGGTGGTGGCGGGCGGCGATTGCCGAAAGCCGGCGCGGCGGCGATCAGCGTGCGGGTGTAGTCCTGGCTCGGCGCCAGCAGAATCTCTTGTGGCGGACCCTGTTCGATCAGCCGGCCACTCTTCATCACCAGCACCCGGTCGGCGCGGTCGGCGGCCACGCCGAGGTCGTGGGTGATGATCAGCAGCGAGATACCGCGTTCGCGCACCAGCCGCTCCAGGTGATCGAGGATGCGCCGCTGCACGGTCACGTCCAGGGCGCTGGTCGGTTCGTCGGCGATGATCAGCCGCGGGTTGCCGGCCAGGGCGATGGCGATCAGTACGCGCTGGCGCATGCCTCCGGACAGTTCGTGGGGGTACTGGCGGGCGCGCAGCACGGGGTTGTCCAGGCCGACCTGTTGCAGCAGCTCGACGACATCGGCGTCGGCCCCGGGGTAGCGGCGGCCATGGGCGAGGACCAGCGCCTCGGCGATCTGCCGGCCGATGCGCAGGGTCGGGTTGAGGCTGACCATCGGGTCCTGCGGCACCAGGCCGATGGTGCTGCCGCGCAACTGGCGCTTGCTGCGCTCGGAGGCATGGCTGATGTCCTGCCCGGCGACCAGCAGTTGCCCGGAGGTGACCCGGGCATTGTCCGGCAGCAGGCCGAGGATGGCGTTGGCCAGGGTGGTCTTGCCCGAGCCGGATTCGCCGACGATGGCCAGGGTTTCGCCTTCGCCGATGCTGAAGGAAACATCCACCACGGCATGGCTGAGCTGCCCGGCGGAACGGTAGGCGACGGCCAGGCTGCGAACGTCGATCAGTGGCTGGCGGTCGCTCATCGCTGGATCTCCTCGAAGGTGCGGGCGATATGGTTGAGGCTGAACACCACGGCCACCAGGAACAGCCCCGGCAGCAGCGATACCCAGGGCGCGGTGATGAGGAAGTGCCGGCCATTGGCGATCAGCGTGCCCCATTCCGCCGCCGGCGGCGCCGCGCCGAAGCCGAGGAAGCTCAAGCCGGCGGTGGCCAGGATGGCCGCGCCGAAGTCCAGAGTGGCCAATACCGCCACCGGCCCCCAGGCATTGGGCAGGATATGCCGCAGCAGGGTGCGCCCCCAGCTCGCGCCGCCGAGGCGCGCGGCCTCGACGTAGGGCAGGGTCTTCACCCGCAGCACTTCGGCGCGGGTAGTGCGGGCGAAGCCGGGGATGATGCCGACGCCCACGGCGATGGCCACCGGCAGGGTGCCGAAGCCGATGGCGGTGACGATCGCCAGCGCCAGCAGCAGGCCCGGCAGCGCCAGCAGCACGTCGATGAAGCGCATGATCGCCGCGTCGATACGCCCCCCGGCGAAGCCGGACAGGATGCCCAGGCCGAGGCCGCCGAGCAGGGCGATGCCGACCGCCAGCAGCGCGGCCTGGACCGACAGGCTGGCGCCGTGCACCACGCGGGTGTAGAGGTCGCGCCCGAGTTCGTCGGTGCCGAACCAGTGGCTAGCATTGGGCGCGGTGAGTTTGTCGGCGGGCGAGGTGGCGTAGGGGTCGAAGCTGCTCAGCAGGCCCGGGGCCAGTGCCGCCAGCAGGGCGAAGCCGACGATGGCGAACGCCAGCAGGAAGCCGGGGCGGCGCAGCAGCGGCCGTAGCGCATCGAGGCTGCGGCGCAGGCGGCTGCTGCGGCGCCATGGCCGGTTGGCCAGGGTGTCGGCGTGCGGTGCTCGTTTCAGGATGCCTCCTGCAAAGCGGTCGAGTGGGGTATCGGTAGCGCTCATGAGGACACCTTGGGCGTGTGGGCGATGCGTGGGTCGAAAGCCGGGTAGAGCAGGTCGACGATCAGGTTGATGACGACGAAGGCCGCCGCCGAGATGGCGACCACCGCCAGCACCACCGGGATGTCCTGGCGCAGCACGGCTTCCTGGGTCAGGCGGCCGACGCCGTTGCGGGCGAAGATGGTTTCCACCAGTATCGCGCCGGACACCGTGTTGCCGACCTGCAGGCCGACCAGGGTGAGGATCGGCAGCGCCGCGTTCCTGAACGCATGGCGCGCCTGCACCTGGGCGCGGCTGAGGCCCTTGGCGTAGGCGGTGACGATATAGGGTTCGCGCCAGACGCCCTGGAAACCGCGTTGCAGCACCTGGGCGTAGACCGCCGCGCTGGGAATGGCCAGGGTCACCGCCGGCAGTACCAGGCTCTCGAAGCCCTTGCTGCCGGTGGCGGGGAACCAGCCGAGGCTGAAGGCGAAGACCTGGATCAGCAGCAGCCCCATCCAGAACACCGGCACCGAGAAGCCCAGCGCGGGCAGGCGTGTCAGCGCCACTTTCAGCGGTTGCCAGCGCACGTAGGCGGTCAGGTAGGCCAGGCCGATGCCGCCCACCAGCGACAGCAGGATCGCCAGCCCGGCCAGCGCCAGGGTCTGCGGCAGGCGCTCGGCGAGCAGTTCGGTGACCGGGCGGTTCTGTGTCAGCGACTGGCCGAAGTCGCCCTGCAGTGCGCCCAGCAGCAGGTGCAGGTACTGCTCCAGCAGGCCACGGTCCAGGCCGTAGTAGGCGCGGGCCTGCGCCAGTGCTTCCGGCGACAGGGATTCGAGTTCCAGGCCGGAGGCGCTGAGCATGATCGACAGCGGGTCGCCCGGCAGCAGGTAGAGGATGAAGTAGGTGATGCTGTAGGCCCCCCACAACACCAGCAGGGCCTGGGCGATGCGGCCGAACATGTAGCGGGTCATGGCGCCTCCAGGTCGATGTCGTTGAGGAAGGCGAAGCCCTCGGCGGACCAGTGGAAGTCCTTCACCCGCGCCGATGTGGCGGCCTGCCAGAGGCGTTCGTGGATCGGGAACGCCGAGCCTTCGTCGATCAGCAGGTCCTGCAGGTCGCCGTAGGCGCGGGCGCGTTGTTCGCCGTTGGTGGCGGTGATGCCGGCATCGAACAGCGCCAGGGCTTTTTCCAGGGTTTGCGGGGCATAGGTGTTGGTGGCCAGGGTGACGCTGTTGGCGTTGCGCGGGTCGAGAATGCTCTGCAGCACGATGGGGTCGGCACGGGTCATGTAGGAGCTGGTCAGGTCATAGTTGCCCGCCGCGTTCGCCACCGCCCATTCGGCGTAGGTCTTCACGTCCAGTTGCAGGTCGATGCCGGCCTTGCGCAACTGGTCCTGGATCAGCACGTCGCCGGCGGTTTCCTGCGGCGCCAGGTTGTAGCGCAGCGTCAGGCGTTTGCCATCCTTGTGGCGGTAGCCGTCGTCCGCCTTGCGCCAGCCGGCCTCGTCGAGCAGGCGTTCGGCGCCTGGCAGGTCATGGGCCAGTTTGGCGCGCTGGCTGCGGAAGTAGGGCGTGGTGACATCGTAGACGCCGTCCACCACCGGGAACTCCGGGCTGTAGACGGTGCTGGCGTAGCTCTTGCGGTCGATGGCCTTCTGCACGGCCAGGCGCACGTCGCGTTCGGCGAGGATGCGGCCATCGCGGGTGTTGGGGTAGAGGTTGAGCGCCGGGCCAGGCAGCGAGCGGCTCTGGATGGTCGCGCCCCTGGACTGCAAGAGGTTCAGGTCGACCTCGGAGAACGGGTTGCGTGGCCACAGGATATCCACCTGGCCTTGCAGGAACTGGCCGTTGCGTACGCTTTCCTCCGGCACGTAGCTGACTTCCACGCTGTCGAGGTGGGCTTCGCCACGGTTGCGCACGTTTGCCGAGGGCCAGGCATAGCCGCTGCGTTTGACCAGGCGCAGGCCGCTGGCCGGGGTGTAGCTTTCGAGGGTGAATGGGCCGCTGCCGATGATCTTGCCGAGGGAGCGTTCCCGTTCCGTCAGCCGATAGGATTCCGGGGCGAGGATCGACAGGTTGGTGGTCGAGGTGGCCTGCAGGAAGCCGGCGTTGGGTTTCGCCAGCACCAGCTTGACGGTGAAGTCATCGAGCACTTCGGCATGCTCGTAGCCGGCCAGGTAGGTGGCGCCGAAGGCGCTCGGCAGTTCGCTGGCGAAGGCCTTGTTGCTGTCGAAGGCGGTCTTCACCGCATGGGCGTCGAAGCGCTCGCCGTTGCTGAAGGTGACGTCCTCGCGCAGGTGGAAGGTGTAGGCCAGGGCGTCGTCGCTGATTTCCCAGCTTTTCGCCAGCCAGGGGATGATCTCGCCGCTGTCCGGGTCCTGGTCGGTGAGGGATTCGGCGACATTGCGCAGCACCACGCGGTGTTCGATCCAGTAGACCTGGAAAGGGTCGAGGCTGGTCAGGTTGGGGTTGTCGAGGAAGAAGGCGATGCGCAGGTTCTTGCCGGACTGGGTGTCCTCGGAAGGCGAGCAGCCGCCCAGGGCGAGGGCGGCTGCCAGGGGAATGGCGAGGCCCGCCAGGCGGCGGGCCAGGGTACGCAGGGAACTCATCGGCATGGGCGTTTCCTCGTGGAGCAGCCCGCCCCGCGTCCTGCGGGGCAGGCATGGGGTCAGAAGTCGTAGGCGAGCTTGGTGTACCAGAAGCCGCCGCCGGGGTGGAACGGCGGGTTGCCGTAGTTCCTGTCCTGGGCCGGGATGATGACGCCGTTGTTGTCCGGGCGGACGTTGAAGATATTGGTGCCGCCCACCGACAGGGTCAGGCTGTCGAACAACAGGTAGGAGAGGTCCAGGTCGGTGATCCACTTGGCGCCGAAGCTGCGGTCGTTGGCGGCGTTCTGCTGCCAGGTCTCGACCTTGCCGTAGCGGCTGGTCTGCAGGTTGGCGGTGAGGTCGCCGAGGCTCCAGTTGGCACCGAATATCCAGCGGCTGCGTGGTGTGCCCGCGACCAGTTCGCCCTCGCGGGCATGGCCGATCACGCTGATGCCCGCATCCGTCAGGTTCTGCGGCGTGGCGCGACGGCCACGGATGCTGGTCTTGTTGTAGTTGAACGCGGCACTCCAGCGCACGTCGCCCCAGGTGCCGAACTGGCTGCGGTGGTCGGCCACCAGGTCGAGGCCACGGGTGCGCGTGTCGAAGGCGTTGGTGTAGTAGTTGACCCAGGTGGTGCGGGCCACGCCGACCGATTCGAGCAGATCGCCGACCGCGCCGGCGCCGCCGCTGCGGTCGTAGAGGTTTTCGCTGAGGGTGATGCGGTCGTCGATGTCGATCAGGTAGGCGTCGGCGGTAAAGCTGGTGCGCGGCGCCGGCTGCCAGGTCACGCCGAGGCCGATGTTGCGCGATTTTTCCGAGTCCAGCTCGCTGGCGCCGAGGGCCTGGGCCAGGGCGCTGTCCGGCGTGGCGGTGCGGCGCAGGGCGGGAATCAGGTTGCCATCGGCATCGAAGGCGGTGCGGTTGTCGGAGACGGTGTAGGCCAGTTGCGTCAGCGACGGAGCGCGGAAACCGGAGCCGAGGGTGCCGCGAATGGCCACCTGCTCGGTCAGCTCGAAGCGCGAGTTGAGCTTGAAGCTGAAGGTGTTTTCCTCGATGTCGTCGTAGTGCTCGACGCGCCCGGCCACGCCGACGTACCAGCGTTCGCTGAGATCGAAGCCCAGGTCGAGGTAGGCGGCGACATTGCTGCGCTTGGCGTCGGCCTCGTCCTCGGGGCGGATGGCCAGTACCGCCTGGGCGCCGACCGAGGGCTGCGCGCCGTTGGCGTTGTACAGGTCGCTGCCCACCGGGTAGCTGTAGGGGCCGACGCTCCAGGCCAGCGGGTCGTCGCCGGCGAAGGTGCGAAAGCGCTCCCAGCGGTGCTCCAGGCCGGCGGATACCTGCACCGGCAAGCCGAGGCCGAACAGGCCGTCGAAGGCGCGGGTGATATCCAGGTTGTTCACCCACTGGTCGAATTGCAGGGTCGCCAGGTCATCGAAGGAGGTCGGCGAGGCGGCTCCGTAGGTGGGGTTGATGGTCAGGTCGCTGGAGTGCTCGATCTTGTTGCGCCCGTAGGTGGTGGACAGGTCCCAGTCCCAGCCGGCCACGCTGCCCTTGCCGCCGAACAGGAACTGGTAGTCGGTGTCCTTGAGGTTGTTCAGCGGGAAGTAGCCATCCGGGAACAGTTCGGGGATCGAAGCCGGGCCGTTGGGCAGGCGCAGGTTGTTCAGGGCCTCGGTCTCGCGCTGGCCGTAGGTGGCGTAGGAGTACAGCTTGAATTGCTCGTCCAGCGGCAGCTCGGCGTTGTAGGCCAGGTTGAAGGCCTTCAGGTCGGGGTCGCCGTTCTTCACGGCGACACGGTCCCAGGCCGCCTCGCGGGCATCCTCGAAATAGCCTCGGTAGCTGTCGGCCGCCTTGCCCACCCAGGTGGCGGTGCCGCGTTTGCGCGCATCCGCCGAGAGGTGCAGGAAGCCGCCGTCGCCGATGGCGAAACCGTGGTCGGCGGCGGTCTTGATGGTCTCGCCCTGGCCGGAGGACAACTGGCCGTAGCTGGCCTCCACATGGCCGCCGGAACTGTTGCCCTTGAGGATGATATTGATCACCCCGGCCACCGCATCCGAGCCATATTGGGCGGCGGCGCTGTCTTTGAGCACTTCGATATGCGATACCGCGCTGATCGGGATCAGGTCGATATCGATGGCGTTGGCGCCGCTGTTGTCGACGTTGCCATTGGCCGGCGCCGCACCGTTGTGGCGGCGCTTGCCGTTGACCAGCACCAGGGTGTAGGCCGGGCCGAGGCTGCGGTTGCTCAGCGGGCGTACCTGGGAGTTGACCCCGGCGATATTGGTGCCGAAGGTGAACGACGGCAACAGTTTGGAAATCGCCTCCGACAGCTCGGCGCGGCCGGTCTTGAGCAGTTGCTCGCTGTTGATGATGTCGATCGGCGCCGGGCTGTCGGCGACGGTGCGCTGCTGGCCGCGCAGGCCGGTGGAAATCACCGTGACGGTTTCCAGGCGTTTTTCCTCTTCAGCGGCAAGGCTGGGTGCGCCGCCGCCCAGGCCCAGCGCGATGGCCAGGGCCGAGAGGGGAAATACGCCGAGGGGCTTGGCTGTCTGATGCATACATTGTCGTCCTTTGTGCAAGCATGACCGGAACTGGCCCTTTGTTCGGGTACAGGTGGTGGTTATTGGTGTTGTCGGAGTCAGATGGCGATCGCACTGAGCGGATAGCCGAATGGGTTGTGGTCCTGGCCGATGTCCTCGGGGCTGTCCTTTTCCACCCCGAGCAGCGCCAGCAGGCGCAGGCGGATGGCGTTGAAGCCAGCGTCGCCGCTGGCGCGCGGGCGCTCCAGTTGGATGCGGATTTCCTCGGCGACCCTGCCGTGTTGCAGCACGATGATGCGATC
The DNA here is from genome assembly GCF_004327335.1 of Stutzerimonas kirkiae. Classification (GTDB taxonomy): domain Bacteria; phylum Pseudomonadota; class Gammaproteobacteria; order Pseudomonadales; family Pseudomonadaceae; genus Stutzerimonas; species Stutzerimonas kirkiae. The sequence continues at coordinate 9,794 of NZ_QJUO01000042.1, read as the reverse complement.
GGCCAGCAGGATCGCCTCGTCGACATCGTGGGTGACCAGCAGCACAGCGGGCGTATGGGCGCGCCACAGTTCGATGATCAGCCGGTGCATGCGGATGCGGGTCAGGGCGTCCAGGGCGGCGAAGGGTTCGTCGAGCAGCAACAGCTTGGGCTCTCGTACCAGGCTGCGGGCCAGCGCTACGCGCTGCGATTCGCCGCCGGAAAGGGTCGCCGGGTAGGCGTTCAAGCGATGGGCCAGGCCGACTTCGGTCAGCGCCTGCTCGGCTTTCTCCCTGGGGTTGTCCACCCGCAGGCCGAGGGTCACGTTCTTCCAGGCGCGTTTCCAGGGCATCAGGCGCGGCTCCTGGAACACCGCCGAGCGTGCCGCGGGCACCCGCAGTTCGCCGTCGTCGATCGGGTCCAGCCCGGCCAGGGCGCGCAGCAGGGTGGTCTTGCCGGAGCCGCTGGCGCCGAGCAGGGCGACGAACTCGCCAGGGGCGATGTCCAGGTCCAGCCCGTCGATCACGCGGTTCTCGCCGAACTGGCGCACGACTTTGCGCAGACTGACGGCGGGCGCTTGGCTATGGGCGTTCATCGCTCAACTCCTCACGAAGGATGGGCGCCAGACCAGCGCGAAGCGTTCCAGGGTACGGATCAGCCCGTCGATTAGCAGGCCGAGGGCGCTGTAGATCAGCAGGCAGATGACGATTACGTCGGTGCGCATGAAGTCGCGGGCGTCGCTGGCCAGGTAGCCGATGCCGGCGCTGGTGTTGATCTGTTCGACGAACACCAGGGCCAGCCAGGAAATCCCCAGCGAGTAGCGCAGGCCGACGAAGAACGAGGGCAGGGCGCCGGGCAGGATCACATGCCAGATCAGTTCGCGGCGGTTCAGCCCCAGGGTGTTGGCGGCTTCCACCAGCTTCGGGTCGATATTGCGGATGCCAGCGAACAGGTTGAGGTAGACCGGGAAGGTGGTGCCGGTGACGATCAGCGCGATCTTGGTGAACTCGCCGATGCCGAACCAGAGGATGAACAGCGGCACCAGCGCCAGCGAGGGGATGGTGCGCAGCATCTGCATGGGCGAGTCGAGGATCACCTCGCCGCGCTTCGACAGGCCGCTGACCAGCGCGGCGGCGGTGCCGATGGCCACGCCGATGGTCAGGCCCAGCACCGCGCGCTTGAGGGATACGAGCAGGTGATAGCCCAGTTCGCCGCTGCGGATCAGTTCCCAGAGGGTGCCGCCGATCTCGCTGGGCGCGGCGATCACTCGCGAGGGAATGAGCCCGGAGCGAGAGGCCAGCTCCCACAACAGCAGGATGGCCAGGGGGCTGAGCAGGCGCAGGAGGAAATCGGGAGCCTTCCAGGTTCTGGCGGTCCTGGCCTTGTGCGCAAGGGCGGTGGCGGTGCTGTCGGTCATGGGCTCCATCCATACGGTGCCCGATGGGTCGGGCGCTTCCGGGAAGATCTGGATGGCATAGTATTTTTATAAGAATCTAAATTGAAATTCTTTTTTTGAATAAGTTTATTATTTAATTAATGCATCATTTATTGAGTATTTATGCGTTGTTGGTATTTTGTGAGCGCTGCCAAAGGGCTTCCGGGTAGCGGCGGCGGTTCGCTCCCTGGCCATGCCGTGCAGACCTCTTCGACGACAGCCCCTGGCCGTAGGCTACGGGCTGTCGGTATATGAAGCGCTTCACAAGCCCGGATGCTGCCGTGTGACAGGCTCCACATTTCCAGCCAGTCGTCCTTGCGCCTTGTGCGGCATGCCCGCAGTTTGGCGGCCGACACGGGCATCGGCGGCTATTGCGCAGCATGAGCGAAGACCTTGACTCTCCCTGGAAGGAAGCGCTGGAAGTGTTTTTCCAGCCATTCCTGCAATTGCTTTTCCCGGATATCGAGGCCCTGATCGACTGGCGCCAGCCTGTGGCCTTTCTCGACAAGGAATTGCAGAAGATCGCCGGCGCTGCCGAAGGTGGTCGGCGCTATGTCGACAAGCTGGCCAGGGTGCGGTTGCTCGACGGCGCGGAGCACTGGTTGCTGATCCACACCGAGGTACAGGGCGAGCCGCAGCGGGATTTCGCCGAGCGCATGTACCGCTACTACAGCCGCATCCGCGAGCGCTACCAACTGCCTGTGATCAGTCTCGCGGTATTGACCGATACCCAGCCCGGTTTCCGTCCCGAGGGTTTCTCCAGCCATATCGCCGGCAGTGGCGTTACCTTTCGCTTTCGTAGCTGCAAGCTGCTGGACTTCCAGGCGGATATGGACGAGCTGCTGCACAGCGACAATCCGTTCGCCCTGCTGGTCGCCGCCCAGCTCAGCGCCAAGCTGATCCGCGATGGCCGGCAACGTGCCGACAACCTGATCGGCTTCTACCGGATGGTCATCCGCAAGCGCCTCGACCGGCGATTGATCGGGCGCCTGGTGCTACGGTCGTAGGCTCACCCCACAGGCACCGCCGAAAGTGGCATTCGCACAGGAAAGCGGATCCCGAGGGGTGAAGATGTGTGTATCCAGTAGCCCGCGAGGGAGAGGGAGACATGCAACCGCGTCTCCCCACTATTCGTTCTGGCAAAGACGTTGAAAGGCCTGGCCCTCAATGCTTGTAGCCGTCGCCTTCGCGCTCCAGTTGGCGGATCAGCGCATCCCAGTGGCGGGCGATGCCGGGGTTGTCGCCGTTGGCGAAGGCTTCGCGCTGGCGCGCGACCTTGTCGATGGCCGCCTGTGACGCGTACAGCAGATCGGCGTTGCCACCGGCCTGGGCGGCGATCTGGATATTGCAGGCGCGCTCCAGGCCGTGCAGTTCGCGGAAGGCATGCTCGACACTGACGCCGCCGGTGAGCAGCCCATGATTGCGCAGGATGAAGATATTGCTGTCGCCCAGGTCGGCGATCAGCCGTACCTGTTCGTCGAGGTCCAGCGCCACGCCTTCATAGTCGTGGTAGGACACCCTGCCATAGTAGGCCAGGGCGTGCTGGGATAACGGCAGCAGGCCGTCGCGTTGGGCCGAGACCGCCGCGCCGTCGCGGGTATGGGTGTGCAGCACCGCCTTGAGGTCGGGGCGGGCCCGGTGGATGGCGCTGTGGATGACATAGCCGGCCTGGTTGATACCCAGGCCCAGCGGATCGTCGATGATGGTGCCGTCGATGTCCACCTTGACCAGGTTGGAGGCGCTGATCTCGTCGAACAGCAGGCCGTAGGCATTGATCAGGAAGTGCTCTTCCTTGCCCGGCACGCGTGCGGAGAAGTGGGTGTAGATATGGTCGGTCCAGCGGAACAGGGCGGCCAGGCGGTAGGCGGCGGCGAGTTTGACGCGCACCTCCCATTCTTCCGCGCTGACGCGCTGGCGGACCGACGTGATCTGGGTGGCGGCGAGTGTGCTTGTGCTCATGTGGGGCTCCAGTGAAGAGTGGTTGGGGCACGTTTGGCGGAAGTGGCTGCGCGGTTCAGTAGCCGCGCTGGATATCGACCAGGTTGTTCAGCGGCATGCGTTGCCGGTAGCGCTGGAAGTTGTCGACGAAGCTGTCGACGAAGCGCGCCTTGCCGTCGGTCGACAGCGCCGAGGTGTGCGGCGATATATGCACCCGTGGGTGCTGGTAGAGCGGGTGGCCGGCGGGCAGCGGCTCGGGATCGGTGACATCCAGGGTGGCGCGGCCCAGGCGGCCATCCTCCAGGGCTTCGAGCAGCGCCTGCTGGTCGAGCAGGCCACCCCGGGCCAGGTTGACCAGGTGCAGGCCCGGCTTGGCATGGGCCAGTGCCTGACGACCGATCAGGTGGCGGGTCTGCTCGGTCAGCGGGGCGGCGATGACCAGGTGGTCCGACTCGGCGAATAGTTGTTCGAGCCCGCTGGCGGCCTCGACACCGGGGATATCGGCGATCAGGTGGCCAGGGCGCCCCAGCGCCAGTACCCGGATGCCCAGCGCCTGTGCCTTGCGCGCCAGGGTCTGGCCGATGGCGCCGAAACCGAGGATACCGAGGGTGCTGCCCTGCAGCGGTTGCAGGTAGGTGAAATGCCAGTCGTCATCCTTCACCCAGATATCCGGCAGGCGCTTGGCTGCGGCGAACACCGCCGCCAGGGCGAACTCCGCCACATGGTTGGCATTGGCGCCCTTGGCGCTGGTGACCTGTGGCGCGTCGAACAGCCAGCGCGGGTAGAAGTCGATGCCGGAAGAGCCCAATTGCACCCAGTCCAGGTTCCAGGGCCAGCCTGCCGGCGGTTCGGCGATATTCACGCCGCGTACGTTGATCGGCCGGACGATGAACACGCTGGCCTGTTCGGGTACTTTGCCCAGGGCGTCCGGGCCTGGCTCGATATCGACGATGCGTTGGTCCGGCAGGCGCTGGCGCAGGTAGTCGTTGGCGTCGGCATCGAGCTGGCTGGCGATCAGTACTTCGCTCATCGTGCAGGCTCCAGGTCGCTGGCGTGGCGGGCGAAGGCCGCGCGGCCGACGGCGCCGAGCGCGACATCATCCTGTGGCGTGTGGATACGGCTGCACAGCACGTCGCGGTAGTGCCGCTCCAGGGGATTGCGCCGTGACAGGCCGGGGTTGCCGGAGGCTTCGACGGCCAGTTCGACGGCCTTGATGGCGTTATTGGTGACCAGGTACTTGAGCTGGCCGGCGTGATGCGCTTCGACCTGGCCGAGGGCGGCGGAGTCGAGCAGTGTGCGGTTGTTCAGCAGCAGCGAGTCGATGCGGCCGACGATTTCCTGGAAGCGTTGCAGGCTGGACAGCGGTGCGCCGAGGTTGGACGGCGTGCGAGTGGCGAGGAAGCCCACCAGCCAGTCGCGGGCCGCCTGGGCCACGCCGTCGTAGATGGAAGGCAGCAGTACCGACATCCACAGCAGGCCTTCACCGTCCAGTTCCGGGCGGGGAGCGCTCAAGGGGCTGACGCCGACGGCATGCTCGAGGGGGATCAGCACTTCGTCGAAGCGCACCTCATGGCTGCAGGTGGCGCGCATGCCCAGGTGGTCCCAGTCGTCGATGATGCTGATGCCGGGGGTATCCCGGTGCACCAGGTAGCCGCCGACCAGTGGGTCGGCATCGTCGCTGCGCGCCCACACCACATACCAGTGGATGCCGTGGCTGCCGGTCGAATAGATCTTGCGCCCGCTGATGCGCCAGCCCTCGGCGGTACGCCGGGCGATGGTCGCGGGCAGGCCGCCACGGGCCGGGGTGCCCAGCTCCGGCTCGACCCGGAAGGCGTTGATCAGCGCGCCGTCCTCGACGGCTTCCCGGGCAAGGCGCTGGCGCAAGTGTTCCGGCCACTGGTTGTTGGACTGCAGGCGGAAGTGCTGCAGGTACTGCATCACCAGGATCAATGCGGTGGACGGCTCGCCCTTGGCGACGGCCGAGATGACCTTGCGCGCGGTCGCCAGGTCGCCGCCGGCGCCGCCGAGAGTTTCCGGCACGGTAAGGCCGAGCAGGCCATGCTGGTGCAGCAGTGCGAAATTTTCCGTGGGGAATCGGCCGCTGCGATCGTAGTCGGCTGCGGTCGCGGCAAGGGCGCGGGTGATTTCTTCCAGAAGGGCATCGAGTTCACGGCCACCGGGAACCCTGGGGGAACGGGGAAAGGAGGGCGTGGAAAGGGCGGCGGAAGACTGTGCTGGAACGCTCATGGGCTGCTCGCGATAACGGTATATGGAGAGCCGGGCAGTCAGTGGTTCAGCCCGGCATTTGAGACCGTATTCTTATAGAAGCAGCATGTAAAAGTATTTTTGATTCTATGCTAATTATCAGATTATTGAATTTATACGTGTATATAAATGCAATATGTTTATATTTTGCCTCAAGCCTCAAGCCTCAAGCCTCAAGCCTCAAGCCGAAGCAGCGTTGCGGCCTGAAGCTTGTCGCCGCTGTCATGCCTGGCTGCCCAGCCGCTGGGCGACCACGCGGCCGAACAGCTCCACCGGCTCCTGCAGGTTGCCCAGGTAGCGCGGGTGCAGCAGCCACAGGTCGATCACCGGTTTGAAGTCACTGACGCTGACGGTTTCCAGGCGTTCGAGGTGGCGGCTGTTGGCGAGCAGGGGGGCGGGTACCAGGCCCAGTCCCATGCCGTTGGCCACCAGTCCCAGTTGCAGTTCGGTGCCGAAGGTTTCCAGGTTGATCTGCAAGGACAATCCCTGCTCCGCCAGGGCGCGCTGCAGGCCGGCGCGGAATCCGCAGCCATCCGGGTTCAGTACCCAGCCGCGGGTGTAGCAATCCTTCAGCTTGTAGTGGCGCTTGGGCATGCTGCCCCTGGCGGCGACCACTTGCAGTTGCATGCGGCCGATGGAGTGGCCGGCGATGCCCTCGGGGAATATCTTGCCCGCCGGGAACAGTGCGGCGGCGGCATCCAGCTCGCCGTTCTCCATCTTGCTGATCAGGCTGCTGCCCCAGCCGTTGATGACCTGGGTGCGCAGGTCGGGGAATTCCTCGCGGATCTGCTGCAGGGCATCGAGCAGTACCACGTCGCCGATGGTCTGGGGTACGCCGAGGCGCAGCGAGCCACTGGGTACGCCATCGTTGGCCACCAACTCGCGCAGGGTATCTATCTCGCGCAGGATCGCCTTGCACTGTTCGTATACCCGCCAGCCCATGGGGGTCGGCTTGAGTGGCTTGGTGTTGCGATCGAGCAGGTTGGCGCCCAGGTCTTCCTCGAAGTTCTGCACGCGGCGGGTAATGGCCGGCTGTGTCAGTTGCAGGGCTTCGGCTGCCAGGTTGGTGGATTGGCAACGGATGACGGCGACGAAGGCGTCCATGTCATCGATTTTCATGTCGGGCACTCATGCTGGGTTCGTGGGATAGAGCCTGGCAGCGCTGGCGATATGCGAGCCTGGCCGATCGGGGATTATTGCATCGGACAACGGTGGCTGTAATTTGATTTTTGCATATTGGTATATATGGGAAATTAACCTGAGCGCCGATGAAGGTTATCCATCGCTAACCCGTCCGCCATCACTGGCCATGACGACATGCGCCAGCGCTTCCTGGATGGCATCGGCGAGCGGGTGGCGGTGACCGAGGCATGCCGGTAGAGTGGCCGCTCCTAGTGTGGTCGAGAGATGTCATGGAAAAGAACCCCAACCCCCAGCGGATAGTGGCCATTCCCCTGTTGTGCTGTGGTGTGGCATTCACTGTCATCGGCATGGCGGCGGACATGCCCACGTTTTTCTACATGGCCCCCGGCTTCCTGCTGACCGGCCTGGTGCTGCTGGTTTCTTCCCGCAAGCGATAGGCGTTATGGCTTAGTGGCAAGGGGCAAACAGGGATTGCACCGGGCGGGTGACGACCCTGTTACAAGCAGAAACTGTCGTCATTCCCGCGCAGGCGCACGGCTGTCCGAGGCGATTTCTGCCTGGAAATAAAGCCTGTAGTCGTTATTTCATTCCAGTTTTTCGATAAGCCCCTGGGGTGCGACGATATGGCCTCGAGCCCGTGCTCCTGTGCGAATGCCAGGTGGCGGGACGAGGCACGCATGAATACATCCCTGTAGCTCTTCGCCGCCATCCCCGGCGGCGAAGGCCCCGTCCCGCCACCTGGCACCCGCACAGCCACCCTCGGCACTGCCTGAAAGGAAAGGCCCACGGAGCGGCAAGCCCAACGCATGATCTGGCCACTGCGCAGATGGCCCTTGCCATCCTCGACTCGGGTTCGCGCTACCAAGAGCGCGGGGACAAGCGTAGATCTCTGCACGCCGTAGATCCCAGGTGGAGAAGGGAGCCGTATTGCGTCATAGCTGTGTACAACGACTATGTGTGGAGCATCGCTGCATCGCGAATGCTTCAGGGGCAAGCCATCCCCATGGCTGGATGTGGCGTGGTGGCAAAATGGGATCATGTGAGCTATTACAGATAAGCGGGAATCGACACTCGAAAAAAGGAGTTTCACATGAGAAATGTTTTTTCTCTTCTTGCGGTCATGGTTTTCATATCAGGCTGCGCCAGTAACAAAAGTAATCTTGCTCATCTTATAACGGTGCAGGGACAACTGAATAAAGTTCTTGCTGGTTCCGGAGATGATGCGGCCGCGCAGAAAAGGAAAGAGGTGATTGATAAAGAGCTCAATGAATTAATCGCTGGGGAAATTGAAGAAACCAACAGGGTATGCAGCGATGTAATCGGTAATCGTGAAAGGCTTGCGGAGAAAAGGTCAAAGGATACGTTGAGAATTTCGCTGTTGGGGTTGGCTGCTGGTTCAGTCATTGCTCCTGCTTTGACCAGTGCGAATGCGGCAGCCAATGCGCCTTGGATTTCCGCATTCAGTGGCCTGGGTGGGGTTTCAAGTCTTGCTGTGCGACAAATAGATGGAGCAGGCTACAGTGGGGCTGCGGATATAAATGTGATCAACGGGATATCGACAGAAGTTAAGAAGCAAATGAATATTGCCTTGAATGCTACAAATTCCGGTGAGTCGCGATATGCGGCCGTGATTGCTGCTCGTAACGAGTGCCTGTATTTTCCGCGTGCATCTTTCGTAATCGTTGGCGATAGCCCTGAAAAATAGCGGTGTGGTGGCTCTGGCATTGCTGCAATCGGGCAGTGAATAAGACTTTATGCCTTGGGCGGGATGGTGATTCATCCCGTCGAGTCTGCTGCTGTCGCTGAACCGCTCCTCGAGCGTGGCGTTCGCCTTGCTGTTGAGTTCAGGGGGATGCCTCCCGGCAATCCCGGGTCAGGGGCGATGCCCGTCTGGCCTGGTCTGGGGTGAGGCAGTGTGGGGCTGGCCGGTGGTTCTATTGCTTCACGGCGCAAACGTCGGCGCCAGTCGGGTTTCCGATGCCCTGCTGGAGGTAAGCGGCCACTCGTATCACCAACTAAAAGGAGTTGTGCATGAGGTTCGCCGATGCAACTGGGGTTTACTGGGATTTTGATTTGGGTGGAATTACTGAAAATAAGCGCACAGTTATTACTCGAGCAATTAGCAGTGGTAGATTCTGGGTGGTAGAGCACAATGAACTCTATTATCCGCTGTTCGAGTGCGAGTGGTGTAAGGCGCCTGTTACCATTTCAGGTGTGCAAGCCGATCATCTTCTGCCACAGAGAATGCAAAACAGTCAGTCTCGCGATGTTCAAATATTATACAGAGAGTCTGACCCATCCGGTCACGGGCTTATGTTGTCGTGCTCGACTTGTAATCAAGGTGTGCGTAATCGAAGTGGCACCATTACTCGAAGTGCGTTTAGACATCAGATTGTCTCCCCGGTAGAGCAGGGCGGTAATGACTAGAAGGTATGCTTTCAGTGTATGGGCGTGCGCCAAGTAATCGTCGATTATTTCCATTCCATAGTGGATGGTATCAGCTGATTTCTGGCAGAAAATTGCCGGCATATGGCCGGACCACCAGCGCCCGATATATCAGGTGACCTTCGGCGGTTTCTCCCCATGAATGCGTTGATAAATATCGTTGCGATGCATTGCGATACCTTAACCTGCAAGGCGATGACCATGCAGAACAGCGCAATACCGATCAATCTGAGCAGCAGCCAGACGCTGGTGGTCTGCCAGTGGTGGCCGACTTGACTCATGGTCAGGTCGCCCAGGAACAGGAGGTCCAGGGCGGCACCGATGAGGGTTTGGGTATCCACTGGGGGAGATTGTCGGATAGGAAGAGGGACAGCGAAGGGCCTGGTTTTTTGCCCAGGACGGGCGATGGTTGCGGAAACTATTGCATTAGTTGTGGAGACGACCACTTTCCCGGCGGGCAAAGAAAAGGTTCATCGCACTTTCCCGGGGAAGGCGGCCTTGATTTTCAGGAAGAAGTAGTCCGAGTCCCGGAAGCCATAGGCCATGCGCTTGATCACCTTGATGCGGTTATTCACACCCTCCAGCAGGCT
>NZ_QJUO01000041.1 GCF_004327335.1 Stutzerimonas kirkiae | reverse complement strand
GTCCCGCCCCGCGCGGCCAGCGACGCCGGCAGCGGAAACCACCCCCGAGTCAGTGAGTCGCCTGGAAACCGTCACGGTCACCGCCCGCCACGGCGCCGAGCAGGCCAAGGAGGTGCCCTTCGGTATCAGCGTGATCGACGGCGAGACGCTGGAAAGCGGCCGTCTGCAAAGCCTGGAAAGCGCCCTGAAGAATACCCCGAGCGTCGACTTGAGCTCCTTCGGCAGCACCGTCAACAGCAATATCCGCATCCGCGGCATCGGCCCGCTGTTCCAGGTCGGCAATGACGACAGCTCGGTAGGCCTGAATATCGACGGGGTTTCGCTCTCATCCGCGCATGCCTCGCTGGCCACCCTGGATGTCGAGCGGCTGGAAGTGCTGAAAGGCCCCCAGGGCACCCTGTTCGGACGCAACAGTTCCGCTGGCGCGCTCAATGTCGTCACCCGCAAGCCGACCCGGCATACCGAAGGCTACCTGCGCGGCGAGGTCGGCGGGCAGGGCCAGCACCTGCAGGAAGCGGCCCTCGGCGGCGAGCTGTCGGAACAGCTCAGCGGGCGCATCGCCATCCGCAATAGCGGCGCCGACCACTGGATCAAGATCGCGGAGAGCGGAAAACCCTACTCGAAGCTGAAGGACCTCGCCTTCCGCTCCAGCCTGCTGTGGGACCTGAGCCCGGCGACTGCCGCGCTATTCACCGCCGAATACCAGCATGCCAAAGGTCTCTCGTCACTCATGGGCGTGGGCTTCGACGGCGCCAGGCCGAGCGACAGAATCGATGTGGAGCCCGGCTTCACCGACGACAACAAACGGGTCATCGAACGCTATTCCGCGGAAATCAGCCATGACCTCGCCGGCAGCCGGCTGATCTCGGTGACGTCCCTGGTGCGTACCGACAACGAACTGATCAACGTCAACAACCGGGACGTGCTGCGGGCCGCCTACGGTATCGACGGCACCCTGCTGCAGCACGAATGGGACGACGAGCGGGTCTGGAGCCAGGACTTGCGCTGGCAGTCGCTGCCGGACGCCGACCTGTTCTGGGTGGCCGGGGTCAACTATTACCAGTCCGAGCGAGGTGCCGACAGGCGCGAGGGCTTCACCGGGCAACCCCTTGCGCCACGCCTGAGCCATGACTTCGAGACCGACAGCCACGCCCTGTACGGTGAAATCACCTACCCCCTCGGCGAACGCCTGAAGATCACCGGCGGCCTTCGCCATACCTGGGATCGCAAGACCTATAAAGGCGACTACGGCACCGGGCAGGCCCTCGACCGCAGGCGCCTGAGCGACGACTACAGCACCGGCCGGATCGCCCTCTCCTATGCCCTGACGCCCGCCACCAACCTCTATACGGCCTTGGCCCGCGGCTACAAGTCCGCCGGCTTCAGCGATGACGCCGACTCGCGCGATGCCAGCGCGCCCTACCATGCCGCCATCACCCGCAGCGCCGAAGTCGGCTTCAAGAGCGAACTGGAGCAGGCCAACCTGCTGATCAATGGCGCCCTGTTCCACACTAAAGTGGACGACGAGCATCTGCTGGCCTACGACGTGCTGACCCGCACCAGCCAGACCACCAACGCCGACGTGCGCAGCCGTGGCGCGGAACTGGAGGGGCGCTGGCAACCGCTGGGCAACCTCGAGGTGGCGCTGTCGGTGAGTTATATCGACGCCATCATCACCAAGGATGTCTACGGCGTTAACGGCGGCGACGTGGACGCCGGCAACCGCCTGGCGGACATCCCGCGCTGGAGCGGCAACCTGTCCCTCAGCCATCGCCAGCCGCTGGCCAGCCTCGGCGACTGGAGCCTGAACACCTATGTCAACTACCGCAGCGTCGGCAAGCGCCCCAACGACCAGCAAAACCATCTCGACCTGGGCAGCTACGGCAAGCTGGACCTGAGGGTCGGCCTGGGTATCGGCGGCGCCGAGATCTACCTCTGGGGCGACAACCTGCTCAATGACCACTACGAGCTCTACACCTACTATTATGGTCCCAGCCTGTCGATCGGTGCGCCCAGCCGTGGCCGCAGCGCCGGCGCCGGCATCCAGTGGCACTTCTGATGACGTCGCCCACACCGCGCTCGACCTGGGCGCTGCTGCTCAGCCTGTACACCCTGCAGACCCTGGGCCTGGGCTTCTTCATCGTCGGCCTGGTGGCCATCCTGCGCGACCAGGGCGACTCGCTGGAGCGCATCAGCCTGATCTACCTGCTCGGCATGATCAGCGCGCTGAAGTTCCTCTGGGCGCCGCTGCTGGACCGCTTCGGCTCGCGGCGCGCAGGCCACTACCGGGGCTGGCTGCTGCTGACCCAGGCCGCCCTGCTGGCAACCCTGCTGGTGCTGGCCGGGCTGGATACGCGCACGCAGTTCCCGCTGCTCTATACCCTCTGCCTGCTAGTGGCGCTGCTCAGCTCCACCCACGATATCGCCGCCGATGCCCTGGTCTGCCGCCTGGTGCCCAGCGCCGAGCGCGGCCTCGCCAACGGCCTGCAGATGGCCGGCGGCCTGCTCGGCTACCTGATCGGCGGCGGCCTGGTGCTGGCCGCCTACCCGTTGCTCGGCTGGCGCGGCAGCATGCTGGCGCTGCTGGCGGTGGCCCTGGCGACGCTGCTGCAGACCCTGCTGTTTCGCGAGCCGCGCTGGCCGCAGCGCCCGCACTCCAGCCTGCGCCTGCTGCTGCGCGTCGTCAGTTTCTGGCGCCAGCCGGGTGGCCTGCGCTGGCTGCTGACGCTGATGCTCTACCCAATCGGCCTGGCGCTCGGCTATGCGCTGATCACCCCCAGCCTGATCGACGCCGGCTGGTCGCTGGCGCGCATCGGGCTGCTGAGCAACATCCTCGGCCCGCTGCTCGGCATCCTCTCCGCGCTGCTCAGCGGCTGGCTGATGCGCCGCCTCGGGCGGCGCCAGGCGATGCTCGCCGCCGCCCTGCTGCAGGTGCCGGCGGTGGCGGCGCTGGCCGTGCCGGTGCTGGGCAGCGCCAGCGAACTGGCCATCGCCGGCGCGATCGGCCTGTTCTTCCTCTGCTACAACCCGACCATGGTGGTGCTGAGCACCCTGATGATGGACCACGCCAGCATGGAGCACCCGGGGACCGACTACACCCTGCAATTCAGCGCCTACACCTTCCTCAGCCACGCCATGGCGACACTCGGCACCCTGCTGGCCGCCCAGATCGGCTATGCCGGGGTGCTGCTGCTGGCCCTGCTGGCGACCCTGCCGGGCATCCTCCTGGCCTGGACGCAACGTCCAGCGGCGCATCCCAAGAGCATCGATGTCGGCAGCCGAACCAACCCGACCACTCCCGAATCCCGCGAGACAAGCCCATGACCGAATCCACCGAACCTCGCCTGCGCACCAGTCCCTGGTCGATCATCCACCCGGTACGCGGGCAGATCGTACTCTCCCTCGCCCTGGCCTCCCTCGGCACCCTGGCGGCGCTGCTCAGCCTGGCCGCCATCGCCTGGTCCGTGCATGCCCTGAGCCTGCACCCCGGGCAATGGCCATGGCAGCCGCTGCTGGCGGCGGCGCTGCTGATCATCGCCTCCTACGTGTTGCGGCTGAACGCCTTCAAGCAATCCCACTATGCCGCCTTTCGCCTGGAAACCCTGCTGCGCACGCAGCTCAGCCGGCACCTGGCCCGGGTGTCCATGGGCTATGTGCAGGCGACCGGCAGCTCGTCGCTGGCCAAGGTCATGCAGGACGACGTCAAGGCGCTGCACGTGTTCGTCGCCGACTCCCAGGCGTTCTATGCCCGCGCCTATACCGCGCCGCTGGTCACCTTCGGCGCCCTGCTGTGGCTGGACTGGCGCATGGCGCTGGCGGCGGCCGGCGTGCTGGCGTTCGGCGCGGCGGTGCTGGCGCTGGCCATGCGCAACCGCGACGAACTGGTACGCCAGTACAACCAGGCGCGGGAACGGGTCAGCAGCGCGGTGATCGAGTTCGTCCAGGCGATGCCGGTGGTGCGTACCTTCGACAGCGGCAACAGCACCTTCGGCCGTTACCAGCAGGCCCTCGATGACTACCTGCGAATGCTCCAGGGCTGGTATCGCAGCAGCGCCTTCAGCGCCCGCTTCTCGATGGCCATCGTCAACCCGCTGCCGACCCTGGTGGTGCTGCTCTGGCTGGGCAGTTGGCTGATCTGGCAGGAATCGCTGGAATTCCCGGTGTGGCTGGCGATCCTCTTGATCGGCACCGGCATGGCCGAGGCCTTCCAGCCGCTGATGGGACTCAAGCACCTGATCGACAAGACCCGCATCAGCGTGGCGCGCATCCATGAAGTGCTGGCCGCCCCGCCGCTGGCGCTGCCGGCCAGCGGCAGCGAGCGGCAACCGGCAGACGCCGGCATACGCTTCGAAAACGTCGGCTTCCGCTACGGCGAGCGGGACGGCGACGCGCTCGAAGGCGTCAGCTTCAGCGTGCCGGCGGGCAGCGTCACTGCCCTGGTTGGCCCCTCCGGCGCCGGCAAGACCACCATCGCCCGGCTCATTCCGCGCTTCTGGGATGTCAGCGCCGGACGCATCCTGATCGGCGGCGTGGATGTGCGCGAGATGACCCCGCAGACCCTGATGCGGCAAGTCGCCTTCGTCTTCCAGGACACCTTCCTGTTCTCCGGCAGCATCGCCGACAACATCCGCCTGGGCGTACCCCAGGCCAGCGATGCCCAGGTCATCGCCGCCGCCAGGGCGGCACAGGCGCACGAGTTCATCAGCGCCCTGGCGAACGGCTACGACACCCCGGCCGGCGAGCGTGGCGCGTTCCTCTCCGGCGGCCAGCGCCAGCGCATCACCATCGCCCGCTGCATCCTCGACAACCGGCCGATCGTGGTACTGGACGAGGCGACCGCCTTCGCCGACCCGGAGAACGAAGCCGCGCTGATCGCCGCCCTGTCCGCGCTGACGCAGGGCAAGACGGTGGTGATCGTCGCCCACCGGCTGTCCACCATCCGCGATGCCGACCAGATCGTCGTGCTCGAACGCGGCCGCATCGCCGAAAGCGGTCGGCACGCAACGCTGCTACAGCACGACGGCGTCTATGCACGCCTTTGGCGCAACTACCAACAGGCACAGGACTGGGCATTGGGCCTGGACCGCAACGACGCCTCGAATGATCAGGAGCGGACATGAACGACACCTCCAGCAGCGTGAAAGCCACACCTCGCCCCTTCCTCGGCAGTTGGCACAGGATCCTCCACGGGCTGCTGCGCAGCACCGGCCAGTATGCCCCACGCCTGCGCCGCAGCCTGCTCGGCCTGCTGTTCGCCGCCATCCTCCAGGGCCTGGCACTGGCCTGCCTGTTCCCGCTGTTCGATGCCCTGCTGCAAGCGCGGGACGGCGCCGCGACACTGTTCTGGCTGGGCGCCCTGAGCCTGCTCGCGGCCGCCGCGGCGGCGCTGCGCTGGTATGCCCAGGGCTTCGACTTCGACGGCGACATGGCCGCCGCGACCCACCAGTTGCGCACCCGGCTGGGCGAGCAGTTGCGCCGCATTCCCCTGGAGGAACTGCAGGACCGGCGCTCCGGCGACGTCAATTCGGCGCTGCTGGGCAACGTCGACGAGAACTTCAACTATGTCGTGACCATCGCCGACCCGCTGCTCAGCGCACTCCTCACGCCCCTGGTGGTGGCCATCGCCGCGCTGCTGGTGGACTGGCGCATCGGCCTCAGCCTGCTGCTGATCTCCCTCGCGGTGATCCCCCTCTACCTCAGGCAGAAACCCATCTATGGCGCCGGCACGCGGAAGGTGGCGCAAGCCAACCAGTTGATCAACGCTGAACTGGTCGAATATACCCAGGGGCTGCAAGTGTTGCGCGCCGCCGGCCGTGAAGGGGAAAAGGCCAGCCGCCTGCAGGACAGCTTCGAGCACCTGCGCCAGGTACAGATCGAAGACGTGAAGAGCGAGATCCGCTCCTCGATGCTGTCCTCGTCGATCATCGAACTGAGCGTACTGCTGCTGGTCGGCCTGGGCATCTTCTGGAGTCTGGACGGCAGCCTGAGCCTGGCCAGCCTGGCGGCCGTGCTGGTGATCGTGGTGCGCTTCGCCGAACCGCTGGCAACCTTCATGAACTACTCGAAGGTAATCAGCATCGTCGAGGCCGCCCTGCAGCGCATCGACGCCCTGCTGGCGATCGAACCCCTGCCGCAGCGCCAGCCGGCGCAATCGCCGACAGGCTTCGAGGTGCGTTTCGAAGGGGTTTCCTTCCAGTACCGGCAGGCCGACAGGCCGGCGCTGCACGAGCTGGACGTGGAACTTCCCGGCAACAGCCTGAGCGCCCTGGTCGGCCCCTCCGGCTCCGGCAAGACCACCCTCACGCGCCTGCTGATGCGCCATGCCGACCCGCAGTCGGGGACTGTCCGCATCGGTGGCGTGGACATCCGCCATATCCAGCCCGAGCAGTTGAACCGACTGATCTCGGTGGTGTTCCAGGATGTCTACCTGTTCGACGACAGCATCCTCGCCAATATCCGCATGGCGCGCCCCGACGCCAGCGACGAAGAGGTCGAGGCCGCCGCGCGCGCGGCGCACTGCCATGACTTCATCCTGCGCCTGGCCGACGGCTACCAGACCCGCGTCGGCGATATCGGCGGGCGCCTGTCGGGGGGCGAGCGCCAGCGCATCAGCATCGCCCGCGCCATCCTCAAGGGCGCGCCGATCGTCATCCTCGACGAACCCAGCGCCGCCCTCGACACCGAAAGCGAAGTCGCCGTGCAACGCGCCATCGAAGCGCTGGTGCGCGGCCGCACGGTGATCGTCATCGCCCACCGGCTGTCGACCATCGCGGCGGCGGATCGCATCCTGGTGATCGAGGACGGCCGCCTGGCGGAACAGGGCCGGCACGCCGAGCTGCTCGCCGCCGGCGGCCGCTACCAGGCGATGTGGCAGGCACAGCAGCAGGCCAAGTCCTGGCACCTCGGCGAAGGACACTGATCTGGGCGAAGCCACCCAGGGACGGGGCTGGCACTGCAATCGAAAAACATCCTTCGTCGTTCACGCGCAGGCGCACCACTGTCCGGCATGCCTGGTGCACGAGAACAAGTAAGCCTGTTGTCATTCCATTTCGCGCTTTCATGCCTGCACTATCGGTCGATAGCGCCCAACCTCTATCCCCGGGCGCTGCACGCCTGTGGCCGTGGGATCACCGCCCATCTGCGAATGCCAGGTGGCGCGTGAATACCTCCCTGTAGCGCTTCGCTGCCATCCCTGGCGGCGAAGGCCCCGTCCCGCCACCTGGCACAGACGGCTCCTCCCGTAAGCCGCCAACCTGCTGAAAGGCCCGGGGCTTATATCTTGACTAGCCACGCATATTCCAAAAACAAAGGCTATGAATAAGCACAAGCTCATCCAAGGCATAAGAAACCCTTCATTTCGTTCATTGCATTCGCCCGGATTGCCACTATCCGGGCAACGCCGCTGCGGCGCTCCCTAGCCATATCGAAGGAATATGACATGCCCGCTCCCAACATCCATGGCCGACACCCATCGCCCCGCCGCCAAACCTCAAAGGCCGGAATCCTGCGATCTTGCCCAGGAGCCCTGGCAGCATTCCTGCTACTGCCGGCCATTACGCAGGCAGAAGCATATGCCGATCCTCCCCCCGAGGCAGTCGACGCCCCCTATGCGGCAGCCCTGGAGGTGGTCACCGTCACTTCACGCAAGCGCGAGGAACTGCTGCAGGACGTGCCACTGGCGATCACCGCCTACTCCGGTAAGGAACTCAATGAGCGCGGTGTCAATGACAGCCGTGAGCTGTTCGATACCATCCCCAACCTGTTTTTCGGACGACGTGCCAGCGGTCTGCCGCCGGTGCCAGTGATCCGCGGCGTCTACGCAGCAGGCAACGATCCAACCATAGAACCCAGCGTCGGCTTCTACGTCGATGGGGTTTACATATCTTCCGCACTGCAACTGGATATGAGCCTGCTGGACATAGACAGCGTCGAGGTCTTGCGCGGCCCGCAAGGCACCCTGTACGGCAAGAACACCCTGAGTGGCGCGATCAATATCATCACTCGCAACCCTGGCGACCAGCCCGTCGCCAACGCACGGGTGGCCTATGGAAACCGCAGCCATCTGGAGGCCAGCGCGAGCGTGGGAGGCCCGTTGATCGAAGACAAACTGCTGGTAAAACTTACCGCGGCACGGCGCAAGAACGATCCCTTCCTCTACAACAACGTGCTCGGTCGCAAGGTCGAGCACGATGATTACACTGGTGCCCTGCTGTCATTGCGTGCGCTGCCCAGCGACCGTCTGAGCGTTGACCTGAAACTCGATACCTCACGCTCACGCCCCAGCGCCGGCAATGCTGAAGCCTTCAGCGGTTCAACGGCGGAATATTGCCGGGCACGCCCGACCGGTTCGCAGGAGCCATCCGGCAACTGCCCGGCGCCCTGGGCGTCGAATCCCTTTTTTGCCGGCCATGGATATGATTTCGACGAAAAGGCCCACAACCGTGTGGTCTCCAGCGACATAGAAAGCACCAACGATCAGGCGGCCCATGGTGCCTCGCTGCATGCGGTCTATACCGGCGACTATCTGGAACTGACCTCGATCACCAGCTACCGCCGTTTCAAGGATGACATCACGGAAAACCGCGACGGCTCCGCCTATCCCCTGCTCAACCGCTTCGGCCTCGACTACGACACCCGAGCCTACAGTCAGGAATTGCGCCTGACGTCCGTTAACAATGGTGCGTTGCAGTGGACCCTGGGCCTGTTCGGCTTCAAGGACGAACGCAAACTGGGCATGGATACCGGCTCGGCCGCGCCGGGGCGCCCCGGCCTGTTCAACGCCGGCAGCGCCAGCACGCCGATCTTCCTCGATGACTTTCGCGAAACCTCACGCATCGAGTCCGACTCCCTGGCCGCCTTCGGTCAGGCCAGCTATGACTTCAACGACGCCTGGTCGCTCACCCTCGGCGCTCGCTACACACGGGAAAACCGTGAGATCAGCCTGCTGTCCGACTGTGACGGTTTCGCATGCCCCTACTTCGCCTTCGCACCCAGAGGCATCACGCCTAACGAACAGAAAAGCAGCGCACGGGAAAACATCTTCACGCCGCTGGCCACCCTGTCGTACCGCCCGGTCGCACACATCCTGACCTATCTCAGCGCCAGCAAAGGCTACAAGTCCGGCGGCTACGCTCCGGTGTTCACCTTTTCAGTACGGCCGTTCGACAGCGAAGAAGTATGGAACTACGAGGCCGGCGCCAAGAGCAGTTGGCTGGGCGGACGCCTGACCGCCAACCTCGCTGTATTCCACATGGACTGGAAGGACGTGCAGATCAGCAGCTTCACCGGCAGCGCCGGCTTTCTTGTGCAGAACGCCGCCAGCGTCATCAACCAGGGCATCGAACTGGAGGTTTCCTCACGCCTGAGCGAGCGGTTCGGCATCGGCGGCAGCTATGGCTTCCTGGATTCGCACTATGACATGCCCCTAGCAGCGAACTCGGCCAGTCGTGAGCGCCGCAGGCCCAACTCGCCACGCCACTCACTGAATCTGTATGCCGACTACCGCTACCCGCTCGGCGGCGGCTGGAACCTGCACGCACGCAGCGACTACTCGCTCAAGAGCGGCATCATCTTCCGCTCCGACCAGGTGGTCGGCGACCGCATCCAGACCGGCAACTCGGGCCTGACCCAGACCTACGGCCTGGCCAACGCACGGCTGGGCGTGGAGAGCGGCGACTGGGGCATCCACCTCTGGGGCAAGAACCTGTTCGACAAAAACTACTACCTGTCCGCCGGGATCTTCGAAGGAATCGGCGGCGGTTATTACGGCATCGTCGGCGACCCACGCAGCTATGGCCTGGAACTGAGTGTAAAACTATGAATACGGAATCCCCGGAACAGTCCTCCGACACCACCGACTACATCGAAGAGCTGCGCAGGCAGTTGCACGAAGCCTCTCACCAGCGCGCATTGCTGACCCATGCCTTCCTGCGCCAATTGACGCCCGTGCTGGGCCGCGAGACCAGTATCGAACTGCTGCGCCAGGGTGCCTACCAGGTAGGCCAGGGGAACGCGGCCAGCTTCATCGCCGCCAGCGGCGGCTCACCGCTGACGCCCGAGCAGGCCATTCGTATCTTCCAGCGCATCGGACCGGATCGTGGGCGTATGTTCCCCATCGAGTACGAGTGCCAGGCCGACGGCAGTTGCGAGCTGCTCACCCTGGCCTGCCCGCTGAAGGACGCGGCCCTTGCCCATGGACTCGACCAGCGGGACTTCGAGGCCCTGGTGCTGATCCTTGACGGCGTTACCCATGGCGCTCTGGAAGGACTCGGCCTGAGCGCCAGCACAACCCTGCCGAGGCTGGACAGCCCGGGTTGCTGCCGTTTGCGCATCACGCCCGCGTCCGTATCCAGCGGCTAGGAGATTTTGACGCTACCAGCGAGGCCAGGCCGGGTGCCGCGAGTCGATCACATAGTCATGGCTATGGCGGAGCCCCTGCTCACAGCGGATGGCCCCGGCGACGTGAGGGTGGTCGTCCAGGCCGACATGCACGTGCTCCAGCACCCGCGGGTCGCGCGCCGGCCATAGCCGGGCGGCGGCCAGCAGCGCCAGCGTGGCGATCACGCCCAGCGCGCCGAAGGCCGCGGCAAGCCCGAAGCGCGCGCCCAGCCAGCCGGCCAGCGGATAGGTGACCAGCCAGCAGGCATGGGACAACGCGAACTGCGCGGCGAACAGCAGCGGCAGGTCGGCGGCCTGCGCCGAACGCCGCAGGACACGGCCAGTCGGCGTCTGCACGGCGCAATAGCCGGCGCCGATCAGCAGCCACCACGCCAGCAGCAGCCCATAGGACAGCGGCAGCACCAGCCCGGCCAGCAGGCAGATCGCCAGCAGCGCCGCCCCCGCCAGCATCACGCCCCGCTCGGGCAGGCGCTCCAGCAAGCGCGGCAGCGACAGCGCGGCGATCATCGAACCGGCGCCGAACAGCGCCAGGGCCAGGGCGCTGGCCCGCTCGGACAAGCCCAGGCGCGCCTGTACCAACACCACGGTATTGACGATCACCATCGAGCCGGCGGCGGCGATCGCCAGGTTCAGCGCCAGCAGGCCGCGCAAGCGTGGCGTGGCGAGGTAAATGCGCAGGCCGCGAGTGGTGCGCGAATAAAGGCCGCCCTCGGCCCGCGCGCAAGCGACCGGCAGGCGGCTCGAGAGCACCAGCGCGGCGGAGGCCAGGAAGCCCAGCGCGGTGCCGGCGAAGAGATCGTGGAAAGCCACTAAACTCAGCAGCGCGGCGGCCAGCAGCGGGCTGGCGACGCTCTCCAGGTCATAGGCCAGGCGTGACAACGACAGCGCGCGGGTATAGGCCTGCTCGTCCGGCAACACCTCGGGGATAGTGGCCTGGAACAGCGGGGTGAACGCCGCCGAAGCCGCCTGCAGGAGGAAGATCAGCAGATACACCTGCCACACCTGGGTCACCAGCGGCAGCATCAGGGCAACGCCCACCCGCAACAGGTCGAGCATCACCAGAACCCGCCCACGCGGCGCACGCTCGGCCAGGGCGGTGGCCAGCGGCGCAATCAGCACATAGGCGAGCATCTTGATCGCCAGCGCCGTGCCGAGCACCAGCCCGGCCTCATCCCCCGCCAACTGGTAGGCCAGCAACCCCAGGGCCACGGTGGCCAGGCCGCTGCCGAGCAGGGAAAAAAGCTGCGCCAGGAACAGTTGGCGATAAGTACGGTTGCCCAGAATATCGAACATGGCGAAAGCCCCGATCAGAGGTACTTGGTAATGGCCTTGAAATCGTCGACGGCCCGTTGCTGCCGCTCGTCCAGGCCATCCACCGCCTGCTCCAGGCAATGGTCCAGGTGATCCTGGATCAGGGTCTTCTTGGCCTGGGCGATGGCCTTCTCCACGGCGTGCAGTTGCTGCGCCAGTTCCAGGCAGGGGCGCCCGCCCTCGATCATCTCGATGACGCTGCGCAGGTGGCCATCGGCGCGCTTGAGGCGCTTGACGATGGCCGTGTGGGTCGAGTGCCGCGGGGTATCGGACATGGCATGGCTCGCGTAAAGGCTGGCAGGACGGGCCCCTAACATCCCCCCCAGGGGGATAAATCGAGATACCAACATACCATGCTCGATTCCCCCTGGAAAGGCATGCCGTGGGGGCGACCAGGGCGATCGCGCCATACCGTTCCTCACCGGAAAGGGCCTTCGATAAAAGCGCTGGAAAGCCGGACGAAAAACAGCGGTTGGCCTCGCTCTTTCGTCCAGCCTTCCAGCCAGCGCTGTTTTCGGCTGTTTGCCGCGCATAGCGCGAATGCCCTGTGGGGTCGACTCATACCCGCTCATTCGGTGCTTATTATATTTTAGTATTTCTATGCAATTTGAATTCAGGTTTTCATATAAGGGATTGGTAACTGGGTTCGCCGGTATCCGCTGCGCCCTCTGTGGATTCAGGAGATGCAATTGACAAATCCAGCGAGAAAATCGCGCAGCAAAGGCAGCGATCACCTTGAGCTGCGCGCGATCGATGTCTTCTCCGTAGTCGCCGAGACCGGCAGCATGACCGCCGCCGCGCTCAAGTTCTCGATGACGCAACCGGCCGTGTCGCAGATCCTCAAGCACCTGGAGACGGATGTCGGCGCGCCCTTGCTCGATCGCGAGCTGCGCCCCATGCGCCTGACCCCGGCCGGCGAAGTGCTGTTCGCCCGTGCGCAACGCCTGCTGCGGGACGCCGAGCAGTTGTACCGCGAACTCCACCAGGTTTCCGAGGCCAAACTGCAGCGCCTGCGCATAGGCCTGGTCGACTCCTTCACCTCGACCGCCGGACCGCAACTGATCAAGGCGCTGCAGCAGGACGTCGAGCAGTTGCTGGTGTGGTCGGGCATCGCCCCGGACCTGCGCAACGAACTGGTCCGCCGGGACCTGGACCTGATCATCTCCCCCGACCCGATCCACGATGTCGACAACATCCACAGCCGCCGTATTCTCAAGGAGTCGTTCGTCATCATCGTGCCGGACTCCTTCTCGCAACGGGAAGGAAGCCCCAGCCTGGCGCACCTGGCAAGCACCCTGCCACTGGTCCGCTACAGCCACCGCTCGCTGATCGGCATGCAGATCCGCAAGCACCTGGGGCGCTTGCGCATCGACCCGCCACGGCACCTGGAATTCGACACCTCCGACTCGGTGGTGGCGATGGTCGGCGAGGGTATCGGCTGGGCCATCGTCACCCCCCTGTGCCTGTTGCAGGCACCTGCCGCGCTGTCCCGGGTCAAGGTCCTGCCGATCACCTGCGCGCCATTGTCGCGCAGCCTCTACATCGCCTACCGCAACGGCGAGTTCAACGGTATGCCGGAACGTATCGCCGATATCTGCGAGCGCATCTTCGACGGCATGCTGTCGAAACTGCAGCAGGTGGAGCCCTGGCTACCGCAACACTTCCAGGCAGAGTGAGCACAGCGGCGCATGGCTCCACGCCCGACCGGGCCGGCTTTCAGGTAACCGCCCGGTCCGCCGGGCAGGGCGATTGCGCTATGCATGGCAGACAGCCGGAAACAGCGCAGGAAGGCTCGAGGCTGGACGAAAGCGCGTGGCAACCGGTGTTTTCGTCCAGCTTTCCAGGCTCCAGCGCCTTTATCGAAACCCCTTGCCGGTGAAAACGGCATAGCGCGATCGTCCTGTCGCCGGGACGAAGCCACAGCCTCACGCGCGCAATAATGCTAAGCTCGCGCGCCATGAACAGACATAACCAACGCCCCGTAGTACTTTGCCTGTCCGGCCATGACCCGAGTGGCGGCGCCGGGCTGCAGGCGGATATCGAAGCCCTGCTCGCCCAGGGTTGCCATGCCGCGCCCTGCATCACCGCGCTGACCGTGCAGGACACCATCGACGTGCAGGACTTCCGCGTCCTCGACCGCGACTGGGTGCTCGCCCAGGCAGCCGCCGTGAGCAACGACCTGCCGATCGCGGCCGTCAAGCTGGGCATGCTCGGCTCGCTGGAAATGGTCGAGACCGTGCTCGACATCATGAGCCGCCTGCCCGGCGTGCCGCTGGTCTGCGACCCGGTGCTGCGCGCGGGCGGCGGCGGTGCGCTGGGCAAGGACGAGGTCGGCTACGCCCTGCGCGAGCGCCTGTTCCCGATCGCTGGCATCGCCACGCCGAACCTGCCCGAAGCGCGCATCCTCGCCGAACTCCCCGAAGGCAGCGCCGACGAGTGCGCCGCCCGGCTATTGCCGCATATCCGCCACCTGCTGATCACCGGCGGGCATGGTGCCGAGAGTGAAGTTCACAACCGCCTGTATTCCCGCGATGGCGGCCAGCGCACCTTCATCTGCCCGCGCCTGCCCGGCAACTACCATGGTTCCGGCTGTACCCTGGCCAGCGCCCTGGCCGGCCGCCTGGCCCTGGGCGAAGCGCTCGAAAGCGCGGTGCAAAGCGCCCTAGACTACACATGGCGCACCCTGCGCGATGCCGAGGCGCCCGGTCGAGGGCAATACATCCCGCGCCGCCTGCCACTCGACGGCTGAACAGAGAACGACCCGAAGGAGAACCGATTTGAAGCTGCGCGGCCTTTACGCCATCACCGATAGCCAGTTGCTTGCCGATGGGCGGCTGCTGCCCTACGTCGAAGCCGCCCTGCGCGGCGGTGTGCGCCTGCTGCAATACCGCGACAAGTCCGACGATGACGCCCGGCGCCTGCGCGAAGCCCAGGCGCTGCTCGAACTCTGTACGCAATACGGCGCCAGCCTGCTGATCAACGACGACCTCGAGCTGGCCGCCCGCCTGGGCGTCGGCGTGCACCTCGGGCTGGCCGATGGCTCGCTGTCGGCGGCGCGCGCCCTGCTAGGCCCGCAGGCGATCATCGGCGCCTCCTGCTACGCCAGCCTGCCACTGGCCGAACAGGCCCGCGCCGAAGGCGCCAGCTATGCCGCCTTCGGTCGCTTCTTCGAGTCCCACACCAAGCCCGGCGCACCCGCCGCGACCCACGAACTACTGGAACAGGCCCGCGCCCGGCTCAAGCTGCCGCTGGTGGCGATCGGCGGCATCACCCAGGAACGCGCCCCCGCGCTGATCGCCAGCGGCGCCAGCCTGGTGGCGGTGGTCCACGCACTGTTCTCGGCCGAGGATGCCGATGAAGTGGAGCAACGCGCCCAGGCCTTCGGCCAACTGTTCGCCCATCACTGATACCCGTCCGGCAGCCAGCGGCTACCGGCCCTTTCCGTCTTTGCACGAGGTCTTCCATGTCCCGCTCAGAAAACCTTTTCGCCAGTGCCCAGGCCCATATCCCCGGCGGCGTCAACTCACCGGTACGCGCCTTCCGCAGCGTCGGCGGCACCCCGCTGTTCTTCAAGCATGCCGAAGGCGCCTACGTCACCGACGAGGATGACAAGCGCTATGTCGACTATGTCGGCTCCTGGGGGCCGATGATCCTTGGCCACAGCCATCCGCAGGTACTCGATGCCGTGCGCCGCCAACTCGAGCATGGCCTGTCCTATGGCGCGCCGACCGCCATGGAAACCGAGATGGCCGAGCGCGTCTGCCGCCTGGTGCCGTCCATGGAAATGGTGCGCATGGTCAGCTCCGGCACCGAGGCAACCATGAGCGCCATCCGCCTGGCGCGTGGCTATACCGGCCGCGACGACATCATCAAGTTCGAAGGCTGCTACCACGGGCACTCCGACAGCCTGCTGGTCAAGGCCGGCTCCGGCGCCCTGACCCAGGGCGTTCCCAGCTCGGCGGGCGTTCCCGCCGACTTCGCCCGGCACACCCTGACCCTGCCCTACAACGACCTGCCGGCCGTGCGCGAGCGCCTGGCGGAAGTCGGCAAGCAGGTGGCGTGCATCATCGTCGAGCCGGTGGCTGGCAACATGAACTGCGTGCCGCCGGCGCCCGGCTTCCTCGAGGGCTTGCGCAGCCTGTGCGACGAATACGGCATCGTGCTGATCTTCGATGAAGTGATGACCGGCTTCCGTGTGGCCCTGGGCGGCGCCCAGGCATATTTCGGCATCACTCCCGACCTGTCCACCTTCGGCAAGATCATCGGCGGCGGCATGCCGGTCGGCTGCTTCGGCGGCAAGCGCGCCATCATGGAATGCGTCGCGCCCCTCGGGCCGGTCTACCAGGCCGGCACCCTCTCGGGTAATCCGCTGGCGATGGCCGCCGGCCTGACCACCCTGGAGCTGATCAGCCGCCCCGGTTTCCATGACGAGCTGAGCGACTACACCAGCCGCCTGCTGCAAGGCCTGCAGGAACGCGCCGATGCCGCCGGCATTGCGTTCGTGACCACCCAGGTCGGCGGCATGTTCGGCCTCTACTTCAGCGGCGCCGACACTATCGTCACCTTCGAAGACGTGATGAGCAGCGATGCCGAACGCTTCAAACGCTTCTTCCACCTGATGCTGGAAGGTGGCGTCTACCTGGCGCCGAGCGCCTTCGAGGCCGGCTTCACCTCCATCGCCCATGGCGAGCGGGAGCTGCAGATCACCCTGGATGCCGCGGAACGCGCCTTCGCGCGCCTGAAATGACCCTACGGCGGGCAATGGCATCGCCATTCGCCCGCTTTTTCTCCGGCGACACTCAAAGCCTTTGTAAGCCGGCGGCGGCTTATCCATAATGTAAAGCAACGGATACATTCCACCACCGCCCCGATCAGCAGAGGCACCCTGATTCATGAACCGCACCGTGCGCCCCCTGTTACTGGGTTGCCTGCTGCTCGCTTCTTCCCTTCCGGCCCTGGCAGGCGGCAACTCCCTGCTGGTGCCCGCCAATGCCCGTTGCGTACTGGATCTCGAGCCGCCGGCATTGCCCGACGCCCTGCGCCTGTGCGAACAGGCGGCCCTCGGCGGCGACCTGCAGGCCGCCTTCGAACTGGGCGAGTTCTACCATGACGGGCGCCGCGCCCCGCGCGACCTGGCCAAGGCGCTGAAATGGTTCGAACAGGCCTCGCTGCATGGCCATGCACTCGCACAGCACCGCCTGGGCGTGATGTTCTTCCGTGGCGAAGGCGTTCCGGCCAGCAACGTGCAAGCCTATATCGTGCTGAAAATGGCCGCGGTCAACGGCGACGAAAGCGCACTGGACACCGCCGACCGGGTATCCACCCAGATGCGCCGCGACGAGCTGGAAATCGCCACCCAGGTACTTGGCCAGGTATTCCGTAACTACCTGCTGGACCTGCAAGTCGCGGACTGACGGGCGCGATGGGTCGCCCATGGGCGAAGTCATCTTCGGCCCCGTTCTCTATTGCCTGCCAAGGGCACGAGATTCAGACATGCACACCACGGATATAATCATTTATAACTAACCACATAGTTATATTGAGTTGCACAAGCGCCATTACCAAGCAACTTTCAATACCCTGCATATAACTCCCGCAATATTTCCTTACCAAACCGCAAGTTTCCCTCCAACATACGCAAACATCTTGGAACCCGCCCGTTCCACACGATACCTGGCACCGCCAGAACCCTTGTTACAAGGCCTCCCGGCACTCATGCAGAAGTCCGCCTTGACAGACGACGACACGTATTAAAGTATTTCGAAAAGCGCCTCACACATAGATCAAAACAATAATCCCCCATAAGAACCATACTGCCTCCTTGCATGACGCAGGGCTCGTCGAAGACTTCATTCGTCAATCAAAACTGCAGGAAGCAACCCATGAACCATGCAATCCCGGAAAACGGCAGCGGCTACGCATTGCTTATCGACATGCTGAAACAGGCGAATATCTCCCTGTGCAGCGGCGTCACTGGCGGAGGTGTCATCCACTTCCTGAAATACCTTGCCCCGCATGCCGGCCAGCCACACACCCACGGTGAAGGCAACCACGGCCCACGCTTCTTCTCCCTCGGCGAATACAGTGCGGGCTTCGTTCCACTCGGCAGCTACCTGGCAACCGGTGAAATAGGCGCCTGCGTCGCCACCACGGGGGCGGCGACCAAACTGCTGGCCTGCGGGCTGAGCGATGCCAAGCTCCACGATATTCCGGCGGTCTATCTGGTACCCATTTCGGCGCCCGCCTGCGAAGGCCTGTGCCCGCTGCAGGACACCTCGGCGCACGGCAGCAATATCGTGGCGCAACTGCGCGCGGAACTGCCCTCAGGCGTTTTCGTACTCGACGACCCTGCCACCCTCGGAGAGCGACTGGCACAAGCACGGGAACAACTGGCGCAACACAAGCCAGTGGCACTGGTACTGGTGCACGACGCACTATCCCAGCCGGCGGCGGCACATCGACCGGCACCTCGGCAACACGAACACCCGCTGCCGCCCGTAGGCGAATTCGTCAAGGCATTCGCCCGGCATATCGAGGGGCGCCGCGTCACCCTGCTCGCCGGTGAAGAGCTGGCCCGCTGCACAGGCGCGCCCGAACTGACCAGCAAGCTCTGCGAACAGTTGGGCGCGGCGGCAGTGTGGAGCATCAACGGCAGCAATGGCATCGCCCGCGACAACGCCTATGGCTACGGCTACATCGGCTTCGGTGGCAACGACGCGGCCACGCAGCACTGGCAGAGCCTGGGCGAGCAGGACGTGCTGCTGGTGCTTGGTGCCTGCCCGGACGAATACACGGTCAACCTGGCGCCCTACGCCGCCGGCAACCTGTTCGTCCTGACAGCCCTTACCGATGGCTATGGGCAGATCGACGGAAGCTTCCAGCACCGCGCCGGCGAGACCTATCATCAACTCGTCGCCCCCCTGGAGGAAGTTCTGGCGGCACTGGTCGAACATTTCGTACACCAGCCACCACGCAACCAGCGCATGGCCCCGGCACCCGCCAGCCTCAACCAGGGCCACCGCGACAGGCCCAGGCCCGGGCACGTGGATATCGTCCAGTTGTTCGAAGCCCTGGATCAGCGCTGGCCAGCAGGTACCCTGGGTTTCGACGATGTCTGCCTGTCCTACAAGGACCGCCAGTACGTCACCCAGCGGCCCAACCCGAAGGCGCGCTTCTTTTCCCTCTACCGCGGTTCCGCGATGGGCAACGCCCTGGGCCTGGCCATTGGCGCCAAGGTCGCCGCACCGGCAAGCCTGGTGGTCGCGTTCACCGGTGACGGCTGTTTCCGCCTGTTCGCAGGCAACCTGAGCGAAGCCAGCAACCTCGGCATACTGCTGTTCGTGCTGGACAATGGCTGCTACGGCATCGTCGAGCAGGGCTTGCCCGTCATCATCCCCGACCTGGAAGAGCCCCGTTACCATACCCACCTGCCCTCCATGGATTTCTGCGCCATGGCGCGCGCCTGCGGCTGGAAAAGCTTCGATCTGGCACCGGACCTGGACAACCTGGACCACCTCTTCGCACAGAGCCGCCAGGAGCCCGGGCGCTCCATCCTGGTCAGGATCCCGGTGGACGCGCAGCAGGTCGTCGGCCTCAACCCACGAGCCCGGAACCTCTGAATCCGGTTGGAGCGCAACCATGGCCAATGAATGTTCTACAGCTACCCTGCTGCAATTGCTCGATGCCGCCTACCAGCGCCGCACTGGCCGGACACTCGGTGCGGAGCTGTGCCCGGAGATAGCACAGAGCGAAGGCGTGGAGGCCAGCCATGCGTGGATCCACCAGCGGGCCCCGTTCGGCCTGCTGGCCCACAACGGCCAGGACGATCCTCGCTTCATCTATGCCAATGCCAGTGCACTGCGCATCTTCGAATACTCCCGTGAAGAGTTCATGCGCCTGCCATCCCGGCTGAGCGCAGCGGATGAGCAGCAACCCGAGCGTCAGCGGATTCTCGATGAAGTGCGGACCCGGGGTATTGCCTACGGCTATGCGGGAATCCGCATAGCCAGGTCGGGCCGGCTGTTCCAGGTCCACGATGGCGTGATCTGGGAAGTGGAGGATGAACACGGCGAACGCCTGGGCCAGGCGGCCCTGATCCGGGCCTCCCCTTCCTGATAGCGGCCTTCGGATAGCCCGGCAGCGGCTGGCCTGAACCGGACCTTGTGCGGGGAATGTGCATTGCACTGCAAAGAGCCGGAAAGAGCGCTGGAGACTGGAGGCTGAACGAAAGAGCGTGGCAACCGGTGTTTTTCGTCGAGCTTTCCAGCCTGCAGCGCCTTTATCGAAGCACCTTGCGCCCCTGGTAGCCGGCCGCACCATTGCCGCATATAATTCGCGGTCATTTTTTGCACAACGCCGGCCCCGTCACATGACCCGCAAGCTTTACATCGAAACCCACGGCTGCCAGATGAACGAGTACGACAGCTCGCGCATGGTCGACCTGCTGGGCGAGCAGCAGCCCCTGGAGATAACCGACAACCCGGCGGAAGCCGACGTGATCCTGCTCAATACCTGTTCGATCCGCGAAAAAGCCCAGGAAAAGGTCTTCTCGCAACTGGGCCGCTGGCGCGAGCTGAAGCTGGAGAATCCGCAACTGGTGATCGGCGTCGGCGGCTGCGTGGCCAGCCAGGAAGGCGCGGCGATCCGCGACCGCGCGCCCTATGTCGATGTGGTGTTCGGCCCACAGACCCTGCACCGCCTGCCGGAAATGATCGATGCGGCGCGTATCACGAAAACCCCTCAGGTGGATATTTCCTTCCCGGAGATCGAAAAATTCGACCACCTGCCGGAGCCGCGTATCGACGGCCCCAGCGCCTTCGTCTCGGTCATGGAAGGCTGCAGCAAGTACTGCAGCTTCTGCGTGGTGCCCTACACCCGTGGCGAGGAAGTCAGCCGCCCGTTCGACGACGTGCTGGCCGAGGTCATTCACCTGGCGGAAAACGGCGTGCGCGAAGTCACCCTGCTCGGCCAGAACGTCAACGGCTACCGTGGTGCCACCCACGACGGAGGCATCGCCGACCTGGCCGAACTGATCCGCGTGATCGCCGAAGTCGACGGCATCGACCGGATCCGCTACACCACCTCGCATCCGCTGGAGTTTTCCGACGCGCTGATCCAGGCCCACGCCGAGGTACCGGAGCTGGTGAAATACCTGCACCTGCCGGTGCAGTCCGGCTCCGACCGCATTCTTGCGGCGATGAAGCGCAACCACACCGCGCTGGAATACAAGTCGCGCATCCGCAAGCTGAAGGCGGCGGTGCCGGACATCATGATCAGTTCCGACTTCATCGTCGGCTTCCCCGGCGAGACCGATAAGGACTTCGAGCAGACCATGAAGCTGATCCAGGATGTCGGCTTCGACTTCTCGTTTTCCTTCATCTACAGCCCGCGCCCCGGCACCCCGGCCTCGGACCTGGCGGACGACACCCCGGACGAGGTGAAGAAGCAGCGCCTGTCGATCCTGCAACAGCGCATCAACCAGCAGGGCTTCGAGAACAGCCGCCGCCTGGTCGGCACCACCCAGCGCATCCTGGTCAGCGACTATTCGAAGAAGGACCCGGGCATGCTGCAGGGCCGTACCGAACACAACCGCATCGTCAACTTCCGCAGCAGCAACCCGTTGCTGATCGGCCAGTTCGTCGGCGTGCATATCGATGACGCCCTGCCGCATTCGCTGCGCGGAACGCTGCTGGACTAGCTGGAGGCTGGAGGCTGGAGGCTGGAGGCTGGACAGGATTTTTCTGCTCTTCGTTCGGCTTTCCAGCCTCTGGCGCTCTTGTCGCCTTTTATCGGCCAGCCTCCAGCGCTCTCTTCGGCTTTTATCGCCCTTTCCGCTTTGCCCTCCTGGCGCTATCCTCCCCCCATCCTTCTGGTCACGGTCAAACAAAAGCTCTTGAACGCCCCCATAGAACCCCATCGCTTTACCCTTGAACCCTTCGAAGCCAATCGTTTCGCCAATCTCTGCGGCCAGTTCGACGAGAACCTGCGCCTGATCGAGCAGCGCCTGGACCTGGAAATCCGCAATCGCGGCAACCAGTTCGAGCTGCTCGGCGCACCGGAAGTGGCGCATGCCGCGGAAAAACTGCTGCGGCGCCTGTACCGCGAGGCCAAGGGCGCGGAACTGTCGCCCGACACCGTGCACCTGTACCTGCAGGAGTCCGCCATGGAGGAGCTGGGTGCAGGCGGCGGCAACCCTCTGGTCAGCCTGCGTACGCGCAAGGGCAGCATCACCCCGCGCGGGGCCAACCAGCAGCGCTACGTCAAGGCGATCCTGGAGAACGACATCAACTTCGGCGTCGGCCCCGCCGGCACCGGCAAGACCTACCTGGCCGTGGCCTGCGCGGTGGACGCGCTGGAACGCGAGCAGGTCCGGCGCATCCTTCTGGTGCGCCCGGCGGTCGAGGCGGGCGAGAAGCTGGGTTTCCTGCCCGGTGATCTGGCACAGAAGATCGACCCCTACCTGCGCCCGCTGTACGACGCCCTGTATGAAATGCTCGGTTTCGAGCAGGTGGCCCGCCTGATCGAGAAGCAGGTGATCGAGATCGCGCCGCTGGCCTATATGCGCGGGCGCACGCTGAACAACAGCTTCATCATCCTCGACGAAAGCCAGAACACCACCCAGGAACAGATGAAGATGTTCCTCACCCGTATCGGCTTCGGCTCGACGGCGGTGATCACCGGCGACATCACCCAGGTCGACCTGCCCCGCGGCACCAAGTCCGGCTTGGCGCACGTCATCGAGGTGCTGGACAAGGTCAACGGCATCAGCTTCACCCACTTCCAGCCCAAGGACGTGGTGCGCCACCCGCTGGTGCAGCGTATCGTCGAGGCCTACGAACGCTTCGAGAGCCGCCAGGGTTCCGTCGGCCGCAAGGCGGGAGACAGCGGTGCGGATTGAACTCGACCTGCAGAACGCCTCGACGGGCCATGTGCCCGCCGCAAGCGATTTCCAGGCCTGGTGCACGCTGGCCCTGCGCCAGCGCAGCGCCGACTCCGAGCTGACCATCCGCCTGGTCGACGAAGAGGAAGGCCGCGAGCTGAATAACAACTGGCGGCACAAGGACTATGCGACCAATGTCCTCTCCTTCCCCGCCGAGGTGCCGGACGAATACCTGGACATTCCGCTGCTCGGCGACATGGTGATCTGCGTCCCGGTGGTCGAACGCGAGGCCGCCGAACATGGCAAGGTTCTTGCGGCGCACTGGGCGCACCTGGTGATCCACGGTTGCCTGCACCTGCTCGGCTACGACCACATCGAAGAAGACGAGGCCGAGGAAATGGAAAATCTGGAACGCCAACTGCTGGCCGAACTGGGTCATCCCGACCCCTACGCGGCCGAATAGCCCGACAGGGCCTACACACAGGGACTCTTGAGTCAGAGACATGAGCGAAGATCGATCGAGCAGCGGGAAAAAGTCCTGGCTGGAAAACATCACCAAGGCTTTTTCCCATGAACCGAAGAACCGCCAGGACCTTCTGGAAATACTGCGCGGCGCGCACCAGAACGACCTGCTCGACAACGAGGCCCTGGCCATCGTCGAGGGCGCCATCCAGGTAGCCGACCTGCAGGTACGCGACATCATGGTGCCGCGCTCCCAGGTCATGACCATCCGCGCCGGGCAGACGCCCGAGGAATTCCTCCCGGAAATCATCGCCGCGGCCCACTCCCGCTACCCGGTGATCGGCGAAAGCCTGGACGATATCGTCGGCGTACTGCTGGCCAAGGACCTGCTGCCACTGATCCTGCGCGACCGCCACCACGCATTCGACCTGCGCCAGTTGCTGCGCCCCGCCACCTTCGTGCCCGAATCCAAGCGACTCAACGTGCTGCTACGCGAGTTCCGCGCCAACCATAACCATATGGCCATCGTCATCGACGAATATGGCGGCGTGGCGGGCCTGGTGACCATCGAGGACGTACTGGAACAGATCGTCGGCGATATCGAGGACGAGCACGATGTCGAAGAGGACAGTTATATCCGCCCCCTGCCCAGCGGCGATTTCCTGGTCAAGGCGCTGACGCCTATCGGCAGTTTCAACGAATTCTTCGAGAGCGACTTCCCCGACAACCAGTTCGAAACCGTCGCCGGGCTAGTGATGGGTGCCTTCGGCCATCTGCCCAAGCGCAACGAAATCACCGAGATCGACGGTTTCCGCTTCCGCGTCCTCAGCGCCGACAGTCGCCGGGTGCATATGCTGCGGTTGACGAAGCTATAGGCTGGAGGCTGGAGGCTGGAGGCTGGAGGCTGGAGGCTGGAGGCTGGAGGCTGGACAGCGTTCGCATCAGCGCCAAAACCCGGTCAAGCACTTTCTGCTTTTTGCGTCCAGCCCCCAGCGCTCTTATCGGCTCTTCCGCTCTTCTTCAGTTTTAAGGCCCTCTATGTCCGTACTCACCCGCCCCGGCTGGCCGGGCAATCTTCTCGCCCTGCTGGCCGGGGCGCTGACCACCCTGGCGCTGGCGCCGTTCGATATCTGGCCGCTGGCCGTGCTGTCGATCGCCCTGCTCTACCACTGCCTGCGCGAGCTTTCGCCAAGGCAGGCGGCCTGGCGCGGCTGGCTCTACGGTTTCGGGCTGTTCGCCTCCGGCGTCAGTTGGGTGTACGTCAGCATCCACGACTTCGGCGCGGCATCGCCGGCCCTGGCCGGGCTGCTGACCCTCGGCTTCGTCGCCGGGCTGGCGCTGTTCTTCGCCCTGCTCGGCTGGCTCTGGAGCGGATGGCTGCGCCGCGGGCAAGCGCCGCTGGCCGACGCCCTGGCCTTCGCCGCCCTCTGGCTGGCACTGGATATGCTGCGCGGCTGGATACTCACCGGCTTTCCCTGGCTCTACGTCGGCTACAGCCAACTGGATGGCCCGCTCGCCGGCCTCGCGCCGATCGGCGGCGTGTGGCTGCCGACCTTCGTCATCGCCCTCAGCGCCGCCCTGCTGGCCAACCTGCCGTGCCTGCTGCGCGCCAGGCGCGGCGCCATCGCCGGCCTGGCGCTGCTGTTCGCGCCCTGGCTGCTGGGCCTGGCCCTCGGCCAGTACGCCTGGACCGAGCCCAAGGGCGCACCGCTGAGCGTCGCCGCGATCCAGGGCAATATCGAACAGAGCATGAAATGGGACCCGCGCAAGCTGGAACAGCAACTGGTGCTGTACCGCGACCTGAGCTTCGCCAGCCGCCGCAGCGACCTGATCGTCTGGCCGGAAACCGCCGTCCCGGTATTCAGGGAGCAGGCCAGCGGCTACCTGGCCCTGCTCGACGACTTCGCCAGGCAGCGCGATGCGGCACTGGTCACCGGGCTTCCGCTGCGCCAGCCGAACCAACGCGGCGAAATGCGCTACTACAACGGCCTGACGGTCCTCGGCCTGGGCGAACGCACCTACCTGAAGCAGAAGCTGGTGCCCTTCGGTGAATACGTGCCGTTACAAGAGCTGCTGCGCGGGCTGATCGCCTTCTTCGACCTGCCGATGTCCGACTTCGCCCGTGGCCAGCCCGACCAGCCACCGCTGCTCGCCAAGGGCTACAACATAGCGCCCTATATCTGCTACGAAGCCGTCTACCCGGACTTCGCCGCCAGCCTCGCCGCCGCTAGCGACCTGCTGCTGACGGTCAGCAACGACGCCTGGTTCGGGCGCTCCATCGGCCCCCTGCAACACTTGCAGATGGCTCAGATGCGCGCCCTGGAAGCCGGGCGCTGGATGATCCGCGCCACCAACAACGGTATCACCGTGCTGATCGACCCCAAGGGCCGCATCAGCGAACGGGCCCCCCAGTTCGAACAGGCCGTGCTGTACGGTGAAGTCACCCCGATGCAGGGCCTGACCCCCTTCCTGCGCTGGCGCTCCTGGCCGCTGGGACTGCTGTGCGCTCTACTGCTGGCCCATGCCGTGATGCGCAGACCGAAGGCCGCCCGCCACACGCTGTAGGAGCGAGCGAACCTCCCCTCGTGGCACTGCCGTCACGGCGCATGACCGGGCGGCCCCAGCAGGCAAGAATCCATGCGCCAGTACGACTGGCCTGCCCGGCCCCACACCGGGTCGCCGGCAATGCCGCGGGGCATCGCCAGCACCAGGAACAAGCGGCCCGCGCCGCAGCAAGCCCGGACCGGCCTATCGATAGAACAGTGGGTAGGCGATCAACCCGGCCACCTCGTTGAGCAGCATGCCGTTCTGCCAGATCGCCTTGCTTTCCGGCATCCAGCCGCCCAGGGGACGGCCATTGGCTACGCCCATGAACCCCACCGGCGCGGCGATCACCTGCAGGCCATTGCGCTCGAAGCTCCAGCGCGAACGCGGCATATGCGCGGCGGAAGTCACCAGCACCACCCGCCCAATCCCCTCGGCATGCAGCATTTCAGCGCTGTAGACGGCGTTCTCCCAGGTCGTGCGACTGCGTTCCTCCAGCCAGCGGGTCGCCATATTCATATCGCGCGCCAGCACCTCGGCACCGATACGTGCTTCGCTCGGCGGCTTGCCATAGTGCAGCCCGCCACTGATCAGCAGCGGCAACCCGCTGGCCCGCGCCAGCCGCGCCGCATAGCGCAGGCGCTCGAGTTCGATATGGCTGGGCTGGTCGGCGCCCCAGGCCGGGTCGGCCATCTCGCGGCCCGCGCCAAGCACCACGATCGCCTGTGCACGCTGCGCGAGCCCGCCCCACTGCGCCTCGGCCAGCGCCGGCTCACGTTCGATCTGGCGGGCGCCCCACTCCACCACCACGGGCAGGCTCATCAGCCACGAGCCACCCAGGCCGAGCACCAGGCAGCAGGCCGCAAGCCTCGGCGCACGCCGCCGCAGCCACCAGGCCAGCAGCAGCAGGACCAGCAGACCGCCAGGCGGCAGCAGCAATTGCTTGAAGAAATAACGGATGGGCATTGCGGGCTCCCAGTCGGACCAATCGCTTCAACGCGATCCACAGGCCGGCAGCTTGCCGTTTGCCGCACGGCCTATCAACCGCACAGCCGCTGCCTGGCCCGCAGCAATTGCGAGCCGCATGCCGGACAGACCGCCGGCCCCGGGCTGACGGGCCAGCGCACATCGCTGTTGCACAGCGCGCATGTCAACGTCTGCTGCACGGCCAACGGCATGGCCAGCTTCTTCAAGGCAAAGCTGTGCGCCTGCTGGGCCTGCTCCCGCGCCGCCGCGTGCCAGCCCGAAAGCCATTGCGAATCCCTGTGCAGATAGGCACGGATCAACTCGAACTCCGCCGGGGTCAGCCCGTGGATCTCGAGTTCCCGCTCGTCCGTCCCCTCGTCCCCGGCATCCTGCAGCGCCGTGGCAAGCCGCTGCAGGACACGCTCGTACAAACCCTCTTCGACACAGGCTTCACTGGCCATGACTCACCTCGCATCTCCCATCCCCGCAATTGAAGCGTAGACCAGAGTGTTCCAGGCAGGGCCTGCATCACAGGAGACAAGCGCGGCCACGCACCGCGCGCGAAGAGCCGGGAAAGCCGAAAAGCGCGCTGGAGTCTGAAAAGCCGGACGAAAAACCGGCGGCAGCCCGTACGCGCCGGGCAAATCACGTTTCCCCAGCCCACCGAGGGTCATGTATGCTACGGCGTTTCCAATTCCCCGCTGCATAGCCGCCTCGCCGCAGGTGGAATCCAGCGAAAGGCCAGCCTTCTTGTCAATGCCAGTAGCCATGCACGAACAGTATCAGCCCCGCGAAATCGAAGCCGCCGCGCAGTCCTTCTGGGACGCCAACCAATCCTTCCAGGCCGTCATGAAGCCGGGGCAGGAGAAGTTCTACTGCCTGTCGATGTTCCCCTACCCCAGCGGCAAGCTGCACATGGGGCACGTGCGCAACTACACCATCGGCGACGTGATCGCCCGCTACCAGCGCATGCTCGGCAAGAACGTACTGCAGCCGATGGGCTGGGACGCCTTCGGCATGCCGGCGGAAAACGCCGCCATGAACAACAAGGTCGCCCCCGCCGAATGGACCTACTCCAACATCGACTACATGAAGACCCAGCTCAAGAGCCTGGGCCTGGCCATCGACTGGTCGCGTGAAGTCACCACCTGCAAGCCGGACTACTACCGCTGGGAACAGTGGCTGTTCACCGAGCTGTTCCGCAAGGGCATCATCTACCGCAAGAACGGCACCGTGAACTGGGACCCGGTCGACCAGACCGTACTGGCCAACGAGCAGGTCATCGACGGACGCGGCTGGCGCTCCGGGGCGCTGATCGAGAAGCGCGAAATCCCGATGTACTACTTCCGCATCACCGCCTATGCCGAAGAACTGCTGAACAGCCTGGACGACCTGCCGGGCTGGCCGGAGCAGGTCAAGACCATGCAGCGCAACTGGATCGGCAAGAGCTTCGGCGCCGATATCGTGTTCGACTACGACCTCGACAGCGTCGGTATCGCCGGCCAGTTGAAGGTCTACTCCACACGCCCCGACACGCTGATGGGCGCCACCTATGTCGCGGTCGCCGCCGAACACCCGCTGGCCCAGCGCGCCGCCGAGAGCAACGCCGAGCTGCAAGCCTTCATCGCCGAGTGCAAGGCAGGCTCCGTGGCCGAGGCCGACATGGCCACCATGGAGAAAAAGGGGGTCGCCACCGGCCAGTTCGTCATCCATCCGCTGACCGGCGACAAGCTGCCGGTGTTCGTCGCCAACTACGTCCTGTGGGGCTACGGCGAGGGCGCGGTGATGGCGGTACCGGCCCATGACGAACGCGACTTCGAGTTCGCCAGCAAGTACCGCCTGCCGATCCGCCAGGTCTACGCTGGCGAAGGCCGCGACTACGATGCCAGCCAATGGCAAGCCTGGTATGGCGACAAGGATGGCCTGACCACCGTCAACTCCGGCGCGTTCGACGGCAAGACCTTCGGCGACGCCTTCGACGCCATCGTCGCCACCCTCGAAGCCAGCGGCCACGGCGCGCGCAGGACCCAGTTCCGCCTGCGCGACTGGGGCATCAGCCGCCAGCGCTACTGGGGCTGCCCGATCCCGATCATCCACAGCGAGGACGGCGACGACATTCCAGTGCCGGCCGAACTGCTGCCGGTGGTACTGCCCGAGGACGTGGTGCCGGACGGCGCCGGCTCGCCGCTGGCGCGCCTGCCCTCCTTCTACGAAACCAGCGACCCGCGCACCGGCAAGCCGGCACGCCGCGAAACCGACACCATGGATACCTTCGTCGAGTCCTCCTGGTACTTCGCCCGCTATGCCTCGCCTAACTTCGAAGGCGGCATGCTGGACAAGGAAGAAGCCAACTATTGGCTGCCGGTCGACCAGTACATCGGTGGCATCGAGCATGCCATCCTGCACCTGCTGTACGCGCGCTTCTTCCACAAGCTGATGCGCGACCAGGGCCTGATCGACTCCGACGAGCCCTTCGCCAACCTGCTCACCCAGGGCATGGTGATCGCCGAAACCTACTACCGCCTGCGCGAGAATGGCGGCAAGGAATGGTTCAATCCCGCCGATGTCGAGATCGAACGCGACGCCAAGGGCAAGATCATCGCCGCCAGGCTCAAGAGCGACGGCCAGCCGGTGGAAATCGGCGGCACCGAGAAGATGTCCAAGTCGAAGAACAACGGCGTCGACCCGCAGACCATGATCGACACCTACGGTGCCGATACCTGCCGCCTGTTCATGATGTTCGCCTCGCCGCCCGACATGAGCCTGGAGTGGTCCGACGCCGGTGTCGAGGGCGCCAACCGCTTCCTGCGCCGCGTCTGGCGCCTGGCCCACGCCCATGTCGGCGCCGGCCTGCCAGGGGCGCTGGACATCGCCAGCCTGAACGACGAGCAGAAGGCCATCCGCCGCGCCATCCACCTGGCCATCCGCCAGGCCAGCCAGGATATCGGCCAGCACCACAAGTTCAACACCGCCATCGCCCAGGTCATGACCCTGATGAACGTGCTGGAAAAGACGCCCACCGCCAGCGAACAGGACCGCGCCCTGTTGCAGCATGGCCTGGAAACCGTCGCCCTGCTGCTGGCCCCCATCACACCGCACATCAGCCATGAACTCTGGCAGTGCCTGGGACACCGCGAAGCCATCATCGGCGCGCCCTGGCCACGAGTGGATGAGTCCGCCCTGGTGCAGGACAGCCTGACCCTGGTGGTACAGGTCAACGGCAAGCTGCGCGGCCATATCGAAGTGCCGGCGCAAGCCAGCCGCGAAGAAGTCGAAAGCGCTGCTCGCAGCAACGAGAATGTCCTGCGTTTCACCGAAGGCCTGTCGATTCGCAAGGTCATCGTGGTTCCGGGCAAACTGGTCAATATCGTCGCAAACTGACGCCTGCCGGCGCCCGGCGCCGGCATCGATGGGGATAACACAATGCTCAAACGCAACCTGATGATGCTTGGCCTGGCACTGCTGCTGACCGGCTGCGGCTTCCAACTGCGCGGCACCGGCAACGCCGACTTCGCCCTGAGCGAGATCGACCTGCAGGCACGCAACAACTATGGCGACACCGTCAAGCAACTGGAACAGTTGCTCAGCAGCAACGGCGTGCGCGTACACCCGGGCGCCCGCTATACGCTGAACCTGCTGCGTGAACAGGAAGGCCGGCGTACCGCCAGCTACAGCGGCTCGGCGCGCACCGCCGAGTACGAGCTTTCCAACCGGCTCGACTACGAGTTCCGTGGCCCGCAGGACCTGCTGCTGCTCAGCGACAGCGTCGATGTGAGCAAGGTCTACGTCCACGATGAAAACAACCTGATCGGCTCCTCCCAGGAGGCCGTCCAGTTGCGTGAGGAAATCCGCCGCGACCTGTTGCAACAGTTGGTCCTGCGCCTGCAACGCATCACCCCGGCTCAGCTCGACCGCCTGCAACGGGCCGCGGAAGACAAGGCCCACGCCGAACGGCAGGCCCTGGAAGCGGCCGGCCAGGAACAGGCCGCCCCGCTGCACTCGCCTGTGCAATGATCCCCACGGGGGCCGCTGCGGCCCCCGGAACCCTCGCCCATGAAACTGCCTCCAGCGCAACTCGGCAAACACCTGCAAGGGGTGCTCGCCCCCGTCTATATCGTCTGCGGTGACGAGCATCTGCTGTGCCAGGAAGCCTGCGACAGTATCCGCGGCGCCGCTCGCCAGCAGGGATACGATGAGCGCCAGGTGTTCAATGCCGAAGCGGGCTTCGACTGGGGACAACTGATCGAGGCCGGCGCCAGCCTCTCACTGTTCGCGCAGAAGCGCCTGCTGGAACTGCGCATCCCCAACGGCAAGCCCGGCGACAAGGGGGCCGCCGCGCTGCTCGAGTACCTGGCGCGCCCGGCCGAGGACACGCTGCTGCTGATCAGCCTGCCCAAGCTCGACGGCAACACCCAGAAGAGCAAATGGGCCAAGGCGCTGATCGACGGCAAGCAGACGCAGTTCATCCAGGTCTGGCCGGTGGACGCCCAGCAACTTCCGCAGTGGATACGCCAGCGCCTTTCCCAGTCGGGGCTGTCGGCCAGCCAGGAAGCGCTCGAACTGATCGCCGCCCGTGTCGAAGGCAACCTGCTGGCCGCCGCCCAGGAGATCGAGAAACTCAAGCTTCTCGCCGACCAGGGGCAGATCACGGTGGACACCGTACAGGCCGCCGTCGCCGACAGCGCCCGCTACGATGTCTTCGGCCTGATCGACGCAGCCCTGCATGGCCAGGCCCAGCACAGCCTGCATATGCTGCACGGCCTGCGTGGCGAGGGCGTGGAAGCGCCAGTGATCCTCTGGGCGCTGTCCAGGGAGATTCGCCTGCTGGCCAACCTCGCCCATCAATATGCCCAGGGCACGCCGCTCGAGCGTGCCTTCAGCCAGGCACGCCCACCGGTATGGGACAAACGCCGCCCATTGTTGTCCAAGGCGCTGCAACGGCACAGCAGCGCCCGCTGGAACCAGTTGCTGCAGGAAGCCCAGCAGATCGACGAGCAGATCAAGGGACAGGCGCCCGGCGATCCCTGGATCGGCCTCGCCGACCTCAGCCTGAAGCTGGCGGGACAGCGGCTTTTCAGGAAAGAGCACTGAGGCAGTTGCAAGCCACAATCCGCAAGCGAATGAATACCCATCGGACGCGCTCAAAGAGCCGATAAAAGCGCTGGAGGCTGGATAGCTGGACGTAGAAGCTTTCACTTCTGGCTGGGAATGAACGATTTTTCCTCAAGCCTCAAGCGCTTTAGCCTGACGCAGTTGCCCTGATTACTCTATCTTTCGCAAGACCACCGCAGGAGGAGCCCCATGGCCAAGAAAAGCAAACGCCCCAACCGGGCCAAATCCATCGCCGCCCAGCCGCTGTTCCGCTGCCGTCAGGAACGACCCGCCAAAGGCAAAGGCAGCTACCGCCGCGAAGCCTCCCAGCAAAACTGGGAGGCTTCGTTCTTTCTGGCGGCCTGAAACCGTGCACGGCGCGCGGCGCTGCCTGCAACCTGTCGCCGGAGGCGGCTGCCTGAAAGCCAATCCGCGCAAAGCGTGATAAGGTCGCATCTCGTCGAGCCATCGAGAGCGAGCATGCCTTCTCCTGTGATTCCCGCTGCCCTTCTTCGAACCCTGGTCGCCGCTTCGGGGCTGAGCCTGGTGGTCGCCTGCGCCGCGGAACCGCGACACCCCGGCAACCTGTCCCAGCCTCAGGCATTGCCCGTCAGCGGGACTTCCAGCACGACACAGAGTT
Source organism: Stutzerimonas kirkiae (assembly GCF_004327335.1). Taxonomy (GTDB): domain Bacteria; phylum Pseudomonadota; class Gammaproteobacteria; order Pseudomonadales; family Pseudomonadaceae; genus Stutzerimonas; species Stutzerimonas kirkiae. The sequence goes on along the minus strand of NZ_QJUO01000041.1, from coordinate 1,907 downwards.
TCGCCGACTGGCGGGAAAGCTTTCGCAGCGAAGCATTGGCCCAGGGCATCTCGCCGCAAGTCTTCGATCGGGCTTTCAGAGGGGTGGAACCCGACCCAGGCGTGATCGAGGCCGACCGCAGCCAACCCGAATTCACCCGGCCGGTCTGGCAATACCTGGAAAGCGCCATCTCGCCGCAACGAGTCAACAGTGGCCGCAGCCTGCTCAGGCAGCATGCCACGACCCTCGACGCCATCGAGGCGCGCTACGCCGTGGACCGCAATGCGCTGGTAGCCATCTGGGGCCTGGAAAGCAGCTTCGGCCAGATCATGGGCAACAAGTCCGTCATTCGCTCCCTGGCCACCCTGGCCCATGAAGGCCGCCGCCCGGCCTTCGCCCGCGCCCAATTGCTGGCAGCGCTGGAAATCCTCCAGCATGGCGACATCCAGCCCGAACGGATGCGCGGCTCCTGGGCCGGCGCCATGGGCCAGACCCAGTTCATCCCGACCACCTACAACACCCATGCCGTCGACTTCGACGGCGACGGCCGGCGGGACATCTGGGGCAGCACCGCCGATGCCCTGGCTTCGGCGGCCCACTACCTGCAGGCATCGGGCTGGAAACGCGGCCAGCCCTGGGGCAAGGAAGTCCGCCTGGCGGAGCGCTTCGACTACGCCCTGGCCGACATGGACACCCGCATGCCCCTGGCGCAATGGCGCCAACTGGGCGTCAGCGACCTGCCGAACCTGGATGAACAGACCGAGGCCAGCCTGCTGCTGCCGGCCGGCCACCAGGGCCCGGCCTTCCTGGTGCTGGACAACTTCCGCAGTATCCTGCGCTACAACAACTCCAGCGCCTATGCCCTGGCCATCGGCCTGCTGTCCGAGCGTTTCGATGGGCGCGGCCATGTCCAGGCCGGCTGGCCGCAGGACGAGCAGCCGCTGAGCCGCTCCCAGCGCTTGGAACTGCAGGAACGCCTGCAAGCCCTCGGCTTCGCCACCGGGGCCGCCGACGGAATCATCGGCGCCAATACACGTCGTGCCATTCGCCAGTACCAGCAGCAACTCGGCTGGCCCGCGGACGGTTACGCCAGCCTGGCCCTGCTGGAACGCCTGCGCCAGAGCCGCTGAAGGCCGAAACCCCCGGCAACGCCAGGGATTTCCATAGTCACCGCTCATAGCTGCGACACATTGACTCATAAGAAATAAGTATAAGAAAGGCGCCCGGAGAGTACGTTCGGCAGGTGCAAGCGCATTAGACTTTAGTCTACAATGCAGCCCTCAACGACACGTCCACCGAGGACAGCAGCCATGAACGAACCCCAGTTAAAAAGCCTTCTCGATGATCTGGATAGCCGCAAGGCCGACGCCGACGCCATCAGCCGTCTGGTTGTCACCCGCCTCGCCAAGCAACATATCCCGTATCGTGCAATGCTCGGAAAACTGGAACTCGATGGCAAGGTCGTCTCCCCTCACTTCTGGGTAGAAGCCGACGGTTGCGTCATCGACTATCGTGGCCGTCAACGCCTGGATAACGACAGCCGCGCCCCGCACGGCGTCTTTACCCGCGAAGAAGCCAAGGCTCGCTACCAGGGCCAGCAGATCGTCATCGACCCGCTTCCGGACTACATGCTGGCCGCTATCAAGCACTGATCGGCGTCCTATAAAAAACGGCTGAAGACAAGTCTTCAGCCGTTTTTTTATGGCTGGAGGCTGGAGGCTGGAGGCTGGAGGCTGGAGGCTGGACAGCGTGCGCGGCCGCACCAAAACCCTGCCACGCGCTTTCTGCCTTTTCGTCCAGCCTCCAGCGCTCTTATCGGCTCTTTACTTCCAGCTTGCCGCCGCTCTTCTACGCCAGCTCGTCGAAGCACTCAGCCAGAATGGCCAGGCCCTTCTGCAGTTGCGCGTCGGGGATGGTCAGCGGCATCA
>NZ_QJUO01000040.1 GCF_004327335.1 Stutzerimonas kirkiae | reverse complement strand
TGATGCCGCTGACCATCCCCGACGCGCAACTGCAGAAGGGCCTGGCCATTCTGGCTGAGTGCTTCGACGAGCTGGCGTAGAAGAGCGGCGGCAAGCTGGAAGTAAAGAGCCGATAAGAGCGCTGGAGCCTGGACGAAAAGGCAGAAAGCGCGTGGCAGGGTTTTGGTGCGGCCGCGCACGCTGTCCAGCCTCCAGCCTCCAGCCTCCAGCCTCCAGCTTCTTGCTACACTGGTGCCTTCGCCGGCGCCTGACCGGCCTCCCATTCTCCAGCAGGAGGCGTCCATGTCCAATGATCGCCACTACTCCCCCGTCGACCGTCTGCTGATGCAGACGGACGCGGCATTGCGTTCACTCTTGCCTTTCAGTGGTCAGCCCCATCGTCCGTCACCGGCGTTGCTCAAGGACGAAGCCGAGCTGAGCGAGAGCCAGAGCCGGCACGTTGCCGGGCTGATGCGTATCAACCATACCGGAGAAGTCTGTGCCCAGGCGCTGTACCAGGGGCAGGCCCTGACGGCGCGCCTGCCCAAGGTGCGCAAGGCGATGGAGCATGCCGCCGAAGAAGAAGTCGACCACTTGGCCTGGTGCGAGCAGCGCATCCATCAGTTGGATAGCCACACCAGTGTGTTCAACCCGCTGTTCTACGGGCTGTCCTTCGGTATCGGCGCGACGGCGGGGTTGATCAGCGACCGTGTCAGCCTGGGCTTCGTCGCCGCGACCGAGGATCAGGTGTGCAAGCACCTGGACGAGCACCTGCAGAAGCTGCCCACCAACGACGAGAAGTCCCGGGCCATTCTGCTGCAGATGCGCGAGGATGAGGCTCAGCATGCGAACACAGCGATCAATGCCGGGGGTTACCGCTTTCCGGCACCGGTCAAGTTCGCCATGAGTCTGCTGGCCAAGGTGATGACCAGGACCACCTATCGGATCTAGCGGCGGCAAGCTTCAAGCCACAAGCTGCAAGAAAAAGCGCCTGACAGGGTTTGGGCGCTGGCATGCACACTGTCCAGCCTCCAGCCTATTGCCTGGGCTGCCCCAACCGCTGGCCCATCTGTACCGGACTCTGCGCTGCCAGTCCTTCGGCCCAGGCGAGCTGTTCCGGCCCGAACAGCAGGATGACCGTCGAACCCAGCTTGAAACGTCCCATTTCCTCGCCTTTTTCCAGGTGAATGGGCGCGCGGGCGGCTTCGTCGTAGCGTTGCACCTTGAGGGTGCGGCGTGGCGGGGTGACCAGGCCGGCCCAGACGGTTTCTATGCTGGCGACGATCATGGCACCGACCAGCACCATCGCCATCGGCCCGCGTTCTGTGTCGAACAGGCAGACCACGCGCTCGTTGCGGGCGAACAGCTCCGGCACACCCTGTGCCGTCACGCCATTGACCGAGAAGATGCGGCCCGGCACGTAGACCATCTCGCGCAGGGTACCGCTCAGGGGCATGTGCACGCGGTGGTAGTCGCGGGGCGAGAGGTAGATGGTGGCGAAGTCCCCGCCCATGAAGGGCGAGGCCCGTTCGGCGTCGCCGCCGAGCAGCTCGATCACGCTGTAGCTGTGGCCCTTGGCCTGGAACACGCGGCCCTGCGCGACCCTGCCCAACTGGCTGATGGTGCCGTCGGCGGGGTTGAGGATGGCGCCCGGCAGCGGGTCTAGGGGGCGGGCGCCGTCTTTCAGGGCGCGGGTGAAGAAGGCGTTGAAGTGTTCGTACTCGGTCGGTTCCTCGACCCGGGCCTGGCTCATGTCGACCTGGAAGCGCCGGATGAACCAGCGGATGAAGCCATTCTTGATCCACGGCATCCGGCATTCGGCCAGGCAACCGGCCAGGCGCGATATCAGGTGATGAGGCAGCAGGTACTGGCTCAGGACGAACAGGCGATCTTTCATTGAGGACCTTTTCATGACTGTATCGGCGTATCGGGCAGGTTGCCCCACTCGCCCCAGGAGCCGGCATAGGCTTTCACCCTGGGATAGCCCAGGGCCTTGGCCAGCAGATAAGTGAAGCCCGACCGGTGGTGGGTCTGGCAGTGGGTGATGATTTCCTTGTCGGGCGTGATCCCCAGGCTTTCCAGCCGTTCGGCGATATCCGTGCGTACGCGCAGCGCGCGCTGCGGGTCCATGCCGGCGGTCCACTCGAAGTTGACCGCGCCGGGGATATGCCCGCTGCGCGCGGCTATGGCTTTTTCGCCGCGGTACTCGGCTGGCGAGCGCGCATCCCAGATCAGCAGGTCGGGCGCGCCCAGGCGGCTTTCGATATAGGCGCGGGTGGCCGTGGGCGCTTCCTGCAGGGTCAGGGTTACCTGGCCCGTCGTCATTGCCGGTGTTTCCTGGCTCAGGGGCAATCCTTCGCCAACCCAGGCGGGCAGGCCGCCGTTGAGGTAGTGGTAGTGCGAGTGGCCGATGCTGTCGAGCAGCCAGATGAAGCGCCCGGCCCAGCCGCCGCCCTCATCGTCATAAACCACATAGATTTTCTCCGGTCCGTGCCCCAGGCCCGAGAACAGCGCTTCCAGTTGTTCCCTGGCGGGCAGCAGCCCTGGCGCGGGAGGTTGGCCCCACTGGGTCTGGCGTGGATCGACAAAGCGTGCTCCGGGAATATGGCCTTCGGCATAGCGGGCGGCGCTGGTCAGGTCGACCAATACCAGCTCGGGGCTGTGCAACCGTGCGGCCAGTTCTGCGGGCTCGATGATCAGGGGTAGATCGCGGAATACGGACACGGCGGACCTCATTTCGCTGCTGAAAGATCGCAGTCTAGGTGCTGTTGAGCTTCCTTCGCAAACCATGTCGTGGCATGTGACTGTTTTATCGAGAGAAATTAGCCACGGCCCGGTCGATGCACTGCAGGGTCTTTTCACAGAGCTGCAATCTGGCATCGCTGAAAGGGAGTCCGTTCTGGTCGGTAATGATCAACAGGGATACGTTGCTGCCCAGTGAACGCATGAACAGATGGTCGCTGTTGAACAGTGCTTTGAGCTTGCCAGGCAGCAGTGCCGAATACTGGGCGGAGTTCTTCGCATCTATGCGCAATTTCAGCGGCTTTTCCAGCAGTTTGCGCAGTATCGGGCTCTGGTTGCCATTGAGGGTGAACTTGGACGTTTCCACAGGAAAACCGCTGGCGACCAGTGTCGTCAGGCGGTTTTCAAGAGCGTCCGGCTGCATGATCAGTACGCGCTGCAAGCCGCCGGCCAGTAGCGCCTGGCTCGCCGCATGGGCCAACTGGTGGCGATTGGCATAGGGGGTCTGGCTCTGCAGCAGCTCGGCACAATGCTTGCGCCATGATTCGATATCGCCCGGAGGGGCTTTTTGCGCCTGCGCCTTTCGCGGTAATTGAAAGCGGCTGTTCCAGGGCCACAGGAGCCCCACGGCCGGTTGCCAGGGGCCGGGAAGGGGATGGTTGCGTGCGTTGATCACTGCCTGCTGGTGGACCCGTTGTTGCAACTCCGGCAGGGGAACTTGCAAATACAGGGCGATCAGGCGCTGCCAGCGCAGGGTGTGCGGGCTACCCCAGCTATGGTGGGCGGCGAAGGCCAGGCCGTTGGCCATGAGGGCGGTGTTGCCGGGGTGGGTCAGCCAGCGCCGCAGCTCGGGGTCGTTATCCAGGTGCTGTTGCTGTTCGAGAGGGTGCTCGTTTTCCTTGGCGATATGCAGGGCCTTGACCAGCATCTGCCGGTCGGAACTCAGCAGGCGGTGGCTCTGGATAATCCACTCGGGCAGGTTCCAGTGCTCGGCCATTGCCAGGCACAGCCTGAACAGCGGGACGCCAAGCAGTTCCATTTCCACCGTGGCGGCATTCTCGCCGTTGGCCAGTACGCGCTCCTCCCAGGCCTGGAAAATATCCGGGTAGGCGGCGACCATAGGCCACATGGGCGAGAGCAGCAGCAGGCTACCCCAGTGGATCTCCTGCCAGAGCCGGGCCAGGCGCGAAGCGAACAGGCCGTTGGCCTGCTGGCTGGCCTGCTGGCTGATGACGATGATCTGTCGCAATGGCAGCGGGATGTCCGCGGGCTGAACGGAGGGAATATTCAGCAACAATTCTTCGGTGCGCTTGAGACCGATACGGCTCAGGGCGATTTCCAGGCTCTCGGCCGGCGCCACGCGCTCGCCGCTGGTGCGGTTGGCCTCGCGCATGACGGACAGCGCCAGCACCGGGCTGGCCTGTATCCTGTCGGCGATTTCGCGGATCGAACTGTTGCTTTGGCGCAGGGCCTGATGCGCACGCTCATGGTTGATGGCGAAGGCGGGCATTCGGACTGCGTCGAGGACTTCTATCCAGGCGCTGATGGTACGAGGGCGTTGCGACTGTGTCGTCATGGGTATTCGCCATACTGACTTTTAGGCAAAATGGGCTCTAGTCTGGCGCAAATCAGCCGAAAACCATAAGCCCTTGTTCATTCGACCATGGCCGTCCCGCTATGATGAAACGGCCTGGCCCCGTTTGTGCAAGATTCGCTCATTCGCTCATCCGCTTTCAGAACGTTCTCCAACTATGGCAAAAATCCTCGGTATCATCATCGTCTTCGCATCGGTTCTGGGCGGTTATCTCCTGTCGCATGGGCATATAGCGGCCCTGATTCAGCCTTTCGAAGTGCTGATCATCGGCGGCGCTGCCCTGGGCGCGTTCCTGCAGTCCAACCCCGGCAGCACGTTCGTCCATGTGTTCAAGAAATCCCTGAGCATGTTCGGCTCACGTTTCACCCATGCCTACTACCTCGATGTGCTCAAGCTGATCTACGAGATCCTCAACAAGAGCCGTCGTGAAGGGATGATGGCTATCGAGGCGGACCTCGAGGATCCGGCCGCCAGTCCGGTATTCAGCAAGTACCCGGTGATCCTCAAGGACTCACGGCTGACAGAGTTCGTCTGCGACTACCTGCGTATCATGTCGTCGGGCAACATGGCCCCCCATGAACTGGAGGGGCTGTTCGACATGGAACTGGCCAGCCTGAAAGAGGATCTCGATCACCCGAACCATGCCGTGACCCGCGTGGCCGACGGCCTTCCCGGTTTCGGTATCGTCGCGGCGGTGCTGGGGATCGTGATCACCATGTCGATGCTCGGTTCCGGTGACCAGAACGCCATCGGCCAGCACGTCGCGGCCGCGCTGGTGGGGACCTTCCTGGGGATTCTGGCGGCCTATGGCTTCTTCGGTCCGTTGGCGGCGAGCCTGGAGCATGATGCCAAGGAAGAGCTGAACCTCTATGAAGCGATCAAGGCCAGCCTGGTCGCCTCGGCTTCCGGCATGCCGCCGACGCTGGCCGTGGAGTTCGGGCGCAAGGTGCTGTTCCCGGCCCATCGCCCCAGCTTTGCCGAACTCGAACAAGCGATGCGTGGCGGCTAGTGGCTGTCCTGCCGAGGGGCTCCGTGCGCATCTGCCGGCTTGTACTTGAACCGAATACCCGTGACACGCAGCAGGCGCTGTCCTGCCGCGTGCTGACTGAACTCCAGGCCTGAGTATGGACAATAATCAACCCATCATCGTCAAGCGGGTCAAACGCTATGCCGCTGGGCACCACGGCGGGGCCTGGAAAATCGCCTTCGCCGACTTCGCGATCGCGATGATGGCGTTCTTCCTGGTGCTCTGGCTGCTTTCATCCACCACGCCCGAGCAGCGCAAGGCCATCGCCGGTTATTTCCAGGACCCGATCGGTTTCAGCGAAAGCGCCAGCCCCTATGTGATCGACCTGGGCGGTACGCCGACGCCAGCCCCGGACAAGACCTTGAATCCGACCCTGGACAGTGTCGGCAGCGCCACCAGCCAGGCCAGCATGGACGGTGCGGATGCCGAGACACTGGCCGAGGAAGTCGAGCAGGAGCGCCTGCAGTTGCTGTTGCAGGAATTGCAGGAAAAGGTCGATGAGAACCCGTCGTTGATGCACTCACGTGAACAGATCCAGTTCGAGATCACTCGCGACGGCTTGCGTATCCAGATCATGGATGCGGAGAACCGCCCGATGTTCGCCCTGGGTAGCGCCCAGTTGCAGCCGTTCTTCGAGGACCTGCTGCTGGCCATGGCCGATACCATCAAGGCCGTGCCGAACAAGATCAGCATCAGTGGGCATACCGATGCCAAGCCCTTTTCGGGCGCTTCGAATTTCGGCAACTGGGAGCTTTCCGCCAGTCGCGCCAATGCCGCGCGGCGCACCCTGGTCGCCGCCGGCTACCCGGAGAGCCAGGTGGCGCGCGTCGTGGGTTATGCCTCCTCGGTGCTGCTGGATGCCGAGAACCCCTACAACCCGGTCAATCGCCGTATCGACATCCTGGTGCTGACCCGCAAGGCCCAGCGTGCCATCGAAGGGGAGCAGTCGGGCGACAAGCCCGAGGCGGATGGGCAGGAGCAGGGCGAGTTGTCGGACCAGGAACTGCGCGACAAGCTGAACATCTTTGAGGAAGGCGTGCTCAAGGCGCAGTAGGCTTCAGGTGCGCAGCCGACAAGAGCGCTACAGGCTGGAAAGCTGGGCGCGCACACTGTCCAGCCTCCAGCCTCCAGCCTCCAGCCTCCAGCCTCTAGCCCTTGATGAAATGCTTGCGGTAATGCCGCAGCTCGGCGATGGATTCCCGGATGTCGTCCAGTGCCAGGTGGGTGCCGCCTTTCTTGAAGCTGTCGCGAACCTCCGGGGCCCAGCGGGCGGCCAGCTCCTTGAGGGTGGATACGTCCAGGTTGCGGTAGTGGAAATAGCTTTCCAGTTCCGGCATGTGGCGATAGAGGAAGCGGCGGTCCTGGCAAATGCTGTTGCCGCAGATCGGCGACTTGCCCTTGGGCACCCATTGCTCCAGGAATGCCAGGGTCAGGGCCTGCGCTTCGCTGGTATTGATCGTGCTTTCGCGTACACGCTGGGTCAGGCCCGACTTGCCATGCTGGTTGGTATTCCATTCGTCCATGCCGGCGAGAATCTCGTCGCTCTGGTGTACCGCGATCACCGGGCCTTCGGCCAGTACGTTCAGCTCGCTGTCGGTGACGATGGTCGCCATTTCGATGATGACGTCGTGGTCCGGGTCCAGACCGGTCATTTCCAGGTCAATCCAGATCAGGTTCTGGGCGTTTGCCATGGTAGGGCTCCTCGAGTGGGGCCGCCATTCTAGCTCGCCCCGTGCCGGGCCGTGTGGCCTGAATACTGCCGCTGCAGCGGGTGGGGAGGTTCGGGATGCACAAAAGCCGCCCGGGCAGGCGGCTTTTGCAGGTGAAGCGATCAGATCAGAAGGATTTGGAGACGGACAGGGTCACGTTGGTGTCGCAGTAGTCCTTGTCGCCGTACCAGGCTTCGCAGGTGCCGCTCTTGATATCGGTGTCGGTGTAGGCCAGCAGGAAGTCCAGGCCGATGAAGTTCTTGCTGACGCCGACCGACCAGTCGTCGTACTTGCTTTTCGTATCTTGGTAGATGACAACGCCTGAATTATCTTCGACCACAGCCAAGGTGTCCTTGGTGTCGGTGCGGCCATAGGCCAGGTGCAGGCCGAAGCCCTGCGGCAGTTCGTAGTCGTAGCCGATCCAGGTGTAGAGTGCGCTGTTGGGGTCGTAGGCATACTTGGTGCCGACGGTGAAGCCGTAGCCATTCAGGCTGGCGATGACTTCCTTGCTGGTCAGGTCGCTGGCCTTGGGATACGTGTAGGTGTTCCAGGACAGGTCGTAGCCGATGTCATCAGTGATACTGCCGGCATAGCCGACATAGTAGTCGATCTCGACGCTGGAGCCGCCGGTCCATTCACTGTCGACGTTGGATGCCCAGGTGCCGATATAGAGCCCACTTTCATGGGCGATGTCCAGGCTGCCCTGGATGGCACCCGCGCCAGCGGTCTGCGATTGGCCGCGCCAGATGTAGTCGGTCGCCAGGGTGGCGGTCATGCTGACGTCGAAGGTTCCCACGCTGGTGGGGAACTCTTCGGCCGCCGCGAGGCTGCTGAGGCCGACAGTGCTTGCGCCAACGATTGCCAGGGCCAGTTTTTTCATCATCATGGTCAGGACTCCACTCGGATCATTATGTGCGTTAGGTGTTGTTTCAGCCCGAAGGCTTTGTGCTTATCACCGTTGCGCAAAGGCTTCGGTTGATGGCTTTTACGCACATTCCTTGCCAAACTAGAAAAACCTTTATTTTTCATTATCTTATGATTTCTTTGTGATGTGCTGTGCGCTGTTGGTGCGCAATTTCCCCGGGGGGTGCACCAATTTTGTGCCATGCCTGCATGCGAACGCGCCCGCTTGCGGCAGCGCGGCTGGCACAGGACACTACGCGGCCCGGTTATCCGAGCCTTGACCATGTCCACGTTGCCTCCAGCCATTTTCCTCATGGGCCCCACCGCCTCGGGCAAGACCGATCTTGCGCTGGAGCTGGCGCGTGTCCTGCCGTGTGAACTGGTGAGCGTCGATTCGGCGCTGGTCTACCGTGGCATGGATATAGGCACGGCGAAGCCGGAGCCTCGGGTGCTGGCCGAGTTTCCACATCGCCTGGTGGATATCCTCGATCCCCTCGAAAGTTATTCCGCCGCGCAGTTTCGCGACGATGCATTGCGGGCCATGGCCGAAATCAGCGCGGCTGGCCGCATTCCGCTACTGGTTGGCGGAACGATGTTGTATTTCAAGGCATTACGAGACGGCCTGGCTGATATGCCGGCGGCCGACCCGGCTATCCGTGCCGAGCTGGAGGCCCTGGTCGCCCGCGAAGGGTTACCTGCTTTGTACCGGCAACTGCGGCAGATCGACCCGGAATCCGCGGAGCGGATCCATCGCAACGATCCCCAGCGGCTGCTGCGGGCGCTGGAGGTGTACAGGGTTTCGGGAGTGAGCATGAGCGAGCTGCGTCGCCGCCAAGAGTCGCAAAAAGCGGCTGCCGAGGGGGCGGGGCCTGGCATCTTGCCTTATACTGTCGCGCAATTGGCAATCGCTCCGCTGCAAAGACAGTTGTTGCATGACCGTATCGAGCAGCGCTTTTTGCGAATGATTGAACAGGGTTTCATCGATGAGGTCGTAGCTTTGCGTGCACGTGGCGACCTCAGTGCCGACCTGCCCTCCATGCGAGCGGTAGGTTACCGCCAGGTATGGGAATACCTGGATGGTCGCTTCGGCAGGGAGGAGATGATCGGCAAGGGCGTCGCGGCTACCCGGCAACTGGCCAAGCGCCAGTTCACTTGGTTGCGGGGCTGGGGTGAAATGCACTGGCTGGACAGCCTTCGCTATGACAATCTGCCGCGAGCATTGAAATACCTGCAGTCACTCTCCATATTGAGCTGATAGTGCGGCCCGAGCGTCTATTCTCAGGCACATGGGCCGACGGGAATGCAATGTGTTCCGTTGTGGCGGGTCGATCCGGGCCCACAAGAATTAATCAAAACTGATCCTCTAAGGAGTGCGGCACATGTCAAAAGGGCATTCGCTACAAGACCCTTACCTCAACACGCTACGTAAGGAGCGCGTTCCAGTTTCCATCTACCTGGTCAACGGCATCAAGCTCCAGGGCCAGATCGAGTCCTTCGACCAGTTCGTTATCCTGCTGAAGAACACTGTCAGTCAGATGGTCTACAAGCATGCGATCTCGACGGTCGTTCCCGGACGCCCGGTGCGTCTGCCAGCTACTGGCGATGGTGAATCCCCAGAGGCGGGCGACGTTTAAATAGGGAGTTTTCCTTGTTTTTCGAACGCCACGGCGGCGGGGAGCGGGCCATCCTTGTTCACCTGGATGGCCATGATCCCTCGTTGCGGGAAGACCCGCAGGAATTTCAGGAACTGGCCCGCTCGGCAGGTGCCGATACGGTTGGTTTCGTCAGCGTATCCAGGCATCAGCCTTCAGCCAAGTTCCTGATCGGCAGCGGCAAGGTGGAAGAGCTGCGCGATCTGGTCCAGCAGAGTGCGGTCGAGCTGGTGATCTTCAATCACACCCTGACGCCAAGCCAGGAACGTAACCTCGAGCAGGTGCTCGAATGCCGCGTGCTCGATCGTACGGGCCTGATCCTGGATATTTTCGCGCAACGTGCGCGTACCCATGAAGGCAAATTGCAGGTCGAACTGGCTCAACTCGATCATATGAGCACTCGCCTGGTCCGTGGCTGGACTCACCTTGAACGGCAGAAAGGCGGTATCGGCCTGCGCGGTCCGGGGGAAACCCAGCTCGAGACGGACCGCCGGCTGCTACGGGTGCGTATCCGGCAGATCAAGCAGCGCCTGGAGAAGGTGCGCAGCCAGCGCGACCAGGCACGCCGTGGTCGCAGGCGGGCGGATATCCCGCAGGTGTCTCTGGTCGGTTATACCAATGCGGGCAAGTCGACACTGTTCAACGGTTTGACCGAGTCGGGCGTGTATGCGGCCGACCAGTTGTTCGCAACCCTCGATCCGACCCTGCGCAGGCTGGAGCTGGACGATATCGGCCCGGTGATCCTGGCGGATACCGTGGGTTTCATCCGCCATCTGCCACACAAGCTGGTGGAGTCGTTCCGGGCGACGCTGGAGGAGTCCAGCAGCGCCGACCTGCTGTTGCATGTGATCGATTGCCATGAGCCGGAGCGCGACCAGCAGATTGAGCAGGTACTGGCGGTGCTCGGCGAGATCGGTGCTAGGGAATTGCCCATGCTGGAGGTCTACAACAAGGTCGACCTGCTCGAGGGCGTCGAGCCGCAGATCCAGCGTGATGCCGACGGTGTGCCCCAGCGTGTATGGATTTCGGCGCGCGAAGGGTTGGGGCTCGAACTGCTGCGCCAGGCGATCGGCGAGCGCCTGGGCGATGATCTGTTCATCGGTACCCTGAGGCTACCGCAGGCGCTTGGCCGGTTGCGGGCGCAATTCTTCGCGGCGGGAGCGGTACAGGACGAGCATTATGACGAAGATGGAGGCAGCCTGGTTTCCTTGCGCATGCCCAGGGCCGAGCTCAATCGTCTGGTCAGTCGCGAGGGGCTGCGGCCTGCCGAGTTCATCGAACAACACACTTTGCAATAAAGCCTGTGGCAGCAATTTTGCTGCCAACAGCGGGCTTTCGGTAGCATTGGCGGATGCGCAATGGCGCGTCCTTAGCTTTATTTGAATGGAGAGCGCTATGGCTTGGAATGAGCCGGGTGGCAACTCGAACAATCAGGACCCCTGGGGTAGTGGCGGCGGCAATGGCGGTAATGGCGGTCGTCGGGGCGGTGGTGACCAGAAGGGGCCACCGGATCTCGACGAGGCTTTCCGCAAGCTGCAAGACAGTCTCAATGGCGTCTTCGGTGGCAAGAAGCGTGGTTCTGGAAGTGGCGGCAGCGGAGGCGCCCGGCGCGGCGGCTTCGCGCTGGTCTGGATCGGCCTGGTGGTGCTGTTGGCCGTCTGGCTGGCCAGTGCCATCTATATCGTCGACGAGCAGGAGCAGGCCGTGGTGCTGCGCTTCGGCAAGTACTACGAGACGGTTGGCCCGGGCCTGAATATCTATTTCCCGCCGATCGACCGCAAGTTCCAGGAAAACGTCACCCGCGAGCGCTCCTACAGCAAGCAGGGGCAGATGCTGACCGAGGATGAGAACATCATCGAGGTGCCGCTTACCGTGCAGTATCGGGTCACCGATCTGCAGGCGTTCGTACTGAATGTCGACCAGCCCGAAGTCAGCCTGCAGCACGCCACCGACAGTGCGGTGCGCCATGTGGTCGGTTCGACCGCCATGGACCAGGTGTTGACCGAGGGGCGTGAGGCCATGGCTGGCGAGGTCAAGGAGCGCCTGCAGCGCTTCCTCGACAACTACCGGACCGGTATCACCGTGACCCAGGTCAACCTGCAGAGCGCTGCGGCGCCGCGTGAGGTGCAGGAGGCCTTCGATGATGTGATCCGTGCCCGTGAAGACGAGCAGCGTGAGAAGAACCAGGCCGAATCCTACGCCAATGGCGTGATTCCAGAGGCGCGCGGCCAGGCCCAGCGTATGCTGGAAGAAGCCAGCGGTTATCGCGATGCGGTGATCTCGCGCGCCCAGGGTGAGGCGGATCGCTTCAGCAAGCTGGTCGCCGAATACCACAAGGCGCCGGAGGTGACGCGTGAGCGTCTGTATCTGGAAAGCATGCAGGAAGTCATGAGCAATACCAGCAAGGTGCTGGTGACCGGCGACAAGGGGCAGAACAACCTGCTCTATCTGCCGCTGGACAAGATGATCAACAGCCGTGGCGCTGCCGGGGCCCAGCCCCAGTCGGCTACCGCGTCGGGCGCCGCGAGCCAGACCACGCGCCTGCCGGCGGAGCTGGACCCGCGTGAAGTTCGTTCCAGGGAGAGCCGTTGATGAGCAACAAGTCACTTTTTGCGCTGATCGTCGGCGTGATCCTGGCGCTGGTCCTGTGGAATAGCTTCTATATCGTTTCCCAGACCGAGCGGGCCGTGCTGCTGCGTTTCGGCAAGATCGTCGAGCCTGACCTGCAGCCGGGGCTGCATATGAAGATTCCGTACGTGAACAGCGTGCGCAAGTTCGATGCGCGCCTGATGACACTGGATTCGACTACATCCCGCTTCCTCACGCTGGAAAAGAAAGCGCTGATGGTGGATTCCTACGCCAAATGGCGGGTGGATGATGCCGAGCGCTTCTATACCGCGACCTCGGGCGTCAAGGCGATTGCCGATGAGCGCCTGTCGCGGCGCCTGGAAGCTGCGCTACGCGACCAGTTCGGTAAGCGCACCCTGCACGAGTCGGTGTCCGGGCAGCGCGACGAACTGATGGGGCAGGTGACCAATGCGCTGAACCGCGCGGCCCAGCAGGAGCTGGGGATCGAGGTGGTGGATGTGCGCGTCAAGGGCATCGACCTGCCGCGCGAGGTCAACCGCAGCGTGTTCGAACGCATGAGCTCCGAGCGGGAGCGCGAGGCGCGCGAGCACCGTGCCAAGGGCAAGGAGCTGGCCGAAGGTATTCGCGCCGACGCCGATCGGCAGCGCCGCGTACTGCTGGCCGAGGCTTTCCGTGAAGCTGAGGAACTGCGCGGTGATGGCGATGCCAGGGCAGCCTCCATCTATGCGGCAGCCTATGGCCAGGACAGCGAGTTTTATTCCTTCTACCGCAGCCTGCAGGCCTATCGCGAAAGCTTCGCGAACAAGGACGATGTGTTGGTGCTGAATCCCGACAGCGAATTCTTCCGTTACCTGGAGAAGTCCCGCTGATTGGCCGGGTCATCCGCCGGGCTCGATGGCCCGGCGGATGACCCGTCGATAAAACATTGCTATGATCCGCGCAGCCGGGGCAGCCCCGGCTTTTTTACGTCTGCGCGTTCAAGTCTGCGCGCTCCTGGCAGGGGGTTGCCCTGCCTGCCGCCGTCGCCGGTCGACGGGGCTCGTTCGAACATGATGGCATGCGACCGGAGGACGGCTGTTCCTGCTCTCGTCTGCCGGCTGGAACTCTCTGAAAGAGGTGATAGGCGAAATGGCAACGATAGACCGCTGGCTACTGCCGGATGGCATCGAGGAGGTGCTGCCGCCCGAGGCGGCGCGTATCGAAACCGCGCGACGTCGTGTGCTGGATCTTTTCCATGGCTGGGGCTACGAACTGGTGATCACGCCCCATGTGGAGTTCCTCGAATCGCTGCTGACCGGCGCCGGCCAGGATCTGGACCTGAAGACCTTCAAGATCACCGATCCGCTTTCCGGGCGGCAGATGGGTTTTCGTGCCGATATCACCCCGCAGGTGGCGCGCGTCGATTCCCATACCCTGCGGCGCGAGGGACCGAGCCGCCTCTGCTATGTCGGCAGTGTGCTGCATGCCAGGCCGCGCGCGCTGTCCACTTCGCGCAGTCCGATCCAGTTGGGTGCCGAGTTGTATGGTGATGGCGGGGTTTCGGCGGATATCGAGGTCATCAGCCTGCTGCTGGAAATGCTGGAACTGGCCGAGGTCGCCAATGTGCACATGGACCTCGGCCATGTCGGCGTCTATCGCGGTTTGGCGAGGGCTGCCGGGCTGTCCGGCGATGTCGAGCAGCGGCTGTTCGATGCCTTGCAGCGCAAGGCCGTCGATGAGGTGCACGAACTGACGGCCGGCTTGCCGGAGTCGCTGGCGAAGATGTTGCAGGCACTGGCGTCGCTGTGTGGTGGCCGTGAAGTGTTGCAGGCCGCCCGCGAAGTGCTGGCACAGGCGCCGGACGATGTGCGGATGGCGCTGGAAAGCCTGGAGCGTATCGCCGCGGCGCTGGCGCAGCGCTTCCCGCGCTTGCCGCTGTATTTCGACCTGGGCGAGCTGCGTGGCTACCACTATCACACGGGGGTGGTGTTCGCCGCTTTCGTGCCGGGCGTCGGCCAGTCCATCGCCCAGGGCGGGCGCTATGACGATATCGGTGCCGATTTCGGCCGGGCGCGCCCGGCCACCGGCTTTTCCACGGACTTGAAGACCCTGGTCACCCTGGGCCAGGCCGAATTGGGTGAGCCCTCGCTCGCCATCTGGGCACCCTTCGACGCCGATCCCTCGCTGTGGAACGAGGTGCGCCGCCTGCGTGGCGAAGGCCGGCGCGTGCTCCAGGCGCTTGAAGGGCAGGCCCTGGATGGCGTGGCCTGCGATCGCCAACTGATCAATGAAGGCGGTGCCTGGCGCGTCGTGCCACTGGCCCCCTGAGCTTCCGACCGTAAAATAATTCGCTGGCCCTGGCCGGCATCTGCTTCGCCGAAGAGGACAAAGTGTTATGGGTAAGAATGTCGTCGTCCTGGGTACCCAGTGGGGTGATGAGGGCAAGGGCAAGATCGTCGACCTGCTGACGGACCAGGCTGCCGCCGTGGTTCGTTATCAGGGTGGCCACAATGCGGGGCATACGCTGGTCATCGATGGCAAGAAGACCATCCTGCGCCTGATTCCGTCCGGCATCCTGCGCGATGGCACGCAATGCCTGATCGGCAACGGTGTGGTGGTGGCGCCGGATGCCCTGCTCAAGGAAATCGGCGAACTGGAAGCCTGTGGCGTGCCGGTGCGCGAGCGGTTGCGCATCAGTCCGTCCTGCCCGTTGATCCTGCCTTATCACGTCGCCCTCGACCAGGCGCGCGAGAAGGCGCGGGGCGAAGCCAAGATCGGTACCACCGGCCGCGGCATCGGCCCGGCCTATGAAGACAAGATTTCGCGCCGCGGCCTGCGCGTCGGTGACCTGTTCCATCCGGAGCGTTTCGCCAGCAAGCTGCGGGAGATCCTCGAGTACCACAACTTCGTCCTGCAGCATTTCTATAAAGAGCCTGCGGTCGACTACCAGAAGACCCTGGACGAGGCCATGGCCTACGCCAAGGTCCTCGAGCCGCTGATGCTGGATGTGGTGACCCGCCTGCACGAGCTGCGCCGCGCCGGCGAGAACATCATGTTCGAAGGCGCCCAGGGCACCCTGCTGGACATCGACCATGGCACCTACCCGTTCGTCACCAGCTCCAATACCACGGCTGGTGGCGTCTCGACCGGCTCCGGCGTCGGTCCGTTGTACCTGGACTACATCCTCGGCATCACCAAGGCCTATACCACCCGGGTCGGCTCGGGGCCTTTCCCGACCGAGCTGTTCGACGAGACGGGCGCCTACCTGGCCAAGCAGGGGCACGAGTTCGGCAGCGTGACCGGCCGTGCACGCCGTTGTGGCTGGTTCGACGCGGTGATCCTGCGCCGCTCCATCGAGATCAACAGCATCTCCGGCCTCTGCCTGACCAAGCTGGATGTGCTGGATGGCCTGGAAACCGTGCGCATCTGCACCGGTTACCTGGATGCCCGGGGCAATACCCTGGTGGATGCGCCGACCGATGCCGAGAGCTACGAGAACCTGCAGCCGGTCTACGAGGACCTGCCGGGCTGGTCGGAATCCACCGTCGGTGCGCGCAGCCTGGACGAACTGCCGGCCAATGCGCGCGCCTATATCGCGCGTATCGCCGAACTGGTGGGGGCGCCCATCGATATCGTCTCGACCGGTCCGGATCGCAACGAAACCATCGTGCTGCGCCATCCGTTCGCCTGACGGGACAGTGCGATGAAAAAGGCCCGTACAGATACGGGCCTTTTTCGTTCTGGCCAGGGGCTGGTTCAGGTCGTCAGTGCCGGCAATATCACCAGAATGGCGCTGACCACGATCAGCAGCAGTCCCAGTCTTTCCCGGGGGGAGACTTGTTCTTTCAGCCAGTGCTGCGACAGCAGCAGGGTGAAGAGCACCTCGACCTGGCCGAGGGTCTTGACCAGGGCCACCTGTTCCAGGTTGACGGCGGTGAACCAGCACAGTGAGGCGATGGAACTGGACAGGCTGATGCGGAACACCAGGGATGGCTGGTGCCACAGTTGCAGCAGGGTGGCGCGATCGCGCAGGGCCAGCCAGGCGGTCAGGGCGCTGACCTGGATGCCGATGGTCCATACCAGCGCCCAGGCGGCGGTGTGCATGAACGGCAGGCTCAACTGGTGGCAGGCGTCGCGCACCCAGAGTGTGGTCAGGGCGAAACACAGGCCGCTGCCGAGGCCGAGCAGCAGGGTCGGCAAGTCGAGCGTGCCGGGTTCGCTGCGGCCTTTCATCAGCCACACCGCGACCGAGCCTATGGCGATGCCCAGCCAGCCGATCGGGCCGAGCAGGGCGCCGAAGAAGGCAGCGCCGAGTATCGCCGCCAGCAGCGCCTCGCTCTTGGCCAGGCCGACGCCGGCGGCATAGCTGCGGCGCTGGAACAGCAGCACCATGAGAATGGTGGCGAGAATCTGCGCGAAGGCGGCGGCGCTGACGGCGAACAGGAAGCGGCCACTGAAGTGCGGTACTTCGGTCGGCACCGCCAGCTCCAGTATCAGCAGATAGACACCAGCCAGGGGCAGTGCCCAGATGAAGCGCGCGAGGGTCACGCCGATGGCGTTCACGTCCCGGCTGAGGATTTTCTGTTGGGCATTACGCAGCGCCTGGGTAAAGGCGGCGAGCAGGGTGAAGGGGATCCAGAGCATTTGGGAATTCCGGAGGGCGGGAGAGGCCAGGGTGATGGCTTGGGGCAGGGCAGAATAGCAGGCGAAAAAAAACCGAGCCATTGGCTCGGTTTTTCATGAATTTGGTGCCCAGGAGAAGACTCGAACTTCCACGATCTTGCGATCACTGATACCTGAAACCAGCGCGTCTACCAATTCCGCCACCTGGGCACAGCACGACAATCACTTGCCGTTTTTACAGTGCTTCGTTCTTTCAATGAACACGGACCACTGCGTCCGTTAGACGACGAACCGATTTATCAAGTCGGTCCATCAGAATTTGGTGCCCAGGAGAAGACTCGAACTTCCACGATCTTGCGATCACTGATACCTGAAACCAGCGCGTCTACCAATTCCGCCACCTGGGCACGGGAAACGATGTCACTCGTCCGTTTCCGTGTTACAACGTCTCCAGGACGCTGTGGGCGCGAACTATACGGTCGAGGTTGGGGCTTGTAAAGACCTGATCCCCAAAAAAAATTTGTATTAAAGCTGCCGTATGGTCGCGTTTCGCGCTTCAATAGATACAAGACATTGGGTCCTGTATGCGTATAGAAAGGTGACATCACTGAATGGCCGATTGGCAATCCCTCGATCCCGAGGCCGCTCGCGAGGCGGAAAAATACGAAAACCCCATCCCCAGCCGTGAGCTGATTCTTCTGCATCTGAGCGAGAGAGGATCTCCGGCTTCCCGTGAGCAGTTGCAAGATGAGTTCGGACTTTCGTCCGAAGAGGACGTAGAAGCGCTGCGTCGCCGTTTGCGTGCGATGGAGCGGGACGGGCAAATCATCTATACCCGGCGTGGTACCTATGCGCCGGTGGACAAGCTGGACCTGGTCTGCGGACGGGTCAGCGGCCACCGTGACGGTTTCGGTTTCCTGCTGCCGGATGATGGCAGCGATGATCTGTTTCTCAGCCCGGCGCAGATGCGCCTGGTGTTCGATGGCGACCGCTGCCTGGCACGGGTGGCTGGCCTGGATCGCCGTGGTCGCCGCGAAGGCGCCATCGTCGAGGTGATCAGCCGCGCCCACGAAAGTATCGTCGGGCGTTACCAGGAAGAAAGCGGCGTCGGTTTCGTCGAGGCCGACAATCCCAAGATTCAGCAGGAAGTGCTGATCACGCCCGGGCGTTCGATGAATGCCAAGCCGGGCCAGTTCGTCGAGGTGAAGATCACCCACTGGCCGACCCAGCGCTTCCAGCCACAGGGCGACATCGTCGAGGTGATCGGCAACTACATGGCGCCGGGCATGGAAATCGACGTGGCCTTGCGCAGTTTCGATATCCCCCATGTCTGGCCGGAAGATGTGCTGCGCGAGGCGGCGCGCTTCAAGGATGAGGTGGCGGAAAAGGACAAGCTCAAGCGTGTCGACCTGCGTCACCTGCCGTTCGTCACCATCGATGGCGAGGATGCCAGGGATTTCGACGATGCGGTGTACTGCGAGAAGGTGCGCGGCTGGAAGCTGTTCGCCGGTGGTTTCCGGCTGTACGTGGCGATTGCCGATGTTTCGCATTATGTGAAGGTGGGTTCGGCGCTGGACAAGGAAGCCGAGGCACGTGGCAACTCCGTGTATTTCCCGGAGCGGGTGGTGCCGATGTTGCCCGAGGAGCTTTCCAACGGCCTGTGTTCGCTGAATCCCCATGTCGATCGCCTGGCCATGGTTTGCGAAGTCACCCTGAGCAAGACGGGTGTGATGACCGACTACCAGTTCTACGAGGCCGTGATCCACTCCCATGCCCGCCTGACCTACAACAAGGTCAGCAGCATGCTCGAGCAGCCGCAGTCCGCGGATGGCAAGCGCTTGCGCGACGAATACGCCGAAGTGTTGCCGCACCTCAAGCAATTGCATGCACTCTACAAGGTGCTGCTCAAGGCGCGCCATGTGCGTGGCGCCATCGACTTCGAAACCCAGGAAACCCGCATCATCTTCGGCGAAGGGCGCAAGATCGCTGAGATCAGGCCGACGCTGCGCAACGATGCGCATCGCCTGATCGAGGAGTGCATGCTCTGTGCCAACGTGGCCACCGCCGCTTTCCTGCAGGCGCATGAACTGCCGGCTCTTTACCGCGTGCATGATGGTCCGCCGCTCGAGCGGCAGGAAAAGCTGCGGGCTTTCCTTGGCGAGCTGGGGCTTGCCCTGCACAAGGGCAAGGAAGGGCCGACGCCGAAGGATTACCAGGCGTTGCTGGAGAAGATCCAGGGGCGCGCGGATTTCCATGTGATCCAGACGGTGATGCTGCGCTCGCTCAGCCAGGCGGTCTACAGCACCGACAACAATGGTCACTTTGGCCTCAACTACGAGGCTTATACCCATTTCACTTCGCCGATCCGGCGCTATCCGGACCTGCTGGTGCATCGCGCCATCCGCAGCGTGATCCGTTCGCGCCGGGAAACGCCCCATGTACGCCGGGAAGGCGCGCCCAGCATACCGAAGGCGCGTATCTATCCGTACGACGAGGCAGGCCTGGAGCAGCTCGGTGAGCAGTGTTCGATGACCGAGCGCCGCGCCGACGAGGCGACGCGGGACGTGGTGAACTGGCTCAAGTGCGAGTTCATGAGTGATCGTGTCGGGGAAACCTTCCCGGGGGTGATCACCGCCGTGACCGGGTTCGGGCTGTTCGTCGAACTGACCGACATCTACGTCGAGGGGCTGGTGCACGTGACCGCCATGCCGGGCGATTACTATCACTTCGATCCACTGCATCATCGCCTCTCGGGCGAGCGTAGCGGCCGCAGTTTCCGCCTCGGCGACAGTGTCTCGGTCAGGGTCATGCGGGTCGATCTGGATGAGCGCAAGATCGATTTCGAGCTGATCGAAACGAGTGCGCCGGCGCGCGGCAAATCTTCGGCGCCAGGGGTGGGCAATACCGATGTGAGCAAGAGCCGCGAGCTCAAGAAGTCGCTGCAGGATGCGGCACGCTCTGCCAGCAAGGGTGGGCAGGCTGCTGGCAAGTCCCGCGCAGGCAAGTCTTCGGGCAAGGCCGCTGCGAGCCCGCCGCTGGACAAGGCTGCGAAGCCCCGTAAGCGCAAGGCGAAGAAATGAGCGATCTGGAAAAAGTATACGGCCTGCATGCCGTCGAGGCCCTGCTGCGCCAGCACCCGAAGCGTGTCAAGCAGGTCTGGCTGGCCGAGGGTCGTGGCGATCCGCGGGCGCAGGCCCTGCTGGCGCTGGCCGAGCAGGCCAGGGTGCGCGTCGGGCAATGCGAGCGGCGCGAGATGGATGCCTGGGTCGAAGGCGTGCATCAGGGCGTCGTGGCCGAGGTGAGCCCCAGCCAGGTCTGGAGTGAAGCCATGCTGGACGAGTTGCTCGAGCGGGTCGAGTCGCCGCCGTTGCTGCTGGTGCTCGATGGCGTGACCGATCCGCATAACCTGGGAGCCTGCCTGCGCACCGCCGATGCGGCCGGGGCGCTGGCGGTCATCGTGCCCAAGGACAAGTCGGCGACACTCAATGCCACCGTGCGCAAGGTTGCCTGCGGTGCGGCAGAGGTGGTGCCACTGGTGGCCGTGACCAATCTGGCGCGCAGCCTGGAGCGCTTGCAGCAGCGCGGATTGTGGGTGGTCGGTACCGCCGGCGAGGCGCAACAGGAACTCTACGAGCAGGATATGACCGGGCCGACGGTGCTGGTCATGGGCGCCGAGGGCAAGGGTATGCGGCGTCTGACCAGGGAGCATTGCGACTACCTGGTACGCTTGCCCATGCGCGGTAGCGTCAGCAGTCTCAATGTTTCCGTCGCGACCGGAGTGTGTCTGTTCGAAGCCTTGCGCCAGCGTACACGTACACACAAGGGGTGAATGTGGCGCAGTCTCTCGATCATGGAGGTTGTATGTTGCAGGAAGCCAATTACGAGGGGGCGTTCCGTGCCTCTACACATCCTTGTGCTCTACTTGATACCCATCTGCTCGTCATCGATGCCAATCCGGCCTATCTGGCATTGGTCGGCCAGTCTCTGCCGCAGATTCGCGGCCGGGCCTTGCGCGATGTGCTATCTGCTGGCGCGCTGCGTTGCGAGCCGGGAAGGCTTGCCGGTCTGCTCGCTTCCTGTGAGCGGGCCCTGGCGGAGCGCATGCCGGATACCTCGGTGGGCGATGGATTCAGCCATGTACCGATCTTCGATCGGCATGGCCGGGTCGAAACCTTGCTGCAAACCCTGGACAAGCACTTCATTCCATCGGGGAAGACGCTGGCGGGCGTCGCGCATGAGCTCAATAACCTGTTGCAGGTCATCGGCGGTAACCTCCAGTTGCTGATGCGCAGCCTGTCCGCCGATGACTCGACCCGGCGGCGATTGTCCCAGGCCGGCTCGGCGGTCGATGCCGCCGCCGATCTGCTGCGCGATGTGCGCCAGGGCGTGGCCCAGGCCCGGGCGATAGCTCAGCCGGTGTGCCCGGCAGACGAGTGTGGGCCGCTGTCGTCGTTACGCATACTGTTCGTCGAGGATGATCCCACGCTGCGCATGCTGGCGGGGGAAGTGATGACGGAGCTCGGGCATGAGGTTTGTCTGAGCGAGTCCGCCGAGGAGGCGCTGGAGCAGTTGAGCCGGCAGCCCTTCGATGTGTTGCTGACGGATGTCGGCCTGGCCGGCATGAGTGGGCTCGATCTGGTGCGGGAGGTACGGCGCCAGGGGCAGCGTCTGACGCTGGTCATCGCCTCGGGGAGCCTGGTCGATATCGATCATGAGGGCCTGGAGGGCGTGCGCACCATGGTCAAACCCTACGATATCCATCAGGTCCGCACGTTGCTCGATACCATCCAGGCCGGCGCGTGAAGAGGGGCGAAGAGGGCGCTGGGGCTGTGCGAAGAGCGAAGCGCCCCACGCTTGCCGGTTCGGCCTCCAGCTTTCCAGCGCTCTTTTCGGAGCGCTTGTCGTGATCGCGCCGAATAACTCTCAACACCGCTTGCGGTGAGGCACTAACGCCCATAGAATACCGCCCCTTGCCCGGAAGGCAGGTTGTCGCGCGCCTCTCCGAAAGCAAGTCAACACATCATTCACTCCTTGCCTGA
The DNA here is from genome assembly GCF_004327335.1 of Stutzerimonas kirkiae. GTDB lineage: Bacteria > Pseudomonadota > Gammaproteobacteria > Pseudomonadales > Pseudomonadaceae > Stutzerimonas > Stutzerimonas kirkiae. The sequence goes on along the minus strand of NZ_QJUO01000040.1, from coordinate 13,236 downwards.
CCGCACTGTCGGCAGGCTGCAACCCGTAAGGAGCAGTTATGCGTCATTACGAAATCATCTTCCTGGTTCACCCGGACCAGAGCGAGCAGGTTGGCGGCATGGTGGAGCGTTACACCAAGCTGATCGAAGAAGACGGTGGCAAGATCCATCGCCTGGAAGACTGGGGGCGTCGTCAGCTGGCCTATGCCATCAACAACGTCCACAAGGCTCACTACATCCTGTTCAACGTTGAAGCCAGCGCCAAGGCCCTGGCCGAGCTGGAAGACAACTTCCGCTACAACGACGCGGTCATCCGCAGCCTGGTCATCCGTCGCGACGAAGCCGTGACCGAGCAGTCCGAAATGCTCAAGGCTGAAGAAAACCGTAGCGAGCGCCGTGAGCGTCGTGACCGTCCTGACAGCACCGATGGCGCCGATAACGACGCCGAAAGTGACAGCGACAACAACGCTGACGAGTAATCCAAGGGTTTATTGAGGAGCCTGACCATGGCACGTTTTTTCCGTCGTCGTAAGTTCTGCCGTTTCACCGCTGAAGACGTGAAAGAGATCGACTTCAAAGATCTGAACACGCTCAAAGCCTACATCTCCGAAACCGGCAAGATCGTTCCTAGCCGTATCACTGGCACCAAGGCCCGTTACCAGCGTCAGCTGGCGACTGCCATCAAGCGTGCCCGCTACCTGGCCCTGCTGCCCTACACCGACAGCCACGGCCGTTGATCGGCCTGGTCGACAGAGGTAAAGGATAGATCGCATGCGCGCCTTGGCCGAGTTCATCATGCGCGGTCGCCTGCAGGCCACTCTGGTAGTGGTCGGCGCGGCGGTATTACCGTTCATGTTCTGGTTGAGCGCGGCCGCCGGCAGCCTGGTGCTGCTGCGGCGTGGCTTGAGCGATGCGCTGGGCATCCTGGTCTGGGCGCTGTTGCCGGCCCTGGCCTGGTTGTACTTCGGCGATCCGCGCACCCTGCTGGTCATGCTGGGTTCGTTGGCGCTGGCGATGCAGTTGCGCAACCAGGCGCCCTGGTCCCGCGTGATGCTGTACAGCATAGGGCTCGGGTTGCTGTATACCTGGGTACTGCTGCAAGTGTTCGGCGGGCCGATCGCGGCATTGGCCGGTGAGGTGCAGAAGGCCCTGCCCGATGCGCTTTCGCAGGCGTATCAGCAGCTTTCCGATGAGGAAAGGGGACAGTTGGAGGCCCTGCTGGTACCGGTGTTGACCGGACTGCTGGCGGCGTTGTTGCAGGCGCTGACCCTGCTCAGCCTGATGCTTGCGCGTTACTGGCAGGCGCTGCTGTACAACCCGGGTGGTTTCGGGTCGGAGTTTCGCACGCTGCGTTTCCGGGCGCTGCCCGCCATGCTGTTGCTGCTGGGGATGCTGTTGGGGCCGAGCCTCGATGTGCATCTGGCAGCGTTGACGCCGCTGTGCAGTGTGCCGCTGGCCTTTGCGGGCCTGGCGTTGGTGCATGGCCTGGTGGCGCAGAAGCGCATTCAGCGGTTCTGGCTTGTGGGGCTGTATGTCAGCCTGGTGGTGTTCATGCAACTGGTCTATCCACTGCTGGCCGTTATGGCCGTTGTCGACAGTCTGTTTGATTTTCGTGGCCGCGCCTCTCGTAAAGAGGGAGCGGGGTCTGACGGTGAAGGTTAAAAGTTAAGAGGTAAGACTCAAATGGAAGTCATCCTGCTGGAAAAGATCGCCAACCTGGGCAACCTGGGCGATAAAGTGAGCGTCAAGGCCGGTTACGGCCGTAACTATCTGCTGCCGCAACGCAAAGCGACTGCTGCGACCCCGGCCAACATCGCCGAGTTCGAAGCCCGCCGCGCCGAGCTGGAAAAAGCTGCCGCCGAGAAGAAGGCGTCCGCCGAAGCCCGTGCCGCTCAACTGGCCGAGCTGGAAGTCACCATCACCGCTACCGCGGGCGATGAGGGCAAGCTGTTCGGTTCCATCGGCACCCACGACATCGCCGATGCGCTGACTGCGTCCGGTGTCGAGATTGCCAAGAGCGAAGTGCGTCTGCCCAACGGCACCATCCGTCAGGTTGGTGAGTACGATGTGGCTGTGCACCTGCACACTGACGTTGAAGCCAGCGTTCGGCTGATCGTCATCGCCGGCTGATGCCTGCGACGTCTGGCACCCTGGGTGCCAGACGGATAACATCGGGCACGTTTCCGCCTTGCGGGACGTGCCTTTTGTTTTTCTGGATACGAGTACCATGAACGACATCAGTCTTCCCCAGCAGTACGACCTGGAAACGGCGGCGCTCAAGGTACCGCCTCACTCCATCGAGGCCGAGCAGGCAGTGCTTGGTGGCTTGATGCTGGACAACAATGCCTGGGAGCGCGTGCTCGACCAGGTGTCCGATGGTGACTTCTATCGCCATGACCATCGGCTGATCTTTCGCGCCATCCATGTCCTGGCCGAGCGCAACGCCCCCTTCGATGTGGTGACGCTGTCCGAGCAACTGGACAAGGAAGGGCATCTGCCGCAAGTCGGCGGGCTGGCCTACCTGGGCGAACTGGCGAAGAACACGCCCTCGGTGGCCAATATCAAGGCCTATGCGCAGATCATTCGCGAGCGGGCGACGCTGCGCAAGCTGATCGGTATCAGCAACGAGATCGCCGACAGCGCCTATGCCCCACAGGGCCGGACTGGCGATGAAGTTCTCGACGAGGCCGAACGGCTGATCTTCCAGATCGCCGAGTCACGCCCGAAGACCGGTGGCCCGGTTGGTATCAACGACATTCTGGTCAAGGCCATCGACCGCATCGACTCGTTGTTCAACGCTGGCGAGGCGATCACCGGGCTTTCCACCGGCTTCACCGATCTGGACGAGGCCACCAGTGGGTTACAGGCCGCCGACCTGATCATCGTCGCGGGCCGTCCCTCGATGGGCAAGACCACCTTCGCCATGAACCTGGTGGAAAACGCGGTGCTGCGTTCGGACAAGGCGATCCTGGTGTACTCGCTGGAAATGCCTGCCGACTCCATCGTGATCCGTATGCTCGCGTCCCTGGGGCGGATCGATCAGACCAAGGTGCGTACCGGCAAGCTGGATGACGATGACTGGCCGCGCCTGACCTCGGCGGTCAACCTGCTCAACGACCGCAAGCTGTTCATCGACGATACGGCGGGCATCTCGCCTTCCGAGATGCGGGCGCGTACCCGGCGCCTGGCGCGCGAGCATGGCGAGATCGGCATGATCATGGTCGACTACCTGCAACTGATGCAGATCCCTGGTTCCAGTGGCGATAGCCGGGTCAACGAGATTTCCGAGATATCGCGCTCGCTCAAGGGGCTGGCCAAGGAGTTCAACTGCCCGGTGATCGCCCTGTCACAGCTCAACCGCTCGCTGGAGCAGCGGCCCAACAAGCGCCCGGTCAACTCCGACCTGCGCGAGTCCGGGGCCATCGAACAGGATGCGGATATCATCATGTTCGTCTACCGGGACGAGGTCTATCATCCGGAAACCGAATACAAGGGCGTTGCCGAGATCATCATCGGCAAGCAGCGTAACGGCCCCATCGGCACCACGCGTCTGGCCTTCCTCGGCAAGTATTCGCGTTTCGAGAACCTGGCGCCGGGCAGCTACCAGTTCGACGATGAATAGATAACGAGCAGTGGCAAGCTGAATCCACGTAGGTGCACCCTGTAACGGCTTGAAGCTTGAAGCTCATGGCTGCTTTTTACCCCCTGTCCGTCTTTCCAAATCACCCTGGCGACGGGTTGCGGCCAGTGGTTCTCGGAGTAAGATTCGGGCTCCTGTCGTTTTCAAGGATTTCTTCCATGCGTCCCCTCGTTGCAACGGTCGATCTGGCCGCGTTGCGTCACAATTATCTTCTCGCCAAACGTAGTACCCCGGGCCGCCATGCCTTTGCCGTGGTCAAGGCCAATGCCTATGGGCATGGCGCGCCACAGGCGGCACAGGCGCTCGCTGAGCTGGCCGATGGCTTTGCCGTGGCCTGTATCGAAGAGGCGCGCGAGGTGCGCCAGGTGGTTGCCGCGGCCCGCTTGCTGTTGCTGGAGGGCTGTTTCGACGCGCAGGAGTACCAGGAGGCGGCGCAATCCGGGCTGGATGTGGTGGTGCAGGATGAGGCGCAGGCCGCACTACTGCTCGAAGCGCGTTTGGAGCGTCCGCTGAATGTCTGGCTCAAGCTGGATTCCGGTATGCACCGCCTGGGCTTCACTGCCGAAGCATTGCGTGATTGCCATGCCCGCCTGCGTGTGGCGGCGAATGTCGCGGAGCTGAACCTGATCAGTCACTTCGCCTGCGCCGACGAGCGTGGTCATCCGTCGATCGAGGCGCAATTGCAGCGCTACTCCAGTCTGCTCGACCTGCCTTTCGATAACCGTACCCTGGCCAACTCCGCCGCCGTACTGACCTTGCCAGCCACGCATATGGATTGGGTGCGCCCTGGCATCATGCTCTACGGCGCCTCGCCGTTCGCCGAACTGAGTGCGCAAGAGCTGGGGCTTAAGCCGGTCATGCGCCTGGCTGGACGGCTGATCGCCATGCGCGATCTGGCTGCGGGGGAAGCGGTCGGCTATGGCGCCAACTGGGTCGCCGAGCGGCCTTCGCGCATCGGTACGGTCAGTTGCGGTTATGCCGATGGCTATCCGCGCACCGCGCCTTCGGGAACGCCGCTGGCGATCAGGGGGCAGCGTGTACCACTGGCCGGCCGGGTGTCCATGGACATGCTGGCGGTGGACCTGACCGATCTGCCAGAGGCTTCACTGGGCGACGAGGTGGAGCTGTGGGGCGAGCTGGTGAGTATCGACGAACTGGCGGCTGCCTGCGGCACTATCGGCTACGAGTTGCTGACCAAGGTCACGGCGAGGGTGCCCAGGAGCTACAAGCCATAAGCCACAAGCTGCAGCCAGCCAGGGGTTGTCGCCCTCGTAGGAGCCCCAGATGCTTCTCTTGCAGCTTGCAGCTTGCAGCTCTGCTTCAGTCTTCCTTCTGATTGGCCGCCTGCAGGGCGGTCAGGGCGATGGTGAAGACGATATCGTCCACCAGGGCACCGCGCGACAGGTCGTTGACCGGCTTGCGCAGGCCTTGCAGCATCGGGCCGACGCTGATCACGTTGGCGCTGCGCTGTACCGCCTTGTAGGTGGTGTTGCCGGTATTCAGGTCGGGGAAGACGAACACCGTGGCCTGGCCGGCGACCAGGCTGTTTGGCGCCTTCTGCTTGCCGACGCTGGCCACGGAGGCGGCGTCGTATTGCAGTGGGCCGTCGATCGGCAGGCCGGGCGAGCGCTCGCGGGCCAGGCGGGTGGCTTCGCGGACCTTGTCCACTTCCGCGCCGCTGCCGGAGTCCCCGGTGGAGTAGCTGATCATCGCCACGCGCGGGTGCACGCCCAGGGCCACGGCGGACTCGGCGCTCTGCAGGGCGATTTCCGCCAGTTCGGTGGCGCTCGGGTTGGGGTTGACCGCGCAGTCGCCGTAGACCAGTACCTGGTCCGGCAGCAGCATGAAGAACACCGAGGACACCAGGTTGTAGCCCGGTGCGGTCTTGATCAGTTGCAGGGCCGGGCGGATGGTGTTGGCGGTGGTGTGCACCGCGCCGGAAACCAGGCCATCGACTTCGTCCAGCGCCAGCATCATGGTGCCCAGCACCACGGTGTCCTTGAGCTGTTCGTCGGCCATTTCCGGAGTCAGGCCCTTGCTCTTGCGCATTTCGACCAAGGGCGCGATGTAGTTCTGGCGAATCTGCTCCGGGTCGAGAATCTCCAGCCCTTCGGGCAGGTTGATGCCTTGTGCGGTGGCGATCGAGCGGACTTCCTCCGGCTTGGCCAGCAGTACGCAACGGGCGATGCCGCGCTGCTGGCAGATGGCGGCGGCGCGGATGGTGCGCGGCTCGTTGCCTTCCGGCAGCACGACGCGCTTGTTGGCTTCCTGGGCGCGCTTGACCAACTGGTAGCGGAAGGCCGGCGGCGACAGGCGCAGTTCGCCGCGTGGCACGCTGAAGCGATCGCGCAGGAATTCCGCTTGCAGGTGGCCGGCGATGTATTCGGTGACGCGGGTGGCGCGCTCGATATCGTCGGACGGGGTTTCCTTGTTCAGGCCGAACAGGTTGGTGGCGGTGTCGTAGGAGCCGGTCGGCACGCTGAATACCGGCAGGCCGCCGTCCAGCGCCGCCTTGCACAGTTCTATGATGCGTGGGTCAGGGTCGAAATCGCTGCATAGCAGCAGGCCGGCGAGTTTCACGCCATTGAGCGAAGCCAGGCTGGCGGCCAGGATGATGTCGTCGCGGTCGCCGGGTGTCACCACCAGCACGCCGGGCTGCAGCAGTTGCACGGTGTTGGGTACGGTGCGGGCGCAGAGCACGATCTTGTTGACGCGCCGCTGCTCGGCCTCGCCGCTGTTGATCACCTCGGCATCCAGTAGTTGCGCGACATCGAGGGTACGCAGGGCATTGAGATCCTGCTCGAACGGAATGCTGCCCAGCAACTGGAAGTCGTTGCCGCCGAGTGCGGGCAGGTGGGCCTTGAGGCGCTCGACGAAGGCGGGGCCGCCATCCTCGCTCTTGACCTTGTTGAGGATCACGCCCAGTACATGGGGTGCCTGGATGCCGCCGAACAGGCGAGCCTGGATCTCGATGCGCTCGGCCAGTTGCTTGAGCGTATCGCTGCCCTGGGCCGCGACCAGGATGACTTCGGCGTCCAGGCTCTTGGCGATCCGGCTGTTGACGCGGGCGGTGTAGTCGGACGTGCGAGTGGGCACCATGCCTTCCACGATCACCACATCCTTGCCGCTGGCAACCTGCTGGTAGCGGCTGACGACGTCTTCGAGCAGCAGGTCGAGTTCGTCGCTGGCCAGTTGGCGTTCCACCTGCTCGAGCGGGATCGGTGCCGGCGGTGTCTGTTTCAGCGTGCGCTCAGCCAGGATACAGGAGCGTTCCAGCCCTTGGTCGCTGGGGAAGGGCTGGGCGATGGGCTTGAAGAAGCCGACCGCCAGGCCGGCGTTTTCCAGGGCACGGATCAGGCCGAGGCTGACGGAGTTGAGACCGCCGCCAGAGCCGGCGGGTGCGAGGAACAGGGTGTGCATGGACTCTCCTTGTGCCGGGGCAACACGATCTGTCGCATGGTGGCCGGGTGGTGTTGGAAATGGCTCCAGCTCGCGGGATCGTGGGCGGCGTGGTGGTGAAAAGCGAAAGACCCGACGTGCGCGACGATCGGGTCCTGTTCATTGTGTAGCCTCAGGCGTCGAGCAGGGTCAGTGTGTCGATGGCGATCTGGCGTTCCTCGTTGGTCGGCACCACCATGACGCGCGGACTGCCGGTGGCCTGGATCTCGCCAGCGACGCCACGGATGCAGCGGGCATTGGCTTCGTCGTCGAGTTTGAAGTTGAACAGTTTCAGATGCTCCAGTGTCCGGGCGCGGATGGCCGAAGAGTTTTCGCCGATGCCGCCGGTGAAGACCAGGCCGTCCAGGCGCGGCAGGGCACAGGCCATGCCGGCCAGGGACTTGGCGAGACGATAGCAGAAGACTTCGAAGGCCAGGCTGGCGCCAGCATGCCCGGCAATGCGCGCTTCGTAGAGGGTGCGCATGTCGTTGGACAGGCCGGAGAGACCTTTCAGGCCGCTTTCATGGTTGAGCATGCGATCGACCTGGTCCAGCGTCCAGCCCAGGTTGCGGGCCAGGTAGTTATGCAGGTTCGGGTCGACATCGCCGCTGCGGGTGCCCATTGCCAGGCCTTCCAGCGGTGTCAGGCCCATGCTGGTATCGCGGCTTTCGCCATTGACGATGGCACAGGTGGAGCTGCCGTTGCCCAGGTGGGCTGTCAGCCAGCAGCTATCGTTCACCGGCAGGCCCGTAAGCTCCGCGGCGCGCTTGCTGACATACAGGTGGCTGGTGCCATGGAAGCCATAGCGGCGTACACCATGTTCCCTGTAGAGGAACTCGGGAACGGCGTAGCGGTAGGCATATTCCGGCATGGTCTGGTGGAAGGCGGTATCGAATACGCTGACCTGCGGCAGGCCGGGGAACAGTGCCATGGCGGCTTCGATGCCGGTCAGGTTGGCCGGGTTGTGCAGGGGCGCCAGTTGTGCGGCCGTGCGTACGGCGTCGAGCACTGCGTCGTCGATCAGCGTGGAGCCGGTGAAGTGCTCGCCACCGTGCACCACCCGGTGGCCGATACCGTCCAGGTGCCCGCCGGCCGCTTCTTGTGCCAATGGCAGCAGGCGCTCCAGGGCCGCGCGATGATCGGCATGCGGAATGTCCAGGCTTTCCTTGGCTTCGCCCAACTGCCAGTGCAGCACCGCTTCAGGGCTGCCCAGGCGTTCAGCGAGGCCTTGCAGGGGGAAAGCGGCCTGCTCCTCGTTGACCAGAGCGAACTTGATCGATGAGCTGCCACAGTTGATCACCAGGATATTACGAGCCGGCATCGGTGCTCCTTGGAATGCTGTTTGATTATTGGAAAATGCGCCAAAGGAAACTTACGTCCCGAATTCTTGCACATGTCGCTAAAAAGGGATGCCATCCGAAGGTTGTATTCGGCCTACAAAAAGCATGGACTACCAATGTGTCGGATTTCCGTCTACCGGTCCGATTTTTCCCCGCCTTGTTCGCAATCGCGCTGGCTGGCGGTTAGACTGCCGCACTCATTCCCTCATATGAAAAGGTTTCGCCCCATGCTGATCGCCGCCAACAAGGCTGTCTCCATCGACTACACACTCACCAGTGATTCGGGTGAGGTTATCGACAGCTCCGCTGGCGGTGCGCCGCTGGTCTACCTGCATGGCGCAGGCAACATCATCGTCGGTCTGGAGCGTGCTCTCGAAGGCAAGCAGGCAGGCGACGAGGTCAAGGTCGCCATCGAGCCCGCCGACGCCTATGGCGAATACAGTGCCGAACTGGTCGCCACATTGAACCGTTCCATGTTCGAAGGTGTCGATGAACTGGCGGTTGGTATGCAGTTTCATGCATCGGCGCCGGATGGCGGCATGCAGATCGTGACCATTCGCGACATCGAGGGTGACGATGTCATCGTCGATGGCAATCATCCGCTGGCAGGCCAGCGCCTGAACTTCGAGGTCAGGATCGTCGAAGTTCGTGAGGCCAGCGAAGAGGAAGTCGCTCATGGTCACATCCATGGCGAGGGTGGCCATCACCACTGATACCGGTGATGGCCAGCGCGGCGAAGCTTGTGCCCGTGGTGAGGCCGCGGGCGGGGTGTTTCGTGTCAGCGTGTGCTTTGGTTGTTGAAAGCGCCCCGGTTCGGCCGGGGCGTTTTCTACCTTCTGGAGAAGTAAGCGATGAGTGCATTCCACGATTTGAATCTGTCCGGGTTGGCGGGTGAGCCTCTGCCGGCGCTTTTCACCAATCCGCTGACGCTGGTCGTCAATGTGGCTTCGCAGTGTGGCCTGACGCCGCAATATGCGGGCCTGGAGCGCCTCTATCAGGAATACCGGGAACGCGGCTTCAGTGTGCTTGGAGTGCCTTGCAACCAGTTCGCGGCCCAGGAACCCGGAACCGATGAAGAAATTCGCTCATTCTGCAGCAGCAATTATGGAGTGAGCTTTCCGCTGACCTCCAAGCTGGATGTCAATGGCCCGCAGCGTCACCAGCTCTACCGCCTGCTGGCGGGCGAAGGGGCGGACTTTCCCGGTGACATCACCTGGAATTTCGAGAAATTCCTGGTGGGTAGCGATGGGCGGGTACTGGCGCGCTTTTCTCCACGAACCACTCCCGACGATCCGGTGCTGATCCAGGCGATCGAAGCCGCCCTGGCCTGAGGCCGGCAATACCGCAAGCCACTGAAGAAGCAGAATTGCCGGCAATGCATGGCACGACGCGTGGCGGGGGAGGGCTCGCCGCCATACTCTTTCTTGCCGCTTGCCGCTTGCCGCTTGCCGCTTGCCGCTGCTGCTAGCACTGTTCGAGTACGGCGGCCATCAACCCGGGGAAGCGGGCGTCCAGCTCCTCCCGGCGCAATCTGTTGATATGGGTGGTGCCGGCGTGGCTGGTCTGGACCAGGCCGGCGTCGCGCAATACCCGGAAGTGATGCGACATGCTCGATTTGGGGCGTCCGCCATCGAGCTCGCCACAGGTCGCCTCGCTGACCCTGGCCAGGTGGCGGATAATTTCCAGGCGTACCGGATCACTCAAGGCATGGAAGATGCGTTCGAGTGTGAAGTCTTTGGCTGATGGGTGCTTGAAGGGGCGCATGGCGGTAATCATACATGGGCTTTGCCAGGAAGCGTAAGTTCGAATATTATCGAATTTAGGTAATTGACCAATCGAAGGGGATTCGCCATGTCTGCTCTGTTCTCGCCCTTGACGCTCAAGGGGCTCACCCTGCGCAATCGTATCGCCGTTCCGCCCATGTGCCAGTACCAGGCGGTGGATGGCATCATCAACGACTGGCACAAGGTTCATTATGCTTCCCTGGCGCGTGGCGGCGCCGGCCTGGTGGTGGTCGAAGCGACCGCGGTATCGCCGGAAGGCCGTATCACGCCAGCCTGTGCCGGCCTGTGGACGGATGAGCAGGCCCAGGCATTCGTCCCGGTGGTCGAGGCGATCAAGGCGGCCGGCTCCGTGCCGGGTATCCAGATCGCTCATGCCGGGCGCAAGGCCAGCGCCAATTTGCCCTGGGAAGGTGATGACCATATCGCCGAAGGCGATCAGCGTGGCTGGCAGACATTGGCGCCTTCGGCTGTCGCTTTCGGCGCCAACCTGCCGCAGGTGCCCAAAGCCCTGGACCTGGAGGAGATCGCCCGGATTCGTGGCGACTTCGTCGCGGCGGCCAAGCGGGCACTGGAGGCGGGGTTCGAGTGGCTGGAGCTGCATTTCGCCCATGGCTATCTGGCCCAGAGCTTCTTTTCCACCCATTCCAACCAGCGCACCGATGCCTATGGCGGGAGCCTGGAGAACCGCAGTCGTTTCCTGCTGGAGACCCTGGCGGCGGTGCGCGAGGTCTGGCCGGAGCATTTGCCGTTGACTGCGCGTTTCGGCGTCATCGAGTACGACGGCAGGGACGAACAGACGCTTGCCGAGTCGATCGAACTGGCACGCCAGTTCAAGGCCGCGGGGCTGGATCTGCTCAGCGTCAGCGTCGGTTTCTCCACACCCGAGGCGAACATTCCCTGGGCTCCGGCGTTTCTTGCACCTATCGCCCAGCGTGTCGCCCGTGAGTCGGGATTGCCGGTATCCAGCGCCTGGGGCATCGATACCCCGGCGTTGGCCGAGTTGGCGGTGAAGAATGGCCAACTGGATCAGGTACTGGTCGGCAAGGCGCACCTGGCCGATCCGCATTGGGCTTACCTGGCGGCCTGCGAACTGGGCGTCGAGCGTCCTTCCTGGGTGCTTCCCGCTCCCTATGCGCACTGGCTGGAGCGCTACCGGAGCGCTTGAGCGACTGCGGCGACCGGACTCATGTCCGGTCGCCCGTGCTTGTGATATCCACCTTTCTCTTCATGCCAATACGACTTTCGTAGATACTCCGGCGGTTTGCCATGTAATAAACTCCGGCCTCCGACTCACCCTGTGGCTTGAGGCTTACATGTATTCAGATCGTATTCGCTTGACCTCTCTGCAAAGCAAAGTCATGAGCGCCCAGGAGGCTGCTTCCTTCATCCAAGACGGCATGACTGTCGGCATGAGCGGCTTTACCCGCGCCGGTGAGGCCAAGGCGGTGCCGCTGGCGCTGGTCGAGCGTGCCAAGCAGGAGACCCTGAAGATCAGCCTGGTCACCGGCGCCAGCCTTGGTAACGATCTGGACAAGCTGATGGCCGAAGCCGGCCTGCTGGCCCGCCGCTCCCCGTTCCAGGCCGATGCCACCTTGCGCAAGGCGATCAACGCCGGGCAGGTGATGTTCACCGACCAGCACCTGTCGCACACCGTCGAGCAGATGCGCAGCCAACAGATCAAGAAGCCCGAGGTGACCATCGTCGAAGCGGTCGCCATCACCGAACAGGGGCATATCGTACCGACCACCTCCGTGGGCAACTCGGCCAACCTGGCGCTGTTCGCCGACAAGGTGATCGTCGAGCTGAACCTGGCGCACAACCTCAATCTCGAAGGCTTGCACGACATCTATATCCCCGAGGAGCGTCCGAATCGCAAGCCGATCCCGCTACTGAATGCCAGCGACCGCATCGGCGTTACCGCGATCCCGGTCGATCCGGCCCGTATTGCCGCCATCGTCATCACCGAGCAGCCTGACTCCTATTCAACCGTCACGCCGCCGGACGAGGAAACCCAGGCCATCGCCGACCACCTGATCGAGTTCTTCAAGCGCGAAGTGGCCGCAGGCCGCCTGAGCAACAACCTGGCGCCGCTGCAGGTCGGTATCGGCAACATCGCCAATGCCGTGACCTCCGGCCTGATCAATTCGCCGTTCGAGGACCTCGTGCAGTATTCCGAGGTGTTGCAGGATTCCACCTTCGAACTGATCGAGGCAGGCAAGCTGCGTTTCGCTTCCGGCTGCTCGATCACCCTGTCCGAGCGCATCAATGATCGCGTGTTCGGTAACCTGGAGAAATACAAGGACAAGCTGGTCCTGCGACCCCAGGAAATCTCCAACCATCCGGAAGTCGTGCGTCGTATCGGTGTCATCGGCATCAACACCGCGCTCGAGTTCGATATCTATGGCAACGTCAACTCCACCCACGTTGGCGGCACCAAGATGATGAACGGTATCGGCGGTTCGGGTGACTTCGCGCGCAACGCGCAGATGGCCATCTTCGTCACCAAGTCGATCGCCAAGGGCGGCAGCATCTCCAGCGTGGTGCCGATGGTCGGTCACGTCGATCATACCGAGCACGACACCAGCATCCTGGTCACCGAGCAGGGCCTGGCCGATCTGCGTGGCCTGGCGCCGCGCGAGCGGGCCCGGGCGATCATCGACAACTGCGCCCACCCGGATTACCGCGATGCCCTGAACGCCTACTTCGAGGCGGCCCTGGAGAAAGGCGGCCAGACCCCGCACGTTCTGCGTGACGCGCTGCAGTGGCACATCAACCTGGAAGAAACCGGGCATATGCTGAACAAGAAGTAAGCAGCCGATAGTGCGGCGATACAAGGCCGCGCGATTTTCCGGAGACCCCGAAAGCCAAGCTTTCGGGGTTTTTTTTGTGCGCCCAGCATGGGCGCACTCCTGTGGGTGCAAGTCCCATCGTAAGCTGATCACCGCGAACGAAGTGAAGCGCAACTGCGTGAGGGCGACCGAGCGTGGGGAGGAAGCGTAGAGCGTAATCTGCGAGCCGATGGACAAGAACCGGATAGAAGGCGCTGCCGAGCAGG
>NZ_QJUO01000003.1 GCF_004327335.1 Stutzerimonas kirkiae | reverse complement strand
CGGGAGTGCTATCTACGATGCAGGCTCGAAGCCTAAGGGTGCGCACGTCTTCCCAGTCCTTCCCCCGATGATCAGTCGGGGACTATTGCCCATTGACAGGGCTGAAGTCGAGATACAAGGGTGCGCCATGCGTACCTGTGCGGAGAAACCGGTGCGCATCGCGCACCCTACATAAAGCCTCCATGCCGGCAGGGCACGGCTACCCTGCTTCGATGGGCTCTGGAAACGACAAAGCGCAGTGTTCCAGAGAACACTGCGCTTTGCCTAGGGGCCGGTGACGTTTGGAAAAACTCACACAGCCCGGTCACTCACGCCTCGGATCAGCGCTTCTTGCGGTTGGCCACATGGATCGCATGGCCGTTCACCGCCAGGGCCGCTTCATGCAGCGCCTCGGACAGCGTCGGGTGCGAGAACACCATCAGACCCAGGTCTTCGGCACTGGTGCCGAACTCCATACCGATCGCACCCTGCTGGACCAGCTCGGCGGCGCTCGGGCCGATCACGTGCACGCCCAGTACGCGGTCGGTCTTGGCATCGGCGATGACCTTGACGAAACCGGCGGTATCGTTGGCAGCCATGGCACGGCCGCTGGCCGCGAACGGGAAGGTACCGACGTTCACTTCGACACCCTCGGACTTCAGCACCTGCTCGGACTTGCCGACCCAGGCGATTTCCGGATGGGTGTAGATGACCGACGGGATCAGGTCGTAGTTCAACTGTGCCTTGTGCCCGGCGATACGCTCGGCGACCACCACACCCTCTTCGGAGGCCTTGTGCGCCAGCATCGCACCACGTACCACGTCACCGATGGCATAGACACCCGGCACACTGGTCGCGCAGTAATCGTCGACGAAGATGAAACCGCGCTCGTCGAGGTTGACGCCGGAGTCGGCGGCCAGCAGGTCGGTGGTCACCGGACGACGGCCAACCGCCACGATCAGCTTGTCGAAGGTCTGCTGCTGTTCGCCATTGGCATCGGTGAAGTTGACGGTGACCTCACGGCCCTCGATCTTCGAACCGGTGACACGGGCCCCCAGGCGGATGTTCAGACCCTGCTTGCCAAGGATCTTCTGGGCTTCCTTGGCGACCTGTTCATCGGCGGCCGGCAGGAACTTGTCCAGTGCTTCGATGACGGTCACTTCGGCACCCAGACGGGCCCATACCGAACCCAGCTCCAGGCCGATGACACCGGCACCGATGACGCCCAGGCGCTTCGGTACGTCCTGGAAGTCCAGCGCGCCGGTGGAGTCGACGATGATGTCCTGGTCCACCGGGGCCGGCGGAATATCCACCGGCTTGGAGCCGGACGCCAGGATCACGTTCTCCGCCGCCAGCACTTCGGTGCTGCCGTCGAGCTTGGCGACTTCGACCTGCTTGCCGGCCAGCAGCTTGCCGTGGCCCTCGAACAGGGTGACGCCGTTGGCCTTCAGCAGCGCGGCAACGCCACCGGTGAGGTTCTTGACGATCTGGTCCTTGCGGGCAACCATGGTCGGCACGTCGATGGCGACATCGCCGGTGCTGATACCGTGGACCTTGAAGCTCTCGTGCGCCTCATGGAACTTGTAGGAGCTGTCCAGCAGCGCCTTGGACGGGATACAACCGACGTTCAGGCAGGTACCGCCCAACGCGGTCTTGCCTTCCTTGCCCTGGTACTTCTCGATACAGGCGGTCTTGAGGCCAAGCTGCGCAGCCTTGATGGCAGCAACGTAGCCGCCGGGACCGGCACCGATGACGACAACGTCGAATTTCTGGCTCATAAAAAATCCTCTGTTAAGCGGCAAGCTCTTCGAACCACACGCCACAAGCCTCGGCTACCCTCTTGCAGCTCGAAGCTTGCAGCTCATGGCTGCTTTTTAGATATCCAGCAGCAGGCGTGCCGGATCTTCCAGCAGGTCCTTCAGGGTAACCAGGAAGGTAACCGCTTCCTTGCCGTCGATCAGGCGGTGGTCGTAGGACAGCGCCAGATACATCATCGGCAGGATGACCACCTGGCCATTGACGGCCATCGGCCGTTCCTGAATCTTGTGCATGCCGAGGATGGCGGTTTGCGGCGGGTTGACGATCGGCGTCGACAGCAGCGAACCGAACACGCCACCGTTGGAGATGGTGAAGGTACCGCCAGTCATCTCTTCGATGGTCAGCTTGCCGGCCTTGGCTTTCTTGCCGAAGGCGTTGATGGTGCCTTCGATCTCGGCCAGGCTCATCTGCTCGGCGTTGCGCAGGACCGGAACCACCAGGCCACGGTCGCTGGAAACGGCCACGCCGACATCCTGGTAGCCGTGGTAGACGATGTCGTTACCGTCGATGGAAGCGTTGACGCCCGGCTGGCGCTTGAGCGCTTCGGTGGCGGCCTTGACGAAGAAGGACATGAAGCCCAGGCGTACGCCGTCGTGCTTCTTCTCGAACAGGTCCTTGTACTTGGCGCGCAGCTCCATGATCGGCTTCATGTTGACTTCGTTGAAAGTCGTCAGCATGGCCATCGAGGACTGGGCCTCGACCAGGCGCTCGGCAACCTTGGCACGCAGGCGGGTCATCGGCACGCGCTTCTCGACGCGGTCGCCCGCGGCGAAGATCGGCGCGGCAGCGGCAGGCGCGGCAGGCTTGGCGGCAGGCGCCGGAGCTGCATTCTTGCCTTCGATGGCGGCGACCACGTCTTCCTTGGTCACACGGCCACCCTTGCCGGTACCCGCCAGGCTGTCGACGGCGATGCCGTTTTCCTCGGCCAGCTTGCGCGCCGCAGGCGCGAGAATGGCTTCCTCGCCAGCGGCCGCTGGAGCGGCAGTCGCGGCAGGCGCTTCGGCAGGAGCAGCGGCGGCCGGAGCCGAGGCAGTCGCGCCCGCGTCCAGCTTGCCGAGCAGTTCGCCGCTCAGGACGGTGTCACCTTCATTCTTGACAATCTCGGTCAGAACGCCATCAGCCTCGGCGAGAACCTCCATTACCACCTTGTCGGTTTCGATATCGACGATCAGTTCGTCACGCTTGACAGCCTCACCCGGCTTCTTGTGCCAAGTGGCAACGGTGCCGTCGGCAACCGATTCAGGGAATGTAGGGGCTTTGATCTCGATAGCCATTATTCAAGGATCCTATTGATTCGGTTTCTACACCGGGGCCGCGAATCCCGCGGCCCCGGGTACGAATGGTTAAACGGTGAAAGCGTCCTGCAGCAGTTTCTCCTGCTGTTCGGCATGCAGCGAAGCATAACCGACCGCAGGGGAAGCGGAAGCATCGCGACCGGCATATTGCAGCACCAGCGTCTTGTCACGGGCCGCGATCACTCGGCGCATATGATGCTGGCTGCAATACCAGGCCCCCTGGTTCATCGGCTCTTCCTGGCACCAGACGATATGCTTGAGGTTGGCATAGCGTGCGAGCACTTCGGTCAGGTCATCCTCGGGGAACGGATACAACTGCTCGATGCGCACGATGGCGATATCTTCGCGCCCTTCGTTGCGGCGCTTCTCCAGCAGATCGTAGTACACCTTGCCGCTGCACAGGACCACGCGCTCGACCTTGGCGGCCTCGTGCGGATCGATCTCCGGGATCACCGCCTGGAACGAACCCTGGGTCAGATCCTCCAGGGTGGAGATTGCCAGTTTGTGACGCAGCAGCGACTTCGGCGTCAGGGCCACCAGCGGTTTGCGCAGCGGGCGGATCGCCTGGCGACGCAGCATGTGGTAGACCTGCGCCGGCGTGGTCGGCACGCAGACCTGGATATTGTGCTCGGCACAGAGTTGCAGGTAACGCTCCAGGCGTGCCGAGGAGTGCTCCGGCCCCTGCCCTTCATAACCGTGCGGCAACAGCATGGTCAGGCCGCACAGACGGCCCCACTTGTGCTCGCCACTGGTGATGAACTGGTCGATCACTACCTGGGCACCGTTGGCGAAGTCGCCGAACTGGGCTTCCCAGATCACCAGCGCATTCGGCGTGGTGCTGGAATAGCCGTATTCGAATGCCAGTACCGCTTCTTCGGAAAGGAAGGAGTCATACAGGTCGAAACGCGGCTGGCCCTCATAGAGGTGCTTCAGCGGCACATAGGTGCTGCCATCCTTCTGGTTGTGCAGGGCGGCATGGCGATGGGAGAAAGTACCACGCCCCACGTCCTGGCCACTGATACGCACCGGGTGGCCTTCGAACAACAGGGTCGCATAGGCCATGGTCTCGGCGTAGCCCCAGTTGATCGGCAGCGCGCCGGCACCCATGCGCTGGCGATCTTCGTAGATCTTCGAGACCTGGCGTTGCACGACGAAGCCTTCCGGCGTCTGCAGCAGCTTGCTGGACAGTTCCTGCAGGGTCTTCAGCTCGAAGCTGGTGTCGTGGCGCGCGGTCCAGGCATGGCCCAGGTATGGACGCCAGTCGACGAACAGTTCCTTGTTCGGCTCCTTGACCAGGCTCTTGACCACATGCAGGCCGTTGTCCAGGGCCGTACGGTATTCGTCGATCTTGGCCTGCACACCGGAAGCGTCGAGCACGCCACCCTGAACCAGGGCATCGGCATACAGTTCGCGCGTGGTGCGCTGCTTGGCGATCTTCTGATACATCAGCGGTTGGGTGCCGCTCGGCTCGTCCGCTTCGTTGTGGCCGCGGCGGCGATAGCAGACCAGGTCGATGACGATATCGCGCTTGAACTGCATGCGATAGTCGACCGCCAACTGGGTGACGAACAGCACCGCTTCCGGGTCATCCGCATTCACATGGAAGATCGGCGCCTGGATCATCTTGGCGACATCGGTTGCGTACTCGGTGGAACGCGTATCTTCCCGGCGGCTGGTGGTGAAGCCGACCTGGTTGTTGATGACGATGCGAATGGTGCCGCCAGTCTTGTACGCACGGGTCTGCGACATCTGGAAGGTTTCCATCACCACGCCCTGACCGGCGAACGCCGAGTCGCCGTGGATGGTCACCGGCAGCACCTTGTCGCCGGCCGGATCATTGCGGCGATCCTGGCGGGCACGCACCGATCCCTCGACCACCGGGGAAACGATCTCCAGGTGCGACGGGTTGAACGCCATGGCCAGGTGGATTTCCCCACCCGGCGTCATCACGTTGGAAGAGAAGCCCTGGTGATATTTCACGTCACCCGAACTGAGCCCTTCCACGCGCTTGCCTTCGAACTCGTCGAACAGGTCGCGCGGATTCTTGCCGAAGGTATTCACCAGCACGTTCAGGCGGCCACGGTGGGCCATGCCGATGACGATTTCCTTGGTGCCATAGGAACCGGAACGCTGGATGATCTCGTCGAGCAGCGGGATCAGGCTCTCGCCGCCTTCCAGGCCGAAGCGCTTGGTGCCCGGGTACTTGGTACCGAGGTACTTCTCCAGGCCTTCGGCGGCCGAAAGGCGCTCGAGCAGGTGGTCCCTGATCTGCGCCGAATAGGCCGGACGGCCACGCACGCTCTCGAGGCGCTGGATAAACCAGTTGCGCTGCTCCGAGTCGACAATGTGCGCATACTCGGCACCGACGGTGCGGCAATATGTCTCTTGAAGGGCCTGCAGGATTTCACGCAGGCTCGCCTGGTCCTTGCCAATCGCCAGGTCACCGGTGCGGAACACGGTGTCCAGGTCGGCGTCGGTCAGCGCATAGTTGCTGACGGAAAGATCGACCGGCGCGGTCCGCGCCTGCAGGCCGAGCGGATCGAGCTGGGCAGCCTGATGACCGCGCAAGCGATAGGCATGGATCAGGCGCAGGACTTCAACCTGCTTCTTCTCATGCTCGCTGCCAACGCTACCCGCGGATACGGGTTGGGTCCGGCGCTGATTCTTCGCCAGCAGAATGAACTGGTCGCGGATCGTCGAGTGAGAAACATCGGCCGCCGTACCGGCATCGGCTGGCAGCTTCTGAAAGTAGTTGCGCCACTCTTCGGGCACTGAATTGGGGTCGTGCAGATAGAGCTCATAGAGCTCTTCCACATAGGCAGCGTTGCCACCGGATAAGTGGGCACTGTCCCACATGCGCTGCATTACGCTTTCTTGCATGTTTGGTCACCTTCGATAAGGAGGTACCACCAGCGTGGAAACCGCAGCATGACTTCCCAAGTTCTGAAGCAGCGACCCGGGTAAAGCCACCACGGACCCCGCAGATAGTTCCCGGGCTCCCACCCGGATGCTCCTGCTGGTCATCAAATTTTCAGATTGAATTCCCGGCCTTCAGGGCCGGAACTTCTCTAAGAACCTGTTCACGATCTGCCGCGCGCCGGCCCTGCCGCGTTAAAAACAGGCTCGGATGCTCATTTACCACTCGTAAACTCCGCTTCCTCGCCTGTTTTTGCCTTGCAGGACCTAGCTCGCGAGATCGTGAGCCGGTTCTAAAACTACGGCGCCGTAGTAGATCACTCCGGCGCCGTAGGTGTCACGGTAAAACACTGTTGCACATCAGATCCATCGGATCATCCGCACAACCACCCATCAGGTGGCGCTTTGCAGCAGCATGTTGCGCACGTGACCAATTGCCTTGGTCGGGTTCAACCCTTTCGGGCAGACATTCACGCAGTTCATGATGCCACGGCAGCGGAATACGCTGAACGGGTCATCCAGAGCGGCCAGACGGTTCTCCGTCTCCGTGTCCCGGCTATCTGCCAGGAAGCGGTAGGCCTGCAGCAACGCGGCCGGACCGAGGAACTTGTCCGGGTTCCACCAGAAGGATGGGCAACTGGTCGAACAGCATGCACACAGGATGCACTCGTAGAGCCCATCGAGCTTCTCGCGATCCGCCGGGCTCTGCAGACGTTCGATCGCCGGAGCCGGCGTATTGTTCATCAGATACGGGCGAACCTTCTCGTACTGCTTGTAGAAGATGCTCATATCGACGACCAGGTCACGAATGACCGGAAGCCCTGGCAGCGGACGGATGACCAGCTTGTTGCCCTTGACCACGGAGGACAGAGGGGTGATGCAGGCCAGGCCGTTCTTGCCATTGATGTTCATGCCATCGGAGCCACACACGCCTTCGCGGCAGGAGCGACGATAGGAAAAGCCCTCGTCCTGCTCCTTGATCAGCGCCAGGACATCCAGAACCATCAGGTCCTTGCCGCTGGTGTCGACCTGAAAGTCCTGAACATAAGGCTTGTCATCATGATCGGGGTTGTAGCGATAAACACTCACTTGCAACATTTCGAGCGACCTCAGTATGTCCGAACCTTGGGTTCGAATGCCGGCACAGTCTTAGGAGCGAAGTTGACCGCACGCTTGGCGACACGCTTCTCTCCCGGGAAGTACAGGGTATGGCAGAGCCAGTCCTTGTCGTCACGCTCCTCGTAGTCTTCACGAGCATGGGCGCCACGGGACTCCTTGCGCACCTCCGCGGCGATCGCGGTGGCTTCGGCGACCTCTAGCAGGTTCTGCAGCTCCAGGGCTTCGATGCGGGCGGTGTTGAAGGACTGGCTCTTGTCGGAGATCTTGACGTTGGCGATGCGTTCGCGCAGATCGACCAGTTGCGCGATCCCCTTCTGCATGTATTCGCCGGTACGGAATACACCGAAGTAGTTCTGCATGCAGTTCTGCAGTTCCTTGCGCAACGGCGCGACATCTTCGCCGGTGGTGCGTTCGTTGACGCCGGCAAGGCGCTTGAAGGACTGCTCCAGGTCGGTATCGGAAGCGGCACGGTGCTCGATGCCTTCCTTGAGCGCCTTCTCCAGGTGCAGGCCGGCGGCACGACCGAACACCACCAGGTCGAGCAGCGAGTTGCCGCCCAGGCGGTTGGCGCCATGCACCGATACGCAGGCGACTTCGCCCACGGCGAACAGGCCATCGATGATGGTGTCGTTGCCGTTGGCATCCTGGGTGATGGCCTGGCCATGGATGTTGGTGGCGACGCCACCCATCATGTAGTGGCAGGTCGGGATGACCGGGACCGGCGCGAGGACCGGATCGACGTGGGCGAAGGTCTTCGACAGCTCGCAGATACCCGGCAGGCGGCTGTGCAGCACTTCCTCGCCCAGGTGGTCGAGTTTCAGCAACACGTGATCCTTGTTCGGGCCACAGCCGTTGCCTGCCAGGACTTCCTTGACCATCGAGCGCGCGACCACGTCGCGGCCGGCCAGGTCCTTGGCGTTCGGCGCATAACGCTCCATGAAGCGCTCGCCATGGGCGTTGATCAGGTAGCCACCCTCGCCACGGCAACCTTCGGTCACCAGCACCCCGGCACCGGCGATACCGGTCGGGTGGAACTGCCACATCTCGATGTCCTGCACCGGCACACCGGCACGCAGGGCCATGCCGATACCGTCGCCGGTATTGATCAGGGCGTTGGTGGTGGAGGCGTAGATACGGCCGGCACCGCCAGTGGCCAGGACCACGGCCTTGGAACGGATATAGACGGTTTCACCGGTCTCGATGCAGATCGCGACGATACCGACGATGGCGCCATCCTGATTCTTCACCAGGTCGACGGCATACCATTCATTGAGGAAGGAAGTGCCGTTCTTCAGGTTGGCCTGATAAAGGGTATGCAGCAGCGCATGGCCGGTACGGTCGGCAGCGGCGCAGGTACGGGCGGCCTGGCCACCCTTGCCGAAGTCCTTGGACTGGCCACCGAACGGGCGCTGGTAGATACGCCCCTGCTCGGTACGGGAAAACGGCAGGCCCAGGTGGTCCAGCTCGAACACGGCTTCCGGGCCGACGGAACACATGTACTCGATGGCGTCCTGGTCACCGATGTAGTCCGACCCCTTGACGGTGTCGTACATGTGCCAGCGCCAATCGTCGTTCGGGTCCGCCGAAGCGATGGCGCAAGTGATACCGCCCTGGGCCGACACAGTGTGGGAACGGGTCGGGAACACCTTGGTCACCACGGCGGTCTTGTGGCCACCCTGGGCCAGTTGCAGTGCCGCGCGCATGCCGGCGCCACCGCCGCCGACGATGATGGCGTCGAAGGAAAGCGTACGAATGTTAGCCATGGATCAGATACCCCAAAGAATCTGCACACCCCAGACGAAGAATGTGAACATAGCGATGCCACATACTGCCTGGAAAAGGAAACGCACAACGGTAGCCCAGCGACCAATCGCCATGCCGGTCAGGTAGTCAGTGGAGATCGTCCACATACCGACCCAGGCGTGAACGCTGAGGGCAACCAGAGCCAGAAGGCTGAAAATGCGCATCCAGTTGGACGAGAACAGCTCATGCCACTGCGCATACCCGAGGTTCGGATTGGCTATCAGATAACCAAGCAGGAACAGAAAATAAGCCGCAAGCACCACTGCAGAGACACGTTGCGCCATCCAGTCGTAGAGACCCGAACGCGAAAAGTTGGTGACATTGGTTACCATATCCACACCCCCAGCAGAACGATCAGTATCGCCGCGACGACGATCACGATTTTCGAGCCCAGCTTGCCGCCTTCCAGCGTCTCACCAAGGCCAGCGTCCATTACCAGGTGACGGGCACCAGCCACCAAGTGGTACAACAGCGCGGACAACAGCCCCCAGATTATGAATTTGGCCAGCGGACTGCTCAGACACGCCTTGACTCCGGCAAAGCCTTCCTCGGAAGACAGCGAAGCATCGAGCGCGAACAGCAGTATCGCAATACCGAAAAACAGAATGACACCGGATACACGGTGGAGAATCGACGTGTAAGCAGTGATTGGGAGTTTTATTGTCCTAAGATCTAGGTTTACAGGTCGTTGGCTTTTCACGGCTTCTTTTTTCACACTTGAGAGCCCCGGGACGCAGGGCAAAGTTGTTGGGAAGAGTACACAGCAGTACCCGCTACCCACGAGTGACAACCTGCAGGAAACTGCCTGCCAGGCCCCTGCCGGTCGGTTTCCGAGTATAAACAGTTAGGGTACTAATGACAATGTGGTGAAGTGCCACTAAAGGCTGATAGCGGCCTATATACGAATGTCGTAATCATATGGATCACGTTGCGAATTACCCCCCCGAACCCCCTCTGCGACAGGGCTTTTCGCAAATTGACATTGAGATTTATCTCACTATAGTGATGCGGGCCCTGCGTGGGGGGCCATGATGATTCCAAGCATAAAACAGGAGGCCGTACATGGCTGACAAGAAAGCGCAGTTGATCATCGAGGGCGCAGCCCCCGTGGAACTGCCCGTACTATCCGGCACCGTCGGTCCCGATGTGATCGACGTCCGCGGTCTGACCTCCACAGGTCGTTTCACCTTCGACCCTGGCTTCATGTCGACCGCCTCTTGCGAGTCTCAGATCACCTACATCGACGGCGACAAGGGCATCCTGCTGCATCGCGGCTACCCCATCGAGCAACTGGCCGAAAAAACCGACTATCTCGAGACCTGCTACCTGCTGCTCAACGGCGAACTGCCGAACGCAGAGGAAAAGGCCAAGTTCGTCAGCACCATCCAGAACCACACCATGGTTCACGAACAACTGAAGTCGTTCCTCAACGGCTTCCGCCGCGATGCCCACCCGATGGCCATCATGTGCGGCATCGTCGGCGCCCTCTCCGCCTTCTACCATGACTCGCTGGACATCAACGACCCCAAGCATCGCGAAATTTCCGCGCATCGCCTGGTCGCCAAGATGCCGACCATCGCCGCCATGGTCTACAAGTACTCCATCGGCCAGCCGATCATGTATCCGCGCAACGATCTGAACTACGCGGAAAACTTCCTCCACATGATGTTCAACACACCATGCGAGAGCAAGCCGATCAGCCCGGTACTGGCCAGGGCCATGGACCGCATCTTCGTCCTGCATGCCGACCACGAGCAGAACGCGTCCACCTCCACCGTGCGCCTGGCCGGCTCGACCGGGGCCAACCCGTTCGCCTGTATCGCAGCCGGTATCGCGGCACTCTGGGGCCCGGCTCACGGCGGCGCCAACGAGGCGGTGCTGACCATGCTGGATGAGATCGGCGACGTATCGAACATCGAGAAGTTCCTGGCCAAGGCCAAGGACAAGAACGACCCGTTCAAGCTGATGGGCTTCGGCCACCGCGTCTACAAGAACTTCGACCCGCGCGCCAAGGTCATGAAGCAGACCTGCGACGAGGTTCTCGGCGAACTGGGCATCCAGGACCCGCAACTGGAACTGGCCATGAAGCTGGAAGAGATCGCGCTGAAAGACCCCTACTTCGCCGAGCGCAACCTGTACCCGAACGTCGACTTCTACTCGGGCATCATCCTCAAGGCCATCGGCATCCCGACCAGCATGTTCACCGTGATCTTCGCCCTGTCGCGTACCGTCGGCTGGATCTCCCACTGGAAAGAAATGATCGCCAGCGGCCAGAAGATCGGTCGCCCGCGTCAACTGTACACAGGTCACGCAAAACGCGACCTGAATCGCTGAGCGGACACGACCCGCTGAAAGCGAAAGGCTGCCCTCGGGCAGCCTTTTTCATATCCGTGGCTCAAACCGTACAGCCCATGCCTTTCGACGTTGTCGCTCAAAGCGCCGGAGGCCGGAGGCGGAAGCTCCGGGCCAGCGCCGACAACGGACTTTCCCTCCGCCGGTAGCCGCTTCAGCCTGTCATAGCGTCGCCTGCTCCAGCCAGCCCAGCAGCCTGATGGCCTCTCCCCGATCATTGCCACAAACCGCAGGATCAGCCTGGAAACCAGCGCACACCGCCGGCCGCTCAGATTTACCGAAGAGCCCGCAGAGATTCTCCAGCGACAGGTGAAAGCAGCGCACTCCGGCCGGCTTTCCTTGCGGGTGCCCAGGCAAGGCTGAAGAGATGGAAGGAGAGATACAGCAGGCGCCGCATCCGGGACGACATTTCATCGCGCGAACATCCAGGCAGGTCGGGCATATTTTGCCGCCGATATCCGGCTACCCTCAAGCCCCGCGCATCCACCACAGCGATTCGGCACGCCGGCGTGACACACACTGAATGAATACAGCGGACAGCGCCGCATCTAACCTTTGCACAAAACGCAAATCTTTCGCATCATGCGAGGCTTGTTCACTCTACGCCTGGACGCGGTCAATCCAGCAGGACGATCGCGCGGTGCCGTCATGCACGGCACCGGCAAGGGGCTTCGCTCAAGGCGCCGGGGCTGGAACGCCCGGACGAAAAACACCGGCTGCCACGCCCTTTCGTTCAGCCTCCAGCTTTCCTGCGCTCTTTTCGGCTCTTTCAGGTTTCAGGCGAGAACGGAAGTTTCCACACAAATACCGCAAAGCAAAGGAACCCGCCATGCCACGTACTCCCATCTGGGCCACTGCCAGCCTGCTCGCCGTCGCCATTGCCCTCGCCGGCTGCGGTGAAGACAAACAGCCCGCCACCCAGGCCACGGAATCGCAACCGGCAACCCAGGCCCAGAGCGAGCCGGCCACGGCTACCGGCCAATATGACGAACAGGCCGCCAGGGCCGTGGTCAAGCACTACGCCGAAATAGCCCATGCCGCCTTCGGCGACGCCCACGGCACCGCTCTCGAACTGCAGAAAGCCGTACAGGCACTGATCGCGGAACCCGGCGAAGCGACCCTGCAAGCGGCCAAGGATGCCTGGCTGGCCGCCCGCGTTCCCTACATGCAGACGGAAGTCTTCCGCTTCGGCAACACCCTGGTCGACGACTGGGAAGGCCAGGTCAATGCCTGGCCACTGGACGAAGGGCTGATCGACTATGTCGAGGGCGACTACCAGCACGCCCTGGGCAACCCTGGCGCCACCGCCAATATCATCGCCAATACCAGCATCCAGGTGGGCGAGGACACCATCGACATCAGTGAAATCACCGCGGAGGCACTGGCCGACCTGAACGAACTGGCCGGTTCCGAAGCCAACGTCGCCACCGGCTACCACGCCATCGAATTCCTGCTCTGGGGCCAGGACCTCAATGGCACCGAGCCGGGTGCCGGCCAGCGCCCCTATACCGACTACCTGGTCGGCGAAGGCGCCACCGGCGACAACAACGAGCGTCGCCGTACCTACCTGCGGGTAGTGACCGAACTGCTGGTCGACGACCTCGCGGAAATGACCGCGCAGTGGCAAGCCGGCGATGCCGACAACTACCGCGCCAGCCTCGAGGCCGAGCCGGTCGAGAACGGCCTGCGCAAGATCCTTTTCGGCATGGGCAGCCTGTCCCTCGGCGAACTGGCCGGCGAACGCATGAAAGTATCGCTGGAAGCCAACTCCACCGAGGACGAGCACGACTGCTTCAGCGACAACACCCACAACTCGCACTTCTACAATGGCCTGGGCATCCGCAATGTCTACCTGGGCGAATACAGGAAAGTGGACGGCAGCACCATCAGCGGCCCCAGCCTCTCCTCGCTGGTAGAAGCGACTAACGCCCAGGTCGACGCAACGCTCAAGAGCGATCTCGACGAGACCCAGGCCAGGCTGCAGGTGCTGGTGGACAGCGCGAACGACGGCGAAGCCTTCGACCAGTTGATCGCCTCCGGCAACACCGCCGGCAACCAGAAGGTCAGCGACGCCATCGCCGCGCTGGTCAAGCAGACCGCCGCCATCGAACAGGCCGCCGCCGCCCTGGGTATCAGTGACCTCAACCCGGACACCGCCGACCACGAGTTCTGATTCCTCGCTCCCTGGACGAACCTGTGGCGCCATGCCACAGGTTCACTCCGGCGACAGGGGCAACCCGGCACTGCAACCCTTTACACATGAAAACGACTTTTATCTTCCCCTCCACAGCCTGTTACCATCGCCCCCCTTTCAAGCTCAGGTAAGGCTCCGATGCGTCCGCTGTGGTCTTTCGCGCCCATTCTTGCACTGCCCTTTCTACTCGTGGCCTGTGAGCGGAGCGATCTCGACTTTACCCGGGCGGAACCTGGCGAATCCCTCTCGGGCGGTGAAACCACCGTGATGAAGTTCGACCAGAATGCCTTTTCCATGCCCTCGGCCAACCTCGCGCCGACTCGCCGCCTGGACTTCAGTGTCGGCAACAGTTTCTTCCGCAACCCCTGGGTCATGGCGCCAGCCTCGACGACCGCCCGCGACGGCCTTGGCCCGCTGTTCAATACCAATGCCTGCCAGGGCTGCCACATCAAGGACGGTCGCGGCCATCCCGCGGCGGCCGATGCGAGCAATGCGGTGTCCATGCTGGTACGGCTTTCCATTCCCGCCTCGGCGGAACATGCGCAATTGCTGAAGGAGCGCGGGGTTGTCCCCGAACCGACCTATGGCGGCCAGTTGCAGGACATGGCCATACCGGGCGTCGCGCCGGAAGGCCGGGTCAGGCTCGACTACAGGACGCATCGGGTCACTTTCGCCGACGGCCACAGCGTCGAACTGCAAGCGCCCGAACTGGTGGTTACCAACCTGGCTTATGGCCCGTTGCACGCGCAGACGCTGTTCTCCGTACGCATCGCGCCGCCGATGATCGGCCTTGGTCTGCTCGAGGCCATCCCCGAGTCGGCGATACTTGCCAATGCCGACCCGGAAGATGCCAATGGCGATGGTATCTACGGACGCCCCAACCGGGTCCATGACCATCGCACGGGTGAAACGGTTCTCGGGCGTTTTGGCTGGAAAGCCGGGCAGCCGAGCCTTCGCCAGCAGAATGCCGACGCCTTCTTCAACGATATGGGCCTGAGCACCAGCCTGTTCCCCGGCAGCGTCTGCGGCGCGCGCCAGCGCGAGTGCCTGGCCATGCCTGATGGCGGCTCGCCGGAAGTCAGCGACAATATCCTCGACCTGGTGACCTTCTATACGCGCAACCTGGGTGTGCCGGCACGGCGGAATGTCGACGCCCCAGCGGTGCTGGCCGGCAAACGCCTGTTTCACCAGGCAGGCTGTGCCAGTTGCCATATTCCCCAATTCACCACCGCCGCCGACGCGGCCGAGCCGGAACTGGCCAGCCAGGTGATACGCCCCTACACCGATCTGCTGCTGCATGATATGGGCGAAGGCCTGGCCGACCACCGCCCCGAATTCGAGGCCAGCGGCCGCGAGTGGCGCACCCCGCCACTCTGGGGCATCGGCCTGACCCAACGGGTCAGCGGGCATACCCGGTTGCTGCATGATGGGCGGGCACGCAACCTGCTCGAGGCCATTCTCTGGCACTCGGGCGAGGCCGAGGCCGCCAAGCGCACAGTACTCACCTTCGATCAGGACCAGCGCGAAGCGTTGCTGGCCTTTCTCGAATCACTCTGAATCGCCATATGTCTTGCCGAGGACACCATGATCCGTACGAAAACGCTCAGTACAGTTCTATCCGCCAGCGCACTGGGACTGCTGCTGACGGCCTGTAACCAGGCCGACCCGCTCGCCACCACGAGCAAAGCGCTGGCCGATGGCGTGCTGCTGCCAGCCTACAGCCAGTGGGCCGAACATGACCGCGTGCTGGCCGCCAGCGCCAGCGCCTTCTGCGCGGGCGAACAGGCACTGAACGAGGCACGCGGGCACTTTCTCCAGGCCCAGGCGAGTTGGGCCTACCTGCAACCGCTGCAGACCGGCCCGCTGAGCGAAGGCAACCGCGCCTGGCAGGTACAGTTCTGGCCGGACAAGAAGAACCTGGTCGCACGCCAGGTCGGCGCCCTGCTGAAGAAAAAACCCGAGCTGACCCAGGCCGACCTGGAAAACGCCAGCGTGGTGGTACAGGGGCTGAGCGCCTACGAGTACATCCTGTTCGACCCTGACATCGACCTCGGCAAGCCCGAGGACAAGGGGCACTATTGCGCCCTGCTGGTCGCGATCGGCCAGCACCAGCAGAAACTGGCCGAAGCGATCCTGACGCAGTGGCAGGAAAAGGACGGGATGCGTGAACAGCTCGTGCAGTTCCCCAACGAGCGCTATGCCGAAGCTGACGAAGCCATCGCCGACATCCTGCGCACCCAGGTCACCGCGCTCGATGGCCTGAAGAAAAAACTCGGCGCCCCGATGGGGCGGCAAAGCAAGGGCCTGCCCCAGCCTTACCAGGCCGAATCCTGGCGTAGCGATGCCACCCTGGGCAACATCCGCGCGACCCTGGATGGCGCTCTCGCACTCTGGCAGGGTGGCCAGGACGGCGGCCTGAAGCAATTGCTCGGCAGCGACCAGCAGGCCCTGGCCGAACGTATCGACAACGCCTACGCGACCACCCGGCAACGCCTCGACGCCCTGGAACAGCCCTTCGCGCAATTGCTCGCCGATGAAAGCGGCCGAGAGGCACTGAACAGCCTTTACGATGCCATCAATGGCCTGCATCGCCTTCATCAGGGCGACCTGTCCTCGGCACTGGGCATCCAGATCGGTTTCAACGCACACGATGGTGACTGAATGAAACGCCGGACATTTCTCGGGGCCAGCAGCGCATTGCTGGCCATGGGCGCACTGGGTGGCTGGGCACTGGCCAGGCACACTGGCCAGCCACTGCTGCTGTCGGCCCGCAACGACAGCCAGGGACGGCATTACGCCGTCGGCTACCGCCTGGATGGCAGCCAGGTATTCGCCACCCAGGTGGCCGAACGCTGCCATGACGTTTATGTGCACCCACAACGACCGCTGGCGGTCTTCGTCGGCCGCCGGCCGAGCCGCGAGAGCTACCTGGTCGACCTGCGGCAGGGGCAACTGCTGCAAGTCATGCACTCACCCGAGCACAGGCATTTCTATGGCCACGGTGTGTTCCACGACGGCGGCGACTGGTTCTATACCACCGAGAACGACACCAGCGACCCCGGCCGCGGTGTACTCGGGGTCTATCGTGTACTGGAGGACAGCCTGCAGCGGGTCGGCGAACACCCGACACACGGCGTCGGCCCGCACCAGTTGCTGTGGATGCCGGACCGGGAATCGCTGGTGGTCGCCAATGGCGGCATCCGCACCGAGGCCGACAGCCGCGAGATGATGAACCTCGATGCCATGGAGCCCAGCCTGGTGTTGATGCATCGCGACGGTACGCTGCTCAGCAAGGAACAACTGCCTGAACGCATGAACAGCGTGCGCCACCTTGCCGTGGCGGCCGATGGCACCGTGGTGTCCGGCCAGCAGTACGAAGGCGAACCCACGGACAGCGCACCCCTGCTGGCGATCAAGCGCCCCGGGCAGGCGTTCCAGCCCTTCCCGCTCGCCGAAGCGCAACGCCAGACCATGAACCAGTACACCGCCAGCCTGGCCATCAACGATGAACTGCGCCTGCTGGCCGTCACCGCCCCGCGTGGCAACCGCGTGTTCTTCTGGGACCTGGACAGCACGCGACTGGTGCACGAGGCCAATCTCCCCGATTGCGCAGGCGTGGCTGCCATCGACCAGGGCTTCGTGGTCAGCGCCGGGCAAGGACGCTGCCGCCGCTACGACTGGCAAGCCGGCCGTATGCGGGTGACTCCGCTGTCCTTGCCGGCCGGCCTCTGGGACAACCATCTGCGCCTGGCCTGAACGCCCCCGGATAGCCGGGCAAGTCAAAACCGACCACTCCAGTCGGTTTTGACTTGCCCGGCGCCCCGGATTATCTTGCCCAATCCCGACTGCTGGACAGTCCACCGGACAGAAGCACAGGAAAACCTGTGCAAATAACAAGGAAACAGGAATATGTTGCGCCGTATGCTTTTCATGCTGGGCGCGGTACTCGTGGTCGTATTGATCCTCGCCGCTATCAAGTTCAAATCCGTTCAACAGCAGATCGCTCAATTCCAGGCCGCCAAGCCGGCCATCAGCGTGGAAGTGGTGGAGTCGCGCCGGCAGGACTGGCAGGGCCGCCTGCCCGCCATCGGCACGCTCAAGGCTTCGCAAGGGATCGACCTGTCCGTGGAAATCGCCGGGACGGTCAGCCAGGTGCAGTTCCGCTCCGGTGAAAAGGTCAGCAAGGACCAGCCCATCGTGCTGCTCGACAGCCTGGTCGAACAGGCCAACCTGGCCAGCGCCGAGGCCGACCTCGACCTGGCGCGGGTCGAGTTCCAGCGTGCGCGCAGCCTGGTCGAGCGCCAGGCCATTTCGCGCAGCGAGTTCGACCGCCTCAATGCCCAGTTGCAGAGAAGCAACGCCAGTGTCGCCCAGCTCAAGGCGACCCTGCAGAAGAAGCGCATCCTCGCCCCGTTCTCCGGCACCATCGGTATCCGCCAGGTCGACGTTGGCGGCTTCATCGCCGCCGGTACGCCCATCGCCACCCTGCAGGACCTGTCCACCCTCTTCGTCGACTTCTTCCTGGCCGAACAGCAGGTGCCATTGCTGGCACTTGGCCAGGCCGTCGAAGTGACGGTCGCGGCCTACCCCGGGGAAACCTTCCCGGGCAGGATCACCGCCATCAACCCGAAGGTCGAGACCAGCACCCGCAACGTGCAGGTCCGCGCCGAACTGGAAAACCCCGAGGAGCGCCTGCTACCCGGCATGTTCGCCGACCTGCAGGTGCTGCTGCCGGCCAGCGCGCAGCGCATCGTCGTACCGGAAACCGCTGTCACCTATACCCTCTATGGCAACTCGGTACTGATCGCCAAGGAAGGTGAGGCAGCGCAGGGCAGCGACAGCCAGGAGCCCTACCTGATCGCCGAGCGCCGCTTCGTCGAGACCGGCGAACGGCGTGACGGCCTGATCGTCATCCTCAAGGGCCTCGAAAGCGGCGAACAGGTCATCACCTCGGGCCAGCTCAAGCTCGACAACGGCGCCCACGTCCGCATCGCGGAGAAGAACCGGCTGCGCACCGGCACAAGCCAGGCACCTACCGCCGCGCATCGAGGTAACTGATCGCCATGGCTTTCACAGATCCGTTCATCCGCCGCCCGGTACTGGCCAGCGTCGTCAGCCTGCTGCTGGTGCTGCTGGGGTTCCAGGCCTTCAACAACCTGACCATCCGCCAGTACCCGCAGATCGAGAGCGCGCTGATCACCATCAGCACCGCCTACCCGGGCGCCAACGCGGAAACCATCCAGGGCTATATCACCCAGCCGTTGCAGCAAAGCCTGGCCAGCGCCGAAGGCATCGACTACATGACCTCGGTCAGCCAGCAGAACCTGTCGATGATCTCGGTCTATGCGCGTATCGGCGCGGACAGCGACCGGCTCTACACCGAGCTGCTGAGCAAGGCCAATTCGGTCAAGAACCAATTGCCGCAGAATGCCGAAGACCCGGTGCTGAACAAGGAGGCCGCCGACTCCACGGCGCTGATGTACATCAGCTTCTACAGCGAGCAGTTGAGCAACCCGCAGATCACCGACTACCTGTCGCGGGTGATCCAGCCCAAGCTGGCCACCCTGCCCGGCATGGCCGAGGCGGAAATCCTCGGCAACCAGGTGTTCGCCATGCGCCTCTGGCTGGACCCGGTGAAGCTGGCCGCCTATGGCGTCAGCGCCAGCGATGTCAGCGAGGCGATCCGCAAGTACAACTTCCTCTCCGCCGCCGGCGAGGTGAAGGGCCAGTACGTGGTCACCAGCATCAATGCCGACACCGAGCTGAAATCCCCCGAGGCCTTCGCCGCGATCCCGCTGAAGACCGATGGCGACAGCCGGGTGCTGCTCGGCGATGTCGCCCGGGTGGAGATGGGCGCCGAAAGCTACAATGCGATCAGTTCCTTCGATGGCGTTCCTTCGGTCTATATCGGCATCAAAGGCACGCCCAGCGCCAACCCGCTGGACGTGATCAGGGAAGTCCGGGCGATCATGCCGGAACTGGAGGCGCAACTGCCGCCGAACCTGAACGTCTCCATCGCCTACGACGGCACGCGCTTCATCCAGGCCTCCATCGACGAGGTGATCAAGACCCTGATCGAAGCGGTGCTGATCGTCATCGTGGTGGTCTTCCTGTTCCTCGGCGCGCTGCGCTCGGTGATCATCCCGGTGGTGACCATTCCACTGTCGATGATCGGCGTGCTGTTCTTCATGCAGATGATGGGCTACTCGATCAACCTGCTGACCCTGCTCGCCATGGTACTGGCCATCGGCCTGGTGGTGGACGATGCGATCGTGGTGGTGGAAAACATCCACCGCCATATCGAGGAAGGCAAGACGCCCTTCGATGCGGCCATAGAGGGCGCGCGGGAGATCGCCATACCGGTGATCTCCATGACCATCACCCTGGCCGCCGTGTACGCGCCCATCGGCTTCCTGCAAGGCCTGACCGGCGCGCTGTTCAAGGAGTTCGCCCTGACCCTGGCCGGCGCCGTGGTGATTTCCGGCGTGGTGGCGCTGACCCTGTCGCCGATGATGTGCTCGCGGCTGCTGCGCCACGATGAGAATCCCTCGGGCCTGGCACACCGCCTCGACCTGATCTTCGATAAGTTGAAGAGCCGCTACCAGCGCGCGCTGCATGGCACGCTGGAGGCGCGCCCGGTGGTGGTGGTGTTCGCCCTGCTGATCCTGGCGCTGATCCCGCTGCTGCTGATGTTCACCCAGAGCGAACTGGCGCCGGAGGAGGACCAGGGCGTGGTGTTCATGATGGCCAAGGCGCCGCAGCCCACCAACCTCGACTACCTGAACACCTACACCGACGAGTTCATCGCCATCTTCAAGGACTTCCCGGAATACTATTCCTCGTTCCAGATCAATGGTTTCGATGGTGTACAGAGCGGTATCGGCGGCATGCTGCTGAAGCCCTGGGACGAGCGCCAGCGCACCCAGATGGAGATCCTGCCCGAGGTCCAGGCACGCCTGGACCAGATCCCCGGCCTGCAGATATTCAGCTTCAACCTGCCGTCGCTGCCAGGTACCGGGGAAGGCCTGCCCTTCCAGTTCGTGATCACCACGGCCAGCGACTACGAGTCACTGCTGCAGGTGGCCGAGCGGATCAAGGCGAAGGCCGAGGAAACCGGCAAGTTCGCCATCCTCAACGTCGACCTCGCCTTCGACAAACCCGAGATCGTGGTCGAGATCGAGCGCGAGAAAGCAGCGCAGATGGGCGTTTCTATGGAAGACCTCGGCACCACCCTGGCGACATTACTGGGCGAGAGCGAGATCAACCGCTTTACCATCGAGGGCCGCAGCTACAAGGTGATCGCCCAGGTCGAGCGTGAATTCCGCGACAACCCCGAGTGGCTGAGCAATTACTACGTGAAGAACGAGCAGGGCCAGATGCTGCCCTTGTCGACCCTGATCACGGTTCGCGAAGAGGCCCGCCCGACCCGCCTCAAGCAGTTCCAGCAGCTCAACTCGGCGATGATCGAAGGCTTCCCGCTGGTGAGCATGGGCGATGCCATCGACACGGTGCTCGACATCGCCCGCGAGGAGGCGCCGCAAGGCTTCACTTTCGACTACGCCGGTTCGTCGCGCCAGTTCATCCAGGAAGGCAACGCGCTGTTCGTCACCTTCGCCCTGGCGCTGGCGATCATCTACCTGGTGCTGGCCGCGCAGTTCGAGAGCTTCCGCGACCCGCTGGTGATCCTGGTGACGGTGCCGCTGTCGATCTGCGGCGCACTGGTGCCGCTGTTCCTCGGGCTGTCGACGATGAATATCTACACCCAGGTCGGCCTGGTGACGCTGATCGGCCTGATCAGCAAGCACGGCATCCTGATCGTCGAGTTCGCCAACCAGTTGCGCCGGGAGAAAGGCCTGGGCGCACGCGCAGCCGTCGAGGAGGCCGCCGCCATCCGCCTGCGTCCGGTGCTGATGACCACCGCCGCCATGGTATTCGGCATGCTGCCGCTGATCTTCGCCACTGGTGCCGGCGCCGTCAGCCGCTTCGACATCGGCCTGGTGATTGCCACCGGGATGTCGGTGGGCACCGCCTTCACCCTGTTCGTGCTGCCGACGGTCTACACCCTGCTGGCCCATGCCGATCAGCGGCAAGTGTCGCAACAGGTAACCACCTGAGGCCAGCCAGGCGCCTGCTCGCCGGCCATGCCGGCCGGCGGGTGCCGCCCCTGCCACTCGTCAAGGAAGCTCCATGCCCGGCCCGACCCTTCGCCACTGGCTGACTCGCAGCCTACTCTCCCTGGCAATCCTCCTGTGCAGCCTCTGGGGCGGTCTTGCGCTCTACTACCGGCTGCCGCTGGAGGCATCGCTGAAGACAGTCGTGCTCATCGTCCTGGCCCTGGCGGTACTGGCGGCATTGGCTTCCCTGTGGCGCAATGGCTGGCGCGGGCTGGCCGGCTTCGTCCTCGGCTTCGCCATCCTGCAGTTCTGGTGGCACAGCCTGGCCCCCTCCAACGAACGGGACTGGGCCGATGACGTCATGTACATGGCCCAGGGCCGGATCGAGAACGACATCGTCACCCTGCCCCACGTGCGCAACTTCGACTGGCGCAGCGACGAGGACTACACCCCCCGCTGGGAAAACCGCCGCTACGACCTGGGCAAACTGGCCTCGGTCGACCTGATCACCTCCTACTGGGGCATGTCGGCGATCGCCCACGTGCTGGTGTCGTTCGGCTTCGAAACGGGCGAATTCGTCACCTTCTCGGTGGAAATCCGCAAGGAGCGCCACGAGCGCTATTCGGAGATCGGCGGTTTCTTCAAGGAGTTCGAACTGAGCATCATCGCCGCCGACGAACGCGACGTGGTGCGGGTACGCAGCAATGTGCGAGGGGAAGACGAATACCTGTACCGGGTGGATATGCCGCGGGATGTCATGCGCTCGCTGTTCCTGTCCTACGTCGAACAGGCCAACGAACTGGTACGCAAGCCGCGCTTCTACCATACCGTCACGGCCAACTGCACCACCCTGGTATTCGGCATGATGCAGCATATCGTCGGCGGCCTGCCGCTGGACTATCGCCTGCTGCTCAGCGGCTACCTTCCCGAGTACGTGCACAGCCTGGACGGCTTCACCCCGGGCTTCGGCCTGGAACAGCTACGCGAACGCGGCCGCTTCACCGACAGGGCGCTCGCCAGCGATGCCAGCGAGGACTTTTCCCGGGCGATCCGCCGTGGCGTGCCTGGCTGGGAAAGCCTAGGGCAGGATCTTGATCGCCTCGAGAATGCGGTAGCCGATCACACTCAACATGCACAGGGTGCCGACCCAGAGCAGCGCGATGCCGCTCGGCGTGTCGCGCCGCGTGAAGCCGATGCCCAGCAGCAGCATGCCCAGGCAGATGATTCCCAGAGTGACCCATAGCGCTTGCATATTCCCTCCCCATTCCAGATACGGGCCGAAGCCCATTCAATTTGACGCCTGCATCGGCATCGGCGTATCACGCGCGTGCCCATCCTCGGCCAGGCTCTGGTGCAATATACGGCGAATCTCCAGGATCGCCTCCGGCGTCTCCTGGACACTGTGCCAGGAAGCGATCACCTTCTCCGATTCCGCCCCCGGCAAGTGCGCACTGCCATAAGGCACCACGCCATCGCTCGACTCCAGCAGCGCCAGCTTCGGCGTATCGTTGCCCATGATGCTGTGGTAACGCACCGCGGGCGATATCGGCATCTGCGCGGCGCGCCTGACGAAGGGATCCTGGTCGCTGAGGTTGTCGATACTGTTCAGCGGTCGCAGCAGTGACGCGGGCGGCGCGCTGCCCGGATCGACCACCAGTTGCGCGACATCCTTGAAACGCCCGAGCACCGAAACCGGCAGCCGCACCATGCCGGCGGCCCAGCGTGACAGACGGTTTTCCGCGAAGGGCGTGCCACGATGCGGCGCCGCGACGAAAATCGCCCGGCTCACCTGGGGCAGCGGCTCGAAACTCAGGTAATCGTCCAGCGTCTGCCTGGCGCGCTGCAACCTGGCCCCCTTCAGCTTGTAGCTTTCCTCGAAGTCGCGCCACAACAGATCGCCGGAAGAAGACACCATCAGGCGCGACAGAACGCCGCCCATGCTGTGCCCGATCAGCACCACATCCCGCGAGGCCAGCGCCGATGCCCCGGGATCGAACTGCCGCAGCGTCTCGGTCACGGCCTTGCGGATGGAGGCATTGTTGAACACCAGCGGCGCGTTGGTCGGGTAGTAGACCTGCCATATCTGGTAGTTCTGCCGCAGTGTCTCGTCGCCCAGCACCTCGTTGGCCACATTGATCCAGGCCTCGGGGCTGCTGGCCAGGCCATGCAGCATGATGATCACGCGACGGTCCGGGTCGTAGGGCTGCATCAGATAGACCCGCGGCTCCTCCAGCGGCTCGCCGCGCCCGACCAGGGTCAGCAGCGACTGCACGGCAAACCCGGAGCGCGCCAGCCACAGCCCATAACCCGAGGTGAAGTTGGCCGCCAGCGGCACCTCGCGCCCGGCCAGCAGAATGCTGTCCTGGCGATACGGGTCGTAGCCCATCAGCCGCGCCTCGTGGGTTTGCAGGACAGCCTCAAGACTGTTCCCCGGGAAACTCATCACCGCGGTGATGGCTGGAAAGGGGGTTTCGCTGTAGGGCACGGCGCCGCTGTCCTTGCCCACCACGCGACGTGCCGTCACCGCCACCAGTTCGGCGCCGAAACCGTCGCGGCGGTACTGGTTGCGCAGCCCGGCGAACGACAGCGAAGAAGCGGGAATCAGCTCCCTCGGCAGGTCGCGGCCATCCGCCAGGCGTACGTCGGCCATGTCGCCATAGGCCGCCCAACGCCCGGCCTCGACCCGGAACATGCCATCCTCGCGCAGAACTGGCGGCCGTCCCCGATAACGCTCGAACAGGCGGGTGACCGCTTGCTGCACGGCAAAGTTGTAATAGTCGCGGACCTGGGTCTGGCGATCTTCGAACGCCCGCTGCCCCGGTTCCCGCTCGCTGAAGAACAGGTAGGCATAGGCATGGCGCGCCGTTTCCATATAGGCGTCGAGGATATCGTCGGCCTGGGCGCCACCCTGCCGCTCCAGGCGCAAGGCCCTCTGCAGCCACAATTCGGCCAGGGCCGACAGCCGCCGCTCGGCCCGCAGGCCATCGCGGGTGCTGCCCAGCACTTCGCGGCAGGAAGGCACATCCTCGCGCTCACGACAGCGGAAATCGGCAATCCCCACCACCTGCAAGGAGCTGATGGTCGCGCTGCTCAGTGTGCCAGTGGTCAATACGTCGCCACGGCGCTGCGCCATATAATCGGAAGTGCTGAGAGACGAGACTTTGACGCCTGCACAGCCGGACGACAGCAATGCCAGCATCAGAACGAAAACAACGGGATGGCGGGTGGCCACGCTACTTCAACTTTCTCGAACGGATGGGAACGCATCGGGGCAAGCGCCAGGATGCCGGGGAAACGCGAGAGAATACGGGAAAACCGGCTGAAAGTGTCGAAACACCCTTCAGCGGCGCCTGAGCAGGTCACGGAAGGTCTGGATCAGCGGATCGCGTGCACGACCACGCCGCAGGATCAGCGAGAATGGCGCCTGGTAGCCGTAGGTGGCGGGAAGCAGCGCCTGCAGGCGGCCGCGCTCGACCCAGCCATGGGCGTAGTGCTCCGGCAGGTAGCCAATGTAGGCGCCCGAGAGGATGAGGATCAGTTGCGCCTCCATGCTCTCGACCGTTGCCGCGCTTTCCTTGAAGCCGTGCCGGGCCAGCTCCGCCTGGCTCCAGTAGCCACGGCCGACCATGCGCTGGCGGGCGATCAGCTCGGCCGGGATACGTCGCTCGCCGAACAGTGGGTGGTGGTCGCTGCAGTACAGCCAGTGCTGCTCACGGTAGAGCGGCTGATAGACCAGGCCGTTCATACGGTTGAAGAACGAGCCGATGCCCAGCTCCAGGCGATTCTCCAGCACCCCCAGTTGCAATTCGTGGGGGCTGAGTACCGACAGCCGCAGGTGCACGGCCGGGTGCTGCTGGCAATAGGCGCCGATCAGTTCCGGTAGCGGCAGCGCCGGATCGCTGACCGTCGAGTCCAGTACGCCAAGGTTGAGGGTGCCGCCCAGGTCGCCCTGCAGCGCCGCCGAATAACGCTCGAAGCCTTCCAGCTCCAGCAACATGCGCTGGGTTTCCTGGTGCAGCAGATCACCCTTGGCGGTCAGGCTGAAACCGCCACGGCCACGGTGGCACAGGGTGAAACCGAGCTGGCTTTCCAGTTGGCTCATATAGGTGCTGATCGCCGAGGTCGACAGGTTCAGTTCCTGTTGGGCAGCGGCGAAGCCCTGGTGGCGCACCACTGCGACGAATATGCGCAACAGCTTGAGATCGGGCATGGCAATCGGTTCGGGAGAGACGAGCGGGCATTCTTGCCGGTTCGGGATAGTTTTGAAATCTCTGAAGTGATTATTTGCGAATTGCGATTCTTGCGGGGATTCCGCGCTGCGCAGAATCCGCCCAAAGCGCAGTAACCCCCGAGGCCACGCAATGCACAAATCACTCCACCAACCCCTGGGCGGCAACCAAATGCCGCGTTTCGCCGGCATCTCCACCATGCTGCGCCTGCCGCACATCGAAGATGCGCAGCAGCAGCGCGAGTTGGACGCCGCCTTCATCGGCATCCCGCTGGACATCGGCACCTCGTTGCGCTCGGGCACGCGCTTCGGCCCCCGGCAGATCCGCGCCGAGTCGGTGATGATCCGCCCCTACAACATGGCCACCGGTGCGGCGCCCTTCGACTCCCTCAACGTCGCCGACATCGGTGACGTGGCGATCAACACCTTCAACCTGCTCGACGCGGTACGCATCATCGAAGAGACCTACGACGGCATCCTCGAGCGCGGCATCATTCCCCTGACCCTGGGCGGCGACCACACCCTGACCCTGCCGATCCTGCGGGCCATGAAGAAGAAGCACGGCAAGGTCGGCCTGGTGCACGTGGATGCCCATGCCGATGTCAACGACCATATGTTCGGCGAGAAGATCGCCCACGGCACCACCTTCCGCCGCGCCCAGGAAGAGGGCCTGCTGGACAGCGG
The DNA here is from genome assembly GCF_004327335.1 of Stutzerimonas kirkiae. Taxonomy (GTDB): domain Bacteria; phylum Pseudomonadota; class Gammaproteobacteria; order Pseudomonadales; family Pseudomonadaceae; genus Stutzerimonas; species Stutzerimonas kirkiae. The sequence continues at coordinate 181,613 of NZ_QJUO01000003.1, read as the reverse complement.
GCGGGTGGTGCAGATCGGTCTGCGCGCCCAGGGCTACACCGCCGAGGATTTCAACTGGAGCCGCAAGCAGGGCTTTCGCGTGGTACAGGCCGAGGAATGCTGGCACAAGTCCCTGGTAGCACTGATGGCCGAGGTACGCGAACAGGTCGGTGGCGGCCCGGTGTACCTGTCGTTCGACATCGACGGCATCGACCCGGCCTGGGCGCCCGGTACCGGCACCCCGGAAGTCGGCGGCCTGACCACCATCCAGGCGCTGGAAATCATTCGCGGCTGCCAGGGCCTGGAGCTGGTCGGCTGCGACCTGGTCGAGGTCTCGCCACCCTACGACAACAGCGGCAACACCGCGCTGCTGGGCGCCAACCTGCTCTATGAAATGCTCTGCGTACTACCTGGAGTGGCGCACCGATAAGTGGCGTAGCCCGCGAACTATCGAGCCGCCAGGCACCGACAGATAGATACAGCAGCGACGAGCGGGCCAGACGAAGCCCGCCGCCCCCGCGTGCGGGTGCCTTGCGGCCTTGCCGCCACTGCCAACGCACTCACCGCCCTGGGTCCACCGGGCGGCCATAAAGGGGTCGGAGTACCTACGCCGGCCTTATAACAACCGTGACAGGCGCTGGAGCTCCACCATGACTCACCCGAAGACGCGTATCGAAACCTTTGGTGTCGAACAGATACCCGACCATCAGCGCGACGCCACCCCGACCGATCTGTTCCGCCTGATCTTCGGTGGCGCCAATACCTTCGCCACCGCCGTGCTCGGCAGCTTCCCGGTGCTGTTCGGCCTGTCCTTCCAGGCCGGGGTCTGGTCGATCGTCCTCGGTGTGGCGCTGGGCGCCCTGATCCTCGCCCCCATGGGCCTGTTCGGCGCCCTCAACGGCACCAACAACGCGGTGTCGTCCGGCGCCCACTTCGGCATCCACGGGCGCATCATCGGCTCGTTCCTGTCGCTGCTCACCGCGGTGGCCTTCTTCTCGCTGTCGGTCTGGAGTTCCGGAGACGCCCTGGTCGGCGGCGCCAAGCGCCTGGTCGGCCTGCCCGAGGACAACCTCACCCTGGGCCTGGCCTATGGCCTGTTCGCCGTGCTGGTACTGGTGGTGTGCATCTACGGTTTCCGCTTCATGCTGTGGGTCAACAAGATCGCGGTATGGGCCTCCAGCCTGCTGTTCCTGCTCGGCATCCTCGCCTTCGCCGGCACCTTCGACGCCGACTTCGCCGGCAGCGTCAGCCTCGAGCAACCGGGCTTCTGGGCGGCCTTCATCGGCGCGGCGATCCTGGCCATGAGCAACCCGGTATCGTTCGGCGCCTTTCTCGGCGACTGGTCGCGCTACATCCCCCGGCAGACCTCCAAGGCGCGCATCATGCTGGCGGTACTCGCCGCCCAGGCCGGCACCCTGATCCCGTTCCTGTTCGGCCTGTGCACCGCGACCCTGGTGGCCAGCCAGGCGCCGCAGTACATCGAGGCCAACAACTACGTCGGCGGCCTGCTGGCCATCTCGCCCACCTGGTTCTTCCTGCCGGTGTGTCTGATCGCCGTGATCGGCGGCATGTCCACCGGCACCACCGCGCTGTACGGCACCGGCCTGGACATGTCGAGCATGTTCCCGCGCCTGCTCAGCCGCGCCGGCGCCACCCTGCTGATCGGCGTCGCCGCCATCGCCTTCATCTTCATCGGCCGCTTCGCCTTCAACCTGGTGCAGAGCGTGTCCACCTTCGCCGTGCTGATCATCACCTGCACCAGCCCGTGGATGGTGATCATGATCCTCGGCCTGATCGCCCGCCGCGGCTTCTACCATGCCGATGACCTGCAGGTATTCACCCGCGGCCAGCGCGGCGGCCACTACTGGTTCCAGCATGGCTGGAACTGGCGCGGCCTGGGCGCCTGGCTGCCGAGCGCGGCCATCGGCCTGTGCTTCGTCAACCTGCCGGGGCAGTTCGTCGGCCCGCTGGGCGAACTGGCCGGCGGCATCGACATCAGCCTGCCGATCACCCTGGGCCTGGCGGCGCTGCTGTACCTGACGCTGTTGCGCAGCTTCCCGGAACCGGCGTCGGTCTACGGGCCCAGGGGTGCCCATCCGATGCTGGGCCGCAAGGCCGGGAGCAACACGGCCGCGCCCAGCGCCATCGTCTGATAACCCATGATCGGCGCGGCGTCCTGCGAGGCGCAGCGCCATGAGGCATCGCCATGAAACTGGAAATCTTCCGTACCCTGTGGGGCTATCGCGGCAGTTGGCAGCAGGCCCTGGACGAAGCCCGGGCAGCCGGCTTCGACGGCCTCGAGGCGCGCATCCCCGAGGATGCCGGGCAGCGCGCCGAATTCGCCGCCTTCCTGCGCCGCGAGAACCTGCCCTACATCGCCATCCTGTTCACCTCGACACCGGTCTTGCCGCTGCAGTCGGCGACGCCGGCCGAGCACCTGACCGACTTCGCCGACAAGCTGGCGCTGGCCGCCGAACTGCAGCCGCGTTTCGTCAACGTGCTGGCCGGCAACGACCGCTGGCCGCTGGCGCAGCAGGTGGACTTCTTCGGCGGAGCCCTGGACATCGCCGCCCGTTCGGGGCTGACCTGCAGCTTCGAGACCCACCGCGCCCGTTCGCTGTTCAATCCCTGGCTGACCCTGCAACTGATCGAACAGTTGCCGGACCTGCGCTTCACCAGCGACATCAGCCACTGGGTGGTGACCTGTGAACGCCTGCTGGACGACCCGGCCGACGACCTCGGCGCCTTCGTCGAGCGGGTGCACCACATCCAGGCCCGGGTCGGCTACGACCAGGGGCCCCAGGTGCCGCATCCGGCCGCCCCGGAATACGCCGCCGCGCTGGCTTTCCACCAGCGCCACTGGGAAGCGATCTGGCGCTCCCAGCAGGCCCGCGGCTACACGGGCACCACCCTGACCCCGGAATTCGGCCCCGACGGCTACCTGCACCACCTGCCGTTCACCGACGTGCCGGTCGCCGACCTGTGGCGCCTGAACGCCTGGATGGGCCAGACCGAACGCCAGCACTTCGACACCTTCATCGACCAGCAGACGAGCGACCAGTCATGAGCGAACGCCCCTCCTTCACCCGGATTCCCGTCGTCGACATCCACGGCCTGTTCAGCGAGCGCCTGGAAGATCGCCAGGCCGTGGCCGACGCCCTCGGCGATGCCGCGCGCAATGTCGGCTTCCTCTACATCACCGGCCATGGCATCACCCCCGAGCTGATCGACGGCCTGCATCGCGCCGCCGAGGCCTACTTCGCCCAGCCACTGGCGACCAAGATGCAGCACTATATCGGTGCATCGGAGAGTCACAAAGGCTTCGTCCCGGAAGGCGAAGAGGTGTATGGCTCGGGCAAGCCGGATCACAAGGAAGCCTTCGACATCGGCTTCGAAGTGCCCGCCGACCATCCGCTGGTGCTCGCCGGCACCCCGCTGCTGGGGCCCAACCGCTGGCCGACCCTGCCCGGCTTCCGGGAGGCGACGCAGGCCTACTACCAGGCGGCCTTCGCCCTCGGCCGCCAGCTGTTTCGCGGCTTCGCCCTGGCCCTCGGCCTGGCGGAAGACTACTTCGACGAGATGGCCCGCTTCCCGCCCTCGAAACTGCGCCTGATCCACTACCCCTACGACGGCGAAGCCCAGGACGCACCGGGCATCGGCGCCCACACCGACTACGAGTGCTTCACCATCCTCGAGGCCGACAAACCGGGCCTGGAAGTGATGAACGAGCGCGGCGAATGGATCGACGCGCCGCCCCTGGACGACGCCTTCGTGGTGAACATCGGCGACATGCTCGAAGTCATGACCGCCGGCGCCTTCGTCGCCACCGCCCACCGCGTGCGCAAGGTTCGCGAGGAGCGCTATTCCTTCCCGCTGTTCTACGCCTGCGACTACCACACCCGGATCGAGCCGCTGCCGCAGTTCGCTGCGGGCGCCGCTACCGGCGAACAGGACTATGAGCCCATCGCCATCGGCGAGCACATGTGGGCCCAGGCCTTGCAGACTTACCAATACCTGCGCCAGCACGTCGAGAACGGGCAGATCGCCCTGCCCGAACGCGCCAGAAAGCCTTCGAGCTTCGGGCACCTGAAGAACCAGAACCTGTGACCTGCCTTTCCTTTCCCTCTGGAGCGACGACCATGCACAAGAAAACGCTTATCCGCCTCGCCACCGCCCTGCTCGGCTCGGCCCTGCTCAGCAGCGGCATCGCCCAGGCGGCGCCGACCGCCAGCGCCGGCACCCTCAAGGTCGGCATGGAAATCTCCTACCCGCCGTTCGAGTCCTACGACGGCGACAAGGTGGTGGGCTTCGATCCCGATGTGTCGATGGCGCTGGCCAAGGCGCTGGGCGATCTGCAGGTGGAGTTCGTCGACACCCGCTTTCCCAACCTGATCCTCGGCCTCAATGCCAACCGCTACGACACCATCATCTCCGGCATGTACATCACCGACGAACGCACCAAGCAGGCCGACGCCATTCCCTATGCCCAGGTCGGCGCCTCGATCATGCTGCGCAGTGACAGCACGGCCCGGCCGCAACAGCCGGAAGACCTGTGTGGCCTGAAAGTCGGCCTGCAACAGGGCACCAACTGGATCAACCAGCTCAAGACCGTGTCCGACGAACATTGCTCGCAGCAGGGCAAGGGCCCGATCGCCATCAGCGAATTCCCCACCACCGCCGAGGCGTCCCAGGCGCTGCTGTCCGGCAATATCCAGGCGCACCTGGAAATCTCCGCCGCCGCGCAGATGATCGTCGACAAGGCCCGTGGCCGCATCCTCATCAGCTCGCAGAAGGCGCTATACCCGCAGACCCTGGGCATCTACGTGAAAAGGGGCAATACCGAACTGCTCGAAGCGCTGCGCGGCGCGCTGGAAACCTACAAGAAGAGCAGCGAGTACGGCGAACTGCTGAAGAAGTACAACCTGGAACCGGCGTGAGCGGCCATGGCCGCTGAAATGGCGGCCATAAGGCGATAGCAGCCATTGAGCTGCAAGATAGAAGCAAGAGCAATAGAGCGCTCCGAGCCGCTTTTAACTTGTAGCTTGAAGCTTGCAGCTTGTGGCTGCTTACGCCTTCGAGCAAGCACTCAGCCCGTTCGCTCGGATACGACATTTGATCCGTGATGTGGCACTAGCGGCGGCCGCCGCTCCCACCAGACGAGCGAGTGCTTGCCGCTGCACGTGAATCGTCACCCACCGCTGTATCGAGGTTCCTCCATGGCATTCGACTGGGCCTATTTCTTCTCGCTGTTCTCCGTGTCCTCGTTCTGGAAGGCCTGCCTGACCGTGATCGAGCTGAGCACCCTGTCCTGGACCATCGGCCTGGCCCTGGGCTTCCTCCTGGCCAGCGCCAAACTCTCCGCGCACGCCTGGCTGCGCGTTCCCGCGGGCCTGTACATCTGGCTGCTGCGCAGCATTCCGCTGCTGGTCCTGCTGATCTTCGTCTACAACCTGCCGCAGTTGCTCCCATCCCTCGGGCCGATCCTTTCGCAGCCCTTCTATTCCGGCCTGATCGCCCTGGTGCTGACGGAAACCGCCTATATGGCCGAGATCCACCGCGGCGGCCTGCTCTCGGTACTCAAGGGCCAGCGCGAAGCGGCCAAGGCCCTGGGCATCCGTGGCATCGGCGCGCAGCGCCTGGTGGTCATTCCCCAGGCCATCCGTATCGCCCTGCCGACCCTGACCAACGAGTACGTGACCATCGTCAAGCTCACCTCGCTGGTCTCGGTGATCTCCCTCAGCGAACTGCTGCTGGTCGGCCAGCGTCTGTACGCCCAGAACTTCCTGGTGCTGGAAACCCTGGCCGCGGTGGCGGTGTACTACGTGCTGATCGTCACCCTGTTCGGCTGGCTGCTGCAGTGGGCCGAACGCCACCTGGATCTGTCGCGCAAGACCGCGCAGACCCTCGATGACGCGCAAAGCGCCGCCTTGCGCCAACCCGCGCTGGCGCGCACCCACAACCGGGAACCGAGCCGGGGACAACCCGATGCCCTGCTGCTGCGCGGCATCCACAAGCGTTACGGCAACCACGAAGTGCTCAAGGGCATCGACCTCAAGGTCAGACCCGGCGAGGTCATCTCCATCATCGGCCCGTCCGGCTCCGGCAAGACCTCGCTGATCCGCACCATCAACAGCCTGGAAAGCATCGACCAGGGCGAAATCGTGCTGTTCGGCAACGACTTCATCCATGCCGGCGACCGCCCTGATTCGGCCCGGGTGCGCCAGGGCATCCGGCGCATCGGCATGGTGTTCCAGAACTTCAACCTGTTCCCCCACCGCACCATCCTCGACAACGTCATCCTGGCGCCGCGCTACCACGGCCTGGACGATCACGCCACCCTGCGCCGCAAGGGCCATGCCCTGCTCGACCGGGTCGGCCTGCTGGCCCATGCCGACAAGTACCCGCACCAGCTGTCCGGCGGCCAGCAGCAGCGCGTGGCCATCGCCCGCGCCCTGGCCATGGAACCGGACATCATGCTGTTCGACGAACCGACCTCGGCCCTCGACCCGGAACTGGTCGGCGACGTGCTCAACGTCATTCGCGACCTGGCCCAGGAGGGCATGACCATGCTGATCGTCACCCACGAGATGGACTTCGCCCTGTCGATTTCCGACCGCATCGTCTTCATGGAGAACGGCCATGTGCTGGTCGATGCCTCGCCTGACGATATCCGCCGCCACGGCGATCCGCGGGTACGTCGCTTTATCGGCCTGGAACAGGAGGAGGCAACGGCATGACCACCTGCGGCGAATTCCTCGTCCAACAGCTCCAAGCCTGGGGCGTCGACACCGTGTTCGGCATCCCCGGCGTGCACACCGTCGAGCTCTATCGCGGCCTGCCGGGCAGCGGCATCCGCCATGTCACCCCGCGCCATGAACAGGGCGCCGGCTTCATGGCCGACGGCTATGCGCGGGTCACCGGCAAGCCCGGCGTGTGCTTCATCATCACCGGCCCGGGGATGACCAACATCCTCACCGCCATGGGCCAGGCCTATGCCGACTCGATCCCGATGCTGGTGATATCCAGCGTCAACCAACGCGCGCGCCTGGGCAGCGGCAACGGCTACCTGCACGAGCTGCCGGACCAGCGCGCCATGGTCGCCGGGGTCAGTGCCTTCAGCCATACGCTGCTGGACGTCGAGCAGTTGCACGAGGTGCTGGCGCGCGCCTTCGCCGTGTTCGAGGGCGCCCGCCCGCGGCCGGTGCATATCGAGCTGCCGCTGGATATCATCACCGCGCCGGCCGATCACCTGCGCCTGCAGGCCAGGCCCGTGGTGGCCCGGCCGACGCCGCCGGGCGAGCAGATCCGCCAGGCCGCCGCCCTCCTGCACGGCGCCCGCGCGCCCCTGCTGCTGCTCGGTGGCGGCTGCGTCGAGGCCGTCGACGTGGCCCGCGCCCTGGCCGAAGCCCTCGACGCCCCCACGGCCCTGACCATCAACGCCAAGGGCCTGCTGCCGGCCGGGCATCCGCTGCTGCTGGGCAGCAACCAGTCGCTGCCGCCAGTGCGCGAACTGGCGGCGCAGGCCGACGTGGTGCTGGCGATCGGCACCGAGCTCGGCGAAACCGACTACGACGTGGTGTTCGATGGCGGCTTCCAGCTCGGCGGCCAACTGATCCGCATCGACATCGACGCCGAACAGTTGCAGCGCAATCAGCGCCCCCATCTGGCGATCCACAGCGATGCACGCCAGGCCATGGCGGCCCTGCTCGACGTCCTGCCGGCGCGCACCGCGCCCGGCAGCGGCAGCCAGCGCGCCGCCACCGCCTGCCGCCGCCTGGCCGAAGGTTTCGCCGACTGGGGTCACTACCGGGCCTTGTTCGAACGGGTGCTGCAGGTGCTGCCCGAGGCACGCTTCGTCGGCGACTCGACCCAGACCGTCTACAGCGGCAACCACCTGGTGGATCTGCCTGCGCCGAGGCGCTGGTTCAATTCCTCCACCGGCTACGGCACCCTGGGCTATGCCCTGCCGGCGGCCATCGGCGCCAAACTGGCCGAACCGTCACGCCCGGTCATCTGCCTGGTCGGCGACGGCGGCCTGCAGTTCAGCCTGGCGGAGCTGGCCAGCGCGGTGGAGGCACGGCTGGGCATCGTGATTCTGCTGTGGAACAACCAGGGTTATGGCGAGATCAAGCGCTATATGCTCGAGCGCGACATCACCCCGCTCGGGGTCGACATCTTCACCCCGGATTTCGTCGCCATCGCCCGCGGCTTCGGCTGCCAGGCACACCGCGCCGAGAGCCTCGCGCACCTGGGGCGCCTGCTGCAGGAGGCGCCCGAGGATCGTCCGCTGCTGATCGACATCCACCAGGCCCCGCCCTTCGCGCCTTAGAACCATGTCTTTCAGGACCAATGGCGGGGAACGCGGCCACACGCAGATTTTCCCCTCTCCTCACACGGGCTACGGTGTTCATACATCTACGCCCCTCGGGATCCGCGTTCCTGTGCGAATGCTGGTGGCGGGACGGGGCACGATCCACCTCACGGATCGAATGTCGCCATGTGCCCGGGTGCCTTGCCGGGTGTGCCGCGCGCACCGGGATAGCGGCGCCAATCGTTCAGGTGCGCGCGGCGCACCCTACTCGGGGCAGCGGTTATCCATTGCGCCACTCGATCGTCAGCAGGCCGACACCAAGCGCAAACGAAACGGCCCCGGCGCCATTCAGCGCCGGGGCCGCCAGGACCGCCGGAGCGACCACCGGGTCAGATAGCGACCGGGTCAGATATAGAAGGCCTTCAGCGGCGGGAAGCCGTTGAATTCCACCGCGCTGTAGCTGGTGGTATAGGCGCCGGTGGACAGCCAGTACAGGCGATCGCCGCTGGACAGGTTGAGCGGCAGGCCGTACTTGTAGTTCTCGTACATGATGTCGGCGCTGTCGCAGGTCGGGCCTGCGATCACCACTTCTTCCAGCTCACCCTTCTTCTCGGTCCAGATGGGGAACTTGATGGCTTCGTCCATGGTTTCGATCAGGCCGGAGAACTTGCCCACATCGGTATAGACCCAGCGCTCGACGGCGGTACGCGACTTGCGCGCCACCAGCACCACTTCGCTGACCAGGATGCCAGCGTTGGCGATCAGCGAGCGCCCCGGCTCGAGGATGATTTCCGGCAGTTCGTCACCGAAATCCTCCTTGAGGAAGCGGGTGATTTCCTCGGCATAGGTCTGCAGGTCGTTGGTGCGCTGGATATAGTTGGCCGGGAAGCCGCCGCCCATGTTGATCATCTGCAGGCTGATACCGTCTTCCTCCTTGAGACGCTCGAAGATCACCTTGACCTTGGCGATGGCGGCGTCCCATACGTCGATGTCGCGCTGCTGCGACCCGACATGGAAGGAAATGCCATAGGGCACCAGCTTCAGTTGCTTGGCCAGGATCAGCAGGTCGAGGGCCATGTCCGGGTTGCAGCCGAACTTGCGCGACAGCGGCCAGTCGGCAGAATTGGAGCCTTCGGTGAGGATACGCACATAGATCTTCGAGCCGGGCGCGGCCTTGGCGATATTGCGCAGGTCGGCCTCGGAGTCGGTGGCGAACAGCCGCACGCCCTTCTCGTAGAAATAACGGATGTCCTTGGCTTTCTTGATGGTGTTGCCATAGCTGATGCGCTCGGGGCCGACACCGGTGCTCAGCACCTTGTCCAGCTCATAGATCGAGGCGATATCGAAATTCGAGCCCTTGTCACGCAGCAGTTCGGTGATCTCCAGCGCCGGGTTGGCCTTGACCGCGTAGTAGACCTTGGCGAACGGAAAATAACCGACCAGGTCGTCATAGGCCTGGGCGATGGTCGCGGTATCGATGACCACGAAGGGGGTTTCCTGCTGGTCGGCGAACGCCTTCATTTTCTGGAAGGTTGCGCGCGGGAAATAGTCTTCGACCTTGATCGACATAAATAAGGGAACTCCAAACGGGAAAACACAAGTCGGATGAGGGGTACAGCCCGAACGTCCCATCAGTTTCCCCACTTTGGTTCGCCTACTTCCCAAGGCATGTCGCCGAGTATTACCGGGAGTAATCTCTCGTCGTCAGTACTTGAGCCGGATGGATCGTTGCCAGCATGGACGTTCGGTCGCGAACTTTAGAGCCAAGGAAGTCCGAGATCAATCAAAAAACGCCGGCTGGATGCTTTTTGCCTGCTCCAGGAATCCAGCGCCCGCAAGGGACGTTTGCAGTGGCGCCGTCCCAGCGGAAAGCCCGCCTCCGCCGCGCTTTCCGCCAACCGCCGCACAGCCTCTGCGCGACACAAGGCTGCAGTAAAAGAATGACAGCCAGATGAAGGCTCACCTCCGCTCCCGGGCAGGGATATCCACTGCTTCAGAGGGCGAGACAGTGCGAGCGGATTGGCAATCGAGTGTAAGTTTCATCGCAGGCCGCTGGCGCTATGCGGCCGTCCGTGGTGTCGAGAGCCCGGCCAGTTCCGCTACGAAACACGCATGAATCCGTCGCCCATATGAATAAGGGCCGCTCTTCGCCGCCATCCCTGTCGGCGAAGGTTTCGTAGCGGGGCTGGCCGGGGCGACTATGGAAAGAGCTGTCGGCGCAGCGCTGGGGTATGCACAGGGCTTTGGGTTTCCCAGGCTGTTTCTTTCAAGCGCCGCCGCTGTTGACTGTGCGAATGCCAGGTGGCGGGACCGGGCCTTCGCTGCCAGGGATGGCGGCGAAGAGCTGCGGGGAGGTATTCACGCGTGCCCCGCCCCAGGCATTCGCACGGAGACGGTGATCTCAAGGCCGTACTGTACGACACACCATTGCCAGCCCGCTCGCAACGAGGCAGCGCTACGGCGAAGACACAGCGGAAGCGCCGACAGGGGTATGGCTTGCTTACAGGCGGAACATTTTCACCAGCCGCTGCAGGTTCCCTGCGAGCTGCGACAGTTCATTGCTGGTCTGCACATTCTGCCGTGAGGCTTCGCTGGTTTCCTCGGCGATCTGACTGACATTGGTGACATTGCGGTTGATCTCCTCGGCCACCGCGCTCTGCTCTTCCGCCGCCGAGGCGATCATGGCGTTCATGTCATTGATCGTGGCCACCGCCGTGGTGATCTGTTCCAGCGTATGCCCCGCGCTGCTCACCTGCTCCTTGCCGGCCTGCGCCTTGCTGCGGCTGCTGTCCATCACCGCGACGGCATTCGCCGCTCCCCCTTGCAGCTTCTCGATCATCGACTGGATCTCGCTGGTCGATTGCTGGGTACGCGATGCCAGCGTCCGCACCTCATCGGCGACCACGGCGAAACCACGCCCCTGCTCGCCCGCCCGGGCGGCCTCGATGGCGGCATTCAGCGCCAGCAGGTTGGTCTGCTCGGCGATGCTGCGGATGACATCCACCACGGAGCTGATATTGACGCTGTCCTGCTCCAGCTCATGAATGACCTGCGAAGCCCTGTCGACCTCCTCGGCCAGGGAGTCGATCGCGGAGACGGTCTGCGCAACCACCACCTTGCCACTGACGGCCTGCCGGTCGGCTTCGGAAGCCGCGTGCGCGGCACTGGCGGCGTTGCCCGCGACATCCTGCACGGTCGCCGACATTTCGTGCATGGCGGTGGCCACCTGGTCGGTTTCCAGTTGCTGGCGAGCGATGCCGCTGCCGGTCTGGGCACTGACGGTCGCGGTCTGCGTCGCCGCCGCCGCCAACTGTTCGACCGCCGCCGCCAGTTCCTGCACGGTGTTCTGGAAACGCATCGCCATTTCATTGAAAGCCTTGGCGATCAGGCCGATCTCATCCCTGCCGTCATAGCGCACCCGCGCCTGCAGATTGCCCTCGGCCAACTCCTCGGCGGCGCGCTCCACCGCCCAGACGCCACGCACGATACCGACGATGGTGGTCCTGGCCATGCAGAACGCCAGCAGCAGGGCCACCAACAGCCCTCCCAGCAGGCTGTACAGCAGCGTCATGAAGCGTTGCTCCGCCGCTTCATACAAGCCCTGCGCGGCGGCATGGTAGTGCCCGCTCAGTTCACGGGCGGTGGCATAGGCCGTGTTGAAGGCTGGATTGAGCTTGCCCAGCAGGATCGCGTTGCCGCCACTGAAGTCGCCCTGGCGCATGCTTTCGAGCACCGGGCGCACACTCTCGGTATAGGTCTGGAGCTGCCCGGCGAAGACCTCGCCCAGCGTCCGCAGCGCCGGATCCGTCTGCTCCTGTAGCGAGTATGCCTGCCGCAACCGCTCGATACGGGCCAGGCTGTCGGTCACCGCATCGAAGTGCATGTCCACGCCATGGTCGTGGCTCTTCTCGAATTCGCTGCCTGGCTGGTGCTGCAGGGCCAGCAACAATTGCACGCGGGACTGCTGCATCTGGTTGGTGATATCGCCCAACTGGTCGGTAGGCAACAGATTGCGCTGGTAAAGACCGATCAGGGTGTCGTTCCCCGTTCGCATTCCATTCAGCGCCGTGCCGGTCAACACGACGATCAGACCACAGAGCAATCCCACCAGCGCGATCAGACGAAACTTGATGGAGAAACGATTCAAACCTGCACACATGTTCATGACACCAGCCATTACCAGCCATAATGATTCGGCAATGATATCAAGGGCCATAGCCGGATGACTTGATCCAAAGCAGCCGGCTCGGCGATACGGCCAGTCGAGCGGAGAACAGGGCGCGCCTGGCGCTCCCCGTCCCATGCGGCCATTTAATACACGTCGCGCCTGTAGCGGCCATCCTCGACCAGTGCCCGCACCGCCTCAGCCCCCAACAGTTCCTGCAGTGTCTCATCGACACCAGCAGCCATACCGCCCAGGCTGCCACAGACATACAGCGCCGCCCCCTCGTCCAGCCACTCGCGCAAGCGCCCGGAGCGCTGCCGCAACAGGTCCTGGACATAGACCTTGGCAGCCTGGTCCCGGGAGAACGCCAGATCGAGGTGTTGCAGGTCACCGCCAGCCAGAGCCGCCTCCAACTCCATACCGCAGAAGAAATCGTGGGCCCGGCTGCGCTCCCCGAACAACAGCCAGTTGTTCCGCCGACCCGCCAGCACGCGCGCGCGCAGCAGCGAACGCAAGCCGGCCAGGCCGGTGCCGTTACCGATCAGGATCAACGGACGATCATCGTCCGGCAGGTGGAAACCGCTGTTACGCCGCAACCGCCCCGCAACCTGGCCGCCCTCCGCCAGGTAGGCCGTCAGCCAGCCGGAGCCGAGGCCCAGGCTGCCATCGCTGCGCCGCTCCTGCCGCACGATCAGCTCCAGCGCACCATCGGCGGCCACCGAGGCAATGGAATATTCACGCGCTCCCAGCGGCACCAGCGTATCGACCAGTGCCTGGGCATGCAGGCCGACCAGATGGCCGAAGGTATCCGGCAACTGCCGCTGGCACAGCGCCTCGACCAGGCTCGCCGGCAGTCCGTCCAGCATTACCGGCACCGTTCCATCGAGCCCATGGTGCAGCAGCCACTCCTCAACCCGCTCCTGCGGATGGCGTGGACGGATTTCCAGGATATCGCCGGCCTCCCAGGTCGTGAGCGGTGGCGGCGCCAGGGTAATATGGAAGACCGGCCCACCCTGGCTGCCCGGGTTGAGGCATTGCCGATGCAGCAGGGCCCAGTCGCGCCAGGGCGCCTCACTGAACGCCAGCGGGACCGTACCGGTCAGTTCGCCCAGGCGCTGCTGCCAGCGTTGCAGGGCGGCGTTATCCTCCGCGTCGACTTCGACACGCTCGCACAGGCTATGCGCCCCCTGCCGGCCCAGCCAGTCGTCGACACGCCGGGCAAAACCGCAGAAATGCCGATACTGCCGGTCCCCCAGCGCCAGCAGCGCATAGTTCAAGCGCTCCAGCGGCAAGCAAGAGCCGAGGACCCTGCGTTCGAAACCCTGCGCACTGTCCGGCGCCTCGCCATCACCGAAGGTACTCACCACGAACAACGCATTGCTCACCTGGCGCAGGCTGTCGCCATCGAGGCGCGACAGCGGCTCGACCCGCACGGGAATACCGGCGGCCTGCAACTGGCCGGCACTCTGCCAGGCAAGCTGTTCGGCATAGCCGCTCTGGCTGGCGAAGCCCACCAGCCAGCCCTCCGCCGACGTACTGCCCGCCAGTGCCCCGCGCGCCAACCGCACCGCGCGCTGCTTGCGCCGCCGGTCGAGGTAGAGTAGCCAGCCGGTGATGAAGAACAGCGGCATCGCCGCACTGGCCAGCAGCATCAGGATCCGCCCCGGCAGGCCGAAATACTCGCCCGAATGCAGGGCATAGACACTGGCCAGCAACTGCGCCCTGAAGCTCTTGTCGGCATAGCGCTCGTGGTGGCTGACCACACCGCTCTGCGGGTCGATGCGCAACTGGTTGAAGGCCCGCGCGTGTTCGGCATCGCGCAGCACGTAGGAAACCGTCGCCGGCTGCCCCGCCACCGGCGGCAGACGCAGGTTCCAGGCCGCCATGTCCGCCCCCACGGCCTGCCTGACGCCCTGCCAGAGCGCCACGTAGTCGACCTCCGGGGGCGTCGCGGCAGGCGCTGCCCGCTCGCCACGGCGGCCGCCGCCATCGCGCTGCTCGGCCGGGCTGTCCGACAGCAACCTGGTCAGCCCGTCACGGTACCAGCCATAGGACCAGTACAACCCGGTCAGGGCCGCGCACAGGTAGAACAGCAATACCCAGGTGCCGATCACCGCGTGCAGGTCCCAGTTGAAGCTACGGCCACTCTTCGCCCAGTCCAGGGTCAGCCAGGCGCGCCAGTTGCCGGCCTGGCGCGGCCAGCGCAGGTAGAGGCCGGAGAGGCAGAAAAAGATCAGCGCCAGGGTACTGGCCGCGGTGATCTGCTTGCCGATATCGCCCATTGCCAGCCAACGGTGCAGTTGCATCACCACCCGGAAGAACTCCTCGCCCAGCGGCTCGGCGAACAACTCTCCGGTATAGGGATCGAAATTGTGCATCGGGCCTCGCCGCTCACCCGCCGGCGGAGTCAGGAACACCCTGCCCGGGCCCTCATGCCGGCCATCCAGCCAGATCCCGCTGACCTTGTCGCCAGTGGCCGCCTCGACCTTCGCCACCAGCTCGGCCGGCTCCAGCCGGCCCTCTTCGCTCACCCGCACCTGCCAGCGATCGGCATTGAGCAGGCGCAGTATCTCGCCTTCGAAGCTGTAGAGGGCGCCGGTCACCCCCATGACGGCCAGCACCAGGCCGGCACTGATACCGAAGAACCAGTGCAACTGGAAGATGATTTTCTTGAGCACGATGTAACGGTCCTGATGTGAGCCATTGACGATGGGGCGCCACTATATATGAGAAGCATTCGTCCATGACCGTGTGTCGCGAAAATTGCAGGGCAATCGCGCTATCGGCTAAAGCCTTCGCTAAAAGCGCTGGACGGCTGGACGAAAGAGCGTGGCAACCGGTGTTTTTCGTCCAGCTTTCCAGCCTCCAGCGCTTTTATCGGTTCTTCAAGCGCATAACGCCAACCGCCACCCTGGAACGGGTGGTTGACGCTATAATCGCCGGCTTTGCCATGCACCCCATATTCATCAGGCACCGATCATGACCACCCAGGCCACCGAAGTCGCCAAGCGCCGCACATTCGCCATCATTTCCCACCCCGATGCGGGCAAGACCACCATCACCGAGCGCCTGCTGCTGATGGGCCAGGCCATCGCCGTGGCCGGCACGGTCAAGTCGCGCAAATCCGACCGGCATGCCACCTCCGACTGGATGGAAATGGAGAAACAGCGCGGTATCTCCATCACCACCTCGGTGATGCAGTTCCCCTATCGCGAGCACATGATCAACCTGCTCGATACCCCCGGCCACGAAGACTTCTCGGAAGACACCTACCGTACCCTGACCGCGGTGGACTCGGCGCTGATGGTGCTCGACGGCGGCAAGGGCGTCGAGCCGCGCACCATCGCCCTGATGGATGTCTGCCGGCTGCGCGATACGCCGATCGTCAGCTTCATCAACAAGCTCGACCGCGATATCCGCGACCCCATCGAACTGCTCGACGAGATCGAGGCGGTGCTGAAGATCAAGGCCGCCCCCATCACCTGGCCGATCGGCTGCTACCGGGACTTCAAGGGCGTCTACCACCTGAACGAAGACCGCATCGTCGTCTACACCCCGGGCCACGGCCATGAGCGCACCGAAGCCAGGATCATCGAGAAGCTGGACTCGGACGAAGCCCGCGCGCACCTGGGCGACATGTACGACGACTTCCTGGAACAACTGGAGCTGGTCCAGGGCGCTTGCCACGCGTTCGACGCCGAGGCCTTCCTCAAGGGCGAGATGACCCCGGTGTTCTTCGGCACGGCGCTGGGCAACTTCGGCGTCGACCATGTACTCGACGCCATCACCGACTGGGCGCCGCGCCCGCTGCCACGCGAAGCCAACGAACGCCTGGTGCTGCCGACCGAGGAGAAATTCAGCGGCTTCGTGTTCAAGATCCAGGCGAACATGGACCCCAAGCACCGCGACCGCATCGCCTTCATGCGCATCTGCTCGGGCCGCTACGAAAAAGGCATGAAGCTGCGCCACGTGCGCCTGGGCAAGGACGTGAAGATCGCCGACGCCCTGACCTTCTTCTCCTCCGAACGCGAACAGCTCGATGAAGCCTGGGCCGGCGACATCATCGGCCTGCACAACCACGGCACCATCCAGATCGGCGACACCTTCAGCGAAGGCGAAGCGCTCGGCTTCACCGGCATCCCGCACTTCGCCCCGGAACTGTTCCGCCGCGTGCGCCTGAAGGACCCGTTGAAGTCCAAGCAACTGCGCCAGGGCCTGCAGGAACTGGCCGAGGAAGGCGCCACCCAGGTGTTCTTCCCCGAGCGCAACAACGACATCATCCTCGGCGCTGTGGGTGTGCTGCAGTTCGACGTGGTCGCCAGCCGCCTGAAGGAGGAATACAAGGTCGAGTGCGCCTACGAGGCGATCAACGTCTGGTCGGCGCGCTGGATCGAGTGCAAGGACGAGAAAAAGCTCAAGGAGTTCAAGGACAAGGCCTACGAGAACCTGGCCATCGACGGCGGCGGCCACCTCACCTACCTGGCGCCGACCCGCGTGAACCTGAACCTGATGGAAGAACGCTGGCCGGATATCGACTTCCGCGCCACCCGTGAACACCACTAAATGCAGTTGTAAGCTGCAAGCGTCAAGTGGCTTGCAGCTTGCCGGATAGCGCCACCGGTTATTCAGGTGCGCGCGGCGCACCCGCCAGACCGCTTTTTGCGATACTCGATACAGCCGTAATCTGCCAGCCACAAGCGCCAAGTGGCTTGCAGCTTGCAGCTTGAGGCTACTCTATGAACCTGCCCAACCTCCTCGCCCGCCTGCATGCCATCCGCGACGCCAACCAGTGGCGGCCGTTCCACAATCCGAAGAACCTGGCCATGGCCGCCAGCGTGGAAATGGCCGAGCTGGTGGAGATCTTCCAGTGGCTGGAGCCCGAACAGGCGCGGCAACTGAGCGCAGAACAGCTCGAGCACGCCGGCCAGGAAGTCGCCGACGTCCTCATGTACCTGATGCTGCTGTGCAGCGAACTGGGCATCGACATGGAACAGGCGCTGCTGGCCAAGCTGGCCGACAACGAGCGGCGTTTCGCCCGATGAGCGACCGCCATTTCGACGAACTGGCCACACGTTTCGCCGAGAAGATCTACGGCGGCGCCAAGGGTGCGATCCGCCTGGCGGTATTGCAGGAAGACCTGGCCGAGGTGCTGCCGCAAAAGCCGTTGCGGGTACTCGATATCGGCGCCGGGCTCGGCCATATGAGCCTGTGGCTGGCGGCCCTGGGGCACTGCGTCACCCTGGCCGAGCCGGCCGCACCCATGCTCGATGGCGCACGCCAGCGCTTCAGCGAAGCGAACCTGCAGGCCCGTTTCATCCAGGCGCCGTGGCAGGAACTGGGTGCGCACCTCGACAGCCACTACGACCTGGTGCTGTGCCATGCGGTACTCGAATGGCTGGCCGAGCCCCAGGCGATCCTGCCGGCCCTGCACCGCTTCACCGCGCCTGGCGGCTGGCTGTCCCTGGCCTTCTACAACCGCGATGCGCTGATCTATCGCAACCTGCTGAAAGGCCATTTCAAGAAGCTGCGCAGCCAGGTCTATGCTGGAGAGGGCCAGAGCCTGACCCCACAGCAACCCCTGGACCCTCGCCTGCTGGACAAGCAACTCGAAGGGCTCTGGCAGGTCGAACATCGCAGCGGCATCCGTGTATTCCATGACTACATGCCTGCCGACTTCCAGGCACGCGCCGATACCCAGGCGCTGCTCGAAATGGAGCTGGCACACCGCCGCCACCCGGCTTTCGCAGGGCTGGGACGGTATCTACACTGGCTGTGCCGCCCACGCTGAAACCCGCCGGAGGAACAAGGCCATGACTTCCATACCCCTGTCGTCGAAATGGCTTCGCCTGGGCATCCTGACCTGCCTGGCATTGCTCACGGCCTGCCAGGGCAGCAACCCTTACCAGCCGCAAAGCGCCCCGCTGCCCGCCGAACCCCAGGGCACGCAGCGGATCGACGGCCCCTATCCCGCCGCTCCCCTGGCGTTCTCCAGCTACCGTAGCTGGAGCTGGCAGGCACGCCCCGCGTCCAGCGCTTCCATTGGCAGCGAGGAAATCCAGGAGATCATCGCCGATGCCCTGGAACAACGCGGCCTGCGCCCCGCCAGCGCACAAGCCCAGGCCGACCTGAAGCTGAAAGCCAGCGTCCGCCAGGAAAAACGCGTGCGCCAGGTCTATGACGACTACGGCACCTATTACGGCCATGGGCGCTACGGCAGGGACTACGGGGCCTGGGGACGCGCACCGGTAGTGCGCAACTATGAAGAGAATGTGCTGGTGGTCTACCTGGAGCTGCTGGACAGCCGCAACGGGCAGACCGTCTGGAGCAACCAGGCCGAGGCGCGCAGCAGCGACAAGCAGATGGAGCGGCGGGAGGCGCTACGCGATGCGACCCGCCGCGCCCTGGCCGACTACCCGCCGGGTTAGGGTCGCGTCACGGATCAAGCCGCGGTGGATAACAGCGGCTTTGCGTAGGGTGCGCAGCGCGCACCAGGGGATGGCGCCACGTCGAGCGTTCGCACGGCGCCCCCCGCATCAACCCTCGAGGCGTTGCGAGGCCTCGCGCAGCCACCGTCCCAACCGCTCCCGCAGCGATGCGTCATCCACTGCCAGCGCCTGACGGAAACCGCTTTCCAGCAGCGCCAGCGGATCGCCGATACCCGGCAGATTGAGGTGCCTGGGCTCGATCTCGTCGCCTGTACTGACCAGCAGGGCGAAATGAATGATGTTCTCCAGTTCCCGGGTATTGCCCGGCCAGGAATAGGCCTCCAGGGTCCGTTGCGCCCTCTCGCCGATGATAGGGAACGCCAGGCCCAGCCGCTGCGCATGGATGCCGAGGAAATACTCGGCCATCGGCAGGATATCGCCCACTCGCTCGCGCAGCGGCGGCAGGCTCAACAGGCCATCGCCAAGGTACTGGTAGAGCCGCTCGCTGAACTTGCCCGCCGCGACGGCCTGGGCCAGGTCGATACTGGTGGCCGCCACCACCCGCACATCGACCGGCGTGGCGCGATTGGCACCGACCCGCAACACCTCGCCGGTTTCCAGCGCCTGCAGCAGTTGCTCCTGCAAGCCCAGTGACAGATCGCCGATCTCGTCGAGATAGAGCGTGCCGCCATTGGCCGAACCGAACCAGCCGGCACGACCAGCCACGGTGCTTTCCTGGCCGGCCGTGACGTAGCCGAACAACTCCGCCTGGGCGGTGCGCGCCCCGAGGCCGCTGCAACTCAGCGCCACGAACAGGCCGGAACGTTCGCTGGCATTGTGGATATGACGCGCCAGCAGCTCCTTGCCGCTGCCGGTTTCACCCTGTATCAGCACCGGAGCCGGGCGGATCGCCAGCCGCTCGACCTCCTTGCGCAGCTCGCGCGAACGCGGGTCGACGAACACCAGTGCCTTGGCACGAATGCTCAGTGGGCTTCTTTCCGCATCGGGAAAGGTCAGCAGGGGTTGCTGGGGTACTGCGGGGCGACTCATCGTGCTCTCCTGAGAATGAGCCAGCAGGCTCGGTGTAACGACTGCGCAGCCTTCAAGCCCGACGCCTTGCCAGTTGTTCGATGCGCCGTTGCAATCGGTATAGATAAACGAAACCCTGCTCCCAGCGCCGATGCCCGGACTTGACATTGATATGACCGGCATCGGTAAGGATCGCCGCCTCGGCGCCCCAGCCACGAGCCAACTCCAACGCCCGGGCAGCGCTTGCCGCCGAATCGTTGTCGGAGCCGACCAGTTGGCAGGGAAACGGCAGCGGCTGCAGCGGAATCGGTGCGAAGCCCTGCAAGGCGGGCGGGCAAGCCGGGCGCTCGACATCGGCAGGGGCGACCAGCAGGGCACCACGCACCTTCGCCAGCACATCACTGCTGGCCCGGGCCGCCCAGCGCGCCACCGTGACGCAACCGAGGCTGTGGGCGATCAGGATCACCGGGGTATTCTCGGCGAGGATACTGTCCTCCAGCGACTGCACCCAGCTTTCCGCATCGGGCTGGTCCCAGTCCCGTTGCTGCACCCTACCGGCATTCGGCAGGCAACGCTGCCAATGGCTCTGCCAGTGCTCTTGCGGCGACCCCTGCCAGCCGGGCAGGATCAGGTAACGAATGCTCTGGCTGCGCATGGCACACCTCTCGGAACTGGATTTGGCACCAGTCTAGAGCGGCAGGGACAGCATGTTAAGGAATAAGAAATTATTTGTTTATTCCAAAAAAAACAAATCAATACCGATGAAAACGCCACCCGAGGAAACACCTTGCCAGGTTCCTGGACGCAGGAGCGGCGGCAAGCGGCAGGCTGGAAGCCACAGCGGGGTGCGCTTCACCTCAAGCCCATCGGCCCGCCGCGAAACCTGCCGCCTCAATCGGCCAGGCGCCAGGTCGTCCCGCCCTTGCCGTCCTCGAGCACCACGCCCAGTCCGACCAGTTGGTCGCGAATGCGGTCCGACTCGGCCCAGTTCTTCTCCGCCCGCGCCTGCAGGCGCGCGGCCACAAGGGCTTCGACCTGTTGCGCATCGACCTTGCCGGCCGCCTGCCCCTGCAGGAAGACATCCGCCTCCAGGCCCAGCACCCCGAGGCTGTCGGCCAGCTCCCGCAGACGGGCCGCCAGCCCGGCGGCGGCCGCCGCATCGCCGTCGCGCAAGCGGTTGATCTCGCGCGCCAGCTCGAACAGCACGGCGCAGGCTTCCGGAGTATTGAAGTCGTCATCCATGGCGGCGGCACCTGCGGCAGGCCACGCAACGCCTGGTAGAAACGCTCCAGCGCGGCACGCGCCTCGCGCAGGCTGTCTTCCGAATAGTTGATCGGGCTGCGGTAGTGGCTGGACACCAGCAGGTAGCGCACCACTTCCGGATGATATTTCTCCAGCACCTCGCGGATGGTGAAGAAGTTGCCCAGGCTCTTGGACATCTTCTCGCCATCCACCCGCACCGCGCCGGCATGCATCCAGGCATTGGCGTAAGGCTTGCCGGTGGCCGCCTCGCTCTGCGCGATCTCGTTCTCGTGGTGCGGGAACACCAGGTCCGGCCCGCCGCCATGGATATCGAAGGTATCGCCCAGGCAGCAGGTGGACATCACCGAGCATTCGATATGCCAGCCCGGACGCCCGGCGCCCCAGGGCGACGGCCAGCTCGGCTCGCCGGGCTTGGCGCCCTTCCACAGGGCGAAGTCCAGCGGATCGTCCTTGGCCTCGTCCACTTCGACCCGCGCGCCGATGCGCAGGTCCTCGATCCTGCGCCGCGACAGCTTGCCGTAACCGGCGAACCTGCCGACCCGGTAGTAGACATCGCCGTTGCCGGGGGCATAGGCGAAGCCCTTGTCGATCAGCGTGCGGATCATCGCCTGCATGCCGTCGATATGCCCGGTGGCACGCGGCTCGATGTCCGGGCGCAACACGTTCAGGCGCGCTTCGTCCTCGTGCATGGCGGCGATCATGCGTTCGACCAGTGCCTCGAACGGCTCGCCGTTGTCATTCGCGCGGCGGATGATCTTGTCGTCGATATCGGTGATGTTGCGCACATAGGTCACCTCGTAGCCGCGCGCGCGCAGCCAGCGCGTCACCACGTCGAAGGCGACCATCACCCGCGCATGGCCGATATGGCAGAAGTCATAGACGGTCATGCCGCAGACATACAGCCGCACCTGGTTGCCGACCAGCGGCCTGAAGGGCTCCTTGGTCTTGCTCAGGGTGTTGTAGATCGACAGGGCCATCACTGCCCTCCCCAGGAGTCGCGCAGGGTCACAGTGCGGTTGAACACCAAGGCATCCGGCCCACTGTCGCGGGAGTCGGCGCAGAAGTAGCCCTCGCGCTCGAACTGGAAACGCTCCTGCGGCGTGGCGCTGGCCAGCGACGGCTCGGCGCGGCAGCCCTGGAGGACGACCAGCGAGTCCGGGTTGATATTGTCGAGGAAACTGCCGCCCTGTTCGGCCTTCTCCGGGTTGGCCGACTTGAACAACCGGTCGTACAGGCGTACTTCGCACTCGATGCTCTCGGCCAGCGGCACCCAGTGGATCACCCCCTTGACCTTGCGGCCCTCGGGGTTCTTGCCCAGGGTGTTCTCATCGTAGCTGCAGCGCAGTTCGACGATATTGCCGGCGGCATCCTTCAGCGCCTCGTCGGCACGGATCACGTAGCTGCCGCGCAGGCGCACTTCCCCGCCAGGGACCAGGCGCTTGTAGCCGGCCGGGGGATTTTCCTCGAAGTCGCTGGCGTCGATGTAGATCTCGCGGGAGAACGGCAGCACCCGCACGCCGATGTCCTGCTTGGGATGACGCGGCAGTTGCAGTTGCTCGACCTGGCCTTCGGGATAGTTGGTGATCACCACCTTGAGCGGCTTGAGCACGCACATGGCACGGGCGGCGTTGGCATCCAGGTCGTCGCGGATGGCGAACTCCAGCATACCGACATCCACCACGCCACCGGCGCGGTTGACGCCGATCATGTCGCAGAAGGTACGGATCGACGCCGGCGTATAGCCGCGCCGGCGGAAGCCGCTCAGCGTGGACATGCGCGGATCGTCCCAGCCGTTTACGTGCCGCTCGTCCACCAGTTGCTTGAGCTTGCGCTTGCTGGTGACGGTGTAGTTCAGGTTCAGCCGGGCGAACTCGTACTGGCGCGGCCGCACCGGTACCGGCAGGTTTTCCAGGAACCACTCGTAGAGCGGGCGGTGGTCCTCGAACTCCAGGGTGCAGATCGAGTGGGTGACGCCCTCGATGGCATCCGACTGGCCATGGGTGAAGTCATAGCTCGGGTAGATGCACCATTTGTCGCCGGTCTGGTGGTGGTGGGCATGGCGAATCCGGTAGAGGATCGGATCGCGCAGGTTCATGTTCGGCGAAGCCATGTCGATCTTCGCCCGCAGCGCGCGCGCGCCATCGGGGAACTCGCCGGCCTTCATGCGCGCGAACAACTCGAGGTTCTCCGCGACGGAGCGCTCGCGGAACGGGCTGTCGCGGCCCGGCTCGGTCAGGCTGCCACGGTATTCGCGGGCCTGCTCCGGGGTCAGGTCGCAGACGTAGGCCTTGCCGGCCTCGATCAGATACACCGCCCAGGCATGCAACTGCTCGAAGTAGTCCGAGGCGTAATGCTCGTCGCCCGCCCACTTGAAGCCCAGCCACTCGACATCCGCCTTGATCGCGTCGATGTACTCCTGGTCCTCCTTGGCCGGGTTGGTATCGTCGAAACGCAGGTTGCACTGGCCGCCGAATTCCTCGGCCAGGCCGAAGTTCAGGCAGATCGACTTGGCATGGCCGATATGCAGGTAGCCATTGGGCTCAGGAGGGAAACGCGTGATGATCTTCGCGTGCTTGCCGGCATCCAGGTCGGCCTGGACGATGGCGCGGAGAAAGTTGGTGGCGGCGGTGATCTCGGGCTTGCTCATGATGTCCTTAATGGTCTGCGGGTACGCGGCCTCGAGACGTTTCAAGGTAGGCCGGTCGGAATAAAGGGCTTATGATAGCGAACCCGTCAACCCCCTGACAGAGCAAAGCGCCAGGCCGTGGTGCCAGGCGTTCACATAGTGCCCAACGACAAGCCCGACAGACTACGGAAACCCAGATGATCAAACTGCACACCAATCACGGCGACATCACCATCGAACTGTTCGAGGACAAGGCCCCGGAAACCGTGGCCAACTTCAAGGAGTACGTGAAGAGCGGCCACTACGACGGCACTATCTTCCACCGCGTGATCGGCAACTTCATGATCCAGGGCGGCGGTTTCGAGCCCGGCATGAAACAGAAGGCCACCCGCGCGCCGATCAAGAACGAAGCCAACAACGGCCTCTCCAACAAGACCGGCACCCTGGCCATGGCCCGCACCATGGACCCTCACTCCGCTTCCGCGCAGTTCTTCATCAACGTCAAGGACAACGACTTCCTCGACCACAGCGCCCCCACCACCCAGGGCTGGGGCTATGCCGTATTCGGCGCGGTAACCGAGGGCCTGGAAGTGCTGGAAAGCATCAAGAACGTGCCGACCACCATGAAATCCGGCCACCAGGACGTGCCGGTCGAAGACGTGATCATCGAGAAAGCCGAAATCATCGAATGATCCTGCTGATCTCCGATCTGCATCTGCAACAGGAACGCCCGGACATCACCCGGGCGTTCGCCCGCTTCCTCGAACAACGCGCCCGCCAGGCATCGGCCCTGTATATCCTTGGCGACTTCTTCGAAGCCTGGGTCGGCGACGATGCCATGAGCGACTTTCACCACTACATCGCCAGCCTGCTGCGCCAGCTCGGCGAAAGCGGCACCCAGGTATTCCTGATGCACGGCAACCGGGACTTCCTGCTCGGCAAGGCATTCTGCCGCGAGGCGGGCTGCCGCCTGCTACCCGATCCATACCGCCTGGAAATCGCCGGAGAACCCGTCCTGCTGAGCCATGGCGATGCCCTGTGCAGCCGCGATATCGCCTACATGCGCCTGCGCCGCTGGCTGCGCAACCCGCTGAGCCTACTGATCCTGCGCAACCTGCCACTGGCTACGCGGCAGAAGCTGGGGCGCAAGCTGCGCTCGAAAAGCCGCGAACAGACCCGCATGAAAGCCAGCGATATCGTCGATGTCACGCCGCAGGAAGTGACCAGGCTGATGCAACGCCAGCATGTACGCACCCTGATCCACGGCCATACCCACCGCCCTGCGGAACACCCGCTACGGATCGACGGGCAAAGCGCCCGCCGCATCGTTCTTGGCGACTGGGACAATAATGGCTGGGCGCTGCAGGTCGACGAACAGGGCTTCCACCAGGCGCCTTTCCCCCTCGAAGCCTGAACGCAGCGACGGGCTTCAATCTAGAGCATGCGCACGGTTATCGGCGGCAGCGAATCATGCTTGCGACTGCTCGCTCGCCGGCACCCCACTGTGGAAGCGGAACTCGCTGTCCGGGCTTTCGATCAGTTCGCGCTCCACCGCCCTTACCCGCTCGATCACCTGATCCACGTCGGCGGCCTCGCCATACTGATAGGCGAAGCGCAGGTAATTCTGGAAATGCCGCGCCTCGGACTTCAGCAGGCCGAAGTAGAACTTGCCCAGTTCATCGTCCAGATGCGGCACCAGCGACTCGAAGCGCTCGCAGGAACGCGCCTCGATAAAAGCGCCCACCACCAGGGTATCCACCAGCCTGCAGGGCTCATGGCTGCGCACCACCTTGCGCAGCCCGGAGGCATAGCGACTGGCCGAGATGGGCCGCAGCGCGACCTTGCGCCGCTTCATCAAACGCAGCACCTGCTCATGGTGCACCAGCTCTTCCCGGGCCAGACGCGACATGTAGTTCACCAGGTCGATATGCAGGTTGTAGCGAGCGATCAGGCTCAGTGCCGTCGAAGCGGCCTTGAACTCGCAATTCTTGTGATCGATCAGCATCACATCCTGCTCGGCCAGGGCTGCCCGCACCCAGCCATCGGGCGTACGGCAACCCAGGAATTCATGGATTTCAGGCAGCACGGCAACGTTCCTCGAACGATTCAGGGGGCCGCATTATACGGAGCCCCTCGCAGGAGGCACGGGTGAAAATGCCGCCGGACTGATACACGTCATCCAAACCGGCCGCCAATTGCCTATAGTGGACAGTATCCAGACCGGAAACGGAGCCGATCATGCAAGCCATCCGCTGCATTCTCGTAGTAGTCGATCCCACCTTGCCGGAAGCGCTGGCGCTCAGGCGAGCCCACCTGATTTCCAGTATCAGCCAGTCGCACCTGCACCTGCTGCTGTGCGACGCACGCCCGGAACAGAGCGCCTACCTGGAGAATCTGCGCGAAAGCCTGGAGCAACAGGGCCATAGCGTCTCCATCCGCCGAGCCTGGGACGGCAGCGTGCACCAGACCATCATCAACGCACAGCAGGCCGAAGGCTGCGGCCTGGTGATCAAGCAGCACGTCCCGGACAATCCGCTGAAACGCGCCCTGCTCACCCCCGACGACTGGAAACTGCTGCGCTATTGCCCCTGCCCGGTGCTGATGGTGAAAACCGACCGCTCCTGGGCGGGCGGCAACGTCCTCGCCGCCGTGGATGTCGGCAACGCCGACGACGAACACCGTACCCTGCACAGCAGTATCGTCGACCATGGCTACGACATCGCCGCGCTGGCCGGCGGGCAATTGCATGTGATCAGCGCTCACCCGGCGGCGATGCTGTCGGCGGCCGACCCGGCCTTCCAGTTGAAGGAAACCATCGAGGCACGCTACCGGGACGCCTGCCGGCAGTTCCAGAGCGAGTTCGACATTCCCGACGACCACCTGCATATCGAGGAAGGCCCGGCCGATGCGCTGATCCCCTATGCCTGCAATCGGCTGGATGCCGTCGTCACCGTGCTGGGGACGGTGGCACGCACCGGCTTCTCTGGCGCACTGATGGGCAACACCGCCGAAGTGGTGCTGGACGCGCTGGAAAGCGATGTACTGGTACTCAAGCCCGATGACATCATCGAACATCTGGAGGAACTGGTCGCCCAGCGCTGATACCGCCTATCCGCTGGAGGCGCCCGGCGTACCCCGGGGCGATCGTGCGATGTCGTTATCCAGGGCAATGCGCTTCGATAAAGCCGCCGGAGACTGGAACGCTGGACAAGAGATAGCGGCGGCCCCACGCTTGCGTCCAGCCTCCAGCGCTATTGCATCCGCAAGAACGGTCTTTGCCCACCAAGCAGTGCATCGCCGGCCACAAAAGCTTCGCGGGCAAGCCCGCCCCTGCCAATACTTTACCGGTGGATCGATAGATCCAAATTCCGCTCATACGCAGGGCCACAGGCTGGCACATAACGAACGAACACTATTGGCAATCCGCATCGCTGCATCTTCATACCAGACGAAACATAACCACTTGATATCCGGCAATATAAAAAAGACATATATAGCGATTGGCCATATACTGGCGCCTGGGAGCCTGGATCGACTGATCCACTACCGAGACAACATGTTCATTCAAGCCCTGACACCGCGCCCCGCCTGGCAATCCGCAAATCCAGAGACTTCAGGATCGTGAGCAAAAGCCTTTCCCGCACGGACATTCAGCAGAACAAGCAGGCCTCCTCAGTCGAGTGAAAGACCGATACCCACAAACGACAAAGACAAACTTATGGCGTCATAAAAACAATTAACGAGTACAAACAGCCCCCATCAAGAAAAAGCAGATAGATGGGTAGCCGGCTACTCGGCTCCATATATCGGCCTGCATATGACGACACAATGATTCACAGATAAATATACGATGAAGGAGCACTCCCGAATGAAGATCAGTACACGCCTGGCCCTGGGTTTCGGCCTGATGCTGGCGCTTATGGTCGCTGTCGCCCTGGTGGGCAGCCGCGAGGTGGGGATCATCGACGCGACCCTGACCGAGATCACCGACGTCAACGCCCTCAAACAGCGCCAGGCGATCAACTTCCGCGGCAGCGTGCACGATCGGGCCATTGCCCTGCGCGACCTGGTCCTGCTGGATGACGAAGCCGAGCTGGAGAAGACCCTGGCGGAAATCGACCGGCTGACCCTGCAGTACACCGAAGCGGCCAAGGAGCTGGATACCCTGTTCGCCAACCCCAGCCAGGTAAATGCCGAGGAGCGTGATTTGCTGGAGGCGATCAAGGCGGTCGAAGCCAAGACCCTGCCTCTCATCGAGCGCATCATGCACGGCTATCATGCCGGCAGCCTACGGACCGTCACCGAAACCCTGGTACGCGATGCTCGCCCGGCCTTCCGCGAATGGCTGGCCAGCATCAACCACTTCATCGATTGGCAGGAACAAAAGAGCCAGCAGGAAACCGAACTGGCCCGTTCGGTGGCAGGCAACTTCACCATCCTGATGATCATCTCCTGCATCATCGGCCTGCTGATCGGCAGCACGGTGGCCTACCGGATCATCCTGCACCTGCAGAACAACCTCGGCGGCGAACCGGCCGACGTGGCCAGCACCGTGCAGCGCATCGCCAACGGCGACCTGAACATGACGGTCGACGACCGGCGCACGAACAGCATCCTGGCCAATATCGGCGGCATGCAGCAGAGCCTGCGCGAGATGATCGGCCAGATCAGCAGCGCGGCCCACAACATCAGCGCAGGGGTAGGCCACCTTGGCCAGTCGACCCGCAGCGTACTGAGCTCCGCGGAAGAACAGGCCTCCCTGTCCACCGCCTCGGCGGCGAGCATCGAAGAGATGACCGTCAGCATCAACGAGGTTTCGCTGATCGCCCGTCACACCGAGGAAAATTCGGCGAAGGCCGCCGAATTGTCGAGCAGCAGTGTGGAACTGGTAAGGAACGCCGCCGGAGAGATGGCCACGGTGGCCCGTACCGTGGCCGACTCATCCGAACAGATCGCCTCCCTGCAACGCCGCTCGGAAGAGATAGCCGGCATCGCCGGGGTGATCCGCGCCATCGCCGACCAGACCAACCTGCTGGCCCTGAACGCCGCGATCGAAGCCGCCAGAGCGGGCGAAAACGGCCGGGGCTTTGCGGTGGTCGCCGACGAAGTGCGCTCCCTGGCACAACGCACCACCACCGCGACAGCGGACATCGCCCGGATGATCGAACTGATCCAGAGCGAAACCCGCGACGCCGTGGCCGCCATGCACACCACCGGGCCACAGGTCGAGCACGGCCTGGAACTGGCCAACCAGGCGGCGGAGCGCCTCGACGAGATTCACCATCAATCCACCGACTCGCTCAACAACGTGCGGGACGTGGTGCGGGCCGCCGAACAGCAGGTAGCGGCCATCAACGAGATCGCCCGCAATGTCGAGCAGATCGCAGCGATGTCGCGGGACACTTCCGAAGCCATCCAGAGCAATACCGCCGCCACCCAGGCCCTGGAAAGCATCGTCCAGACCCTGGAAAGCCAGGTGCAACGTTTCCATATCAGTTGAAGCCAGGCGTTCGCCGGGAAACTGGCGCGCCTGCCGCCACAGCGCAGGGTGCCAGCCCCGGACAACGCCCGGAACCATCGCAGTTATCGGCCCGCCAGCACCTCGCGCAGAAAACCCGGCGCGATATAACGCTCATAATGCGCCTCGGACAGCAGGAAGAATTCCCGGTCGATGGCATCGCGCAGGCGCGGCAGCTCCCAGCCCCTGAACTCCGGCAGCAGCGCCACGCCATAGGCTTCCGTCTGCTGGATCAGGCGCGCGCCGCGGGCAATCAATTGATAGGCCCAGCAATAGGGCGACTGCTCGGGCACGAAACGCACGTTGCGGCCCTGCAACTGGCTACGCAGCAAGTCGCTGTCGAACACCTCGAGCTTGGCCATCATCACCTGCACCAGCAGCACCTCGAGCCGGCGGCAGACCGAGCGCTTCTGCTCCTCGTCGTAGGCGTTCCAGTTCACCACCTCATGATGGAAACGCTTGCAGCCACGACAGACCAGATCGCCATAGACCGTCGAGCAGAGACCGACACAGGGGGTTTTGATACGCGAAGAAGACATGGGGAGCGAAACGTCGATACGAACGGTAGCGGCATCTTAGACTTTTGTCCTAGCAGGGTCACCCCGCGCGCCCCCGAAAGTATTGCAAGCCAGGTGCCACGCAGCTCCGGCACGGATCGCCGACAGACGGCAGAAAGCCTTGCCGACGGTGTTGCGGCTTAACTTTATGATGCCGATCCAGTAGAATCGGCACGCCGTTTTCGGCACCACTATCCTTGCGAAGCTGTTTTCAAAGCGTCACGGCACAGTTGAACCGGTCCAGAGCCGGGTGCGCGCCCCCTCCTCCGCCACCCGCTCTCATCGACCCGGCGTAAAACTTTGAAAGCAGCTTCCGGATGAGCGTCCCGCTCCACCATGGGACCAATGATGAGGGTAAAAACTGTGCTTGAAGCCTACCGCAAACACGTAGAAGAGCGTGCCGCCCAGGGTATCGTGCCCCAGCCGCTGAACGCCGAACAAACCGCAGGTCTGGTCGAACTGCTGAAGAATCCTCCAGCAGGCGAAGAAGCCTTCCTGCTCGATCTGATCACCAATCGCGTACCACCGGGAGTCGACGAAGCCGCCTACGTCAAGGCCGGCTTCCTGTCCGCCATCGCCAAGGGCGAGGCGACTTCCCCGCTGATCGACAAGAAGCACGCGGTCGAACTGCTCGGCACCATGCAGGGCGGCTACAACATCGCCACCCTGGTCGAACTGCTGGACAACGCCGAACTGGCCGAGATCGCCGGCGAGCAATTGAAGCACACCCTGCTGATGTTCGACGCCTTCCACGATGTCGCGGAACGCGCCAAGGCCGGCAACGCCATCGCCAAGTCGGTACTGCAGTCCTGGGCCGACGGCGAATGGTTCAAGAACCGCCCGGCCCTGGCCGAGAAAATCACCCTGACCGTGTTCAAGGTGACCGGCGAAACCAACACCGACGACCTGTCGCCCGCGCCTGACGCCTGGTCGCGCCCCGACATCCCGCTGCACGCGCTGGCCATGCTGAAGATGGCCCGCGACGGCATCGAGCCGGACGCTCCCGGTTCCGTCGGCCCGCTGAAGCAGATGGAAGCCCTGAAGGAAAAAGGCTTCCCGGTCGCCTACGTCGGCGACGTGGTCGGCACCGGCTCTTCGCGTAAATCCGCCACCAACTCGGTGCTGTGGTTCTTCGGCGACGACATCCCGAACGTACCGAACAAGCGCGCCGGCGGCTTCTGCTTCGGCACCAAGATCGCGCCGATCTTCTACAACACCATGGAAGACGCCGGCGCCCTGCCGATCGAATTCGACTGCACCAACCTAGCCATGGGCGACATCATTGATGTCTACCCGTACAAGGGCGAAGTACGCCGCCACGGCAGCGACGAGCTGGTCACCAGCTTCGAACTGAAAACCGACGTGCTGCTCGACGAAGTCCGCGCCGGCGGCCGTATCCCGCTGATCGTCGGCCGTGGCCTGACCGACAAGGCCCGCGCCGAACTGGGCCTCGGCCCGGCGGACCTGTTCAAGAAGCCGGTTGCCCCCGCCGACAGCGGCAAGGGCTTCAGCCTGGCGCAGAAGATGGTCGGTCGCGCCTGCGGCCTGCCGGAAGGCCAGGGCGTGCGCCCAGGCACCTACTGCGAACCGAAGATGACCACCGTCGGCTCCCAGGACACCACGGGCCCGATGACCCGCGACGAGCTGAAGGACCTGGCCTGCCTGGGCTTCTCCGCCGACCTGGTGATGCAGTCCTTCTGCCACACCGCGGCCTATCCGAAGCCGATCGACGTCACCACCCACCACACCCTGCCGGACTTCATCATGACCCGCGGCGGCGTGTCCCTGCGTCCGGGCGACGGCATCATCCACAGTTGGCTGAACCGCATGCTGCTGCCGGATACCGTCGGTACCGGTGGTGACTCCCACACCCGCTTCCCGATCGGCATCTCCTTCCCGGCCGGTTCCGGCCTGGTCGCCTTCGCCGCCGCCACCGGCGTAATGCCGCTGGACATGCCGGAGTCGGTACTGGTGCGCTTCAAGGGCAAGCTGCAACCGGGCATCACCCTGCGCGACCTGGTGCATGCGATCCCCTACTACGCGATCCAGTCGGGCCTGCTGACCGTCGAGAAGAAGGGCAAGAAGAACATCTTCTCCGGCCGCATCCTGGAGATCGAAGGCCTCAACGAACTGACCGTCGAGCAAGCCTTCGAACTGTCCGACGCCTCGGCCGAACGCTCGGCTGCCGGTTGCACCATCAAGCTGCCGGAAAAAGCCATCGCCGAGTATCTGCAGTCCAACATCACCCTGCTGCGCTGGATGATCAGCGAAGGCTACGGTGACCCGCGCACCCTGGAACGTCGTGCACGCGCCATGGAAGCCTGGGTGGCCAACCCGCAACTGCTGGAAGCCGACAAGGACGCCGAATACGCCGCCGTCATCGAGATCGACCTGGCCGACGTCAAGGAGCCCGTGCTCTGCGCACCGAACGACCCGGACGATGCCCGCCTGCTGTCCAGCGTCCAGGGCCAGAAGATCGACGAAGTCTTCATCGGCTCCTGCATGACCAACATCGGTCACTTCCGCGCCGCCGGCAAGCTGCTGGAAAAGGTCAAGGGTGGCATCCCGACCCGTCTGTGGCTGGCTCCGCCAACCAAGATGGACGCCCACCAACTGACCGAGGAAGGCTACTACGGTATCTACGGCAAGGCTGGCGCGCGCATGGAAATGCCAGGCTGCTCGCTGTGCATGGGTAACCAGGCACGCGTACAGACCGGTTCCACCGTGGTCTCCACCTCGACCCGTAACTTCCCCAACCGCCTGGGCGATGCGACCAACGTGTTCCTGGCTTCCGCCGAACTGGCCGCGGTCGCGTCGATCATCGGCAAGCTGCCGACCGTCGAGGAGTACATGGAATACGCGAAGAACATCGACAGCATGGCTGCCGATATCTATCGCTACCTGTCCTTCGACCAGATCGCCGAATTCCGCGAGTCCGCGGAAAAGGCCAAGATCCAGGTCGTCGAAGTCTGATAACCCGGACGACATGACATCCGCCCAGGGTGTCATGAGCTGAAAACAAACGCCCCGCCCCGTTCGGGGCGTTTGCATTTATGGCTTCACGCCGCTCTGTGACTGGGCATCGGCCCTCCGCAGCGGTAGGATACCGGCACACCAAGCCGACGCCCGGTCCCGGAACAGCATGCCGATACCGGACAGGCCTGTCGGCAGCAAATCGACCGGGGACACCTCATCCAATGGAATTCGTCGTCAAAAGCGCCAAAGCCACAACCCTGAAAACCGACATCCTGGTCCTGCCCGTCGCCGAAGGCGGCGTGCTGGACAACACCGCGCAGGAAATCGACAACCTCGCCAGCGGCGCACTCAAGACCGCCCTAGAACGTGGCGACCTGACCGGCAAGGTCGGCCAGACACTGCTGCTGCAAGGGCTCGCCGGCCTCAAGGCCGAACGGGTACTGCTGCTGGGGACCGGCCAGGATGCCGAACGCAACGTCCGCCAATGGCGCAAGATCGCTTCCGCACTGCTCGGCGCCCTGAAGAACCTCAATGGCCGTGATGCCGTGCTGGCTCTGCAGGATGTGCGGGTCAGCGACCTGGACAGCTACGCCAGCGCCCGCCAGGTGGTGGAGATCCTCGCGGACGGCCAGTACGTCTTCGACCGCTTCAAGAGCAGCAAGGCCCCGGCCCGCAACCTGAAGAAAGTCACCCTGCTTGGCGGGCGTGACGAACAGGCACAACTGAAGCGCGCCGCCCAGCATGGCAAGGCGATCGCCAACGGCATGGCGCTGACCCGCGACCTCGGCAACCTGCCGCCGAACGTCTGCAATCCGGTCTACCTGGCCGAACAGGCGCAAGCCCTGGCCGACGAATACAAGAGCCTCAAGGTCGAGATCCTCGACGAGAAGAAACTCGCCAAACTCGGCGCCGGCTCCTTCCTCGCCGTAGCCCAGGGCAGCGAGCAACCGCCGCGCCTGATCGTCCTGCAATACAACGGCGGCAAGAAGGACGAGCGCCCCTACGCCCTGGTCGGCAAGGGCATCACCTTCGACACCGGCGGCATCAGCCTCAAGCCGGGGTTGAACATGGACGAGATGAAGTACGACATGGGCGGCGCCGCCAGTGTCTTCGGCACCTTCCGCGCCATCCTCGAACTGCAGTTGCCGATCAACGTGGTGGGCGTCCTGGCCTGTGCCGAGAACATGCCCAGCGGTGGTGCCACCCGCCCCGGCGACATCGTCACCAGCCTGAGCGGCCAGACCATCGAAATCCTCAACACCGACGCCGAAGGCCGCCTGGTGCTGTGCGATGCACTGACCTACAGCGAACGCTTCAAGCCACGCGCGGTGATCGACATCGCCACCCTGACCGGCGCCTGCATCGTCGCCCTCGGCAGCAACACATCGGGCCTGCTGGGCAACGACGACGAGTTGCTGCAGCAACTGCTGCAGGCCGGCAACCAGGCCTATGACCGCGCCTGGCAACTGCCGCTGTTCGATGAGTACCAGGAGCAGCTCGACAGCCCCTTCGCCGACATCGCCAATATCGGCGGGCCAAAAGCCGGCACCATTACCGCCGCCTGCTTCCTCTCGCGCTTCACCAAGAACCTTTCCTGGGCGCACCTGGACATCGCCGGCACCGCCTGGATCAGCGGCGGCAAGGACAAGGGCGCCACTGGCCGCCCGGTCCCGCTGCTGACCCAGTACCTGCTGGACCGGGCAGGCTGAGCATGCCGACAGGCCTCGGCAGGTCGCGCCGATGACCCGCATCGACTTCTACGTACTGCCGGACAGTGATCCGGCAGGCCGTCTGCGCGCGGCCTGCAAACTGACGCTGAAAGGCTGGCAGCACGATATGCCGGTCTTTATCCGCTGCCAGGACGAACAGCAGTGCGACACGCTGGACGAGCTGCTGTGGAGCTTTCGCAGCGAGCGCTTCATCCCCCACGACCTGCACCAGGACAATCCCCAGACACCGGTCGCCATCGGACTGGAGCAGGCCCCCGGGCATCCCCAGGGCCTGCTGATCAACCTCGGCGCGACCCTCTCGCCCCATGTCGACCAGTTCAGTCGCGTGATAGAGATCGTCAACCAGCAGCCCGAACTGTTGGCCCGCTGTCGCGAGAATTTCCGCCATTACCGCCAACGGGGCTATGCTCCACAACGACTCGACCTCTGATGGACGGCAGTACACTGAAAACCCACATGCACACGAAGACCTCCCCCGCCCCGGCCCTGCTGGAGGACCTGGAATCCATCCGCGCCCTGCTCGATGAAAACATCGAGCCGCCCCTGCTGACCAATACCGTGGAAAGCACCGGCCCATGTGTGCTCAGCGTGGTCCAGGCCAGCGAGGAAGCGAAGGAGGCACGCCCGTCCCCTGCCCGCACGGCCTTCCGCGACCTGGCCGAACGCCATATCGACCATGAGTTGCGCGTCTCCGCGCAATCGATCCTGCAAGAAGTCATCGACGAATTCATCCCGCAGATCGAAGCCGAACTGAAACGCCGCCTGGAGCCGACCATAGAACGCCTGGTTCGTCCCGGCCAACTCTAGGGTCTCGTTGACGTTTCGTCGCACTCCACGCTGTCGCACAGCAGACAGGCGCGTTCCTGCCGCCAAGAAACAGCCTTTTCAATCAAAGAGCTATTTCTTGTTTCATGAGAGTGTGCCTGGCCATGAAGCCGTAGAGCGCGATCTCGGTATCCTCGTATCCGTGCGGATGCCTGGTGGCGGAACGGGGCACGCGTGAATACATCGCCATCCCCGGCGGCGAAGACCCCGCCCGCCACCCGGCATCCACACAGCCACTGTCGACGGCACCTGAAAGAAACAGCCTGGGAAACCGAAAGCCCTACGAATGACTCGGGCATCGGGCGACGGCGCTTTCCATAATCGCCCCGGTATTCGCCGCAAGCCCGGACATCGCCGGCGACATACGAAAGGCTCACAGCACTACGGCGAAAGCGCCCCCTGTTGCTCGACAGCCGCCACTTCGAAGATCCTGGCGCCGCCAGGCATCACGCCAGAGGATGCCCTGCACGCCGCTCGGCCATCAGTGTCAGGCGCGACATCGCCAGCGCCAGCAGACTGCAACCGCAGATCACCAGCGCCATGGGCAGGGTGCTGCCGTCATGCAGAAAGCCCACGGCACTGGCTGCACAGGCGGCGATGCCGAACTGCAGGCTGCCGAGCAACGCCGACGCACTCCCGGCATGGCGGCCCTGGCCAGCCATGGCGCAAGCCGAGGTATTGGGCATCAGGATACCCAGGCAAGCCATACCACCGAACAATGGCAGCAACAGCGGCCACAGGTTTTCGGGACGGGCCAGGGCGACGATCAGCAGCAACACACCGCAACTGCAATAGAACCAGGCGATACGCCTGGCCCAGTATCCCGGCCCACGGCGCGCCACCAACCAGGCATTCACCTGGGCGAACAGGATGAAACCCGCGGCATTCAGACCGAACAGCCAGCCGTAGTACTCGCTCGGGACACCATACAATTCGATGAAAACGAAGGGCGAGCCGGCGATATAAGCGAACATGCCGGCCATCGCCAGGCCACCGGTCAGCGCATGCCCGACGAACGGCAGGTCCCGGAAAAGCCGCCGGTATTCTCCAAGGGCGCCACGCAGAGGTGCGGACGGTTGCCGCGGGTCCAGGGTTTCCGGAAGCCACAGGTTTACTGCCAGCAGGCAGAATACGCCGAAAAAGCCGAGTATGAAGAAGATCGCCTGCCAGCCCGCCAGATTGAGTAGCAGCCCACCCGCCAAAGGCGCCAGGATCGGTGCCAACCCCATGACCAGCATCAACTGGGAGAACACCCGGGCCGAGGTGATCGGATCGCAGAGATCGCGCACGATCGCACGCGAGATCACCATTCCGGCACAGCCGCCGAGCGCCTGGACAAAACGCGCCGCGATCAGCCAGTGCAGGCTGGGCGCGAACGAGCAGGCGAACGAGGCCAGCGTGAACAGTGCAATTCCCAGCAACAAGGGCCTGCGCCGCCCATAGCGATCCGCCAGTGGCCCATAGACCAGTTGCCCTACCGCCAGGCCGACGAAATAGACCGCCAGAGTCAGTTGCACCTGCTCGACATCCGTGGCGAAACCTTCAGCCAGGGCCGGGAAAGCGGGCAGATAAAAGTCGATGGCCATGGGGCCGAAAGCACTCAGTGCTCCCAGTATCAGGAGAATCCGAAAAGGCATAAGAAGCTCACGAACAGAAGAAAAAGTCGCACGGCTTGGCAAAAGCGCGGGCAAGCGGGCGATTTACAAGACCGGCAGATGCTGTTACATACAGAGTCGATTGTAAATAGCCGACCCGCTCCGGTGCACGCAGCCCGGCACTACCCTACGAATTGCCCAGTAGAACCATGCGCAGAACCAAAGAAGAAGCCGAGAAGACCCGCATATCCATCCTCGAGGCCGCCGAGCGGCTGTTCCTCGACAAGGGTGTGGCCCATACCAGCCTCGATCAGATCGCCCGCGATGCAGGCGTGACAAGAGGCGCGGTCTACTGGCACTTCCAGAACAAGGCCCACCTGTTCAACGAAATGGTCAACCAGGTACGCCTGCCGCCGGAACAACTGGCGCAGCGCTTGCTGGCCTGCGGCCCACACCAGCCCCTGACGGTCCTGCGGGACATGTGCATCGAAGTCACCCAGTCGATGAGCCTGAATCCGCAAAAAAGCAGGATATTCACCATTCTGCTGCATCGCTGCGAGTTCACCGATGAACTGCGCGAAGCGGAAGAGCGGCATAACGCCTTTATTGACGAATTCATCAGGCTGAGCGAGCAACTGCTGCAGCGCGCCACGGAACACCTGCGGCCCGGCCTGACGCCACGCCTGGCCGCACTTTCGGTACATGCCCTGATCGTAGGGCTGGTGACCGACTGGACACGCAACCCCGATCAGTTCGACCCAGTGGAGGATGCCCCGCTGATGATCGACACGGTCTTCCGCGGGCTGGCCCGCGAATGGCCCATTCCCTCAGCGCAGGCGCCCACCGAGCAATAGCGGGCGCCGGCTCCGCCTCAGTCTTCGCGATAACGCCGCAGCTTCAACTGCTTGCCGGCGACGCGGGTATCCTTGAGCTTGGTCAGCAGGCGCTCCAGCCCCTCTTCGGGCAATTCCACCAGGCTGAAGCTGTCGCGCACCTGGATACGCCCGATCGCCTCGCGCACCAGCCCGCCCTCATTGAGGATCGCCCCCAGCAGGTTGCGCGCCGCGATACCGTCACGCGCACCCAGCGGCGTGCGGCAACGCGCACGGCCTTCGGCCAGGGGAACCGGAGCGCGACGCTCGCGGTCACGCTCGCCGCTGCGCTCGGAACGCTCGCGGGGCGCACTGCTCGGCACCAGCGGCTGCTCCTTCTCCAGTTCGGCCAGGGTCAGCGACTGGCCATTGGTGGCCTTGCGCAACAAGGCTGCCGCCAGGGCACGCGGGCTGCAGCCGATCTCGGCAATCAGCTTATCCAGCAACTCGCCATGGCTCGCCTCGGCTTCGGCCACCAGCGGCGCCAGGCCGTTGGTGAGCTTGCGGATACGTGCTTCCAGCACCTGCTGCGCGTTGGGCAGACGGGCTTCAGCCACTTTCTGCCCGGTGACCCGCTCGATCACCTGCAGCATGCGCCGCTCGCGCGGGGTCACCAGCAACAGCGCGCGACCTTCACGGCCGGCACGCCCGGTACGCCCGATGCGGTGCACATAGGACTCCGGGTCATACGGCATGTCGACGTTGAACACGTGGGTGATACGCGCCACATCGAGGCCACGCGCAGCGACGTCGGTGGCGACCACGATATCCAGGCGGCCGTCCTTCAGCGACTCGATGACCCGCTCACGCTGGTTCTGCGCGATATCGCCGTTCAGCGCCGCCGCCTTGTACCCCTTGGCTTCGAGGGCGCTGGCCAGATCGAGGGTGGCCTGCTTGGTGCGTACGAAGGCGATCAGCGCATCGAAGTCCTCGACTTCGAGAAGGCGCAGTACGGCCGGGATCTTCTGGTCGGCATGCACCATCAGGTGCGCCTGCTCGATACGGGCGACGGTCTGGGTCTTGGCGGCGATCTTGACATGCTGCGGGTCACGCAGGTGCTTCTCGGCGATGGCGCGGATCGAATGCGGCAGGGTGGCCGAGAACAGCACGCTCTGGCGGCCTTCGGGCATGGCTTCGAAGATCACTTCCAGGTCGTCCATGAAGCCCAGCTTGAGCATCTCGTCGGCTTCGTCGAGCACCAGGAAGCCGATGGTCGAGAGCAGGCCGGCATTACGGCTCAGGTGGTCGACCAAGCGACCGGGCGTGGCCACGATGATCTGCGCGCCCTGGCGGATCGCCTTGAGCTGCGGCCCCATCGGGGCGCCACCGTAGATAGCCACGACGCCAACACCGGGCATCTGCTTGGAATAGACTTCGAAGGCAGTGGCGACCTGCAGCGCCAGCTCGCGGGTAGGCGCCAGCACCAGCACTTGCGGCTCGCGGCGGGCCGGGTCGATCTTCGACAGCAGTGGCAGCGCGAAAGCTGCGGTCTTGCCGGTGCCGGTCTGCGCCTGGCCGATCATGTCGTGGCCGCCAAGGATCACCGGGATCGCCTGGTTCTGGATGGGTGAAGGCTCTTCGTAACCGACTGCCGCGATCGCGGCCAGAACAGCGGGATGAAGGCCGAGTGCGGCAAAGCCGCCGATTTCCTGGGTCATGGGTCTTGTCTCTGATGCTCCGCAAAGACCCATGCTCCGAAGCTGCGCATGCCATGCAAGACCTTGTGGGTCACCCTGGCAGCCTGGTCGGCGGGTTTGCGAAAACGTATGGATGATGAATCGTCAAGGATAGTCCGTCGAGCGGACAGCAGCCGAAGCACGCGCTTCGTTTTGTTGCAGTACCTGAACGCCGGCTGGATTTCAGCCGGCGCGTACTATACCGGAATTTTCGCCGGCCGTGCTCGTATTTTGCATATGGATGCCGGGCGATCGAGCTATTTCGCTATCCGATGGCAAGCCGCTCCGATAGACGCTGGCTGGAGGCTGGACGAAAATACCGGTTGCCTGTG
This sequence comes from Stutzerimonas kirkiae, assembly GCF_004327335.1. Taxonomy (GTDB): domain Bacteria; phylum Pseudomonadota; class Gammaproteobacteria; order Pseudomonadales; family Pseudomonadaceae; genus Stutzerimonas; species Stutzerimonas kirkiae. Next base: position 141,734 of record NZ_QJUO01000003.1, on the reverse strand, counting down.
GTTTCGCATACGCCCCCTGGCTTTGCAGCGCTTTCGGCCCTTGTCGCGCCGCAGAGCGCGATCGCCCCGCATCGAGACAGGACCGTCGCGCCAGGCCTTGCATGGGAATGTGCTGATACTGGACTGGCAATGCCACGATCAACCCGGAATGCGGAAATGGATCAGGCCGCCCTGCTCTCGCCAGTACTGACACGAAACCGCCCGACCAGCGAATGCAGCTTGCCGACCGTGTGTCGCACCCGCTCGGCACTGCCTTGCAAGACCTGCAGTGTCGTCCCCATTTCACCCGACACCACTTCCACGCCACCGACCGTCTGCCCATATTGCAGGCTGCGCTCGTTGAGTTGCTGGATCGCGCTGAGCACGCGTGCCACCGCCTCATGCAGTTCCTGGTTCTCCGATGAAACCTGCTCGCTCAGGCGCAGGCTGCCATCCACATCGGCCACCCCGCTTTCCATCAGCGACACCGCCTGGCGCGTCTCATTCTGCAGGCTCTCGACCATGACCCGGATATCCGTGGCCGCATGGGCGGTACGCTCGGCCAGGGAGCGCACCTCGCCCGCCACCACGGCGAAGCCGCGCCCATGTTCGCCGGCCCGCGCCGCCTCGATCGCCGCGTTCAGCGCAAGAAGGTTGGTCTGCGTGGTGATATCGGTGATCAGCCGCACGATATTGCCGATCTCGCCCATACGGCTGTCGAGCAGTTGCACACTGCCAGCCGAGCGCTCTACCACATTGCGTATCGACTCGGTGCTGTCGCGCACGGTCTCGAAACGCTCGCGTGCACGCTCGACCACCCGCGCCATGGCATCCTTCATCTCCTGCGCCGTGACCCCGGCCTGCTGGATCTCGCCCAGTTGCTGCTCGACCAGCAGCAACAGACGGTGAATCGAGTCCCCCACCTCGCGCGTGGCATCACCCGCCTCGCGGCTGCGTTCGAGCATCAGTTCGTTGTCCTGCCGCACATGTCGAGAAACCTGAATCACCCGCCCGACAACGGTGTCCAGGCTATCAATGAAACTATTGAGCCAGCGCCCGAGATCGACCACTTCGTCGCGCCGCCGGGCCTCGACCGTCAGCCGCTGGCACAGGTCCCCCTCGCCTTCGGCCAGGGTCCTCACCACATCGCTCATCGACTGCATGCGCCGCGCCAGCCGTTTCGGCCCGAATATCGAGAAGGCCCAAGCCCCGAGCAGCATCAACACGACATCCAGGCCATACAGGACGGCCTCGGGCAAACCGCTGAACGCCTGCAGCAGAGTGCTGAGCAACAGCAGGCTGGTCACCGTCGCCAGGTAGGTCTTCATCATGTTGAAACTCAGCGAGCGCCGCCGGAAGACCTCCTCCAGATCCCCCTCGCACATCATTCCCCAGCGGTCGGGAGAACCCTGCATCTGGAATGTGGTGCCCTTGCCCACCACCGGGATATGCCGGTAATCGGAATAGCCCGGGTAGGCCACATAGAGATTGGCCCCCTTGGCGATGGTTTCCCTTACCCCCGGGTGCAACTGGCCGGTGGCCGGATCGGTGAAACGCAGCTCGAGTTCGGTGTGCTGGCGCACCTGTACCGTGCCCCAGCGTGTGGCGACACCATCCTTGAGGTTATCGCCCAGGCTGAAGGTGGAATCCTCGAAACGCGAACGCGACAGCGCCGTTCCCGGCTGGATCGACGGCTCGAAGCGCGACTCGACCATGAACAGATAGTTGTCGCCGGACTCCGGATAGATATGCCCGGCCTCCCGCTGGATAAGATCCCCCAAGACATCGTTCGGCACCCGCCCGCACAGGCAACCCCGGCCATCGGCCAGAGGCTGGTAGAACATCAGCGTGACCGCATCATGAAAGCTGGAAGTGGAAGGCCCCAATGCGAGTGTCAGCGGATCGCTGTAGGGGCCATGCAGGAAAGGCGCGCGCAACCCCTGCTGCAGGGCGCGAGCATCCGCCAGGCTGCGCCCGTTGTGCCCGGCATGGCTGGAGGCGCTGACCCGCCCGGCTGCATCGACGACGAACAGTTCGGAAAAATCAGGCATCTGCGCCCGCTTGTCATCGAGCAGCCCGCTATCGGCCACCAGTGCATCGCCGCCCAGGCTCTCGGCCAGTTCGGCCAGATGCTCCCAGTGCGCCGCGGCCCAGCCCTGCAATAGCCTTACACGACTCTGTGAAATGCCTTCGAAGGCTTGCCCGATAGCCGGCTGGACCTCGCGATTCAACCAACAGGACCAGCGCATGGCCAACTTACCGGTCTTACCGAACACCGGCAACCAGTGACGTTCCTGGGCAGACAGATGCATCTTTGCCGTATCCATGTTCTTCCTTCATTGCCATACCGGGATACTGGCAAAAAGCAATTAACGGACCAGTCGGACAATCCTCTCGCCGGCTGTACCCATGCCCTTTGCCGCGCCACGTAAATCACCCCACGCAATGGAACGACAGGAGAAAAACACGCCGTAACCGGGCCTTCCGCGAGAACAAACCAAATTGCACCAAATAAGATCACTTCATATATGAATGTTCTATGTTGGTGCCCTCAATGCCGCTATCAGCGAGTCAAGGGAATAGCCAAGGCGTGCCGCCAGGAATGCCGACCGCTCATGCAGACCCGCGAGGTCCAGGCACTGTTCGAGATCGGCGGGAATGAGCAGTACTACGTTGCCTTCCTTCACCGGGCATTCCCAGTAGTGCCTGTGGAACAGGCCACGCAGCAGTGCGGCGCCCAAGGGCTTGTCCTCGTCGGTACCCCACTGGTTGATCACCAGCCAGCCGCCCGGATTGAGCTTTTCCTGGCAACGCCTCAGGAATGACCAGGCCAGGTGCGCTGCCGAAGGCCCGGTATCGGTGTAGAGATCGACAAAAATCAGATCGGCGCTCTCGGCCGAGGCCAGTAGTTCCAGCGCATCGCCGATGCGGATATACAGGCGCTCGTCGTCCTCCAGCCCCATATAACGCATCGCCAGTTCGGGCACCGCCGGACGCAGCTCGATGACCTCCACGTCCTCCAGCGGCAGGAACTTCAGGCATGCCTGGGTCAGCGTTCCACCGCCCAGGCCGAGGAACAGCGCGGTTTCCGGTGCCGGATGCGCCAGTGCCCCCATGAGCATGGCGCGGGTGTAATCGTACTCCAGCCAGCTCGGGTCACGGGTGAAGACACAACTCTGCTCGATGCATTCGCCGAACTCGAGAAAGCGATAATCGCCGACCTCCAGTACGCGAATGGAACCGAATTCATCCCGCACCTCGACCAATACCCGCTCGTCCTTGTTCATCTGTCTCTCATCAGCGCAGCGCGCAGGCTTGCATCACACAGGTACGTGGCAGTACACGACTCAGGAACGCAGAGCCTCGGCGAAAGCGGCCAGCCAGGGTTGCGCATCGGTTTCCTGGTCCACGGTTTCACTGCCATCAAGGCGCAGCATCGGCTGCACCTCGCGAATGCCAAGCTCCTGATACAACTCGCGAATCAACTCGCCCGCGGCACAGAAGGTATCGCCGTAGCTGCTGTCTCCCAGGGCAATGACACCACCCGGCAGGCCACTCCAGGCCGGGAAACGATCACGAATCTCACTGTACAGGCCGACGAAGGTGTCCGGCAGTTCCCCCATGCCCGTGGTAGACGTCACCACCAGCAATGCCTGCGGATCGAAGGCCAACACCTGGTCCAGTTGCCCGCGAGGATCGTGCCAGGTTTCAAAACCGGCGCTCCCGAGCAGGCTGGCGGCATGGCGGGCAACGTCTTCGGCAGTGCCGTAGACGGTACCGGAAAGAATGGCGACTCTCATGAAGCGGCTCCGTTACTGAATCCGAGCGCGGCATTATGCCCTAGAACCATATCGCTCGAGGTATTCACCATGGATAGATGCAGGGCGATTGCGCCAGGCGCGGGGAAGCGTCGGGAAGAGTGCTGGAAAACTGGAGGCTGAACGAAAACGCAAGACAGCCCGCCCTTGTCTTCCAGCGCTCCAGCCTCCGCGCCTTTCTCGCAACACCTTGCCAGGACCGACAACCCACAAGACCGACACCGCTGGTCGGATATCAGGAACATCACAGAAAACTTATGGTCGAGCCGCGAGTCCCACCTTGTGCCTGCCACTAGTTCGACTACGGCATGCCACGATCCTGTGTCTCGCTCTTCCAGGATAGTCTCAGCATGATGGCAACGAATGTTCTGACAAAAGCCGAGTTGCGCTATATCCACAAACTGATGCGCACCCCCTGCGATGCCTCGAACAAGGAAGGTCCGGGCTTTCATATCGACGGCGGCGGCAAGGCCAACGCTCTGCTGCTGCAACTGGCTGCCCAGACCCGGCTGACCTTCGAGGCCCAGTTCGATGAATTCTGCATGTCCTTCCCGCTGCAACTGAACGAGGATGAATTCCACAACCTGCGGCTGCAACTGGCGCCCCCCACCATCTACGAGCGCGGCCCCACGATGCGCACCTGGCGCCTGCAACTCGAACAACCACTGCCGCTGCTCGAAGAAGATGGCGAAGAAAGCCCTCTGAGCGTGCACGAACTGTCTCCCGACAGCCTGGTGGTCGACACCAGCCACAAACGCCGCGCCCCTCGCCACTTCCATCTGCAGTTGGCGCTGCCTGGCGAAGGCTCGCTGCAAATCAATGCCCGGCGCATCAGCGAGGCACGGGACGGCATGGCCGCCTATGAAGTCGAGTTCCCCGAAGGGCGGGATGCCGAGCGGGTACGCAGCTTCCTCTATGCCCAGCACCAGAAGCTGCACCCGGAATTGCAGCCGGAACTACCGGACGATCTGGTAAACTGAGGGGCACCGCCAGGGCGGTCATCACTCAACCTCTGCGACGGATTACCATGGACCACCGGGCCCCTATCCTGATCACTGGCGCCAGCCAGCGCATAGGCCTTTACTGCGCGCAACGACTGCTGGACGAAGGCCAGCCGGTGATCGTCAGCTACCGCCGGGAACGCGAAGGCCTGGATATCCTGCGCCAACGAGGCGCCATCACCCTCCACGCCGACTTCTCCGACAATGCCGGCATATTCGCCTTCATAGAACGAATCAAGGCCCATACCGATCAACTGCGGGCGATCGTCCACAATGCCTCCGACTGGCACGCCGACGAAGCGGGCCAGCAGGCGGCGGCCTTCCAGCACATGTTCCAGGTGCATATGCAGGCCCCCTACCTGATCAACCTGCACTGCGCCGGCCTGCTACGGCATGGCGGCGCGGCGGACATCGTGCATATCAGCGACGACGTCACGCACAAGGGCAGCAGGAAGCACATCGCCTACGCCGCGAGCAAGGCAGGCCTGGAAAACCTCACGCTGTCCTTCGCCGCCGACCTGGCGCCAGCCATCAAGGTCAACGGCATCGCGCCGGCCCTGATCCAGTTCAACCCGCAGGACGACGACGAATACCGGCGCCGGGCCCTGGCCAAGTCGGCCTTGGGCATCGAGCCCGGCCCCCAGGTCATCTACCAGGCGTTGCGTTACCTGCTGGATACGCCCTACGTCACCGGAACCACCCTGGCCGTCAATGGCGGCCGCCACCTCATCTAGGGAGCCATCATGCCTCGACTCGACCCCGGCCTGGCCCGCATCCGCGTCAAGAACCTGAGCCTGCGCACTTTCATCGGCATCAAGGAAGAAGAGATCCTCAACCGGCAGGATGTCATCATCAACCTGACGATCCTGTACCCGGCCAATGCCGCCGTGCGCGACAACATCATCGAGCACGCCCTGAACTACCGCACCATCACCAAGGCGATCATCCAGCATGTCGAGGACAACCGCTTCGCCCTGCTGGAGCGCCTGACACAGGAAATCCTCGACCTGGTGATGCTGCATGAAAGCGTGCGCTACGCCGAAGTGGAGGTCGACAAACCCCATGCCCTGCGCTTTTCCGAATCGGTGTCGATCACCCTCACGGCCCACCGCGACTGAACCTTCGCCTGCCTGGCCGGCCTTAGAAATAGTAGAAAAATCGTCGCCACAGCCCTGGCGGCGCCTGACCGAGGAACCCCAGATGAGCGACACCCTGAAAGCCTTCCGAGCCAGCCTGCATGACCGCGAACACCCGTTCGAGGACACCCTGGCATTCATCGCGCGGAACTACAGCTACCAACCCAGCCGCTTCGTCAACGCCGGCGTGGAAAATGCCGCCGGCCACAACGAGGGCTCTTGCAAGACACTCGGTCTGGCGCTACTGGAAGGGTTTTCGACTGAAGAAGCGCTACTGGCATTCGGCGAACATTACCGGAGTGTCCTCGCCACGCCCGAGGCTGAGGATCACGGCAATATCCGCGCACTGATGGCAGCGGGCCTTGCCGCGGTGCGCTTCGACCAGCAGCCGCTGCAGCGCAAATGAAACAGGGCCCGGTCAGCCTGGCCGCACATTCCGGCCCGCAATACCTCAGAGAAGGCATACGGCTGGTGCTCAGCCCCGGCCTGCGCTTGTTCGTGATCCTGCCGATCGGCATCAACCTGCTACTGTTCGTCGGCCTGATCTGGCTCGCCATCAGCCAGTTCTCGAGCTGGGTCGCTGCGATCATGCCCAGCCTGCCCGATTGGCTGGGCTTCCTCGAATACCTGCTGTGGCCGCTGTTCGTGCTACTGGTCCTGCTGATCGTGTTCTTCAGCTTCACCATGCTGGCCAATATCATCGCCGCGCCGTTCAATGGCTTTCTGGCGGAGAAAGTCGAGCGCGTGGTGCGCGGCGAGGACAATGCGCCGCCCTTCGACTGGGCCGAGCTGCTGGCCATGCTGCCGCGCACCCTGGGCCGCGAACTGCGCAAACTGGCCTACTTCGCCCCCCGGGCGCTGGCCCTGCTGGTGCTGTCGTTCATCCCCGTGCTGAATATCCTGGCCGCCCCGCTGTGGCTGCTGTTCGGGGTCTGGATGATGGCGGTGCAATACATCGACTACCCGGCGGACAACAACAAGATGAGCTGGCAAGACATGCTCGTCTGGCTACGCCAGCGCCGCTGGCAGAGCCTGAGCTTCGGTGCCGTGACCTATGCGGCGCTGCTGGTGCCGCTGGTCAACCTGCTGATCATGCCGGCTGCGGTCGCCGGCGCCACACTATTCTGGGTACGCGAACGGGAAAGCCCCTGACAGGGAAGGTATTGGTTACGCCGGAACCAGGAGTAGACTCGATTCAGGTGCAGTAAAGGATGGCTTCTAATGGAGTTCAAGGATTACTACGCAATTCTCGGCGTCGATGAACAGGCCGACGCCAAGACTATCAAGAGCGCCTATCGCAAGCTGGCGCATCGCTACCACCCGGATGTCAGCAAGGAGCAGAACGCCGAGGAACGTTTCAAGGAAGTCGCCGAAGCCTACGAAGTGCTGAAGGACCCCGAAAAACGCAGCGAATACGATCACCTGCGGCGCCATGGCAGCGCGCAGGATTCCTTCCAGCCACCGCCGGGGTGGCAGTCGTCGTCCTCGTTCAACGACGGCGGAACGGTCTTCGAAGGCGACTTTTCCGACTTCTTCGAATCCCTCTTCGGAGCTCGCCAGGCATCGGCTGGAAATCGCCCGCGGCCTGGCCGGGACATCGAGCTGGAGCTGCCGGTCTTTCTCGAAGAACTGCTGGCAAGCCAGCCCAAGCCGATCAGCTATCCGCTGCCCGGCAACCAGTCCCGGACACTCAACGTCACCCTGCCCAAGGGTGTCGGCGACGGCGAACGTATCCGCCTCAAGGGCCAGGGGGCGCCTGGGCGGGAGGGAGCGCCTGCCGGCGATCTGTACCTGACCATCCGCCTGGTGCCGCACCCACTGTTCGATGTCGATGGGCACGACCTGATCCTGACCGTTCCCCTAGCTCCCTGGGAAGCCGCCCTCGGCGCACGGATCACCATTCCGACCCTGGGCGGCCAGCTCCTCCTCAACGTCCCCGCCAATAGTCAGAATGGCCAGCGCCTGCGCCTCAAAGGCAAGGGGCTACCCACGAAAGAAACAGCAGGCGACCTCTATGCGGTCCTGCGGATCGTCATGCCCAAGGCTTCCGATGAACAGGCCCAGGCACTCTGGCGGCAGTTGCAACAGCAGAGCCCTTTCGACCCTCGCGCGAACTGGAGCGTACGCCAATGAGCACTCACCTGATCATCTACCTGAGCCTGGAAGAATGCTGCCGCGCCAGCGAACTGCCGACCGAGGCCCTTATCGAACTGGTCGAGTACGGTGTCGTCTCCCCTTCCGGCCGACACGTAGGGGAATGGCGCTTCGATGAACAGGCGTTGGGTAGGCTACGCCAGGCCAGGCGGCTGCAACGCGATCTGGAACTGGACTGGGCAACCACCGCCCTGATGCTGGAGCTGCTCGGCGAAATGGAAAACCTGCGCGACGAGAATCGCTACCTGCGCCGCCGCCTGGAACGCTTCAGCCAGTGAAGCTTCAGCTTCGCAGCAGGCCGAACAGCCCAGCGAACACAGCCAGGGCCGCCAGCCCGAGGTAGAGAAGGCGCCTGCGCAACGAGCCTCTCCAGGAGGCGCTCAACAGCCGGCTGGCGGCCTCCATCTGCCCCGGGCTGTGCGCCTCGGCGTTCTGCAGCTCGGCCAGCGGCTCCTGCAACAGGCCGCTGACACGGCGCCAGGCATCCATATGCTGCGGGTCGCTGTCGAGCCAGGCATTGAATGCCTGCCGCTCTCCCGCACGGGCGTAACCGGCATCCAGCCGCAGCAGCCAGTCGATGGCTTCGCGGGTTACCGGATCGACCCTGGCCTGGCTCACCGGCACTCACCACTCGGTGCCAGGCAGTGAATGAAGGCACGGCGCAGATCGCGTTCCACGGTGCCCTGGGATACGCCCAGGCGCTCTGCGATCATCTGCCGGGGCAAACCTTCCAGGCGGTTGAGCAGGAATGCCCTGCGGGCCCGCGTCGGCAAGCCTGCCAACATCCGGTCTATGCGTTCTACGGCGGTATCGATCATGGCAGCATCCTCCTGCAATGAGATGAATTGACACTCCCGGCACCCGTGTAGCGACCGGGATACTCCTCCGGCGAAGGCCCTTGCCGTGAGGCGGTCGAGCACTGTGGCAAGACGGCCTGGAAAGCGGAGCGAACGACCTGCATGGCCCTGATGCGATCAGGTGATGTCGACATATGCATCCCGCCTACAGCAACACCAAATAGGAATTCATCGCATTATCTTTTACGGAGGATTCTTGTCAATCTATTTCGGGGCCGGGTTGCGGTTCCTGCTGTTCTTCGGTACGGCCTGGCGCTGAACCAGGAAGACCGCCAGGCCGTGCTCCGGGACCTGGCCGGGGGCAAGTTCTTCATATTCGGCACGACCATCTGGCCACAGGATTTCATCCTGCTCTGCGTGCTGCTGATCATCTGCGCCTTCGGCCTGTTCTTCATCACGGTCTTCGCCGGCCGGGTCTGGTGCGGCTACGCCTGCCCGCAGAGCGTCTTCACCTGGGTCTTCATGTGGGCGGAGAAAGTCACCGAGGGCGATCGCAACCAGCGTACCAGGCTGGACGCAGCCCCATGGTCGCCCGGCATGCTGTCGCCGGAGAAGCTGGTGATCGCCAGCGGTGCGATGGAGGCATTGAACCTGTGTCGGCAATGCGTGACCCGCCCCGGCGACCTGGTGGCCATAGAATCCCCGGCCTTCTACGCCACCCTGCAAGTGCCTCGAGCGCCTGGAGCTGAAAGCGCTGGAGATCCCTGTACACCCTCGCGACGGCATGGACCGACAGCCTGCGGCACCTGCCGATCAAGGCCTGCCGGTTCATGAGCAGCCTGCAGAACCTCCTCGGCGCCAGCATGAGCGAGGAGAAGAAGCGCGGCCTCCATGAACGGCTGAAAAAGCATCAGGTGCCGCTTATCGAGGACGACGCCTATGCGGAGCTGTACTACGGGCCGCAACCACCGAGGCCGGTGAAAGGCTTCGATACCGAGGGCCTGGTGATGCACTGCGGCTCTTTCTCGAAATGCCTGGCCCCCGGCTACCGGGTAGGCTGGGTGGCGGGCGGGCGCTATGCGCAGCAGATCAGCCGACTGAAACTGATGACGACCATCTCCCCCCTCAGTGCCGGCCCAGGCGGCGCTGGCCGACTACCTGCAACAGGGTGGCTGCGACCGGCACCTGCGCAAACTGCGGCATGCCCTGGAATCCCAGCAGGCGGCCAGGCACTTTCCAGCGGCCACGCGGGTAACGCGCCCGATCGGCGGGTACTTCCTCTGGTTCGAATTCCCATGGCGCGTCGATTCGTTGCACCTGTTCCAACAGGCACTGGCGCAAGGCATCAGCCCGGCCCCCGGCCCGATATTCTCGGCGACCCGCCGTTTCGAGAACTGCGCCCGCCTGAACCACGGGCATCCCTGGGATACCCGTAGCGAGCAGGCAATGGCTGTGCTGGGGAGGGTCATCGGCGCCTTCTGAGAAGCTGCCGACGACTCACCGTAGGGTACGCCGCGCGCACCGGTTTCGCCGTCCAGGTGCTCGCGCCCTACCAAGGCCGCCACCCTCCAGACTCCAATGCACCCAATCAGGCGCCTGGCATGGACCTCAGAGCTTGGCGATGGAGACCTCGGTGGACTTCACGAAGGCGATCACTTCGCTGCCCACCACCAGTTCCAGCTCGCGCACCGAACGAGTGGTGATGACCGAAGTCACGGTACCGGCGGCGGTCTGTACGTCGATTTCCGACAGTACATCACCGATGATGATTTCCTTGATAGTGCCCTTGAACTGGTTGCGAACGTTGATTGCCTTGATGGTCATGGTATTTCTCCTGGGTCGAATTTAGCTTCAAGATTCAAGCGGCAAGCTGCAAGCGAGCGCGTCGTGCTCTGACTTGAAGCTTGCCACTTGCAGTTGCTCTTAGAGTGCCCAACGCAACTGCGTCGGGAGCGGTGATACGGGATCGGGTTCCTCCGGTGGCGCCGGGCGTTCCAGCACCTGGTCGAGCACACGCGACTCCAGGGCCGCCAGGCGCGCCGAACCCCGATTGCGCGGGCGCGCCAGGTCGACGCTGAGGTCCAGCCCCACCTGCCCTTCCTCGATCAGGATCACGCGGTCGGCAATCGCCACCGCCTCGCTGACATCGTGGGTCACCAGCAGCACGGTGAAGCCATGCTGCTGCCACAGGCGCTCGATCAGTTGCTGCATTTCAATACGGGTCAACGCATCCAGCGCACCGAGCGGTTCGTCGAGCAGCAACAGGCGCGGCTCATGGATCAGCGCACGCGCCAACGCCACACGTTGCTTCTGCCCACCGGACAGCGCCGCCGGCCACTCGTTGGCGCGATCGGCCAGCCCCACCGATTCCAGCGCCTGCAAGGCACGCGGCCGCCAGTTGCCGGAAAGCCCCAGCCCGACATTGTCGATGACCTTCTTCCAGGGCAGCAGGCGCGAGTCCTGGAACATCAGGCGGGTATCCTCGCGGACCTCGGAAAGCGCCGCCGCCCCCCCCAGCAGGCGCCCGGAAGTCGGTTGATCGAGCCCGGCCAGCAGGCGCAACAGAGTGCTCTTGCCGCAACCGCTGCGCCCGACCACCGCCACGAACTGCCCGGCGGGAATATTCAGGTCGATGCCCTTGAGCACCTCACGTTCCCCGAAGGATTTGCGCAGCCCGTCGATGAACAGCGGAATGCCACGCTTGAGATTGTGCAGGACGGTCATGTCCGCTCCCCCTTGACCTGATAGGCCGGATGCCAGCGCAACCAGACACGCTCCAGTGTCCGTGCCGCGACATCCGCCAGTTTGCCGAGCACCGCGTACAGCAGGATCGCCAGCACCACGACATCGGTCTGCAGGAATTCACGGGCGTTCATCGCCAGGTAGCCGATGCCCGAGCTGGCGGAAATGGTTTCCGCCACGATCAACGTCAGCCACATGAAGCCCAGGGCAAAGCGCACCCCCACCAGGATCGACGGCAAGGCGCCGGGCAGGATCACCTGGCGGAACAGCGAGAAGCCGGACAGGCCATAGCTGTGCGCCATCTCCACCAACGCCGGATCGACGTTGCGGATACCGTGATAGGTATTCAGATAGATGGGGAACAGCGTGCCCAGCGCGACCAGGAAGATCTTCGCGCTCTCGTCGATGCCGAACCACAGGATCACCAGCGGGATCAGCGCCAGGTGCGGAACGTTGCGGATCATCTGTACCGAGCTGTCGAGGAAGCGCTCGCCCCACTTCGACAGGCCGGTGATGAACCCCAGCAACAGCCCGATACCGCCGCCGATGGCGAAACCGATACCGGCACGCCAGCCGCTGATGGCCAGGTGGGTCCATATTTCACCGCTCGCCAGCAACGCCCAGCCGGCCGCCAGCACCGCGCTGGGCGCCGGCAGGATACGCGTGGACAACAGCCCGGCGCTCACCGACAACTGCCAGATCGCCAGCAGGGCGACCGGCAGTGCCCAGGGTGCCAGGCGCAGGATCAATTTATTGGCTCTATCACTCATGAGTCATTTCCCGGATGGACCACAGGTCACTGCGCCGCAACGGCCGTGGGCAGAATATCGCTGGAGATCATCTCGCCAGCCGCCACCACCGGCGCCAGGTTTTCCGGCGTCTGCTGGGGCGCCACGTCGAGCAGCGGGAACAGCAGTTCGGCGACCCGGTAGGATTCCTCCAGGTGCGGATAGCCGGACAGGACGAACGTGTCGATGCCCAGCGCCGCGTATTCGTTGATGCGCTCGGCCACGGTCGCGGCATCGCCGACCAGCGCGGTACCGGCGCCACTGCGTACCAGGCCGACGCCGGCCCACAGGTTCGGCGCGACCTCCAGGCGATTGCGGTCGCCCTGGTGCAGGGCCGCCATACGCTGTTGCCCGACCGAGTCATAACGGGCCAGGGATGCCTGGGCACGCTGGATGGTGTCGTCGTCCAGATGGCTGATCAGCCGCTCGGCCGCCTGCCAGGCTTCTTCGCTGGTCTCGCGCACGATCACGTGCAGGCGGATACCGAAGCGCAGGGTGCGCCCCTGGCGCGCGGCCTTTTCACGCACACTGGCGATCTTCTCGGCCACCGCCTCCAGCGGTTCGCCCCAGGTCAGGTACAGCTCGACCTGCTCGGCGGCCAGATCCTGCGCGGCCTCGGACGAGCCGCCGAAGTACAACGGCGGACGCGGGCGCTGGACCGGAGGGTAGAGAAGCTTCGCCCCCTTGACCTGGATGTGCTTGCCTTCGTAGTCGACGTTCTCCCCTTCGAGTACCCGCCGCCAGATACGGGTGAACTCCACCGACGCCTCGTAGCGCTCGGCATGGGACAGGCGCAGGCCGTCACCGGCCAGTTCGTCCGGGTCGCCACCGGTCACCAGGTTGAACAGCGCGCGGCCATTGGACAGGCGATCCAGGGTCGCCGCCTGGCGCGCGGCCACCGTCGGCGAGATGATGCCGGGGCGCAATGCCACCAGGAACTTGAGTTTCTGCGTCACCGGGATCAGGGACGCCGCCACCAGCCAGGAATCCTCGCAGGAGCGCCCGGTGGGAATCAGTACGCCACCGTAGCCCAGGCGATCCGCCGCCTGGGCGACCTGTTGCAGGTAGCCATGATCGACCGCGCGCGCTCCTCGGGATGTTCCGAGGTAGTGCCCATCGCCGTGTGTTGGCAGAAACCAGAAAATATTGAGGCTCATTGATGTGATCTCGTGATCTCGTCATTCAGGGCCCTTCCTCTACCGGCAAAGGGCATCGTTCAAGCTGTTCAGGGAGCGGGCTTGCCCGCGAAGCTCCCGCCCCGAAGGGAAGGAGCCCGCGAAAGCGTTCAGTGGGCGTGGGCGTGGGCGTGGCCCGCCGCGGCGTTCGCCGGGGGCGTCCAGATCACGTCCTTGACGCTGAGTTTCTTCGGAATCAGCTTCAGGTCGGTGAAGGCATCGGCGATCTTCTGCTGCGCCTCGACCACCTGCGGGCTGATGAAGCTGGCGCCATAGCCTTGCCGCTCGACGGCCAGACGGGTGATATCGGTGGGCAGACCGATCAGCGGCTGCACCTGTGCGGTGGCCTCGTCCAGGTTGTTCTGCACCCACTCGCCAACGCCACGGATCTCTTCCACCAGAGTGCTGATCACCTGCGGGTGCTTCTCGGCGAAGGGGCGGGTCGCCAGGTAGAACTGGTGGTTGTCGACCAGGCCATTGCCATCGCGCAGGGTGCGTGCATCCAGTTGCTTCTCGGCGGCGGCCTGGAACGGGTCCCAGATGACCCAGGCATCCACGCTGCCACGCTCGAATGCCGCGCGCGCATCGGCGGGCGGCAGGTAGACCGGCTGGATATCGCTGTATTTCAGGCCGGCATCCTCCAGCGCACGCACCAACAGGTAATGCACGTTGGAACCCTTGTTCAACGCCACGCGCTTGCCCTTCAGCTCGGCCACCGACTTGATCGGCGAGTCCTTCGGCAACAGGATCGCCTCGCCACTGGGGGCTGGCGGCTCATGCGCGACATAAAGCAGGTCGGCGCCCGCCGCCTGGGCGAATACCGGTGGCGTTTCCCCGGTCACGCCAAAGTCGATGGAGCCGACGTTCAAGCCCTCCAGCAGTTGCGGCCCGCCAGGGAACTCGGTCCACTGCACCTCGACGCCCTGTTCGGCCAGGCGTTTCTCCAGGGTTCCCTTGGCCTTGAGCAGCACCAGCGTGCCGTATTTCTGATAGCCGATACGCAGGGATTCGGCCTGGACCTGGGTGATGGCACCCAGCGAAATGGCCGCGGCGAGCAGGGCCGCCAGGCTACGGCGCAAAGTAATGGTGCGCATGGCACTCTCCTTGAACAGATCAATGAATGGACGACCGCCAGCGGCAACCACCCGTGAACCAGCCGATACCCGGAATCGTTCCGGGCACCGAAAAAATCAGATACTCCAGCGCGACTGCACCAGCCGTTCGTAAAGTGTTTCCGGCGCCAGCGCACGGGGGCGTCGCGCCAGGATCTCGAAAAACTGCGCAAGCGCATCGTCCAGCCGTCGTTGCAAACTGGGCTCAAGGCTGGCCGGCCGCTCAGGCTCGGCATAGCTGACCTGACGGTCGATTGCATACACCCCCTGCAGCACCTCCTGGGCCTTGAGCGCCGCCAGCACCGGCTTCAGCGCATAGTCGACCACCAGCATGTGGGCCTCGCTGCCCCCCGTGGCGATCGGCAGCACCACCTTGTCCGCCAGGGCGCGCTCGGGCAACAGGTCGAGCAGCACCTTCAGCGCTCCGGCGATGGACGCCTTGTACACCGGCGTCGCCACCAGCAGGCCGTCGGCCGCGGCGATGTGCTCACGCAGGCGTAGTACCTGGGGGCTGTCGAAACACGCATGCAGCAGATCTTCCGCAACGAAGTCGCGTATGCCGTAGCACACCACCTCGACCCCGCGCCCCTGCAGCCATTCCCTGGCCTTTTCGAGCACTACCCCGCCGCGCGAACGCTCACTCGGACTGCCCGCAAGAGAAACAACCAGCATCACACCACCTGAACGACTGTGTATGGAATCAACGGTTGGGTTGCGGCGTCAGGCGCAGGTAGGGACGTACCGCACGGTAGCCCTTGGGAAAACGCTGCTTGATCTCTTCTTCGTCCTTGAGCGACGGCACGATCACCACCTCATCGCCGTCCTGCCAGTTGGCCGGCGTGGCGACCTTGTGGCTGTCGGTCAGTTGCAGCGAATCGACCACCCGCAGGATTTCGTTGAAGTTGCGGCCGGTACTGGCCGGGTAGGTAATGGTCAGCCGCACCTTCTTGTTCGGATCGATAACGAACAGTGAACGAACGGTCAGGGTATCGCTGGCGTTGGGATGGATCAGGTCGTAGAGATCGGAAACCTTGCGGTCGGCATCGGCCAGGATCGGGAAATTGACCCGGGTGCTCTGGGTTTCATTGATATCGTCGATCCACTTCACATGGGACTCCACCGGGTCCACCGAGAGCGCGATGGCCTTGACGCCACGCTTGGCGAACTCGTCCTTGAGCTTGGCGGTGAACCCCAGTTCGGTGGTGCAGACCGGTGTGAAATCGGCGGGATGGGAGAACAGGATCCCCCAACTGTCGCCCAGCCACTCATGGAAGCGGATACGCCCTTCGCTGGAGTCCTGCTCGAAGTCCGGGGCGATATCGCCAAGTCGAATACTCATTTGCCTTGCTCCTGAGGTTGTCTGTTTGCTGGGGACACTATGCTCAGGAATCATCAAAATTAAAAAGAATAAATAATGATTTATTTATCCTAAAAAAGAATATAAACAGGCCAGCATCGCCAGCCTTGGCGAGTCATACGACCACCGCCTGCGATGCCTGACGCGCACGACTCACCGCCACACCCGCGCCCATACGCCAGAAGCCCCGGCAAGAGCCCTGGACAGCGCTGCGTTGAACGAAAAATCGCCTGCCGCCGTACTTTCCTGCCCAGCACCCCGACTCCAGCGCCTCTATCGAGGCGCGTGGGTCATCACAGCCCGTTTACGGGAGGTGCATTCAGCGCCACCATAACCGCCCCAGCCCAGCACAGCGCTCCATGAACCGATATATCGCCCACCTGCAATTGCACGGCGCAGCCTTCCTGGTCGGTATTTCCGCCCTGCTCGGACAATCCCTTGCAGTCAGTGCGGGCATGATCGTCCTCGGCCGGGCGGCCTTCGCCCTGCTCGCCCTCAGCCTGTTCTGCCTGTGCCTGCGGCAGCGCCCCTGGCGCGGGGTACCGGTGGCGACGGCGGGCAAGCTGCTGGCCACCGGTAGCGCGCTGGGCATGCACTGGATATTGTTTTTCGTCGCGGTGCAGACCGGTGGCGTAGCCATGGCGACATTGGGTTTCGCGACGTTTCCAGCCTTCACCGCCCTGATCGGATGGCTGCTGTCCGGCCTGCGGCCAGGGCACATCGACAGCCTGATCCTGCTCCTGGTATCGGCCGGCCTGGTGCTGGTCACGCCGTCCTTCGATCTCAACGATAGCAGCACCGAGGGCCTGCTCTGGGGCGTGCTGTCAGGCGCCAGCTATGCCGCCATTGCCGTGGCCAACAAGCATTTCTCCAGCGATGTCGGCGGGCTGCCGGCCTGCTGGTGGCAATGCCTGGCCATCAGCCTGCTGCTCCTCCCGCCGCTCTGGCGGGAGTTGCCGTTGGTCGAAAGCCGCGACTGGCTGCTGCTGATGGCACTGGGGGTATTCTGCACCGGCCTGGCCTACAGCCTGTTCATCACCGCCCTCAAGCAAGTCAGGACCAGCACCGCTGCGGTGGTCATCGCCGTTGAGCCGGTATATGCCATTGCCGGCGCCTGGCTGGTGTTCGGCTCGACGCCCAGTGGCGGCATGCTGCTCGGTGGTGCCCTGATCCTGGGCGCCGTGGCCTGGTCGGGCCTGCGCTCGGCAAGCTGATCGACGCCACACAAACGACCCGGGGCAATTCTGCCGCCCTCCCGCCCCGAAGGAATGGCAGACATCGAGCAGACAGCGCCCTGCCGGGCGCACCATAAAAAAAAGCCGACCCCAAAGGCCGGCGAAAAGACACCTACACATAAAGCTCGCGCTACGGCGGACCGAGGATGGCGGCCCGCAGCATCTCTCCAGGGAGTCGCGAATCAACGCTTACAGCAGCGGAATGCTATAGCTGACGATCAGGCGATTCTCATCCTGGCTGGTGCTCGCGTTGCTGCGGAAACTCGCATTGCGCCAGGAGAAACCAAGACCTTTCAATGCTCCATCCTGCAGGGTGTAGTCCACGCGGAAATCGCGCTCCCACTCCTTGCGATCACTCTGCGCGGCATCGATATCGGTACCGGACAGGTAGGCCACGCTGGCTTTCAGGCCAGGCACGCCGAGGCTGGCGAAGTCATAGCCGTATTCAGCCAGCCAGGTGCGCTCGCCGGCACTGAGGAACTTGTTGATCTGGCGGTCGGTGATCAGGTAGGCGGTCGCACCGTCGCCCTGGCTCAGGAAGGGAAAGGCGCTGTCACCGGAAACCTGCTGATAGCCCAGGCCAAGCGAGTGACCGCTCAGGCTGTAGGTGAACAGGGCGCTCCAGGTACGGTTGTCGACCTCACCCGGGGAAGCGCTGCCAGCGTAGTAGCCATTGCTACTGTAGCCCTCGGCGCGACCGGCAACGCTGCCGTTCTTGCCATCGGAACTGCTGTCGAAATAACGCAGGTCGGTCTTCAGCGAGCCGGCCGGCAACACCAGGTTATGCACCAGGCCGAGGAAGTGCTGCTTGTAGAAATCCTTCAGGTTGCCGTAGTAGTACTGGGCAGTCAGGTCCTTGCTCAGCTTGTAGTCGCCACCAGCGAAGTAGAACTTGTTGGAATCCGCAAAGGGCGTGTTGTTCGGCACACCGATCCGCAGACCGATGCTGTCGCTGGAGCTGCGGGTCTTGGTGTGCTCCAGTTGGCCCGCGGTCAGGGTCAGGTTGTCGATCTCATTGGACGTGACCTGCCCGCCTTCGAACAGTTGTGGCAACAGGCGGCCATCGTTGATGTTCACTACCGGTAGCTTGGGTTGCAGGGTACCGATACGCGCCTCGGTCTTCGACAGGCGCAGCTTCAGGGTGGCGCCCGCCTTGCCATAGCTGTCCACGGCGCTGCCATCGCTTTCCTGCGGGAACAGAGCACCCGGCGCACGGCTACGCGGGATACTGCTGTCGCCACCGGAGTCCAGCTTGATACCTGCCAGACCGATCACATCGACCCCTACCCCTACAGTCCCTTCGGTGAAACCGGACTGGTAGTTGAAGATAAAGCCCTGGCCCCACTCGCTGGCTTCGCTGTTGCTGTTGGCTGTGTCCTTGTCGTTGCGGTCGAAATAGAAGTTACGCAATCCCAGGTTCGCCTTGCTGTCTTCGATAAAACCGGCCGCACCGGCCTGCTGGGCGATGACGCCCAGAGAAATAGCCAGTGCCAAGGTAGATTTGTTCATGCTCGATGCTCCAGTTGCAGGACTTGACTTCTTATGGGCCGCCGGCGTTTTCCCACGGGGCGGTCTTTTTCCACAGCTTCGGCGCTGTGCGCTTTATGAAAGCTTGATGACAAGATTAAGCAGTCACTGTAATTCTTAAAAAGAATATTTCATTTAAAACAAATTCTAAAAAGTAATATGAGGCGACGACCCGTCTTTCTAAGCTAATTCCTAAAAATTATTTATTTTAGATTTTTTATATCGTATAGCTTGTCAAAGCCCGGCCTGAACCGCCGAACGACTCCCCTCAGCCACACCAGGCTGTGCAGCTATGGATGAGGTTCCCCATGTCTCTGCAACTCAAACGCCGCCCCTTGCTGGCCCTTGGCCTGGCACTGGGCATTTTTACCGCCCTGCCCTGGACGGCGCAGGCCGATACCCAGGTGCGTATCGGCTATCAGAAATCCTCGACACTGATCAGCCTGTTGAAGACCCAGGGCAGCCTGGAACAGGTCTTGGGCAAGCAGGGCATCCGCATCAGTTGGCATGAATTCCCCAATGGCCAGCCACTGCTCGAAGCCCTGAATGTCGGCAATATCGACGTTTCCGCCGATGTGGCCGATACCGTGCCGGTATTCGCCCAGGCCGCGGGGGCCAGGCTGACCTATTTCGCCGAGGAAACCGCCTCGCCCACCGCCCAGGCGATTCTCGTGCACGAGCATTCTGCACTGCGCGACCTGAGCGACCTCAAGGGCAAGAAAGTCGCCGTGACCAAGGCGGCGGGCAGCCACTACCTGCTGCTGGCCGCCCTGACCAAGGCCGGCCTCTCCTTCAGCGATATACAGCCGGCCTACCTGACGCCGGCCGATGGCAGAGCCGCTTTCGAGAATGGCAAAGTGGATGCCTGGGTCGCCTGGGAACCCTTCCTCAGCAGCGCCCAGCAGCAGCTCGACACCCGCACCCTGGCCGATGGCCAGGGCCTGGCGGACTACAAGCGCTACTACCTGGCCTCCAGCACCTTCGCCGCACAGCACCCGCAGGTACTGGAAACCCTGTTCGAGGAACTGGTGCGCACCGGCCAGTGGCTGCGCCAGAATCCGCAGGAAGCGGCCAGTATCCTCGGGCCACTGTGGGGCAACCTGGACCCGGCCATCGTCGAGAAGGCCAATGCCCGGCGCAGCTACGATGTACGCAAGGTCAACGCGCAAAGCCTGGGCGAACAGCAGAAGATCGCGGATGCCTTCTTCAAGGAGAAACTGTTGCCAGGCAAAGTCGATGCACAGGACGTGACCATCTGGAATTGAAGTTTTCCGCATGCCCATGCGGGCCTTACGGAGTGAATCTTGTCGAGCAAGATTCCACAGGGAGGTGAACCTCGCAGGTGAGCGCTCATCCGGCGCTCACTGAAGTTCAGGGAAGATGGCGCCAGGCAACGCCATCTTCCCTTTTTTATGCATGGGCATCCATCGCCCCGCCCCTTCGGGCCGTCGCCGCACGACGTTGAAAACGACGCCCGGGCTTATGCAGTATCCGGCCGTTTTCGGCGTAGACTGTCGAGACAACCCTTTCAGGAGAACGACCATGTTACGGCAGCTTCTACTGATCCCCCTGCTACTGCTGCTCGCCGCTTGCCAGAGCCAGCCCGCGCTGCGCGACTTCGACCCGACCCGGGACTTCTCCGCCTATCGCAGTTGGAGCTGGATGGAGCCCGCCGTGCAATTCCGCCCGGCCGATCCACGCATCCAGAGCGGCCTGACCGAACAGCGCATTCGCGAAGCGGTGAGCGAACAGCTCGACCAGCACGGCCTGCGTCCGGCCCAGGGCACTGCCGACCTGCAGGTGCGCGCCTGGCTGATCGTCGATACCCGCACCCAGCAATACAGCACCGGCGGCGGTTACTGGGGCGGCCCCTGGCATCCCTATTGGGGCCCCTCGATCTATGCCGACAACCGCATCGTGGAATACCAGGTCGCCACCCTGCAGATCGACCTGCACGACGCCCGCGACGGCAAGCTGGTCTGGCGCGGCAGCGCCGAGCAGGCGCTGAGCGACCGCCAGCTCAGCCCCGCGGAACGCGCCAGCAGGATTCGCCAGATCGTCGCCAAGGTGCTGGCCCGGTATCCGACACACTAATAAACCGCATAAAGGCGCTGGAGGCTGGAAGCCGAACGGAAAGCGACTGAGATCCAGGCTTTTCGTCCAACTCCAGCCTCCAGCGCTCTTTTCGGCCCCTGGAGCGTCTACCCCTCGCGCTTGCGCTCGAAGGCGTAGAACAGGTTGGGTTCGCTCACCAGGTACAGGTTGCCGTCGTCGTCGAAGGTCAGCCCTTCCGCCTGCGGCACGCTTTCCTCCAGGCCGGCGAAGCCGCGCCAGAGCGAGCGGAAACTGACCATGTTCCCCTCGGCATCCAGCTCCAGCATCATGTTCGCTTCCTCGCTGAGCAGTACCAGGTGCCCGGTGCGCTCATCGAAATGCACCGATGCCAGGTCGGTCGCCATTTCCTTGTCCGCGATCCAGCTCTCCCGGTCGATGATCTTCAGGCCCAGGCGCCCCGCCAGGGTGTCGCGCAATCCCTGGATCTCGTAGAGCTTGCGTGGCGAATGCTCCTTGACCACGAACAGCCGGTCGCCGGCGCGATCATAGCCCAGGCCCTCGAAACCGTTGTTGTCATCGCTGTGCAAGCCCAGGGTGATCGACTGATAATCCTCACGCTGCAACGGCCCCGGCGTCTTCGGCACCGGCACGATGACCAGCGACTGCCGACGCTCCTCGGCCACTACCAGCAGCCCGTCGCCGAGGTAGGTGACGCCCTCCACATCGGAGAAGCCCTGCAACGGATAACGCGCGATAAAGCGGCCATCCTTGCCGATCGCCAGCAGTTCCTCGGGGTTGTTGACCACGGCCCAGAGATGATCGGCGCGCTCGTCGTAGGTCAGGCCGGAAAGATTGTTCTCCACCGTGGCCACCGGCAGGGCATCGATCTTCACTTCGTATTCGGGCAACCAGAGGCTGCGCGTCGACCAGTTACTCTCATGCCAGGAGGTCTTGATCGAGAACAGCAACCGATCATCCAGGTGGAAAAACGCAGCCAGGAGGAACAGGCCGGAAAAGCCCGCTGCCGATAACCACATCCATGGGCGTACCACGGGTAGCTGTCCCAGCATCCCCTTGGCAATTGAAATCATTTTTTTCTCTATTTCTGAAATGAGCACCGACATTACACCAGCGTCATGGCAATTACCTTACAAAAGGGAACCCGCCCTGGGCGATCGCGTCAGGCATGCCAAACAGCCGGGAAAAGCGCTGGCAAGCCGGGGTCGGACGAAAATGCGGACAGCCCGTGGTTTTCGTCCAGCACTCCAGCCTCCAGCGCATTTACCGAACTGCCTTGGCGTGGGATAACGACATAACAGGCTTTCCCTGGGAACTCACCGTTGGCCAGGCCATCCGATGATTCAGCGAACAATGGCTGAGGAATGACGCAATGCGCACGGAAAGTTTTTTCGAATGGCTGGGCCAGTTACTGGGGAGCATCATCCGCACCATCGTCGATGCTCTGGAAGGCTTCTTCGATCTGATCGCCAGCGCCGGCCATAACTTCCTCGAAGGGTTGTCCGGTGCGCTGGGCATGGACCACTCCCTGCTCAGCCTGGTGGCCCTGGTGCTGGGCTTGTGGCTGCTGTTCAGCGCCGTGCGCGCCTTCATGCGCAGATCCTTTATCAGTGGGCTGATCTGGCTGCTGCTCGGCCTGTGGTTGATGAGTTGGCTGATTCGCTGATGCACCCGGATGATGCAATAGCACCAAAATAGCGCACGGACACTCTTCAGCCCTCCCTGGAAAAACCTCTTGCCCCCGCGGCCTTGCAGGCTTGCGGACGACTTGCAGGCGATTGGCACGGTATTCGCTCTGTCCTGGCGGAGAGACCCGCAAGGGTGCGGTACGACAATTTGCAATGGCTGACTAGGGTTCCGGCCCGCCCATGAGGCGAGCGTCTGGTCCGAGAGTTGGCGACCTCGTTCGGGGTTACACGGCGGGACAAAAGCCCGGGAGAACGCGCCATGCATGGTCGCGCCGTTCCCTGCCCGCATTCAAACGAACCCGGAGGTTCCCATGCGCAAATCCCTGTCGAGCACCCTGGCCGCCGCCAGCCTGTCCGCCCTCCTCCTCAGCATTCCCGCACACGCCGCGAGCAAGGACAGTTTCAGCGTCTGCTGGAGCATCTATGCCGGCTGGATGCCCTGGGAATACGGTGCTTCCCAAGGCATCGTCGACAAATGGGCGAAGAAGTACGGTATCGACATCGACGTGGTACAGATCAACGACTACGTGGAGTCGATCAACCAGTACAGCGCCGGCCAGTTCGACGGCTGCAGCATGACCAACATGGACGCCCTGACCATTCCCGCGGCGGGCGGCGTGGACAGCACGGCGCTGATCATCGGCGACTTCTCCAACGGCAACGATGGCATCGTCATCAAGGGCGAAGGCAAGCGCCTCGAGGACCTCAAGGGGCTGCCGGTCAACCTGGTCGAACTGTCGGTGTCCCACTACCTGCTGGCCCGTGGCCTGGAAAGTGTCGGCCTGAGCGAACGCGACCTGAAAGTGGTCAACACCTCGGATGCCGACATGGTCGCGGTCTTCGGCAGCGCCGAGGTCAAGGCGAGCGCCACCTGGAACCCGCTGCTGGCCGAGATCGAGGCCCGGCCCGGGGTCAGCAAGGTGTTCGACTCCAGCCAGATTCCCGGCGAGATCATCGACCTGATGGTGGTCAACAGCGACACCCTCGAGGACAACCCGGCCTTCGGCAAGGCGCTGACGGGCGCCTGGTACGAGATCATGGCGGTGATGAGCGAAGACTCCGAGCGCGGCAAGGCGGCCCGGGAACATATGGCCAAAGCCTCCGGCACCGACCTGCCCGGCTATGAGGCCCAGCTCGCCAAGACCCGCATGTTCTACTCGGCCAACGAAGCCGCCGCCTTCGCCAACGGCGAGCAGTTGCCGCAGACCATGGCGCGCATCGCCGCCTTCTCCTTCGAGCACGGCCTGCTCGGCGCCGGCGCCCAGAGCGCCGACGCCGTGGGCATGAGCTTCGCCAACGGCGTCAGCCATGGTGACAGCGACAACATCAAGCTGCGCTTCGAGCCAGGCTACATGCAACTGGCCGCCGACGGCGCGCTCTGAAACCCATAGAGCCCTTGGGAGCGGCCCCGGCCGCGAATAGCGGTGCCACCCGCCAGCGCCAAGCGCTTCGCGGGGCAGCCCGCTCCCACGGGAACAGAGCCCCCATGCGGATACGCGAGAAACTGCCATGCGCCTGATCAATCGCACACCTACGCGCAGCACACGCCTGAGCCTGGCACTGCTGCCCTTCGCCCTGCTGCTGTTCATCTACTTCAGCGGCTCGGCCAGCCGCCTGGCGGAAAATCCCAACGACAAGCTGCTGCCCAGCGCCAGCCAGATGGCCACGGCCATGGAGCGCCTGGCCTTTACCGAAGACCGCCGCAGCGGCGACTACCTGTTCTGGCAGGACACCGCCTCCAGCCTCAAGCGGCTCGGCATGGGCATCGGCATCGCCGCCCTGTGCGGCCTGAGCCTGGGACTGGCGGCCGGTACCCTGCCGCTGTTCGGTGCCTCGCTGTCGCCGCTGCTGGCGGTGCTGTCGATGGTGCCGCCGCTGGCGATCCTGCCGATCCTGTTCATCGTCTTCGGCCTGGGCGAACTGTCCAAGGTGATGCTGATCGTCATCGGTATCACGCCGATCCTCGCCCGCGACATCGAACAACGCGCGCGGGAGATCCCCAACGAATTGCTGATCAAGGCACAGACCCTCGGCGCCAGCACCTGGACATTGATCCTGCGGGTGGTGCTGCCGCAACTGCTGCCGCGCTTATTGATCGCCCTGCGCCTGGTGCTCGGTGCCGCCTGGCTGTTCCTGATCGCCGCCGAGGCCATCGCCAGCACCGACGGCCTGGGTTATCGCATCTTCCTGGTGCGCCGCTACATGGCGATGGACGTGATCCTGCCCTACGTGCTGTGGATCACCCTGCTCGCCTGGCTGATGGACCTCGGCCTGCGACAACTGACGCGGCTGGCCTTTCCCTGGTACGAAGGAGCCAAGTCATGAGCGCACTCCCGTTTATCCGTGTCAGCAATATCTGGCAGCAATATGGCGACCAGGTCGTGCTGGAAGGCCTGAGCCTGGATATCGCCGAAGGCGAATTCTGCACCCTGGTCGGCGCCTCGGGATGCGGCAAGTCCACCTTCCTGCGCCTGCTGCTGGGCCAGGAGCGCCCGAGCAAGGGTCGCATCCTGCTGTCCGGCACGCCGCTGGCGGACGAACCGGACGCCAGCCGCGGCGTAGTGTTCCAGCGCTACTCGGTATTCCCCCACCTGTCGGTACTGGACAACGTCGCCATCGGCCTGGAACTGCCGCGCGCACCGCTGCTGGGCCGCCTGCTCGGCAAGGCGAAACGCGAAGCCCGTGAACAGGCCGCGGCGATGCTGGCCAGGGTCGGCCTCGGGCATGCCCTGGACAAGTACCCGAGCCAGTTGTCCGGTGGCATGCAGCAACGCCTGGCGATCGCCCAGGCGCTGATCATGAAACCGCGCATCCTGCTGCTGGACGAGCCCTTCGGTGCCCTCGACCCGGGCATCCGCAAGGACATGCACGGCCTGCTGCTGGAGTTGTGGAACGAGACCCGGCTGACCGTCTTCATGGTCACCCATGACCTCAGCGAAGGCTTCAGCCTCGGCACCCGCCTGCTGGTCTTCGACAAGGTACGCCACGACCCACATGCGCCGAACGCCTTCGGTGCGCGCATCACCTACGACATTCCCCTGAACAGCGGCCGCCGCGCCGCCATCGAGCTGCTGCCGACGCATCTCGTCGACAGCCTGCAAGCCGATCACCAAGGAGCCCAAGCATGACAGCCTCCCTCACCCTGCGCCCGACTCTCTACGAGGAAACCGTCCCCGCTGGCGGCCATACCTCGTTCGTGCTCAAGCGCGGCCAGTTGCTACGCATCAGCGATGTCGAAGGCGGCGCCAACGTCAGCCTGCTGCTGTTCAACGCCAGCGAAAAAAGCGAGCGCCTGAACCTGCCCGACACCCTCAAGGGCCAGCACACCGCCAGGCTCACCAGCGGCCACTGCCTGTACTCGGACATGGGCCGCGTACTGGCCGCCATCACCGCCGACACCTGCGGCTGGCACGACAGCTTCGGCGGCGTGCTGAATGCCGAGGAAGTCGCCGAGAAGTATGGCCAGGGCCGCTACCAGGAACTGCGCAACGGCTTCTTCCGCAACGGCATGGACAACCTGCTGGTGGAAATGGGCAAGTGGAACCTGAACCTGCAGGACCTGCTGATGAACCTCAACCTGTTCAGCCGGGTGGATGTCGATGCCGCCGGAACCTTCCACTTCCAGCCCGGCAACAGCAAGGCCGGCGACTACATCGAACTCTACGCGCCGATGGACACCCTGGTGGTGCTCACCGCCCTGCAACACCCGATGGACCCGAACCCCCACTACGCGCCCAAGCCGGTCAGGCTGAGCTGGAGCAAGGTCGAGAGCGACGGCATCAGCGTGCTCTGCCGCACCTCGCGCCCGGAGAACGGCCGCGCCTTCCACAACACCGAACGGCTTTATATCTGAGGGAGTCCCCATGAGCCTGACCGCCAGCGACAAACACGCTGCCACCGCCAGCTTCCGCCACACCATCCCGGCCGGCGAGCCCTACCTGTTCGAGGTCCGGGCCGGGCAGACCCTGCGCCTGCTCGACCTGGAGGGCAACCAGGCGGTGGACACGCTGTTCTACAGCGCCAGCAACCCGCGCGAACGCTTCGACCCGCAGCGCACCCTGCGCCGGCAGAACAACGTCTACCTGACCACCGGCACGGTGCTCTACTCCAACCTCGGCAAGCCGCTGCTGAGCATCGTCGCCGACACCTGCGGCCGCCACGACACCCTCGGCGGCGCCTGCGCCCAGGAGAGCAACACGGTGCGCTACGCCCTGGACAAGCGCTACATGCACAGCTGCCGCGACAACTTCCTGCGCGCCAGCCTGCACGATGGCCGCCTGGAGAAACGCGACATCGGCGCCAATATCAACTTCTTCATGAACGTACCGGTAACGCCCGAGGGCGGCCTGACCTTCGAGGACGGCATCTCCGCGCCCGGCAAGTACGTAGAACTGCTCGCGCACCAGGATGTCATCGTGCTGATCTCCAACTGCCCGCAATTGAACAACCCCTGCAATGGCTGGAACCCGACCCCGGCCGAGGTGCTGGTGTGGTGAATAAAAACCGAAAAGAGCGCTGAAGGCCGGAAGGCTGGTCGAAAGAGCAACCTCGTTCAGCCTCCAGCTTTCCAGCGCTCTTCTCGTCCTTACCGCCCGGACGACCGTGGCGCAGACCGAATACCGGCGGGACGGCCCGCCTTCTTCGAGGGCACCTCGAATGTTTGGAAAACTGCTGATCGCCAACCGTGGCGCCATCGCCTGCCGTATCCTGCGCAGCCTGCGCGCGCTCGGTGTGCAAGGCGTCGCCGTGTACTCCGAAGCCGACGCCGCCAGCCTGCATATCCAGCAGGCCGACGAAGCCTTCTCGCTCGGTGAAGGCCCAGCCGCACAGACCTATCTGGTGGTCGACAAGATTCTCGCCGCAGCCAGGGCCAGCGGCGCCAAGGCCATCCACCCCGGCTATGGCTTCCTCTCGGAAAACGCCGCGTTCGCCGAAGCCTGCGAGGCCGCCGGCATCGCCTTCGTCGGCCCGACCCCCGAGCAATTGCGGGTGTTCGGCCTGAAACACACCGCCAGGGCGCTGGCGAAAGCCCACGGCGTACCGATGCTGGAAGGCACCGAACTGCTGGAAAACCTCGAAGCCGCGCTACAGGCCGGCGACCAGGTCGGCTACCCGGTGATGCTGAAAAGCACCGCCGGCGGTGGCGGCATCGGCATGCGCGTGTGCCGCTCGGCCGAGGAGCTGTCCGACGCCTTCGAAGCGGTCAGGCGCCTCGGGCAGAACAACTTCAGCGACAGTGGCGTGTTCATCGAGAAATACATCCAGCGCGCCCGCCACCTGGAGGTACAGGTATTCGGCGACGGCCAGGGCGAGGTACTGGCCCTCGGCGTGCGCGACTGCTCGGTGCAGCGGCGCAACCAGAAGGTGCTGGAGGAAACCCCGGCGCCCAACCTGCCGGCCGGCATGGCCGGGGAACTGTGTGCGGCGGCGATCGAGCTGGCCCGCGCCGTGAACTACCGCAGCGCCGGCACCGTGGAGTTCGTCTACGACAGCGAGGCCGAGCGCTTCTACTTCCTCGAAGTGAACACCCGGCTGCAGGTCGAGCATGGCGTCACCGAGCAGGTCTGGGGCGTCGACCTGGTGCGCTGGATGATCGAGCTGGCAGCGGGCGAGCTGGCGCCGCTGAGCGAACTGGGCAAAGGCTTGAAACCCAGCGGCCACGCCATCCAGGCGCGCCTGTACGCGGAAGATCCGGGTCGCGACTTCCAGCCCAGCCCCGGCCTGCTCACCGCCGTGGATTTCCCCGAGGCCGACGGCAAGGCCCTGCGCATCGACACCTGGGTCGAGGCCGGTTGTGAGATTCCACCCTACTTCGACCCGATGATCGCCAAGCTCATCACCTGGGCGCCGACCCGCGACCAGGCCAGCGCAGCACTGGACGCCGCGCTGGGGCAAAGCCTGCTGTACGGCGTGGAATGTAACCGCGACTACCTGCGGCAGATCCTCTCGGACGCGCCGTTCGCCAGCGGCTCGCCCTGGACACGTTGCCTGGAGGGCCTGGTGTACCAGGCGCATACCTTCGAAGTGCTCACCGCCGGCACCCAGACCACCATACAGGACCTCCCCGGTCGCCTCGGCTACTGGGCGGTCGGCGTACCGCCGTCGGGGCCGATGGACGACCGCGCGTTGCGCCTGGGCAACCGCCTGCTGGGCAACCCGGAAGGAGCCGCCGGCCTGGAAATCACCATGAGTGGCCCGAGCCTGCGCTTCAACACCGACGCCGTGGTGGCGATGACCGGCGCGCCAATCCCGGTCAGCCTCGACGGCACCCCGCAACCGATGAACACCAGCCTGCGGGTCAAGGCCGGCAGCACCCTCGCCCTCGGCACCATCGCCGGCAGCGGCGCACGCGCATACCTCAGCCTGCGTGGCGGCCTGCAGGTGCCGGACTACCTGGGCAGCAAGAGCACCTTCACCCTCGGTCAATTCGGCGGCCACGCCGGCCGTGCCCTGCGGGCCGGCGACGTACTGCATATCCCCGCCCTGGACGACACCAGCGCCGGCGACAGCCTCGCGGCCGAACAGCTCGCCGTCCTGCCCGCGGTACGCGAAATCCGTGTGATCTACGGCCCCCATGGCGCCCCGGAATACTTCACCCCAGCCTATATCGAGACCTTCTTCACCACCGCCTGGGAAGTGCACTTCAACTCCAGCCGTACCGGCGTGCGCCTGATCGGGCCAAAACCGGAGTGGGTGCGCGACAGTGGCGGCGAGGCCGGCCTGCACCCGTCGAATATCCACGACAACCCCTATGCCATCGGCGCCGTCGATTTCACCGGCGACATGCCGGTCATCCTCGGCCCGGACGGCCCGAGCCTGGGTGGTTTCGTCTGCCCGGTGACCATCATCGAAGCCGACCTCTGGCAACTCGGCCAGCTCAAGGCTGGCGACAAGGTGCGCTTCCTGCCCGTCAGCCTTGAAGCCGCTCGCGAAGCGGCCCATCCGGACGCCACCTTTGCAGCCGCTGATACGAAGCCTTCGCGGCCAGAACCGCTCCTGCGGGAGCTTGCGAGCCCCATCGTGCTGGATATCGGCCAGGACGACACCCGCCTGCTCGCCCGCCTCTCCGGCGACACCCACCTGCTGCTGGAAATCGGCCCGCCCGAGCTGGACCTGGTACTGCGTTTCCGGGGCCATGCGCTGATGCAAGCACTACAAGCGAAACACCTCGCCGGCGTGATCGACCTCACCCCCGGCATCCGCTCGCTGCAGGTGCACTACCAGCCGGAAACCCTGCCCCTGCAGCGGCTGCTCGATATCGTCGCCGGCGAATGGGACGCAGTGTGCGCCGCCACCGACCTGCGCGTGCCCTCGCGTATCGTGCACCTGCCACTGTCCTGGGACGACCCGGCCTGCCAACTGGCGATAGAAAAATACATGACCACGGTGCGCAAGGACGCTCCCTGGTGCCCGAGCAACCTGGAATTCATCCGCCGTATCAATGACCTGGAAAACCTCGATGAGGTCTACCGCACGGTGTTCGAGGCCAGCTACCTGGTGATGGGCCTGGGCGATGTCTACCTCGGCGCGCCGGTGGCCACGCCGCTGGACCCGCGCCACCGGCTGGTCACCACCAAGTACAACCCGGCGCGCACCTGGACCGCCGAGAACTCGGTGGGCATCGGCGGCGCCTATATGTGCGTGTACGGCATGGAAGGCCCGGGCGGCTACCAGTTCGTTGGCCGCACCCTGCAGATGTGGAACCGCTACCGCGAGGTCGAGGCCTTCGACGGCAAGCCCTGGCTGTTGCGCTTCTTCGACCAGATCCGCTTCTACCCGGTCAGTGCCGAGGAACTGCAGCGCATCCGCCGCGACTTCCCGCTGGGCCGCTACCCGCTGCGCATCGAGCACAGCGAGCTGGCCCTGGCCGACTACCAGCGCTTCCTGGATCGCGAGGCCGACACCATCGGTGCCTTCCGCAGCCGCCAGCGCGCCGCCTTCGACGCCGAACGACAACGCTGGATCGCCTCCGGCCAGGCCCACTTCGACAGCGAGGAAATCACCCCCGAACTCGGCGAGGACGTTCCGCTCGCCGCCGGCCAGCATGCCATCGACAGCCATATCGCCGGCAACCTCTGGCAGGTACAGGTCGAGGTCGGCAGCCAGGTCAAGGCGGGCGACACACTGGTGATCCTCGAGTCGATGAAGATGGAAATTCCCCTGCTCGCACCGCGCGATGGCGTGGTCCGCGAGGTCCTCGCGCAACCCGGCTCACCGGTACGCGCGGGACAACGCGTGGTGGTGCTGGAGGAGTAAGCCAGGTCGATCGCGCTATGCCGTTACTCACCGGCAAGGTGCTTCGATAAAAGCGCTGGAGGCCGGAAAGCTGGACGAAAACACCGGTTGCCGCGCGCTTTCGTCCAGCCTCGAGCGCTTCCAGCGCTGCTTTCGGCTGTTTGCCGTGCATAGCGCGATCACCCTGAAGAGTAAACCCTCAGCGAGCACTGGCCGGGCTGGCCCGGAACGCCAGGGCCAGCCCGGCCAGGACCGCCAGCATGCCGGCCAGCGCCAACGCCGGCATGCGGTTGCCCAGGACCAGGTAATCGAGCAGCACCGTGACCACCGGCACCAGGTAGAACAGGCTGGTGACGTTGACCAGGCTACCGCTGCGGATCATCCGGTACAGCAACAGTTGCGCGCCGACCGAAATCACCAACCCCAGCCACAGCAAGGGAATCAGGAAGCCCATGACCGGCTTGAAGTGGAACGGCTGGAACGGCACGAAGCACAGGCACAGCAGCAGGCTCACGAGGTATTGCAGGGGCAGTACCTGCGCCGGCGCCTGCTGGATGCGCTTTTGCAACATGGCACCGCAAGTCATGCACAGCAGCGCGCCCAGCGCGAACCCCATACCGGGCCAGGACAACCTTGCCAGCGCCAGGCTCTGGTAGACCACCAGCAGCAGGCCGAACAAGGCCAGGCACAGCCCGCACAGCCGGGCTGGCTGGAAGCGGCGCTCGGTCAGCAGCAAGGTCAGGATCGGCTGCACGCCGAGCAACGTCGCCAGCAACCCCGGCGTGATGCCATGCGCCATGGCCTGGAAATAACAGACCGAGTAGCCACCGGTCAGCAACAACCCGGTCGAGGCCACCTGCCAACCTGTCCCGGGGCCGGGCAGCCAGCGCCTGGCAGGCAGGCCGATCAGTAGCAAGGCGCCGAGCGCCAGGGAAAAACGCAGGACCAGCAGGGCGAATACGGAACCGTGGTCGAGTCCCCAGCGGGTGAAGATGGCCGCGCTGCCCCATAGCAGCACGAATGTGGCCATGGCGGGAAAAGCCGCCCACATGGAAGTTCTGGAAGTCATGATGCACTCACCTGTCGAATGGCGAACAGGCCCTGGTCATATACAGCACGCAGTGCGTAGGAGCTGTATCGAAGAGACGCCGAAGGGGCCGCGAAAGCGGGCTGGATCAGCCCAGGACGATCGGATGTGGCGGGCTTATGCCAACCGGCACGATGCCTGGCGGGGACACGACAGATGAAGCGGGGGGAGGATTCATGGCACGCACACCGCCGGCCACGACGTGCGTGGCCAGGTCAGGCGAATCGGCGGATACGAGCGAAACCATGGAAAATCCAGAACCTGGAGGGCGATGACGGGGGCGAATATAGCACGCCCACCGTAGCCGGGGAGGCGGCCAGGGCAACCGCATGAACGCCCGCCTTCGCTCCCGCACGGGCATGCGCTGATGCCTGTGCGCGAGGCATTGCGACTGGATTGACAATCAAGTGTGCGGCTTGCCGGGCGCTGTCAGCGGTGTTCTGGCGTGTGTGGTGTCGCGAACCCCGCGCGCCCCGCTACGAAACACCCATGAACCTGTCGCCCCTATGAATTAAGAGAGTGCTCTTCGTCGGCGTCCCTGCCGGCGAAGGCTGCCACGAGGGGCTGGCCGGGCTCGCGGCGAATATCGTGGCGACGATGGAAAGAGCTGGCGGCGCGGTACCGAATCCTTCGCAGGGCTGGCTCTTTCCCACAGGCGCTGCTGGAGATGGCTGTGCGGATGCCTGGTGGCGGGACGGGGCACGCGTGAATACATCCCTGGCGGCGAAGGCCCCGTCCCGCCAGCAGGCATCCGCGCAAGGACGATGAGCCCGAGGTCAAGCTGCACGTTCTATGGCCAGACATACCATCGCCAATCCGCTCGCAACGGGACAGCCCGCAATTACCCGGGAACCCGCAAAAACGCCAGCACCTGCTGCAGGTCGAATGGCCAGCCCAGTTCCGCACCGGTATCGGGACGGCGCAACAGCGGGATGCGCAGCCCATAGGCCTCGACCCACTGCTCGCTTTCGGCGATATCCACCAGCTCGATCGACAGCCCCTGGGCCGCCAGCGGCATCAGCACGGCCTCGGCCTGCTCGCACAGGTGGCAGCCCGGGGTTCCGAACAGTTGGCACTCGGGCATCGTCGATCACTCGCGAAAAGGCAAAGAAGCGCAGTCTATAACCCCCGTTCCCGCCATTAAAGCCTTGCAGCCCAGCGCAGGCCTCGCTATAAGTCCACGGCATTTACCGCCGCAGTAAGACCATGAACCAAGCCGACCTTCTCGACCAGACCCCCGCCTTCCAGCTCAAGGGCAGCATGCTCGCCATCACCGTACTGGAACTGGCCCGCAGCGACCTCGAGCACCTGGACCGGCAACTGGCCGCCAAGGTCGAGCAGGCGCCCGACTTCTTCAACAATACCCCGCTGATACTCGCGCTGGACAAGCTGCCCGAAGGCGAACGGCAGTTCGACCTGGCGGCGCTGATCGCCCTGTGCCGCAAGCACGGCCTGCGCACCCTGGCGTTGCGCGCTACGCTGGCGGAGCATATCCAGGCCGCCGAGGCGCTGGACATGCCGGTACTGCCGCCCTCCGGCGCCCGCGAACGCCCCGTCGACCTCGCCAGCAAGGCGCCGGCCAAGGAGAGCAAGCCCGCCGAGCCGGTCTATCGCCCGACCCGCATCGTGCGCACGCCGGTGCGCAGTGGCCAGCAGATCTACGCCCAGGGCGGCGACCTGATCGTCATGGCGGCGGTCAGCCCCGGTGCGGAACTTCTCGCCGATGGGAACATCCATGTGTACGCACCCTTGCGTGGTCGCGCCCTGGCCGGAGTCAAGGGCGATACCCATGCACGGATATTCTGCCAGCAGTTGGCAGCGGAACTGGTTTCCATCGCCGGCCACTACAAGGTGGCGGAAGACCTGCGCCGCGAACCGCTCTGGACCGAGGCGGTCCAGGTCGAGCTGGCTGGCGATATGTTGAACATCACCCGTCTTTAACGGATACTTCCGCCAATTTTCAGACCGCTACGGGCTCCCGGAAAACCGGTCCCGCACTACACACTTTAGGGTGAATCACCTTGGCCAAGATCCTCGTAGTCACTTCCGGCAAGGGTGGCGTCGGCAAGACCACCACCAGCGCCGCCATCGGTACCGGCCTCGCCCTGCGCGGGCACAAGACCGTCATCGTCGATTTCGACGTTGGCCTGCGCAACCTCGACCTGATCATGGGCTGCGAACGCCGCGTGGTGTATGACTTCGTCAACGTCATCAACGGCGATGCCAGCCTGACCCAGGCGCTGATCAAGGACAAGCGCCTGGAGAACCTCTATGTGCTGGCCGCCAGCCAGACCCGCGACAAGGACGCGCTGACCCAGGAAGGCGTCGGCAAAGTCATCGAAGAGCTGAGCCAGAACTTCGAATACGTCATCTGCGATTCCCCCGCCGGTATCGAGAAGGGCGCGCACCTGGCCATGTACTTCGCCGATGAAGCCATCGTCGTCACCAACCCCGAGGTGTCCTCGGTACGTGACTCCGACCGTATGCTAGGCCTGCTGGCGAGCAAATCGCGCCGCGCCGAAAGTGGCGAGGAGCCGATCAGGGAGCACCTGCTGCTGACACGCTACAACCCCGAGCGCGTCACCAAGGGCGAAATGCTTGGTGTCGAGGATGTCGAGGAAATCCTCTCCATCCGCCTGCTGGGCGTGATCCCCGAATCCCAGGCCGTGCTCAAGGCATCCAACCAGGGTATTCCGGTCATCCTCGACGACCAGAGCGACGCCGGCCAGGCCTATAGCGACGCCGTCGACCGCCTGCTGGGCAAGGACGTGGCGCACCGCTTCCTCGATGTCAAGAAACCCGGCTTCCTGCAACGACTGTTCGGAGGTCGCGAATGAACCTTTTCGACTTCTTTCGTGAACGCAAGAAAGAAACCCCCGCCGCCATTGCGAAAGAGCGTCTGCAGATCATCGTCGCACACGAGCGCGGCCAACGGACCCAGCCCGACTACCTGCCAGCCCTGCAGAAGGAACTGGTCGAGGTCATTCGCAAGTATGTGAACATCGACCAGGACCAGGTACAGGTCGCACTGGAAGACCAGGGCGGCTGTTCGATCCTCGAATTGAACATCACCCTGCCGGACCGCTGAGCGGCCCTCCGGCGCACAGCGGCGGCTCCCACGAGCCGCCGTTTGCGTTTTTACTCTGCGGGCGCTGGCCTGCCCGCGAACCAGGCGGGCCGCACACCCTCTCGGACTCAAGAACCCTGGAAAGGGATACCGCATGCCCCTGAGCACGATCAGGATCATCCACCAGGACGACGCCCTGCTGTTGATCGACAAGCCCACCCTGCTGCTGTCGGTGCCTGGCCGCGCCGAGGACAACCGCGACTGCCTGGTGACCCGCCTGCAGGATAATGGCTACCCGGAAGCACGTATCGTGCATCGCCTGGATTGGGAAACCTCGGGCCTGATCGTGCTGGCCCGCGATGCCGACAGCCATCGCGAACTGTCGCGCCAGTTCCACGACCGGGAGACCGAGAAGGCCTACACCGCCCTCTGCTGGGGCCAGCCCGAGCAGGACAGCGGCCGTATCGAGCTGCCGCTGCGCTACGACCCGCCGACCAAGCCACGGCATGTAGTGGACCATGAACAGGGCAAGCATGCCCTGACCTACTGGCGCGTATTGGAACGCCACGAGCACTACAGCCGGGTGGAACTGACACCGATCACCGGGCGCTCGCACCAGTTGCGCGTCCATATGCTGTCCATCGGCCATCCGCTACTGGGCGACCGCCTCTATGCCCATGAACAGGCCCTCCAAGCCCACGAGCGCCTGTGCCTGCATGCCAGCATGCTCAGCCTGACCCACCCGCAAAGCGGCGAACGCCTGCGCTTCGAAAGCCCGGTGCCGTTCTGAGAGCCCGCTATTGTGGTGGCATACGATGTGATCGCGCGGCGCACGGATGCTGATAGCGGATTGGCAATAGTGTGTCTGGCTTCAAGATCGTAGAGCGCGACCGCTGGATCATCGTCTCAGTGCGAATGCCCCGCCCCACCTCCAGGCATTCCCACAGCCACCTTCAGCAGCGCCTGTGGGAAAGAGCACGCAACCGAAAAGCCCACGAATGATTCGGTACCGCGCCGACGGCCCTTTCCATGGTCACCTCGGTATTCGCCGCGAGCCCATGGACGATAGAACACCCCCGACAGCGCCCGGCAAGCCGCACATTTGATTAACAATCCACTCGCAAGAAATGTCCATGGCAGGCTCGGCGCGATCATCATAAGCGCACCTTGCGGAAAGCCGGCCCCAGCCCAACATGAGCCATTTTCATACAGCAGCACAGGACGGCCCAGGTGCTGCATAGCTTGGTATCATTGCGCCCTTTTCGTTTCCCGCTCTTTCAGGTAGCCCCATGTACGATCGCAACACCCGCCTCCAGGCGCTCCAGCAAGCCTTGCGCGAGCGCATCCTGATCCTCGACGGCGGCATGGGCACCATGATCCAGAGCTACAGGCTGGAAGAGGCGGACTACCGCGGCGAACGCTTCGCCGACTGGCCGCAGGACGTCAAGGGCAACAACGACCTGCTGATCCTCAGCCGCCCGGATGTCATCGGCGCCATCGAGAAGGCCTACCTGGACGCCGGCGCCGATATCCTGGAAACCAACACCTTCAACGCCACGCGGGTGTCCCAGGCCGACTACGGCATGGAGGCGCTGGTCTACCAACTGAACGTCGAGGGCGCGCGCCTGGCGCGCCAGGTGGCCGATGCCAAGACCCTGGAAACCCCCGGGCGCCCGCGCTTCGTCGCCGGCGTGCTCGGCCCGACCAGCCGTACCTGCTCGATCTCGCCGGACGTCAACGACCCCGGCTACCGCAACGTCACCTTCGACGAGCTGGTGGAAAACTACAGCGAAGCCACCAAGGGCCTGATCGAAGGCGGGGCCGACCTGATCCTGATCGAAACCATCTTCGACACCCTCAATGCCAAGGCGGCGATCTTCGCCGTGCAGGGCGTGTTCGAGGAAACCGGCATCGAACTGCCGATCATGATCTCCGGCACCATCACCGACGCCTCCGGCCGCACCCTGTCAGGGCAGACCACCGAGGCCTTCTGGAACTCGGTGAATCATGCCAAACCGATTTCCGTGGGCCTGAACTGCGCCCTCGGCGCCGCCGACCTGCGCCCCTACCTGGCGGAGCTGGCGGCCAAGGCCGATACCTTCGTCTCGGCCCACCCCAATGCCGGCCTGCCCAACGCCTTCGGCGAGTACGACGAAACGCCGCAGGAAATGGCCAGCGTGATCGAGGAATTCGCCGCCTCGGGCTTTCTCAATATCATCGGTGGCTGCTGCGGCACCACCCCGGCGCATATCCAGGCCATCGCCCAGGCCGTGGCCAAATACCCGCCGCGCGTTGTCCCGGAAATCCCCAAGGCCTGCCGCCTGTCCGGCCTGGAGCCGTTCACCATCGACCGGCAGTCGCTGTTCGTCAACGTCGGCGAGCGCACCAATATCACCGGCTCGGCGCGCTTCGCCCGGCTGATCCGCGAGGAAAACTACACCGAGGCGCTGGAAGTCGCCCTGCAACAGGTGGAAGCCGGCGCCCAGGTGATCGACATCAACATGGACGAGGGCATGCTCGACTCCAAGGCGGCCATGGTCAGGTTCCTCAACCTGATCGCCGGCGAGCCGGACATCTCCCGCGTACCGATCATGATCGACTCCTCCAAGTGGGAGGTGATCGAGGCCGGCCTCAAGTGCATCCAGGGCAAGGGCATCGTCAACTCCATTTCCATGAAGGAAGGCGTCGAGCAGTTCAAGCACCATGCGCGCCTGTGCAAGCGCTACGGCGCCGCCGTGGTGGTGATGGCCTTCGACGAAGACGGCCAGGCCGACACCCAGGCGCGCAAGGAAGAAATCTGCCAGCGCAGCTACGACATCCTGGTCGACGAAGTAGGCTTCCCGCCGCAAGACATCATCTTCGACGCCAATATCTTCGCCGTCGCCACCGGCATCGAGGAGCACAACAACTACGCGGTCGACTTCATCGAGGCCTGCGCCTATATCCGCGACAGGCTGCCCTATGCGCTGTCCAGCGGCGGGGTGTCCAACGTGTCGTTCTCCTTCCGTGGCAACAACCCGGTGCGCGAGGCGATCCACTCGGTGTTCCTCTACTACGCCATCCGCAATGGCCTCTCCATGGGCATCGTCAATGCCGGCCAGTTGGAGATCTACGACGATATCCCGGCGGAACTGCGCGACGCGGTCGAGGACGTGATCCTCAACCGCACCCCGGACGCGACCGAAGCGTTGCTGGCGATCGCCGACAAGTACAAGGGTGATGGCAGCGTCAAGGAAGTCGAGAACGAGGAATGGCGCTCGCTGCCAGTGGATAAGCGCCTGGAACATGCGCTGGTCAAGGGCATCACCGCGTTCATCGTCGAAGATACCGAGGAATGCCGCCAACAGTGCGCCCGCCCGATCGAGGTCATCGAAGGGCCGCTGATGAGCGGCATGAACGTGGTCGGCGACCTGTTCGGCTCGGGCAAGATGTTCCTGCCCCAGGTGGTGAAATCGGCGCGGGTAATGAAGCAGGCCGTGGCCCACCTGATCCCCTTCATCGAAGCGGAGAAAGGCGACAAGCCGGAGGCCAAGGGCAAGATCCTCATGGCCACCGTGAAAGGCGACGTGCACGACATCGGCAAGAACATCGTCGGCGTGGTGCTCGGCTGCAACGGCTACGATATCGTCGACCTCGGCGTGATGGTGCCGGCGGAGAAGATCCTGCAGGTCGCCCGCGAAGAGAAGTGCGACATCATCGGCCTGTCCGGGCTGATCACCCCGTCGCTGGACGAGATGGTCCACGTCGCCCGCGAGATGCAGCGCCAGGGCTTCAGCCTGCCACTGATGATCGGCGGCGCCACCACCTCCAAGGCCCACACCGCGGTGAAGATCGAACCGCGCTACCAGAACGACGCGGTGGTCTACGTCACCGACGCCTCGCGCGCCGTCGGCGTGGCCACCCAGTTGCTGTCGAAAGAAATGAAGCACGACTTCGTCGCCCGCACCCGCAGCGACTACATCACCGTGCGCGAACGCACCGCCGCCCGTGGCCAGCGCGCCGAACGCCTGAGCTACGCCGCCGCCATCGCCAACAAGCCGGTGTTCGACTGGAGTGGCTACCAGCCCAGCGTGCCGACCTTCACCGGCGCCCGCCTGCTCGACGATATCGACCTGAGCGTGCTCGCCGGCTATATCGACTGGACACCCTTCTTCATTTCCTGGGACCTGGCCGGCAAGTACCCGCGCATCCTCGATGACGAAGTGGTGGGCGAAGCCGCCACCGCGCTGTTCGCCGATGCCCAGGCGATGCTGCGCAAGCTGATCGACGAGAAACTGATCAAGGCCCGTGCGCTGTTCGGCTTCTGGCCCGCCAACCAGGTGAACGACGACGACCTGGAAGTCTACGGCGAAGACGGCCAGCCGCTGGCCACCCTGCACCACCTGCGCCAGCAGACCATCAAGCCGGACGGCAAGCCCAACTTCAGCCTGGCCGACTTCGTCGCGCCGAAGGCCAGCGGCATCACCGACTACGTCGGCGGTTTCATCACCACCGCCGGCATCGGCGCCGAGGAAGTGGCCAAGGCCTACCAGGAAGCCGGCGACGACTACTGCTCGATCATGGTCAAGGCGCTGGCCGACCGCCTCGCCGAAGCCTGCGCCGAATGGCTGCACGAGCGCGTGCGCAAGGAGTTCTGGGGCTATGCGCCGGACGAACACCTGGACAACGAGGCGTTGATCAAGGAACAGTACAAGGGCATCCGCCCGGCACCCGGCTACCCGGCCTGCCCGGACCACACCGAGAAGAAGACCCTGTTCGCACTGCTCGACCCTGCGGCCGACTTCAACCAGGCCGGGCGCAGCGGCGTATTCCTCACCGAGCACTACGCCATGTTCCCCGCCGCCGCCGTCAGCGGCTGGTACTTCGCCCACCCCGAGGCGCAATACTTCGCCGTCGGCAAGGTCGACAAGGACCAGGTGCAGAGCTATACCGCCCGCAAGGACCAGGACCTGGCCGTCACCGAACGCTGGCTGGCGCCGAACCTGGGGTATGACGAATAAGCCACGGGCTCACGGCCAGGGGCTTCTATTAAAGAGGCTGGAGGCTGGAAAGCTGGACGTAAAGTCCCGCTTGAGCCTTTGCTCGTACATCGCTGGCGGTGCCCTGGTATCCGTGGCGTCGCGAACCCAGCCAGCCCCTCTACGAAACACGCATGAACCCGTCGCCCCTATGACAAAGAAGGCGCTCTTCGTCGGCGTCCCTACCGACGAAGGTTTCTCCGAGAGGCTGGCCGGGCGGGTTCGCAGCAAAATATCGAAGTGACCATGGGGAAAAGCATAGATCGTCGTTGCCAATCGTATTGCCCGGCCCTGGCACATACGGCTCCCTTCTCCCCTTGCGGGAGAAGGGCTGGGGAAGGGATAGCGCCCGCCAGGGCGCTGCTGCGACGCCAGATCCGCGAAACACCTTAAAGGAATGCTTTAAACCGGCCCGTTGATGCCCTGCTCTTTGCCTCACTCGCAATAGACACGCCCGATGCGAATCAAGTAATGTCTTAGCCGAATCGGCTCACGTATCCGGTCGGGCAACCGAGGCTTTCCGTCCATGGTGCATGATTCTTTTATAGTGCTGCGATACCACTGAAGCTCTCAATCCAGATGGAGTTTACCGACAAGGCAAAGAATGCTATCCACCACGCCCGCCTGAGGAGTTATCCACCAAACGGGCGTCTAATTATAGTTAAATATCCATGGGGATTCATACCGTTGAAGAAAATAGCACTCTCCAGCTTCATAGCAACAGTCCTCACTGGGTGTACGTGGACTGCAGCGACTGAAGTTAGTCCTGGGCAATATGCAATCACAAGTCACGCCAGCATTTTCAACTCTCGTGAAGAACTGTTGAGAAAAATCAACAGAAAAGCCAGCAAGGTATGCAATGGAAAGCCATATAGATTAGAGGGTGACACCAATGCAAATATGGTCATCGCCACAAAAACACATTTAGGGGACACCCCGACCACAGTTCTTGGCCTTACTGCAATTTGCGAAGATGCCACTGAATAACCCAACAATTGGCTCAAACCGTTCGCCTCGCTCACTGGGACGGGCTACAGCCTACCTCTTGGCTTAATCGTTTGGCCTCGCAACAGATACTCGTTCAGACTCCTTATAAAAGGCAATCTTCTCGGAAATCGTGGTCGCGGCCCTTTGCATATCGTCCATGACTTGCTGCAACTCCGCGAGGTGGGTCTCCAGCATTAGACGCCGATATGGGTAGGTCACGTCCCCGGCACTTCGCAATATTGCAAACTCTTTCATTCTTGCAATAGGCATCCTTGTCGCGCGCAACCTCACAAGAAACTCCACCCAAGCGATGTCCGCCTCCGCATAGCGGCGTTGCCCCCCGATACCTCTCCCAACGGGAGAGATCAGGCCGATACGTTCGTAGTAGCGCAGCGTATGGGGCGTCAGGCCCGTACGCCCTGCGACTTCAT
Organism: Stutzerimonas kirkiae; assembly: GCF_004327335.1. Classification (GTDB taxonomy): domain Bacteria; phylum Pseudomonadota; class Gammaproteobacteria; order Pseudomonadales; family Pseudomonadaceae; genus Stutzerimonas; species Stutzerimonas kirkiae. The sequence goes on along the minus strand of NZ_QJUO01000003.1, from coordinate 100,327 downwards.
GGATGGATAGCAACTTCATACAGCGATCCTATTTTTCGCCCACTTTCACGCCACGCGCCTCAAAAACACTCCTGGCTGCAGAGATTCCGTTAAGCGCACTCGGAAAACCAGAGTACACGGCCATCTGCAAAATAACCTCGACAATCTCTCTTGGCGAGCAGCCCACATTCAGCGCCCCACCAATATGTACCTCCAATTGAGGTCTTGCATTGCCGAGGGCCGTGAGAGCTGCAACGGTGGCCAGTTCTCGTTTAGCGTCGGACAAGCCAGGCCGCGCAAATACATCCCCATAAGCAAAATCGACGATCCATTCCCCGAGTTCAGGAGCCATATCGCCGAGAGCATCAACGACGGCACGGCCATCGCTGCCAGTAATGCGCTTTAGAGCCGCCTCGCCAGTAGCACGCCTCTCGTTACCATCTTGCGCGAGCGCAGGTGTTGCTAAGATTGGCAGAACCAACATAGCCAACTTGAACTTTTCCAAACTTGACTTCTTGAACTTCATTGCAGTACTCCTCAATGGACGACACAATGAGGCTACTGGTTAGAGCGCGCTCTAAGTCAAGCAATACCTTCAATCGCCAAATCCGGTCGATATGTGACTATCGAAAGCCAGATCACCGCGTGTCGTAGCCAGGCAGCCTGACAACTCATCCAGGCCGACGCCGCTTCGCGGCGCGGCTTGATTCAGGCAACATGCCCCCCAAGGGATAAACAAGCATGCCGAAATCCGAACTCCAGGCGCCACACCGCGCCCCGCCACGATGACAGAACCCATGACCGAACACCCGCTCTACCTGCTCGACCAACTGGAACAGGCCGATATGCTGGAGATCGACGGCCTGCATGCCTTCGACTTCCAGCTCGACGACGATCTGCTCGACCAGGCCGATGCCGCCGCCGAGGCTGGCCTGCCCTTCGCCAGCGACGCCATCGCGCTGCGCATCGAATGCCAGGATGGCCGCGAACGCCGGCACTGGCAGTTCAGCTACAACGCCCTGATGGAAGCCCTGTACCAGCCGGAAAGCGAAACCTGGCAGTTGCCGGGAAGCTCGCTCAAGTGCCTGTCGGCCATCGGCGTCAGCGCCGAGGACGAATAAGGCTATCGCCTGAAGCCAAGAGAACACTGAGGACTGGAAGATGTTCACCCCCAAGCATTTCGCGGCACCGAGCGTCGAGATGATGCACCAGTTGATCCAGGCATCGCCGCTCGCCACCCTGGTCACGCTGTCCTCCCGGGGCCTGGAGGCCAGCCATATTCCCCTGCACCTGAGCGCCGCGCCGGGCGCCCCGGGCGTCCTGCGCGGCCATGTGGCGCGGGCCAACCCGCTCTGGAAGGATCTCGACGCAGGCGGCGAGGCGCTGGCGATCTTCCACGGCCCCAACGCCTATATCACGCCCTCCTGGTACCCGACCAAGCAGCGTACCGGCAAGGCCGTGCCGACCTGGAACTACGTCGTCGTGCATGCCTATGGCAGGCTGCGCGCCATCGACGACCCGCATTGGCTGCGCACCCAGCTCGACCAACTCACAGCCCACACCGAGTCCGGACGGGCAGAACCCTGGCGGGTCGATGACGCGCCCACCGACTACACGGAAAAACTGCTCAAGGCCATCGTCGGCATCGAGCTGGTCGTTTCCCGCCTGGAAGGCACCTGGAAGACCAGCCAGAACCAGCCGGCGGAAAACCAGGCGGGCATCATCCAGGGGCTGACAGCCAGCGCTGGCGACCTGAACATGGTCCACCTGGTCGAGGCCAGCGGCAAGCAAGCCTGAGCCTCCTACGCCATGACCAACCCAGCGCATCGGGCCACCACGACATGAGCATCCGCAAGCTCGGCCCTGCCGACCTCGACGCCGCCAGCGCCCTGTGCATGGCCGCCTTCATGGACGCCGTCGCCCCGACGCTGAATGAACGAGGGATCCAGACCTTCACCCGCATCGCCGCGCCCGAAGCCTTCGCCGAGCGCATGCGGGGTGACAACCTGATCCTCGTCCTCGAGGATGCTGGCGAACTGCAAGGGCTGGTCGAGCTGAAGGAAGGACGGCACCTGGCCATGCTGTTCGTCGCCCCCGAGCGCCAGCGGCAAGGCATCGGCGGCCGCCTGCTCGCCGCCATTCTTAAACAGGTGCGCAGCGACCTACTGACCGTCAATGCCTCCCTGACCTCGGTCGCGGCCTACAGGCGCCATGGCTTCGAGTGTTCAGGCGAAATCGCCGAACTCTCCGGGCTGGTCTACCAGCCGATGGAAAAACCACTGCCAGGAGAGAAGACCGATACCCCATGAGCGTATCGAGAAATTGCTGGTAGATCCGCCAGTTCGACGAAGGGCGCCTTGATCTGGGCGCTATTGCCGGAGCGACCGCCGCATACCCCGGAAGTCCCCGGCTGGCCAGCCTTTATGCGTGGCTGTGTGCGCTATCGTCAGTCGCTGGACGAGCAATGCCCCGAGGCGCCTCGCACCACGCAGGAATATCCGCAGCAGGACTGAATGGCATAGAGGCAGTTTCAGGCCATTGTGCGTAGGCATGCCGACTCCAGCTACCTCTAGCCGACGCCATCGCTTACAACAACGCCTGGTAGAAACGCAATTCGCATTCCAGCGCATCCGCCAGGTTCTCGGCCTTGCGCAGGCCGTGCCGCTCTTCTTCATACAAGCGGTACTCGACCGGCACGCCCCGGGCGCGCAAAGCGGCCACCATCGACTCGGTCTGCTCCGGCAGCACCACCGCATCCTGGCCGCCCTGGAAAAAGATCACCGGCGTGTCGATCCGTTGCGCATTGTGCAAGGGCGCCCGTTCACGGTAACGCTCTGCCTGGGCCTTTGGCTCACCGATCAGCCAGTCCAGGTAGTCGGCTTCGAACTTGTGGGTGACGCGCCGTAGCGCCAGGGGGTCGCTGACCCCGTAGAGGCTCGCCGCGCCACGGAAGCAGCGGTTGCCCACCAGCGCATTCAGTGCCGTGTAACCGCCGGCGCTACCTCCGCGGATGAACGCCCGCTCACCATTGACCAGCCCTTCCTCGGCCAGATAGCGGCGCAACGCCAAGGCGTCCTGTACATCGAACAGGCCCCACTGGCCTTCCAGGCATTGCCGGTAATCCCGGCCAAAGCCGCTGCTGCCCCGGTAGTTCAGGTCGGCCACGGCAAAGCCACGCTGCGTCCAGAACTGGATGCGCGGGTCGAAGACCGGGTAGCAGGCCGACGTTGGCCCGCCATGCAGGAACATCACCAGGGGAGGCAAGCCGTCGTCGGCAGGCGCCTGGCCATGCAGGCGGACGGGCGTATAGAAGAAGGCATGCGCCTGCTCCCCCAGCGGACCAAAGCGCAGCGGCCGGGGGCGGGACACTTGATCGTCCGGCAAGGGCCGCCCGCCCCCGGCCAGCACCCGCACCTCGCCACTGTCGCGCGCGATGGCGAGCACCGCGGGCAGCCGATCCTCGGCGGCGGCGATGCAATAGAAGGAATCCTCGTCGCAGGCCAACTGGCGGAAACGACTGAACTCCACGGCCAGGCGCCGCTCGCGGCCCTGGCCATCGCGCACGATCAACCGCCCGAAGCCCTGCTCGATACGGCACAGCAGCACACCCTCTTCCAGGGGCAGGTAACTGACCACCCCGAGTTGCCAGGGGCTGGGCGCATGATCGAAGCGGCTATCGGCCATGAGCGGCTGCATACGGTCCTGTGTCCAGCACCAGGGTTGCCACCAGCCTTGCCCGTCGCTCAGGCAGAACAGGCGCCCACGACGATGGAAACGCGGCTGCTGCCATGCGGCTTGCGTCCCTTCGCCAGACAAGCGGCGCGGCGCCTGCCAGCCTGCCGCGCCGCGCTCGGCCAGGCATAAACGGGTAAGGGTCCAGGGCTGCTCGGGGCGGTCCCATTCGATCCAGGCCAATGCCATGCCATCCGCCGACAGGCAGGGCGCGGCATAGAAATCGCCACCCTCGGCGATCACACAGCGCCGTGCATCGAGCAACCCGATACTGACCAGGCGATGCACGACGCCCTCCCCGCCATGTTCCTCCTCGACCGCCAGCACCGCCTGTCGCTGTGCGTCGAAACACAGATCGCCATAGCGGCAGCCCTCGCGCAGCAGTATCCGTTGCGGCGCACCATCGAGTGCCTGCCGGTAGAGCTGTTGATCGGCCTCATTGACGAAAGCCACGCCCTGCCCGGTCATGCACAGGGCTCCGCCACCGTATTCATAGACCCGGCTGCGCAGCGAAAAGCCATCCGGCGTCAGGCAACGGCGCTCGCCCCGCCGCTGAAACCAGAGGCGGCAGCGCCCCGTGTGCGGATCGAACAGCGTCCACAGCAGTCCTCCATGGCCAACCTGCAATTCGGCGAAATCACAGCTCGCGGCGGCAGCCTGCCCGGCACTCCAGGCAGAAGGCCAGAAGCCGAACTTCAAGGTGCTCTTGTTCATTATCGCTCGCTCCTGGGGTCCGCCCTGTGACCGTGGGTCGCCCATGGCCACAGGAAATCGTATTTGTTGTAGCCTGACAGGCCTAGGGGCTGTCGCCGTTTCGTCACGAACCGTGTTGCAGTGAGAAACGTCAACAGACCCTAGCGGCCCCTTTAATGGCCGCCATTAGCACAACGTCAAAAAATTGCTCCAGGCAATTTTTTGCAGGCAATACGCTCAACGCCTGCTTATACTGGGCGCCCCCTGAAACCATGGAGATATTCTCGTGAACAAAGCCGAACTGATCGAAGCGATCGCCGAGTCCGCAGACCTGCCGAAGACCACTGCCAGCCGTGTGCTGGATGCCTTCACCGACACCGTGACTGCAGCCCTGCAGAAAGGCGACAGCGTAGCCCTGGTCGGTTTCGGTACTTTCGCAGTCAAGGAGCGTGCCGCCCGTGATGGCCGTAACCCGCAGACTGGCGCCACGATCAAGATCGCTGCGGCCAAACTGCCAGGCTTCAAGCCCGGTAAAGGTCTGAAGGATGCTGTGAACTGAGTCATCCGCGTCCCCGAGCGGCAGAACCTGTCCATACAGGGTGCCATCGGGGACGCTCCTATCCCGCCACGCTTCCCCCCACCCGCAAGACCCCCGTATCGATGGCCAGGTGCACCAGTTCCGCATGGGAACTGACCTGCAGCTTGCTCTTGAGCATCGTCAGGTAGTTGGAAACCGTCTTGCCGCTGATGCACAGTTGCTCGGCGATCCGCTTGGCCGGCATGCCCTTGGCCAGCATCACGAAAATCTCGAACTCGCGCTGGGTCATGCCGCGCAGCCTGAGGTTCTCGCTGGCATCCGACTGCGGCTGGCAGGCCAGCTCCGTCGCCAGGGGCTGCTCGATGTAGGGATAACCCGCGAGAATCCGCCGCACCGCCTCCACCAGCACGTCCGGCGATGCCTTCTTGGTGACGTAGCCACAGGCACCGGCTTGCATGGCCTGGCGCACCAGTGACAATTCATCGTGCATGCTGAAGAACAGAACCGGCAGCTGTGGCAGGCGCACCAGCATGCGCCGGGTGGTTTCCAGGCCACTGATGCCCGGCAGGCCGATGTCCATGATCACCAGGCCGGGAATGTCCGCCTGGATGCTCAGCAAGGCTTCCTCGCCATCCCGCGCCTCGCTGACCCGCGCCTCGGGCAGCAGTACGCGCAACAGACTGGCACAGCCCTGCCGCACCATGGCGTGATCGTCCACCAACAGAATCTTCATAGGCTGTGCCCTCGCCTGCCGACTGCGCCGGGCGCGTCAAGCGCCGGGCCTGCATGTCATCCTAGAGAGCGCGGCGCGGCATCGACCTACTACCTTGGTATCGGCACCGTACTACTTTGGCGAAAAGCCCCGGAACGCAGCGCCGCCCCGCCCGGAAAGCAGTACTTTGGTACTGCTTTCATTCACCAACGTAGGATTCCAAAGCAGCACCCTTTGCCCTGTAATGCAAACCAAGTCATCGAGGCGTACAGGACAGTCGATGGGACAGATACTGTTGTCACCCCTGCTGGTCATGTCTCTGCTGCTGGGCAGTGCCCGGGCCGACGAAAAACCGCCCCTGTTCAATACCGACGGTTACCGCCAGGAGCATTACCGAAGCCCGACCCCCGAACAGGCTCCCGGAGCCGTGACGGTCGATACCGCCGCCCTGCGCCAGCTTCTCGAACGGCAACCGGAAGCCGTGCTGATCGATGTGTTCCGCCGTACCTGGCGCTTCGGGCAGTTCTTCGAAGACCAGCCCCACAGCAACCTGCCCGGCAGCGTCTGGCTGGCCAATACCGGGGATGGCACGCTGGAGCCTGGCTGGGAGGCCTACTTCACCCGCAACCTCGAAAGACTCAGCCAGGGCCGCAAGGATGCCGCGATCGTGTTCTATTGCCGCTCGGACTGCTGGCTGGGCTGGAACGCCACGCGGCGTGCGCAGGCCATGGGTTATACACAACTGTACTGGTATCGCGATGGCATCGACGGTTGGCAACAGGCTGGCCTGCCCCTGCATGAAGCCACGCCGGAGCCTTTCCCGGCGCCTTGAGGCGCCGGCAGCGCGCCACGCCATAATCACAACAACAAGATAAAGGTAACCTGCCATGTACAAGATTCTTATCGCAGACGACCATCCACTGTTTCGCGAAGCGATCCATAACGTCATCAGCGACGGTTTCCCGGGCAGCCAGATCATGGAGACCTCGGACCTCGAGACCGCGCTCGCCCTGACCCTCGAACACGACGACCTGGACCTGATCCTGCTCGACCTGAACATGCCCGGCATGCACGGCCTCAACGGCCTGATCAACCTGCGCAACGAAGCGCCCACCATCCCGGTGGTGATCGTCTCCGCCGAGCAGGACAAGCAGGTGGTGCTGCAAGCCATCACTTATGGCGCGGTGGGCTTCATCACCAAGTCCTCGCCACGGGCGCAGATGACCGAAGCCATCGAGCAGATCCTCAACGGCAACGTCTACCTGCCGTCGGACATCATCCGCAGCCAGAAGACCTCCCTGCGCAGCTCCCAGCACAACGAGCCGGGCATTCCACCGGAACTGCTGCAGGCGCTGACCCGTAAGCAACTGCTGGTGCTCGAGCGCATGGCCAAGGGCGAATCCAACAAGCAGATCGCCTACAACCTGGACATCGCCGAGACCACGGTCAAGGCCCACGTCTCGGCCATACTGCGCAAGCTCAACGTGCACAATCGCGTACAGGCCATCCTCTCCGCCGGCGACATCGACTTCGCCGCCTACTTGCGTCGCTGAAGGTACGACAGCCCCCGGCCAGGCCGTTGCTTTATCATTGCGCTTCATTTTCCTGCGAGCGGCCTTCGGGCAAGCGGAGAAAGGAAGGCGCTCGGCGATGCAGCGACCCTGTCCGCCAGCGGCGCATCGCGCCTTCACCGCCTCCGCTCGCACCACCCTCCACAGCCAGCGGAAACAGACAATGCGCAAAGCCATGGCACGCCATATCCTGGTCAAGACAGAGGCCGAAGCCCAGCAATTGAAACAACGCCTGCTCAATGGCGAAGCCTTCGACGTGCTGGCCAGAAAGCACTCCACCTGCCCTTCAGGAAAGAAAGGCGGCGATCTCGGCGAGGTCCGCCCTGGCCAGATGGTCCGCAGCATCGACCAGGCGATCTTCAAGAAACCCCTGCGGGAAATCCACGGCCCGATCAAGAGCCAGTTCGGCTACCACCTGCTGCAAGTGTTCTACCGCGAGTAAGGGGAAAACTTCACAGGATTGCGCCGCAGGTGTTGCCAGCCCGCGGAGCATTCGTCATAATGCGCCGCATCCTGATTTCAGGCTTTTGAAAAAGCCAATGCAATCAACGAGTTGCTAATCTTCCAGCACTCGTGGAGCTTGTCAGACAAGCTTGGGATTTGAGGCCGGTTGGCAGAGTGGTTATGCAGCGGATTGCAAATCCGTGTACGCCGGTTCGATTCCGACATCGGCCTCCATATTCGAAAGCCCCGTGAACCCTGGTTCACGGGGCTTTTTCTTTGGCTATGTCCGAGTTACGTGCTGCATGGGGCGACCCACCGCCTCCTGCAAGCAGTAGCTGGGACATAGCCTTTTCTTTGGTTCATCGCGGACTCTGGGGGAAGAGCGAGTTGACAGGCAGGGAAGCAGGTAAATTGGCAGTCGCCAAACACACCCTTCGATCGTGTCCCTGCTGTCGCCATGCATCCTATTGATCTTGCCGCTTTCTGGCCAGGCTACGAAGTCGTCGCCTCTCGCCCCGTAGCTGAAAACACCCTGCTGATTGAGCTGGAACCCCAAGCCACGCAAGTGCCCCGGTGCGGGCGCTGTCAGCAGCCCAGTCCATTGATTCATGAGCGGCGCCTGCGCCAAGTACGTGACCGCGACTTGTTGGATCAACGAGTCCTGCTCCAACTGCCCATGCGTCGCGTCGACTGCCTGCGCTGTGGGCGAGTGACCGAGCGGAGCGATTGGCTGGAGCCGGCTTCCCGTCTGACTCAGCGTTTACGGGCCTGGCTCGAAGGCTTGCTGCGGATACTGCCCATCAGCCACGTCAGCCAACTGACCGGCTTGCACTGGCACACCCTCAAGGCGCTCGACAAACGCCGCCTGGAGACGCAGGTCGGGGCCTTCGAGCCGGGCGCCGGGCGTCGCCAGGTGATGGATGAGTTCGCCTTGCACAAAGGCCACCGCTACGCCACGGTGATCATGGACGCCGAGCGAACGCGGGTGCTGTGGGTTGGTCACGGCAATAGCCGTGAGGCCATTCGACCGTTCTTCGAGTTGCTCGGTGAGCGCTGCCAGCAAATCGAAGCGGTGGCGATGGACATGAACACCGCCTTCGATCTGGAGGTGAAGCAGCATTGCCCTCAAGCCGAAGTGGTGTACGACCTGTTCCATGTGGTGGCGCGCTACGGGCGTGAGGTGATCGACCGCATTCGTGTCGATCAGGCCAACCTCCTGCGCGACGACAAACCGGCACGCAAAGCGGTCAAGCGCAGTCGCTGGCTGCTGCTGCGCAACCCTGAGAACCTCAAGGACGGACAAGCCGTGCAGTTGCAGGAACTGCTCGCCGCCAACCAACCCTTGGCTACGGTTTATGTGCTCAAGGACGCATTGAAGGAAGTCTGGTACGCCCCGAGCGTATGGGAAGGCTGGCAACGCTGGCGGGCCTGGCTACGGCAGGCCCGTGACAGTGGCTTGGCACCACTACAGCGCTTCGCCAAAAACCTCGGGCGTTATATCCGCGGCATCCTCGCCAGCGCCAATTTCCCGATGCATACCAGCCTGCTGGAGGGTGTGAATAACCGCATCAAGGTGATCAAGCGCATGGCCTATGGCTTCCGGGACTCGGGCTACTTCTTCCTGAAAATCAAGGCCGCCTTCCCCGGGAAAGTGCGATGAACCAAAAAAAAGCCCCCACGCGATACAACGCGAAAGGGCTTTGCGCACGACGAGAACGCTTACTTGCTTTCGATGAAACGCGCCAGGGACGGCGACACCTGGGCGAAGTCGATGGCCTTGTGGTGCAGGCTGCCATCCTTGGCCTCGACGGTCAGCCAGAGCTGGTCCGAAAGCTTGGCCGCAGGCGGAATCGGGATTTCCACCCAGCGATCCCAGCGAGTACCGCCCAGGACACTCCCTGCCGCCCGTAGCGAGCGTGGCTTGCGTATCTTCAGATAGGCTGAACGTATATCCGCATCGCACCGCTCACAGAAACGCACATAGAACGACTTGTGATAGGAGCCAGCCGCTTCCTGCGGGAGCTTGTGGTTCTCCTCGGCGAGCGTGAAGCCCCAGGGGCCGATCCGGCCGCTGTAGGCATCGTCACGCATGGTCGGCTTGAGGGGCGTGTTGACGAATGCCACGGCAAAACCCACAGGCAACAGCACCAGCAGGGCGACCGCCACACGGCGCCCCCAGGGGCTACGGATAGCCTCAAGGCTCGCGCCTTCCTGTGGCTTGCCTTCCCTCGCCTTGCGCGCGGGCTGTGGCTGCACGGGCTGCCACGGCCAGTTGGGCATGTAGAACACCAGCGCCGCACCGGCAATCGTCAGCCAGCCGAACCAGGCCACACTGCCAATGCTCCAGCCCCGCGCATGAAAATTCATGTACAGCGCCAGAGCCAGCAACACCCAGCCCAGAACGCGCAGAATCCGGCAGGCCAGGGCCGGCAAGGTACGCCGTAGAAAATGCTTGGCATGCTTGTCCATGGCCAGGGCCAGCGCCACGAAACCGGCCAGGCTGGCCAGCAGAATGTACAGGTCGATCATCAGGCCGCCCCTCCGGGCAGAAGCATCCAGCAGACCAGGGCAAGCACCACGGTGGGCAGGACCATCCCCAGCCAGGCGCGGGTAGCGCTCCTGGTACTGAATACCCAGATCACCACACAGGCATAGACGGCGAAACTGAGCAGAGTTGCAGCCAGAACGGCATGCGCCTGCTGCGTTGGCCAGATCAGCGCCAGTAACACGGTGACCACGGACGTCAGGGCATAGCCGCCCAGTACGGCGGCGAGCACCCGCGACGCCACCCTCCAGCGGTAGCGGGCAGATTCACTGATATTCATTGCGCCACCACCTCCTCGACCGCCGGTTCTTTCGCTGGTTTTCTCTCTCTGGCCGCCGCTTCGGCTTTCAACCACTTCGTCCTGAGTTTCACTGCCGCATAGGCGAACAGCGCGGCCAGCGCCAACATCGTCAGGTCGAAGCCCGCCAACACCCAGTCGCCGTAGGGCAAGGTCACACCCAGGTGCTTGTCGGTGGTCAGGGCATTGAGTAACGGCAACAGCGCATAGGCGGCCACGGCGATCCAGAGGATTTCCAGCCAGGCCTTCTTCAGCGGCCGCAATGCGGCGTAGACGAAGGTCCAGCCCCATACCACGAACAGGCTGTGCGCTTCCCAGGCGGCGCGGTCGGCCATATCGACGGGCAGCAGCCGGTTGGCCCAGAAGTAGGCGGCGATGGCCACCGGCAGGCCGACGATGGTCCCGGCGTTGAGAATCTCGACCAGCCGCAACCCCGCGGCGTCGAAACGCGACGAGGCATCCTTCTTCAGATGCCGGCCGCGCCGCTTGACGGTCCACAGCACCAGCCCCGTGCCGATCATCCCGCACCCCAGCAGGCCGGAGAGGAAGTACAGCCAGCGCAACCACCAGTCCGCGAACAGCCCCTCGTGCAGGGCCAGGATGACGCCACGGGTTTCCAGCACGGCATGGTGTTCATGATCATCCGCCATCGGCTGCCCATCCACTGCGCTGAAACGCAGGCTCGGCGCGTCATAGACGACAATCTGCCCTCCGGAAACCTTGTGCAGCTCGACATAGGCCCCATCCTTCTGCGGATGGCGCAGGCTCAGCGAAGCCACATTGCCGGCCCCCCACTCGGCCTCGGCCTTTTCCAGCAGCGAATGCAGGGAAACCCCGGGCTTGGCGACCGGCAGGAAGACCTCGTCCCGATCGCGCTCGAACAGTTCATCGTAGAACCGGTTGCGATCCGCATCCGACGTTCCGTATACAGTCCCTATCCCGGCGGGCATGTACTGTGAGGGAAAGAACATCAGGCCGCTGTAGGTGATCATCAGGAAGAACGGCAGCGCCATCACGCTGATGATGTTGTGTGCGTCGAGCCAGGAGCGCTGCCCCTTGCCCGGGCGAAAGGTGAAGAAGTCCTTGAAGATCTTCTTGTGCGTGATCACACCCGAGAGGATGGCCAGCAGCATCAGCATGGTGCAGATACCCACCAGGCGGATGGCGACATCGTAGGGAATGTAGTGCAAGGCATAGTGCATGCGGTACAGCAGGGTGCCGCCACCCGTGTTGCGCGCCTCGACGGTTTCCTTCACCTCGCCGGTTCCGGCATCGAGCTCTTCGCTGTTATAACGCCCCCATATCTGGCCGCGTTCGGGCATCTCCTCCCAGGAGATCTCCAGGCCATGCACGCGCCGTGCGCCCTGGTCGTAATGGGGCAGCTCGATATTCCAGCTCTTGGCATTCACCGCGTCGCGTTCCAGCCGCGACAGCGCCAGCTCCAGCGCCAGCCCTCGGTCCACGTCCTGCAGACGCTCTGCCAAGGGCAGCTCCGGACGCATCCAGCGCGAGATCTCGCCCGCCACATAGCCGGCCGTGCCAGTCACGAAGACGAAGAACAACACCCAGCCGACCACCAGCCCCGTCCAGGTATGTAGCCAGGCCATCGACTGGCGGAAACCTTCCTTCATTGGTCTAACCCTTGCTGTGTTCAGGTCGCGAGGGCAATGGTACGGAAGACGATCGCCCGGCACTCAGGGGCGGTAGGTTAACGAAAACGACAGTCAAAACCTAGTGAGAATCAGTCTTGAGCGCGACTTTCCGACGATACGGGACGGAATTTTGAGAAGGGTTTCCAAACAATAGGAAATAGCCGGGATTCCAGCGGGCAGAGGGCCACGATATGCGTATGCCAGCGTCTCGACAAAGGCGCTGGAGGCCGAAGGCTGGACGAGAAACACCGAGTTGTCCCAGCCTTCAGCGCTCATTTCGGCTCGTTGCCGCGCATGGCGCTATGACACTGGCCTGTCGGAGGGCTCCGGACAGGCTGTGATGGAAATCGCTCAGAGTGAACGCACCTGCTCTTCGGCAAGGAAATCCTCTTCCAGCAAGGCATCCTGCTCCGCACGGGCAAGCCCATCGCTACCCTGCGGCTGCCCCGTCGCACGCTTGCTGCGCAATTTGCCGAACTGGTGGACAAGCGCGTTGCCCAGCTTCTCGATGGCACCATCCACAGCCAGTTCGATAGACTCGGCCTTGTGGGTCACGGAAACCGGTTGCAGCCCTTTCGGCCGCGCCTCGATCTGGCAACGCTTGTCCTGAGCGCCGGACTTGACGCCATTCTCGTCATTCAGATGAACCACGATGCGCGTCAGTTCATCGTCGAAGCGCTCCAGACGGGCCTCCACACTGGCACTGACCCACTCGACCAGACGGGCGCTACCTTCGATGTGGTTATCGCTATGAACCTGAATTTGCATAGGTCTTCCCCTTTCGCCTTCTTGAATGACTGCGTATGGGTCAACCTATGCCACCGATCGAAGCTTTAAGCAAGCCGGGGCCATTTCGAAACGTCACAAAACCGCAAAGCTCCAAGCCTGGGCAAGCGGCGAAGAAGTTGTTTACCCTGGGCCTGGACAATCGCAGTGAGGCGTTGTCATAACAGAGCGGTTCGTCACTCACTCCACCTGCAAAGGAACCTTGCAATGAGCCTGTTCAACACGATCCTGGAAAAACTCGGTTTTGCTGAAAAAGCGCATGCGGCGCCCGCCCCGGCGCCTGCGGCCACCCCCGAAGCGGCAACGACACACCCCATCAGCCAGGTGGATGTGATCGCGAAACTCGAAGACCTGGCCGCCAAGCACCCGGAAAAGCTCAACTGGCGCACCTCAATCGTCGACCTGCTCAAGCTGCTGGGCCTGGACAGCAGCCTGGGCGCGCGCAAGGAGCTGGCCGTCGAACTGGGCTACCCGAAAGACCAACTGGACGACTCGGCCAAGGTCAACATCTGGCTGCACAAGACCGTCCTGCAGAAGCTGGCCGAAAACGGCGGCAACGTGCCGCCGGAACTGCTGGACTGAGGGAACGCCCCCGCCCCCTTCACGATCGCCTCTAGCAGGCGCTCGTGAAGCGTACCTACAGGGCGCTCAGCGCCCGGTATTCATCCTGCGCATGCTGGTCGGTCATGCCACTGACGAAATCCTGCAGCATGCGCGTGCGATGGTAGAACTCCCATAACGACGCATCGGCTTCGGCCGCATCGAGCGCCCTGATAGCCTCGTGGTAGGCCTTGACCAATTGGCTGGGCAGGCGCCGCGCCAGCATCTGCAGATGTGGTTCGCTGCGGCAGGTGCCCTCCGTCAAAGACTTGAAGATCTGCGGGCTGACGCGCAACAGGCGGCCGTAGTCGTCCAGCAGCCCCTGCAGGATCCGATAGCCCTGCAATTGCAGGGTTTCCACTTCGCGATGGCAGAACACATGCTCCATCGCCACGTCCTTGAAGGTCTGCACGATGGCATTGGGCAGGCTGTCATCCTCCAGCAGAGCCCGATCCAGCGTACCGTGGTAGACCGCCTCGATATTGTCGATGAACTGCCGGGCGGCGTGCTGCACCAGCGGATGCACCATGTTCACCCGCAGCCAGATGAAGAATTCCCCGACCTTGTTGATCGGCTCCTTGTCGGCGCGATCCTTGGCATATTCCAGCATCGAGCGGAAACTGCGCCGGCTACCCGGCAACGCGCGATCCACGGAGTCATGCTCGGCGAACTTGGCCAGCAGCAACTGGACCAGTTGGTCGATGCTGAAGATGCCCTTCTCCACCGAATCCTCGATATCCGCCAGGCAATAGGCGATATCGTCGGCGGCCTCCATGATGTAGACGACCGGGTGGCGGCTGCCCACCTGCTGGCCGAGGGCCCTGCGCATACCCTCGACGAAGGGCTCTTCCGAGAGATAGAAGCCCGGCTTCTTGTGCAGGTAAGCACCGGCTGTCCCCTTCGCGGGCTTCGCCGCATAGGCGGGACGCACATACTTCATCAGTCCCGCCGTCTGCGTATAGGTCAGGTTGAGACGCAGCAGCGTGGTCACCAGGCGTATCGCCTGGGCATTGCCTTCGAACTGCTTGAGATCGCGCAACATCTTCGCGCGCAAATCACCGTCCCCTTCGCCTGTCGGCACGGCCCGTTCGAACAGCGTATCCAGCGAGCGCTCGAACCATTCGCCTATCGCGTACTCGCCAAAATGGCCGAAGGGCGGGTTACCGATGTCGTGCATCAGGCAGGCCATTTCCACCAGGCTTTCGAGCGCCCCCTCCAGGCCGTCCAGCCCATACTCGCCAGCGCGCTCGCCCAGTTGCTTGTAGAGCGTCCTGACGATGAAGCGCCCGACCTGCTGCACTTCCAGCGAATGGGTCAGCCGACTGCGCACGGCCGCATTGCGCTCCAGTGGAAAAACCTGGGTCTTCTGCTGCAGGCGCCGTACCGCCGCCGAATTGATGATACGGCCACGATCGCTTTCCAGTTGGTCGATCACTGCCTGCAGGTTGTCATCCACCGTCTGAGCGTTGGACTCGGACCTGCCATTGTGGGGACGCTGGCGGGAAATCCTCTGCTTGAAATTCACCAATCCAGGCATGGCGCTACTCGACTCGGTTGAAAGCCCGCAGCCTAGCGCGATGTCGCGTACTTACCAAGGCATCCGCCGCCATGGGCAAAATGCCGCTGCGACAGAATGTCATTACCGGCGGCCCCGTCCCAGCCCCCATCGCTGAACGCCTGCACCCCGGGACAGGCGGCCCGGCCGGAAGCGAGCAGCGCTTCCGGCGCCTGGCAAAGCGCCGATCAATCTGTTATTCAGGCGCTCTCCAGCCAACGGGTCTCGAAGATGAGTCGGGCACACTTCCACCAGGAACATGCCAGCCAGGCAGCCAAAGAAGCCTTGCGTCTCTACCGGCACAAGGACGAACTGGGCCCGCACTGGCTCTCGTGGGTCGCCACCGAACTCTATCGTATGAGCCCGCCACCCTATGCGGCCATGGTCCGCCGGGAATTGGAACGCTTGCAGAAACAGCCCTAACGACTTCGGAGCCTACCGGAGCGCAGCACACTTGCGTGTAGACCATCGACCAGACGCATGAACGAGGTTTACCCATGAGCACCACATCATCCGACATCTGTGCAGCCGCCGACCTGCTGCTGGGTTTCGTCGGCTTCAACAAAAAAAGCGGGCGGCATATCGTGCGCTTCAGTGAAGACTCTTTCGGCATGGACGTGGACGAAGACAGCATCACCCCGGCCAGCGAGTTCGTCTGGAACCGTGTGGACGACCAGTCGATGACGCTGAGCCGCGACCTCATCCAGTTGCTGCTGGATCAGCACGTCAACGACCGACTGGGCATCACCGACCCCCTGCTGGTGTACATGCTCCGCAGCGACCTGCCGGAAATCGCCGCCCAGCGGTATCTGAAGTAATCACTTGCAGGTATCCAGCCCGCTCGTTCGAGCGTACCCTCGGAGCAACTGTCCACTCGTCTGGAGGTGCAATGGCCAATGAACAGCGATATGCCTGATACAGCCATCCCCCATTACGAGGCGACACCATGAGCAAGAGTCTGGATAGCAAGAAAAACGCCAAGAAGAAACCCTTGAAAACGGCGCAGGAGAAACGCCAGGCCAAGCGCGAGAAAAAGGACGGCCCGCCGATCCTCGGCAGCCACGCGGCCACCCACTGAATTCCGCGCCATACCCAACACGCCCCGCACGGCCATCCGTGCGGGGCGTGTTTCCATCCACAGTACTCGCATGAACGCCCGCCTTCGCTGCCGCACAGGCATGTGCTGAAACTCATTGCGACTGGATTGGCAATAGTGTGCGAGTTATCGGGCGTTGTCAGCGATGCTCCAGTCAGTGGTGTCACGCTCTTTCCCACAGGCGCGCCGATAGTGGCTGCGCTGATCCCGAGATCGCGCTGTACGATCCTGAAGCCATACACACCATTGCCAGTACGCTCGCAACGAGGCAACGCAGACAAGCCCAGGCCGGGGCTTTATGCGACCGCCCTACTCGCCGCCCATGAGATCATCCCCTCGTCTGCCCGGGCGCAAAAAGCGCTAGAATCGCACCTTCTTTTAAACGTACCAAGCGAGACCATCCATGGGCGCACAGTGGAAAGCCAAACCCAAAGAAGCCGCAGCCAATGCCCGAGGCAAGATTTTCGGACGTCTGGTCAAGGAAATCATGATCGCCGCGCGCAATGGCGCCGACCCGGACATGAACCCCAAGCTGCGCCTGGCCGTACACCAGGCCAAGAAGGCCTCCATGCCCAAGGAGACGCTGGAGCGCGCCATCAAGAAAGGCGCCGGCCTGAGCGGTGAGGTCGTCAACTTCGAACACACCACCTACGAAGGCTTCGCCCCGCACCAGGTGCCGCTGATCGTCGAATGCGTGACCGACAACATCAACCGTACGGTCGCCGAGATTCGCGTGCTGTTTCGCAAGGGGCAACTGGGCGCCAGTGGTTCGGTGGCCTGGGATTTCGACCATGTCGGCCTGATCGAAGCCTCCAGCGACAGCGATGCCGACCCCGAACTGGCCGCCATCGAGGCCGGCGCCCAGGATTTCGAGGAAGCCGACGAAGGCAATACCCTGTTCATCACCGACCCGACCGACCTCGATGCCGTCAGCCGCGCGCTGCCGGAACAGGGTTTCACGGTCAATACCGCCAAGCTCGGCTACAGGCCGAAGAACCCGGTCGGCAACCTGACGGCGGAACAGCTCGAAGAAGTCGAGGCATTTCTCGAAGCCATCGACGCCCATGATGACGTGCAGAATGTCTATGTGGGGCTGGCCGTCTGAACACTACAACGGCAAGGTGGCGAGACAGGCGCCTTGCCGCGCCGGAAAGGTGACACAGCATGAGCACGACGAAGAACAGCACGCCCTATAGCCAGCGGGAACAGGGCTACCGGGAAAAGGCACTGAAGATGTACCCCTGGGTCTGCGGGCGCTGTGCCAGGGAATTCTCGGGTAAACGCCTCAGTGAGCTGACGGTCCATCACAAGGACCACAACCACGACAATAACCCCGAGGACGGCTCGAACTGGGAGCTGCTGTGCCTGTATTGCCACGACAACGAACATTCGCGCTATACGGACAACCAGTACCACGCCGAAGCGAGGCCCGGCAGCGATCTCGGCCCCAAGGAAACCTTCAAGGCGTTCGCCAACCTGGCGCAACTGCTGAAGAAAGACCAGGACTGAAAAAGCACTGGCACTTCCCTCGCAGATGAAAAAAAGCAAGGCCGGGGACATCACCCCGGCCTTGCTCTCCAGGGCCTGTTGCCGTTTCGGCGCCGCCGCTGCTTACTTGACCAGAACGACCGGCACCGATACTTCATGAATGACACGGGTCGTGGCCGAGCCCAGCAGCATGCCGCTGAAGCTGCCCAGGCCGCGGGTGCCCATGACCACGGTATCGCAGCCAAGACGCTTGACGGCATCGTTGACCTGCTCGGCGACATTGCCGAAGACCGCATGGGTCTCATGCTTGATCGAAGCGGCCGCGAGCACGTCGGAAGCCTGCTGCAGGACACTCTTGGCCTTGGCCAGCAAGCCGCTGTTCAGGTTCTCGATGATGTTGGCGGTGAAGTACTCGCCATACATGCCGCCCTCGTAATACTGCACATTGAGTACATGCACTTCGAGCTCGGCGGAATATTCACGAGCAAAATCCACAACGTATTGCAGGGCACGCTTCGAGTTGTCGGACCCGTCGAAAGCAACCAGAACCTTGCGCATTTCCTATCTCCAATTCGATTGATGTGAACAGCATAAAAGACTGATGCAAGCAGTATGAAAGCGTCATGCATACTCGGCAGGCAAGAGTCGACTTGCATTGACCTGGCACAAGGCCTGAGCGACTAATCCGGCTGGCGGCCCCGCTCCTGCACCAGTACCCAGGGCGCTACCACTACGGCCCAGAGCTCCGGGTCCCGCTCCAGCCAGTCCTGCGCATTATCCGCCCCGACCCTGGCCACCTGCGCCGAACCCAGCCAGTGGCCGACCTTCGCCTGGTCATCCTCCGCGAACGCCAGCGCCACCTCGACCAGGTCGGCCCCCTCGGACACATGCAACAAGGCTCCACGGGCAAAGAAAGGCTGCAGTTCCTGCCAGGAAATCACCGCGGTTTCCCCGAGCAGCTTCGCATAGAGCATGCCCTTTTCTTTCATCCGTCCGACTCCAGCGCTGAAAAACCCGGACATGATAGCGCGACCCCGTTACGGCTATGCAAGAAAACGGCTAGCCAACTACACTGTACCGGTACAGTTGCCGGAGCGCTGATCTCCGGCCCCTCGCTGGCGACCGCCAGTCGCGGGACTCACAGAATAACGATTTGGAAGTGGAGCATTACATGCAAACCAAACGACATCTTTCCGGGCTGCTGCTGGCTGCCGCATTGAGCGGCGCGGCCAACTGTGCCCTGGCAGTCGAAACCATCAGAATAGCCCTGCCCGGCCCGGTCACAGGCTCGGTCACCCAGTATGGCGACATGGTGCGCGCCGGCGCGCAACTGGCCATCGAGCGCATAAACCAGGCCGGTGGAGTCCGTGGCGCGCAGCTCGAAGGCGTGGTCTACGACGATGCCTGCGACCCCAAACAAGCCGTTGCGGTCGCCAACAAGATCGTCAACGACGGCATCCGCTTCGTGGTCGGGCACGTTTGCTCCAGCTCGACGCAGCCCGCTTCCGACATCTACGAAGACGAAGGCATCCTGATGGTGACCCCATCGGCCACCGCCCCGGGAATCACCACACGCGACTTCCAACTGGTGTTCCGTACCATCGGCCTGGACAACCTGCAAGGGCCGATTTCCGCTCGCTACATTCTGGAACACCACAAGGACGCCACCATCGCCGTACTGCACGACAAGCAGCAGTATGGCGAAGGTATCGCCGGCGAAGTGAAGAAGACCCTGGAAAAGAGCGGGCTCAAGGTCACGCTCTACGAAGGCCTGAATGCCGGTGACAAGGACTACTCCTCGCTGATCTCCAAGCTCAAGCGCGCCAACGTCGACTTCGTCTACTTCGGCGGCTATCACCCGGAAATGGGCCTGCTGCTGCGCCAGTCCAAGCAGGCCGGCCTGCACGCGACCTTCATGGGCCCCGAGGGCGTGGGCAACACTGAAATCAGCGCGATTGCCGGTGATGCGTCGGAAGGCATGCTGACCGTGCTGCCGCGCGACTTCGAGAAAGACCCGAAGAACCAGGAACTGGTCGATGCCCTCAAGGCCAAGGGTATCAACCCGAGCGGCATCTTCATCATGCTCGCCTACTCCGCCGTCGATGTCATCGCCCAGGCCATCGGCAAGGCCGACAGCAGCGAACCGGAAGCGGTCGCACAGGCACTGCGCACCTACAGCTTCGAAACGCCGACCGGCACCTTGAGCTACGACGCCAAGGGCGACCTGACCAGCTTCGACTTCGCGGTCTACAAATGGCACAAGGACGGCAGCAAGTCGCCCGCACAGCCATAACGCAGCGCCTGCCCGACCCGAGCCCACGGCAAGCGCCGTGGGTTTTCTTTGCAGCCTGCCATCCCTCGCGCCTGCCCCGAGGCGATGCCGGGAAAGGCTCCCGGTCGTTTCCTGAATGCCGGCTGCCGCGATAAACGCTCTGTATCGGTATCGACGAGAGACACCCATGCCCGAGTTCTACCACTACCTGCAACAGTTGGTTAACGGACTGACTGTCGGCAGCACCTATGCCCTGATAGCCATTGGCTACACCATGGTCTACGGCATCATAGGGATGATCAACTTCGCCCATGGCGAGGTCTACATGATCGGCTCCTATATCGCTTTCATCGCCATTGCGGGGCTGACCATGCTCGGCATCGAAAGCCTGCCGCTGATCATCATGGCCGCCTTCGCCGCCAGCATCGTCGTCTGCAGCGCCTACGGCTACAGCATCGAGCGCGTCGCCTACCGGCCCCTGCGCGGCGGCAATCGGCTGATCCCGCTGATCTCCGCCATCGGCATGTCGCTCTTCCTGCAGAACGAAGTCATGCTGGCTCAAGACTCCAAGGACAAATCCATTCCCGCCCTGCTGCCCGGCAACTTCGTGTTCGGCGAAAGCAGCATGAACGGAGTGGTCGTTTCCTATATGCAGGTGTTGATCTTCGTCGTCACCCTGCTGGCCATGCTCGGCCTGACGCTGTTCATCTCCCGCTCACGGATGGGGCGTGCCTGCCGCGCCTGCGCCGAAGACCTGAAAATGACCAACCTGCTGGGCATCAACACCAACGGTATCATCGCGCTGACCTTCGTCATCGGCGCCACGCTGGCCGCCGTGGCGGCCGTACTGCTTGGCATACAATACGGCGTGATCAACCCGGGCCTGGGCTTCCTCGCCGGTATCAAGGCCTTCACCGCCGCCGTCCTCGGCGGTATCGGCAGTATTCCCGGTGCTGTGCTGGGTGGCCTGCTGCTGGGTGTGGCGGAAGCCTTCGGCGCCGATATCTTCGGTGACCAATACAAGGATGTGGTGGCCTTTTCCCTGCTGATACTGGTCCTGCTGTTCCGCCCCAGTGGCATCCTCGGCCGTCCGGAGGTCGAGAAAGTATGAGCCCGGCCATTACCAGGAACCTCAAGACCGCCTTTTTCAGCGCCCTACTGGTGCTTGCCGTCGCCTACCCGATACTGGGGCTGAAACTCACCACCGTGGGCATCCGCCTGGAGGTTCACGGCGCCAGCCCGACCGTGCTCTGGAGTGTCGTCGCCTGCGCCATCGGCATGTTCTGCTGGCAACTGCTGCGCGGCTATATCGGTGCCGCCTGGAACAATGCTCCCGGCCTGCCGAAGATCCCGCAAAGCGCCAGCAACTTCCTCACCTTGCCTTCGACCCAGCGCTGGGCGGTCCTCGGCCTGATACTGCTGGCCCTGGCCTGGCCGTTCTTCGGCTCGCGTGGCGCGGTGGACATCGCGACGCTGATCCTGATTTACGTGATGCTCGGCCTTGGCCTGAATATCGTGGTCGGCCTGGCCGGCCTGCTCGACCTCGGCTATGTCGGCTTCTACGCCGTCGGCGCCTACACCTATGCCCTGCTGTCGCACTACTACGGCCTGGGATTCTGGGTCTGCCTGCCGCTGGCCGGCCTGATGGCAGCCATCTTCGGCTTCCTGCTCGGCTTCCCGGTACTGCGCCTGCGTGGCGACTACCTGGCCATCGTCACCCTCGGTTTCGGCGAGATCATCCGGCTGCTGCTGCGCAACATGACCGATGTCACCGGCGGCCCAAATGGCATCAGCGGCATCGACAAACCGACCCTGTTCGGCCTCTCCTTCGATCGCCGTACAGCCGAAGGCATGCAGACCTTCCATGAATACTTCGGCATCGCCTACAACTCGGTGAACAAGGTCATCTTCCTCTACCTGATCGTCCTGGTCATGGTGCTGATCACCCTGTTCGTCATCAACCGCCTGCTGCGCATGCCGATCGGCCGTGCCTGGGAAGCCCTGCGCGAGGACGAGATCGCCTGCCGTGCGCTGGGCCTGAACCCGACCGTGATCAAGCTCTCGGCCTTCACCCTGGGCGCCACCTTCGCCGGGTTCGCCGGCAGCTTCTTCGCCGCGCGCCAGGGGCTGGTTTCGCCGGAATCGTTTACCTTCATGGAGTCGGCGATCATCCTCGCCATCGTCGTGCTCGGCGGCATGGGCTCGCAACTGGGCATCATCCTGGCCGCCATCATCATGATCATGCTGCCGGAACTGACGCGGGAGTTCAGCGAGTACCGGATGCTGATGTTCAGCGCCATGATGGTGCTGATGATGATCTGGCGCCCGCAAGGCCTGTTGCCCATGCAACGTCCCCACCTGGAGCTGAAACGATGAGCCGCATCATTCTGCAGGCCAGCGGCCTGTGCATGCGCTTCGGTGGACTGCTGGCGGTCAATGGCGTGAACCTGAACGTGCATGAGAAACAGATCGTCTCGATGATCGGTCCCAACGGGGCCGGCAAGACCACGGTATTCAACTGCCTGACCGGCTTCTACCGCCCCAGCTCCGGGAGCATCCGTCTCAATGGCGAGGCGATCGAGGGGCTGCCCGGCCACAAGATCGCCCGCAAGGGCGTGGTACGGACCTTCCAGAATGTCCGCCTGTTCAAGGATATGACCGCGATGGAAAACCTGCTGGTCGCCCAGCACCGGCACATCAACACCAATTTCATCGCCGGACTGCTGAAGACCCCGGCCTTCCGCCGCAGCGAACGCCAGGCCATGGAAAACGCGGCCTACTGGCTGGAACAGGTCGACCTGCTGGATGTCGCCAACCGCAATGCCGGAACCCTCGCCTACGGCCAGCAGCGGCGCCTGGAGATCGCCCGCTGCATGATGACCCGTCCCGAGTTGCTGATGCTGGACGAGCCGGCTGCGGGCCTCAACCCCCGGGAAACCGAAGACCTCAAGGCCCTGATCGGCATGCTGCGCGACCAGCATGGCGTCACCGTGCTGCTGATCGAGCACGACATGAAGCTGGTCATGAGCATTTCCGACCACATTTTCGTCATTAACCAGGGCACGCCCCTGGCGGACGGCAGTCCGCAGCAGATCCGCGACAATCCGCACGTGATCAAAGCCTATCTGGGGGAAGCCTGATGCTGTATTTCGAGAATGTCTGCACCTTCTACGGAAAGATCCAGGCCCTGCACGACATAAACATCGAGGTCCGCCAGGGCGAGATCGTCACCCTGATCGGTGCCAACGGCGCCGGCAAGTCCACCCTGCTGATGACCCTCTGCGGCAACCCGCGCGCCAGCAGCGGCAATATCCGCTACCAGGGCGAGGAACTGACCGGCCTCGACACACCGCAGATCATGCGCAAGAGCATTGCCGTGGTCCCCGAGGGCCGGCGCGTGTTCGCACGCCTGACGGTCGAAGAAAACCTGGCGATGGGCGGCTTCTTCACCGCCGCCGAGGCTTTCCAGCAACAACTGGACAAGGTTCTGCACCTGTTCCCACGCCTGAAGGAGCGCTTTCACCAGCGCGCCGGCACCATGTCCGGCGGCGAGCAGCAAATGCTCGCCATCGGCCGAGCGTTGATGAGCAAGCCCAAACTGCTGTTGCTCGACGAGCCGTCACTGGGCCTGGCGCCGATCATCATCCAGCAGATCTTCGACATCATCGAACAGTTGCGCGAGGATGGCGTGACCGTCTTCCTGGTCGAGCAGAACGCCAACCAGGCGCTCAAGCTGGCAGACCGTGGCTATGTGCTGGAGAACGGCCATATCGTCATCCAGGGCAGCGGTGAGGAACTGCTGAACGACTCGCGGGTACGCGACGCCTACCTGGGGGGGTGAAGCAGCCACAAGCTGCAAGCTGCAAGCTGCAAGGGAAAGCAGAGCCATGGTTTGTAGCTTGTAGCTCAGAATTGTGGCGTCAGGCCTTGGGCAGGGTCACACCGCGCTGGCCCTGGTATTTGCCGCCACGGTCACGATAGGAGACTTCGCACTCCTCGTCCGACTCCAGGAACAGCATCTGCGCCACCCCTTCGTTGGCGTAGATCTTCGCCGGCAGCGTGGTGGTATTCGAGAACTCCAGGGTCACATGGCCTTCCCACTCGGGCTCCAGCGGCGTGACATTGACGATGATGCCGCAACGCGCATAGGTGCTCTTGCCCAGGCAGATGGTCAATACGTTGCGCGGAATGCGGAAGTATTCGACCGTGCGCGCCAGCGCGAAGGAATTCGGCGGGATGATGCAGACATCGCTCTTGACGTCGACGAAGCTCTTCTCATCGAAATTCTTCGGATCGACCGTGGCCGAATTGATATTGGTGAACACCTTGAATTCATCGGCACAGCGCACATCGTAGCCATAACTCGACACGCCATAGGAAATCAGCGCACTCGAGCCCTCCGCCCGCACCTGACGCTCGACGAAAGGCTCGATCATGCCGTGTTCAAGCGCCATGCGGCGAATCCACTTGTCCGATTTGATGCTCATGCGGGCGTCCCGATCTGGATGATGAAAGATTGCAGAAGCGCATCTTACCGAGGCATCGCCCGGCTTCAAAGGCCCCAGAGCCCCAGGCCATGACGAAGAGTAGAGGAGTGAGTGAAAATAAATTCGCATTACCACGCAAATAATGTATCTTGCGTTGGCTGCTGCTGCATGTGTCACCGTGAATCGCTACATGTTTAGATTTCGATCCAATCATTGGTACGACTCCTTTTACTCCTTGCACACAGTCACGGTCGGGTAACGCCCGTCCACTCTTCATTTACTTCGTTCAAGGAGACATTCACATGTCCAATCGCCAAACCGGTACCGTCAAGTGGTTCAACGATGAGAAAGGCTTCGGCTTCATCACTCCGCAATCCGGTGACGACCTTTTCGTACACTTCCGCGCCATTCAGGGCGAAGGCTTCAAAACCCTGAAAGAAGGCCAGAGCGTTTCCTTCGTCGCTACCCGCGGCCAGAAGGGCATGCAAGCCGAGGAAGTTCAGGTCATCTGAACCCTCCCGCTGCATGAAGAGCCCCGCACTCGTGCGGGGCTTTTTCGTTTCCGGCAACAGCACCTGGCCGATCAATCCTCGGCGACACTGATATTCGGCATCGCCTGGGCAGTGCCCTGCCCGCCCTGGGCGATACGCGCCCCGACCGTTCGCGCCACCTGCTGGTAGATCATGGCAACCTGGCTTTGCGGATCGGCGATCACCGTCGGGCACCCTGCGTCCGCCTGGCTGCGGATGGCCATGGACAATGGCAACGAAGCCAGCAACTCGACATCGAACTGCTCCGCCAGGCGCTCGCCGCCACCTTCGCCGAAAAGATGTTCGGCATGGCCGCAATGGGAGCAGATGTGCACGGCCATGTTCTCCACTACGCCCAGAATGGGGATATTGACCTTGCGGAACATCTCCACGCCCTTCTTCGCATCCAGCAGTGCCAGGTCCTGCGGCGTGGTGACGATCACCGCCCCCGCCACCGGCACCTTCTGCGCCAGGGTCAGTTGAATATCGCCAGTACCCGGCGGCATATCCACCACCAGGTAGTCGAGATCGTTCCAGGCCGTCTGGTTGATCAGTTGCAACAAGGCGCCCGACACCATCGGGCCGCGCCAGACCATGGGGGTGCGGTCATCCGTGAGAAAGGCCATGGACATGACCTGCACCCCATGTGCCTCAAGGGGCACGAACCATTTCTGCTCGCGCACCTGCGGCCGAGTTCCTTCGGGAATGCCGAACATGATGCCCTGGCTGGGACCATAGATGTCGGCATCCAGCATGCCCACCCTGGCGCCTTCGCGGGCCAGTGCCAGGGCGAGATTGGCCGCGGTGGTGGACTTGCCGACACCGCCCTTGCCCGACGCCACCGCAATGATGTTCTTCACCTCCGGCAGCCGCTCCTGGGTCTTGTGCGCGGCGATCACGCAATCGACCTGCACATCGGCGCGAACCACCCCGTCGAGCCTTTCGATGGCATTGCCCAGCAACTGCGCCCAGCCCTGGCGAAACAGCTCCGCCGCATACCCCAGTTCGAGCCGGACCTCGACCTGCTCGCCTCGGATATCGATGCCACGTACACAGCCGGCGCTGAGCGGGTCCTGCCCCAAGTGTGGATCGGTGTACTGACGCAATACGGCTTCAACCGCCTGACGGGTCACGACGCTCATGGGCACTCCAGAAAGACCGAGTAAAACAGGCGGCCATGATAACAGCAGCTCCGCGCCCCTGGTCAGCACACAGGGCGGATCACGCCATGCACGACAAACAGCCGAAAACAGTGCTGGAAACGCTCGAGGCTGGACGAAAGAGCGTGACAACCGGTGTTTTTTCGTCCAGCTTTCCAGCCTCCAGAGCCTCTATCGAAGCACCTTGCCGGTGAATAACGGCATAGCGCTATCACCCTGGATCAGCCCAAGCACTTATAGCCTCTGGCGCGACGCTTCCTTTATAGTGATCGGTCTTTCCGTGTCAGCCATATAGCCTTGATCACCATGTCCGAAACTCGCAAGATTCTCGTCACCAGCGCCCTGCCCTACGCCAACGGCTCGATTCATCTCGGCCATATGCTCGAGTACATCCAGACCGACATGTGGGTGCGCTTCCAGAAACTGCGCGGCAACCAGTGCATCTATGTCTGTGCCGACGATGCCCATGGCTCGGCGATCATGCTGCGCGCGGAAAAGGAAGGCATCACCCCCGAGCAGTTGATCGCCAACGTACAGGCCGAACACAGCGCCGACTTCGCCGACTTCCTGGTCGACTTCGACAACTTCCACTCGACCCACTCGGAAGAAAACCGCGAGCTGTCGGAGCTCATCTATGGCCGCCTGTCCACCGCCGGCCATATCGCCACGCGCTCGGTGACCCAGTACTTCGACCCGGACAAAGGCATGTTCCTCGCCGACCGCTTCATCAAGGGCACCTGCCCGAAATGCGCGGCGGAAGACCAGTACGGCGACAACTGCGAGAAATGCGGCGCCACCTATGAGCCGACCGAACTGAAGCATCCGCGCTCGGCTATTTCCGGCGCGGTGCCGGTACTCAGGGACTCCAAGCACTTCTTTTTCAAGCTGCCGGAATTCCAAGCGATGCTGGAGCAGTGGACCCGTAGCGGCACATTGCAGGAGTCGGTGGCCAACAAGCTCGCCGAGTGGCTGGATGCCGGCCTGCAGGAGTGGGACATCAGCCGCGACGCGCCCTACTTCGGCTTCGAGATTCCCGGCGAACCCGGCAAGTACTTCTACGTCTGGCTGGACGCGCCGATCGGCTACATGGCCAGCTTCAAGAACCTTTGCGCACGCCGCCCAGATCTGGATTTCGACACGTTCTGGAGCGAGGACTCGACAGCCGAGCTGTACCACTTCATCGGCAAGGACATCATCAACTTCCATGCCCTGTTCTGGCCGGCCATGCTCGAAGGCGCGGGATTCCGCAAACCGAGCGGCATCAACGTGCACGGCTACCTGACGGTGAACGGCGCGAAGATGTCCAAGTCGCGCGGCACCTTCATCAAGGCACGCACCTACCTGCAGCACCTCGACCCGGAATACCTGCGCTACTACTACGCAGCCAAGCTCGGACGCGGTGTGGACGACCTGGACCTGAACCTCGAGGATTTCGTGCAGAAGGTCAACTCGGACCTGGTCGGCAAGGTGGTCAATATCGCCAGCCGCTGCGCCGGCTTCATCCTCAAGGGCAACGACGGCGTCATCGTCGCCGAATCGGCCGCCCCCGAGTTGAACGAAGCCTTCCTGGCCGCCACACCGTCGATCGCCGAAGCCTACGAGATCCGTGACTTCGCCCGCGCCATGCGCGAGATCATGACACTGGCCGACCGCGCCAACGCCTGGATCGCCGACAAGGCCCCCTGGGCGCTGAACAAGCAGGAAGGCAAGCAGGCCGAGGTACAGGCGATCTGTGCCCAGGGCATCAACCTGTTCCGCCAACTGGTGATATTCCTCAAGCCGGTACTGCCGAACCTGGCCCGCGCCGCCGAGACCTTCCTCAATGTGCCGCCACTGACCTGGGACGATCATCGCAGCCTGCTCACCGGACATCGGCTCAACCCCTTCACGCCGCTGATGACCCGCATCGAGCCGGCAAAGGTCGAAGGCATGGTGCAGGCCTCGAAGGAAGACCTGGAAGCCACCCAGAGCAAGCCGGGCAATGGCGAGTTGCAAAAGGCTCCACTGGCGGCAACCATCGACTTCGATGCCTTCGCCGCGGTCGACCTGCGCATCGCCCTGATCGAGAAAGCCGAATTCGTCGAAGGCGCGGACAAGCTACTGCGCCTGACGCTGGATATCGGCGATGCAAAGCGCAACGTCTTCTCCGGTATCAAGAGTGCCTATCCCGATCCGAGCGAGCTCGAAGGCCGGCTGACCCTGTATGTCGCCAACCTGGCGGCGCGCAAGATGAAATTCGGCGTCTCCGAAGGCATGGTGCTAGCGGCTGGGCCGGGGGGCGAAGAAATCTACCTGCTCAGCCCGGACAGCGGCGCCCGTCCCGGCCAGCGAGTGATGTAGTGCAAAAGAACAGTACCGGTAGCCACCCGCTCGACCAGAGTCGCTGCCCGCTGTGCGGGCAATCGAACATCTGCGACCCGACGGGGGACTGCTGGTGCTTCCATACCCATATCGACCGCCAGGCGCTGGAGCGCATCCCACAGGCATCCCGGGGCAAGGCCTGCCTGTGCCCCGCCTGTGCCAAGATGACAGACACCGACACTCCGTAGAAGCGGCTGGCCCGCGAACTGCATATCGCCAAATCCAACCAAGGACGTTCATCCTGGAGGGCATATGCCCTGCCTAGGTGGGCGAGGCAGGGCGACTGGATTGGCAAATAGTGTGTCTGGCTATAGAGCTGTAGAGCGCGATCTCTGGCTCATCGTCCCTGTACGAATGCCTGGCGGCGGGACGTGGCACGCGGAATGCCTCCCTGTAGTTCTTCGCCGCCATCCCTGGCGGCGAAGGCCCCATCCCGCCACCTGGCATCCGCACAGCCACTATCAGTGGCGCTTGCGGGAAAGAGCCAGCCCTACGGATGATTCGGTACTGCGCCGACAGCTCTTTCCATAGTCGCCACGGTATTTGCTGCAAGCCCGGCCAACCCCGCTACGAAACCTTCGTCGACAGGGATACCGGCGAAGAGCGCCCTCCTTATTCATATTAGCGAAGGGTTCATGCGTGTTGCGTAGCGGGGCTGGCCGGGTTCACGACACCACGGGGACCAGGACACCGCCAGCGGCCTACGATGAAACACATACGTGATTACCCATCCACCCGCAACTTGGCTACCCACTGCTACCCGGCTCCCACGACCACGGACCGGGGTTTCATGCGATCGCCCTGCACAACAGGCTTTTTTTCGGTTCATCGCGGACTCTGGGGGAAGAGCGAGTTGACAGGCAGGGAAGCAGGTAAATTGGCAGTCGCCAAACACACCCTTCACCTGTCCCTGCTGTCGCCATGCATCCTATTGATCTTGCCGCTTTCTGGCCAGGCTACGAAGTCGTCGCCTCTCGCCCCGTAGCTGAAAACACCCTGCTGATTGAGCTGGAACCCCAAGCCACGCAAGTGCCCCGGTGCGGGCGCTGTCAGCAGCCCAGTCCATTGATTCATGAGCGGCGCCTGCGCCAAGTACGTGACCGCGACTTGTTGGATCAACGAGTCCTGCTCCAACTGCCCATGCGTCGCGTCGACTGCCTGCGCTGTGGGCGAGTGACCGAGCGGATCGATTGGCTGGAGCCGGCTTCCCGTCTGACTCAGCGTTTACGGGCCTGGCTCGAAGGCTTGCTGCGGATACTGCCCATCAGCCACGTCAGCCAACTGACCGGCTTGCACTGGCACACCCTCAAGGCGCTCGACAAACGCCGCCTGGAGACGCAGGTCGGGGCCTTCGAGCCGGGCGCCGTGCGTCGCCTGGTGATGGATGAGTTCTCCTTGCACAAAGGCCACCGCTACGCCACGGTGATCATGGACGCCGAGCGAACGCGGGTGCTGTGGGTTGGTCACGGCAATAGCCGTGAGGCCATTCGACCGTTCTTCGAGTTGCTCGGTGAGCGCTGCCAGCAAATCGAAGCGGTGGCGATGGACATGAACACCGCCTTCGATCTGGAGGTGAAGCAGCATTGCCCTCAAGCCGAAGTGGTGTACGACCTGTTCCATGTGGTGGCGCGCTACGGGCGTGAGGTGATCGACCGCATTCGTGTCGATCAGGCCAACCTCCTGCGCGACGACAAACCGGCACGCAAAGTGGTCAAGCGCAGTCGCTGGCTGCTCCTGCGCAACCCTGAGAACCTCAAGGACGGACAAGCCGTGCAGTTGCAGGAACTGCTCGCCGCCAACCAACCCTTGGCTACGGTTTATGTGCTCAAGGACGCATTGAAGGAAGTCTGGTACGCCCCGAGCGTATGGGAAGGCTGGCAACGCTGGCGGGCCTGGCTACGGCAGGCCCGTGACAGTGGCTTGGCACCACTACAGCGTTTCGCCAAAAACCTCGGGCGTTATATCCGCGGCATCCTCGCCAGCGCCAATTTCCCGATGCATACCAGCCTGCTGGAGGGTGTGAATAACCGCATCAAGGTGATCAAGCGCATGGCCTATGGCTTCCGGGACTCGGACTACTTCTTCCTGAAAATCAAGGCCGCCTTCCCCGGGAAAGTGCGATGAACCTTTTTTTCCGCAGCCGCTTCTGGTAAAAAGCACCCTGCAATTCGCGGACAGCTCCGGCTACCGCTTATAGCGGGCGTCGTATAATGGTAATACCCTAGCTTCCCAAGCTAGAGCCGTGGGTTCGATTCCCATCGCCCGCTCCAGATTGCTTCACCCAAGGCCCTGAAAATCAAAGGATTTTCGGGGCTTTTTGCATTTCAGGGGACAGAAGTATCGAAGAAGTGTCGAAAACGGCAGAGGGCTTGCCCGGTGACAGAGAGCTGGCCTCAGGTGCGTTGAGTCAGCGCTCTCCCTGCTGGCCCGTCAGCGCCAGGAACCACTCTGCATAGGGTGTTCGAGTGACACGCTGACGGTTGTAGTCGGGGCTGCCATCGTTCCACCAGGGCGCGCCGCGCTCACCCAGGGCAATTTTGCTGGCATCGACCCTTGCCCTTGCTACCTTCAGCGCGGCGGCATCGTCATTGGCCTTGGCCTGCTTTACCTCTCGGCGCGCCTGCATCAGCTCGTTCACCAGCCTTTGCCGCCGCTCTTCCGACAGTGCCGGATCGCTGCAGCGCCATAGCCTTTCCTTGACGACGAAGTAACGGCCATCCGGGGTTCTGGGGTACATGGCAAAGGCTCTCCTGAGTATCTCTCGATAAAAGGACAGCCTTGCCCAATGTCACGTTCCGACGGTCCCCGCGGAAGACACGGCACAGGCCCGTGCAGCGTGCAGTTTCCTGTAGCTGTCGATCAGCCGCTGGTGCCGGTCGAGACCTTCCAGCTTCATGCTCGTGGGCGCCAGGCCGAAGAAGCGCACGCTGCCGTCCAGCGAGCCCAGTACCGCGTCCATGCGCGGATTGCCGAACATACGGCGGAAGTTGGCTTGGTAGTCGCCCATTTCCAGTTCGTCGTCCAGTACCACCTCCAGCGCCACATTCATGGCCTGGTAGAACAGGCCGCGCTCGACCGTGTTGTCGTTGTACTGCAGGAAGGCCTCGACCAGCTCTTTCGCCTCTTCCAGTCGCTGCAGGGCGAGATGGATCAGCAGCTTCAGCTCCAGGATGGTCAACTGGCCCCAGGTGGTGTTGTCGTCGAACTCGACGCCGATCAGGGTGGTGATGTCTGTGTAGTCATCCAGTTCGCTGTCTTCCAGGCGCTCGACCAATGCCTGCAGGCCGGCATCGTCCAGGCGGTGCAGGTTGAGGATGTCTTCGCGGAACGCCAGTGCCTTGTTGGTGTTATCCCAGATCAGGTCTTCCACCGGGTAGACCTCCGAGTACCCCGGCACCAGGATGCGGCAGGCCGTGGCCCCCAGGTGCTCATACACGGCCATATAGACCTCATGGCCCATGCCTTCGAGGATGCCGAACAGGGTCGCGGCTTCTTCGGCGTTGGCGCCCTCACCCTGGCCGGAGAAGTCCCACTCGACGAACTCGAAGTCGGCCCTGGCGCTGAAGAAGCGCCACGACACCACGCCGCTGGAGTCGATGAAGTGTTCGACGAAGTTGTTCGGCTCGGTCAGCGCCTGGCTTTCGAAGGTCGGCTGGGGCAGATCGTTGAGGCCCTCGAAGCTGCGGCCCTGGAGCAGCTCGGTCAGGCTGCGCTCCAGCGCCACCGCGAAGCTCGGGTGCGCGCCGAACGAGGCGAACACACCGCCAGTACGCGGGTTCATCAGGGTGACGCACATCACCGGGAATTCACCGCCGAGCGAGGCATCCTTGACCAGCACCGGGAAGCCCTGCTCTTCCAGCCCCTGGATACCGGCGAGGATACTCGGGTACTTGGCCAGCACGTCCTGTGGCACGTCCGGCAGGGCCAGTTCGCCTTCGAGGATTTCCCGCTTCACCGCACGCTCGAAGATTTCCGACAGGCACTGCACCTGGGCTTCGGCCAGGGTGTTGCCGGCGCTCATACCGTTGCTGAGGTAGAGGTTCTCGATCAGGTTGGACGGGAAATACACCACCTGGCCATCCGACTGGCGCACGAACGGCAGCGAACAGATGCCCCGCGCCGTGTTGCCGGAGTTGGTGTCGTACAGGTGCGAGCCGCGCAGCTCGCCCTCGGGGTCGTAGATCGCCAGGCAATGCTCGTCGAGGATTCCTGCCGGCAGCGCGTCCTTGCGCCCCGGCTTGAACCAGCGCTCGTCCGGGTAATGCACGAACGCCGCGTTGGCGATGTCCTCGCCCCAGAACTGGTCGTTGTAGAAGAAATTGCAGTTCAGCCGCTCGATGAACTCGCCCAGCGCCGACGCCAGGGCGCTTTCCTTGGTCGCCCCCTTGCCGTTGGTAAAGCACATCGGCGAATGCGCATCACGGACATGCAGCGACCACACGTTGGGCACGATATTGCGCCACGAAGCGATCTCGATCTTCATGCCAAGGCCCGCCAGGATGCCGGACATATTGGCGATGGTCTGCTCCAGTGGCAGGTCCTTGCCCGGGATGCGGGTGGTGCTGTCCAGCACCGGCATCAGCAGCGCCTGGGCATCGGCGTCGAGGTTTTCGACATCCTCGATGATGAATTCGGGGCCGGTCTGCACCACCTTCTTCACGGTACAACGGTCGATGGAACGCAGGATGCCCTGGCGGTCCTTCTCGGAAATGTCCTCGGGCAGCTCGACCTGGATCTTGAGGATCTGCTGGTAGCGGTTCTCCGGGTCGACGATGTTGTTCTGCGACAGCCGGATGTTCTCGGTGGGAATGTTGCGCGTCTGGCAGTAGAGCTTGACGAAATAGGCCGCGCACAAGGCCGAGGATGCCAGGAAATAGTCGAACGGCCCCGGCGCCGAGCCATCGCCCTTGTAGCGGATCGGCTGGTCGGCAATCACCGTGAAGTCATCGAACCGGGCTTCGAGCCGGAGGTTGTCGAGAAAGTTGACCTTTATTTCCATGCGGGGCACCAGGATAGCGAGCAAGACGAATCGGCCGGCATTATCCGGTTTTTCGGGCGAAAATCCCGGGCTTTCCGGCACTGGACAAAAGATTCGTGGCGCTGTGCCCGTTGCGGGCCCGTCTCGAGGGCATGCCTGTGGCCTTGGGCTGCGCATGTTTCTCTCCCCCGACTGCCCTGACGGGCGCGCATCGCTCACTTGCCGTGCTCCTGGAATCAGGGCATGTTAGCGCCCCCTTCCGTAGCTCCGTTTTCATTACCGATGCCTACCACCCTGCTACCGCGCCGCCTTGCCGTCATGCTCCTGCTGGCACTGGGTTGTGCCTTTGCCGGCAACCATATCGCTGCGCGTATCGCCTTCGATGACGGCACCGGCGTTCTGCTGGCCGTGCTGTGCCGCTCGGGAGCCACCGCGCTGGTACTGGGGGTAATCATCGTCTGGCAGGGCCATGCCATTCGCCTGGGCAGGTATGCCTGGGGCTGGCAGATCCTGCTGGGGCTTCTTATCGCCGGGCAGAGTCTTTGCCTCTACTCCGCGGTGGCTCGCATACCGGTCGCGCTGGCTCTGCTGGTGGCCAATCTGTTTCCCATTCTGCTGGCCTTGCTGACCTGGGGGCTTGGTGGCCCCAGGCCGAGCCTGCGCCAGGGCCTGCTGATGCTGCTGATCCTGGTGGGCCTGGTATGCGCCCTCGACGTACCCGGACAACTCGCCGGCAGCGGCCCCGTTTCCACAACCTGGAAAAATGGCGTGTTGCTGGCCCTGTGCGGGGCGCTGTTGTTCGCCTCGGCACTCTGGGTGTCGGACCATAAGTTGCAGGATATGCGCGGCTCGGTACGCAGCCTGCTGTCGATGTCGGTGGTGTTCTCCAGTGCGGCACTGATCGGCGCTACCGACCTGATGCCCTCGGCGCTCGGACTGCCGCAACACCTGCACGGCTGGCTGGCGCTTGGCGTGCTGGCGCTGCTCTACGGAACCGGGTTTTCCATCCTGTTCGTCACCATGCCGCGCCTCGACATGCAGCGCAACGCGCCCGTGATGAACATCGAACCGGTCGCGACCCTGGTGCTGGGCTGGCTGATTCTCGGGCAAACGCTGAATGCATTGCAGATGCTGGGCGGCGCCATCGTGCTCAGCGGCATTCTGCTGCTGAGCTACCGGCATCGCTGACGGTGCGTTGCACACCGTCGGGAGCGAGCCGGAGATGGCCCGTGAAGTACGGGCCATCCCGATAGAACACGATCAGAACGCCAGGCGAACGCCCACCATCAGGTTACGCCCAGGCAGCAGCACCTCATCCTTGATTAGCGAGGTATGGTTGCGCGCCTTCTCGTCCAGCAGGTTGTTGCCTTTCAGGTAGAGGGTGTAGTCGGTCTGGCTCAGCGAACCACTGTAGCTGAGCCCGGCTCCCAGCATGTTGTAGCCGGCGGTTTCGCTTTCATAGGAAGCGATACTGTCCTGGCGTTGCACACGGTAGAACTCCAGTTGCCCGTCGATGGCGGGACTGAAGCGCTGCTCCAGCCGTACGCCGAGGCGGTCGGCCGGGATGCGTGGCAGATCGCCGCCGCCATCGCGCAGCTTGCCACGCACATGGTCGCCGAACAGCGTAAAGGCAGTCGCTTCGCTTGCCTGGAAACGCACCTCGCCTTCGACCCCGGTCAATACCGCATCCTGCTGCCGGTATTCGATTTCGCGATAGCCACCACCCACGTCATGACCGGTATCGGCGGCATAGATGAAGTCGTTCACCTGGTTGCGGAACAGGCTGAAGCTGAAGGTCGTGCGTCCGGCGAACTTGCGCAGGGTCAGCTCGGCATTGTGCGAGGTTTCTTCATCCAGGTTCGCATCGCCCAGTTCGACGGTACGCGATGCCGCGTGCGGGCCGTTGGCGTAGAGCTCTTCGGCCGTCGGCAGGCGCTGCGAACGGGACAGCGAGAAGCCCAGGGAGTACTCGGGGGCGAAGGTCCAGACCGCCCCGGCCGAGACGGAAGTCCCATCATGGCGGGTATCCCTGGCGCCTTCGGCATCGATATTCTGCCACTCGTGGCGCAGGCCCAGCTCATAGCGCCAGGCCCCGGCGCTGTACTCTTCCAGCAGGAAGATACCGTGGTTGCGAGTCACGGTCGGCGGCACATAGGCCTCTTCCCCGGTGGTTTCGAAGTCACGCCGCAGGGTCTGTGCACCCAGGACGCCACGCCAGCCGAACAGCGGCTGGTGAGTCAGTTCGATACGGGCATCGGTCGCATCGTTCTTGAAGCGGGTGCCGATTTCATCACCTTCGATTTCATCATGCCGATACTGGTTGTGCCCCACACGCAGCCTGGCCTTCTCGAAGCCTGGCAACGGGTCCTGGAGATCGCCACGCAGGTCCCAGCGCTTCTGCTCCATATTGATATAGGGCACTTCGCCATGTTCTTCGTCATGGTCATGGTCGTCATGGCTCCCGCAATGCCAGTCACCTGCCCCATGGGCATGGCAATCGGCATGTTCGTGGGCCAGCAGACCGTAGCGTTTGTTCTGCTCGCTGTAGGCCAGTCCTATGTAGCCGCGTTCACCGATGAAGCTGCCGCCCAGGGAAAAGCTGTCGGTGTCGTTATAGGCGCCTTCCTGCTTTCCCGCGGAGGAGGGAATGTCGTATTCGTTGGCCTGGCTCTTGCTGCCTTCGGCGCGAACGGCAAAGTTGCCACTTCCCGCAGTGATACCGAACACACCGGCACCTTCGTTCGCCACGCTGTTGGCACGAATCTCCGCCTCGCCCTCATAGCCTTTTTCCGGCACCCGGGTCGGGACTTTCTTGTCGATGACATTCACTACACCACCAATCGCGCCACCACCGTAGAGCAGGCTCGCCGGGCCCTTGAGCACCTCTATCCGCTCAGCCAGCAAGGGCTCGATGGTCACCGCATGGTCAGGGCTGATAGTAGAGGCATCCAGTACCTCGACACCGTCGCTCAGCACCTTCACCCTGGCACCATCCAGGCCGCGGATCACCGGCCTGCCGACACCGGGGCCGAAACTGCTGGAGTTGACCCCGGGCAGCCCGTCCAGGGTTTCACCGATCGTCGCCGCCCGGCGCTTCATCAGTTCATCGCCTTCGAGCACCTCGACCGGAGTCGTCATTTCATGGCGCTGGCTGGACAGCGGGCTGGCACTGATCACCGATGAGTCCAGTCTGACTGGCTCATCGGCCCAGGCGCAGGAGACAAAGGCCAGGCTCACGGCCCAGGCCAGGGGATGACGCATGAGTTGCATGTAATTCTCCAGAAAGGTACCTCGCCCCACAGCCGTGGCGGATACCCCGGCACACGGAAAAGGAACGAAATTGCAGAACGGTGGGCCCCATCAGGGCGTCGAGAGACAAAGCAGAAACAAATTACCATGTTATTACGTAACATTTAAAGCTTATCGCTCTCCAGATCCGATGCCCATGGCGCAGACCTGCGGAACACCACGACAGCCCGACACCGGGACGGGTCCATGCGTATACCTGTTGAAAAGCACAGGCCACCGCCCCATCTATCCAATACGTATGAAGCCAAGGTGCAGTAATGAACGACAACGCCGACCGGAATGCCGATCAGGAACTCATCTCCGCCACCCAGTTGGCGCTGCCGGACCAGGAGCAGCCTGACAAGCTCTACATCATCCCGATTCACAACCGCCCCTTCTTTCCGGCCCAGGTGTTGCCGGTCATCGTCAACGAGGAGCCCTGGGCAGAGACCCTGGAGCGGGTCGCCAACACGCCGCACAAGCGGCTGGCGCTGTTCTATCTCGACAGCCCGCCAGCCCCCGGCGAACCCTTCGACCCGGAGCGCCTGCCGGAACACGGCACCATGGTGCGCATCCACCATGCCTCGCGTGAGGGTGGCAAATTGCAGTTCGTCGCCCAAGGCATGGCACGGGTGCGCATCCGCGGCTGGCTGCACCGCCAGCCGCCCTACCTGGCGGAAGTCGAGTACCCGCAGAGCGACGAAGACCCGCGTGACGAGGTGAAGGCCTACGGCATGGCGCTGATCAACGCCATCAAGGAGTTGCTGCCGCTCAACCCGCTGTACAGCGAAGAGCTGAAGAATTACCTCAACCGCTTCAGCCCCAATGCGCCATCGCCACTGACCGACTTCGCGGCGGCGCTGACCACCGCGCCAGGCAATGAGCTGCAGGAGGTGCTCGACTGCGTGCCGATCCTCAAGCGCATGGAAAAAGTGCTACCGCTGCTGCGCAAGGAAGTCGAGGTCGCCCACCTGCAGAACGAGTTGTCCGCCGAGGTGAACCGGAAGATCGGCGATCGCCAGCGGGAGTTCTTCCTCAAGGAGCAGTTGCAGATCATCCAGCGCGAGCTGGGCATCACCAAGGACGACCGCAGCGCCGATACCGACGAGTTCCAGCAGCGCCTGCAAGGCAAGGTACTGCCGCCGGCCGCGCGCAAACGCATCGACGAGGAACTGAACAAACTCTCTATCCTGGAAACCGGCTCGCCGGAATACGCCGTGACCCGCAATTACCTGGATTGGGCCACCGCCCTGCCGTGGGGCGTGCACGGCAAGGACAAGCTGGACCTCAAGCGCGCGCGCAAAGTGCTCGACAAACACCATGCGGGCCTGGATGACATCAAGAACCGCATCCTCGAATTCCTCGCCGTCGGCGCCTTCAAGGGCGAAATCAGCGGTGCCATCGTGCTGCTGATCGGCCCTCCCGGCGTCGGCAAGACCAGCATCGGCCGCTCCATCGCCGAGTCCCTGGGCAGGCCGTTCTACCGCTTCAGCGTCGGCGGCATGCGCGACGAAGCGGAAATCAAGGGACACCGGCGCACCTATATCGGCGCCCAGCCCGGCAAGCTGGTGCAGGCACTCAAGGATGTCGAGGTGATGAACCCGGTGATCATGCTCGACGAGATCGACAAGATGGGCGCCAGCTACCAGGGCGACCCCGCCTCCGCCCTGCTGGAGACCCTCGACCCGGAGCAGAACGTCGACTTCCTCGACCACTACCTGGACCTGCGCCTGGACCTGTCCAAGGTGCTGTTCGTCTGCACCGCCAACACCCTGGACTCGATTCCCGGCCCGCTGCTCGACCGCATGGAAGTGATTCGCCTGTCCGGCTATATCACCGAGGAAAAGCTCGCCATCGCCAAACGCCACCTCTGGCCTCGCC
Organism: Stutzerimonas kirkiae; assembly: GCF_004327335.1. GTDB lineage: Bacteria > Pseudomonadota > Gammaproteobacteria > Pseudomonadales > Pseudomonadaceae > Stutzerimonas > Stutzerimonas kirkiae. Next base: position 61,681 of record NZ_QJUO01000003.1, on the reverse strand, counting down.
TGCTGGAGAAGACCGGTATTCCCAAAGGGCGCCTGGCCATCAGCGACAGCGCGTTGCGGCAGGTGATCGAGGGTTACGCCCGCGAGGCCGGCGTGCGCCAACTGGAGAAGCAGCTCGGCAAACTGGTGCGCAAGACGGTGATACGCTTGCTCGAAGATCCAGACCTGAAAGTCCGTATCACACCGAAGGAACTGGAACGGCACCTCGGCAAGCCGGTGTTCCGCACCGAGCAGGTGCTCAGCGGCGTCGGTGTGATCACCGGCCTGGCCTGGACCAGCATGGGTGGCGCTACCCTGCCGATCGAGGCTACCCGTATCCACACCCTCAACCGCGGCTTCAAGCTCACCGGGCAACTGGGCGAGGTCATGAAGGAATCCGCGGAAATCGCCTACAGCTACGTAAGCTCGCACCTGGAGGATTTCAGGGCGGATGCCGGTTTCTTCGACGAAGCCTTCGTCCACCTGCATGTCCCGGAAGGTGCCACGCCCAAGGATGGCCCCAGTGCCGGCATCACCATGGCCAGCGCCCTGCTGTCCCTGGCCCGCAACCAGCCGGTGAAAAAAGACGTGGCCATGACCGGCGAGCTGACCCTGACCGGGCATGTACTGCCGATCGGCGGCGTACGCGAGAAGGTCATCGCCGCACGCCGGCAGAAGATCTTCGAACTGATACTGCCGGAAGCCAACCGGGGCGACTTCGAGGAACTGCCCGACTACCTCAAGGAAGGCCTGAGCGTACACTTCGCCAGGCGCTTCGACGATGTGGCCAGGGTGCTGTTCCCGACAACCGCATGAACGCCCACCGTCGCTCCCGGGCAGGTATATGCCCTGCTTCAGGGGGCGGGACAGTGCGACCGGACTGGCCAGCAAGTGTGCGTTTTATCGTAGGCCGCTGGCGGTGTCCTGATGCCCGTGCTGTCGCCGGCTCTTTCCCACAGACGCTGCTGAAGAGTGGCTGTGCGAATGCCTGGTGGCGGGACGATGAACCCGAGATAGCGCTCTAAAGCTCTATAACCAGGCACACCATTGCCAATCCAGTCGCAACGAGGCATGCACGATAACCCGCCCCCCACGGCCATGGATCGAATCGAGATTTCATGCGCGCCACCCGGGGCGCTATGTTGAACGTATGCGGGCCTGACCTTTATCGCCAGGCCCGCTATGCTGTCGGCACATATCCAGATGGAAGCGATCATGTCCGGAACATCCTTGCGCCTGCTCTCCCCCATTGCCGCCCTGCTGCTCGGCGCCTGTAGCGCCACGCCATCGGGCAGCGGCCTGATCGTCAACGATGACAAGAATTGCCCGTTGAAACTGCAGAGCGGCCAGACGCTGAGCCTCGACCTGGTCAGCAACCCCAGCACGGGCTATCGCTGGAAGATCGAAGAAACCTCCGGCGATATCCTGAAAAGCCTCGGCCCGGAAGTCTTCCACTCCTCACGCAAGGATGTGGTCGGTGCGGACGGCACCTCCACCTGGCGCTTCCAGGCCATACAGCCTGGTACCGGCCGATTGATCCTGAGCTACCAGCGGCCATGGGAAAACAATAGCGAACCCGCCGACCTGTTCGATTGCCGGATCGAAGTGGAATAGCGAAAACAAGGCTGGACGGTTTCGGGCTACCTGTCGTCCAGCCCAAGCCTTCCAGCGCGGTTCCCGGCGCTTCGAGCGCATCGCCCTGGTCCGGTAGCCTGCGCCGGCCGCTACTCCTATAATGCCCGCCCCGTTCCTCTAGCCGACCCGCCCGTGAGCCACGACCCTGACCGTCTGTTCGCCCAGCCACTGGGCCAGATAAAAGACTTCGTATTCAATGAAGATGTCGCGCGCGTCTTCCCCGACATGATCAAGCGCTCGGTGCCCGGTTACCCCACCATCGTGGAAAACATCGGCGTGCTCGCGGCCCGCTTCGCCCAACCCGACAGCCAGCTCTACGACCTGGGTTGCTCGCTGGGCGCCGTCACCCAGGCCCTGCGCCGCCATGTGCGCACCGACAACTGCCGGGTGATCGCCGTGGACAACTCGCACGCGATGCTCGAACGCTGCCGTGAATACCTGCACGCGCAGGATGCGATGTTCCAGGAACTGCTCCCGGTGAATGTGATCGAGAGCGATATCCTCGAACTGGACTTGCAAGCGGCTTCACTGGTGGCGCTGAATTTCACCCTGCAGTTCATTCCACCGCCGCGGCGCCCTGAACTGCTGCGCAAGATCAGGCAGGCCCTGCTGCCCGGCGGCGCGTTGATCCTCTCGGAAAAACTGCGTTTCGAAGAACCGCACCAGCATGAACTGCTGACCGACCTGCATGTCGCGTTCAAGCGGGCCAACGGCTATAGCGAACTGGAAATCGCCCAGAAACGCAGCGCCATCGAGAACGTGATGAAACCCGATAGCCTGGAAACCCATCGCCAGCGCTTGCTGGAGGCCGGATTCTCGTCCGTCACGCCCTGGTTCCAGTGCCTCAACTTCGCCTCGCTGATCGCCCTGCCATGAACCTCGACCTGACTGCCCTGGCCAGGCATATGGCCCACACACCGCTGGCCGCCTGGAGCCAGGCCCAGCAGGCGCAACTGGATGCCCGGCTGGCGGTCGGGCATGGCGACCTGCCGCGCTGGAGCCGCACCGTCGATGCCCTGCCTGCGCTCACGCCCCAGGCCGTGGGCCTGAGTGATAGCTTCCGCCTGCATGGCGAATGCGATGACACAACACGGGAAAGCATCCGCCAGGCACTGATGGGCCTTTCGCCCTGGCGCAAGGGCCCCTTCGAACTGTTCGGTATCCATGTCGACAGCGAATGGCGCTCCGACTGGAAGTGGAGCCGCGTGAGCCCGCACCTGGACCTCCAGGGCAAGCGCATACTCGATGTCGGTTGCGGCAACGGCTACTACATGTGGCGCATGCTTGGCGCGGGTGCCGACAGCGTGGTCGGCATCGACCCGAACTGGCTGTTCTTCTGCCAGTTCCAGGCCATGAAACGCTACCTGCCGGACGCCCCGGCCTGGCACCTGCCCATCGGCATCGAAGAACTGCCCGCCCGCCTCGAAGGCTTCGACACGGTGTTTTCCATGGGGGTGCTCTACCATCGGCGCTCTCCCATCGACCATCTGCTGGAGCTGCGCGACTGCCTGCTCAAAGGCGGCGAACTGGTGCTGGAAACCCTGGTCATCGAAGGCGACCGGCACAGCGTGCTGGTTCCCGAAGACCGCTATGCACAGATGCGCAACGTCTGGTTCCTGCCATCGGTGGCGGCACTCGAACTGTGGCTGCGGCGGGCAGGCTTCGAGGATATCCGCTGCGTCGATGTCAGCGTCACCAGCATTCAGGAACAGCGCTCCACCGAATGGATGCGCTACCAGTCACTGCCTGACTTCCTCGATGCCGACGATCACGGCAAAACGATCGAAGGTCTGCCCGCCCCGATGCGCGCGGTGATCGTCGCCCGCAAGGCCTGAGAAGCCGCCTCAGGCTTGAAGCTTGAAGCTTGAAGCTTGAAGAGAGCATCCCGCGATCCTGGTATTCCGTGTCCAGCTTATGCGACGGCCAGCCGCTGGCGAAACAGCGCCTGGTGCGCGCGGCACTGGCTGGCCGCCAGCAGGAAGACGCCATGGCCACCCCGCTGGAACTCCAGCCAGGTGAAATCCACCTCGGGGTACAGCGCCTGCACATGCACCTGGCTGTTGCCGACCTCCACGATCAGCACGCCGTTATCGGTAAGGTGGTCGGCCGCCTCGGCCAGCATGCGCCGTACCAGGTCCAGGCCATCCGCCCCGCAAGCCAACCCCAGCGCCGGCTCGTGCCGGTACTCCGCGGGCATGTCGGCGAAATCCTCGGCATCGACATACGGCGGATTGGAGACGATCAGATCGAAACGCTGCCCTGGCAGCCCCTCGAAACCATCGCCCTGGACGGTATAGACCCGCTCCTCCAGCTCATGCTGCTCGATATTCCTGTTGGCCACTTCCAGGGCTTCGTAGGAAAGATCCGCCAGCACCACCTCCGCCGCCCCGAACTCATAGGCACAGGCGATGCCGATGCAGCCCGAACCGGTACACAGATCGAGAATCCGCGCCGGTTCCTGCGCCAGCCAGGGTTCGAAACGCTGCTCGATCAGCTCGGCGATCGGCGAGCGCGGGATCAGCACCCGCTCATCGACCACGAAGGGCAGGCCGCAGAACCAGGCCTGCCCCAGCAGATAGGCGGTCGGCACCCGCTCTTCGATACGGCGGCGCAACAGTTCGTGCAATGCCTCGCACTCGTCATCTTCAAGGCGGCAATCCAGATAGTGGTCGGCCATCTGCCAGGGCAAGTGCAACGCCCCCAGTACCAGTTGCCGCGCCTCGTCCCAGGCGTTATCCGTGCCATGGCCGAAGAACAGTTGCTCGGCATGAAAACGGCTGACAGCCCAGCGGATATAATCGCGCAAGGTGCGCAGGCGGGAAGGCGAAGCGATCACGGTGGCGACTCCTGGACAAAAGGCCGCCAGTTTAGCCCAAAGGCGACTGAGCTTTCCTCCCCGTCTCCTCTAAGATAGCCTCTTGCACCGCCATCACGGGCCGATTGCGATTCCAGGGCAGGCCGCCTGCGCCTGCGAAGGTTCACAACCCTCGAATCCAGCGCGACAATCATCCCCAGGCCAGCCCCTGACCTCAACAAGGAGTCCGAAATGTCCAAGCCACAGACCCTGCTTCAACTCAGTGGCCGCAGCTATGCCCCTGCCAGGTGGGCCAATGCCACCCTTCTGGTCATTGACGCTCAGGAAGAATACCGCAGCGGTGCCCTCGCATTGCCGAACCTCGAATCCTCGCTCGCGCAGATCACTCGCCTGCTGAAAACCGCCCGCGAAGCCGGTGCCCCTGTCGTACACATCCATCACCTTGGCATCACTTCCGGCCTGTTCGACCCCCAGGGGCTGCGAGGCCAGATCATGCCGGAAGCCGCGCCATTGCCGGGCGAGTCGGTGGTCGCCAAGCGACTGCCCAACGCCTTCGCCGGCACGGAGCTGCACGACCTGCTGCAGAAACATGGCCGCCTGGACCTGATCGTCTGTGGCTACATGACCCACTCCAGTGTCAGCAGCACCGTGCGAGCCGCCAAGGACTACGGCTATCGCTGCACCCTGGTGGAGAATGCCTGCGCCACCCGCCATCTGCCACAGGGCGATGGCCAGATCGACGCCGAACGGGTGCATCGTGTGGAAATGACCGCCCTTGCCGACAACTTCGCCATCTGCGTCGAGGATGCCGACGCGCTCATCTGAAATAAGCCATCCGTCGGGCAGGTGACTGAACCTGCCTTTGCCGCTCCGGTCATAGCCCTGTTAATGCAAGAGGTGACCGGTATGAAACTATCAGACAGGTTCGACGCACGCCGCCTGCGCCCGCGCAAGCAGAAACAGGGCTGGCGCTGGTGCCTGGGCGCCCTGCTGGCATTCCTGATCGCCGCTGCCGGGCTCGCCTTCGCGCTCAGCGGCGCACTGCTGCTGTTCGATCGCGGCGAAGTCATTGCCATGCAAGCCAACCGCGCCACCGGCAGCACACTGCTGATCGTGGGGGTATTGCTACTGTGGGGCGGGATTTCGTTCTGGCGCCGCCTGCGCCGCCGCATGCGCCAGACCAGCTCGCTGAGTCTGTCCCCGGACCTGATGAAAAAGCGCGACTGAAAACCTGCGACGGATGTCATGGAGTAAACTGCCACCACTTTGGAGGCTCCCATGCAAGACGACGATTTTTCACTGTTCAAGGACGCGGTACGCGGTGTGAAACAGATCACCCACGACCGTGCCGATACCGGCAAGACGCGCCGCAATCAACAGCAGATCGCCAAGCGCCGCGCCCATGCGACCACCAGCCAGGTTTCCCTCCGGATAGACGGGCTGTCCGATCAGTTCGTCATAGACGTGGCCGCGGAGGAAGAACTCCACTGGGCCCGCGACGGCGTCCAGGACAGCCAGATGCGCAGACTCAAGGCCGGGCAGATAGCCTTCGAAGGCAGCCTGGACCTGCATGGGCTTTCGGTCGAAAAGGCCCGGGAACAGATGTGGGCCTTTATCGCGGAAGCCAACCGCTACGAGATCCGTTGCGTGCGCATCACCCACGGCAAGGCCGCCCGGCTGGACGGCAAGCGCCCCCTGATCAAGAGCCACGTCAACACCTGGTTGCGCCAGCACCCGCAAGTGCTAGGCTTCACCTCTTGCCTGCCACGCCACGGCGGTACCGGCTCGGTCTATGTGATGCTCAAGCGGACCATGCTCGAAGGCCGCGACGAATGACATACGGCAAGCGCGCATCACCGCTCCTGTAGCTTTAAACGTCAACAGCCCCTAGCATTGTCGCCCTTCGCAGAGCGACTGACAGAACCATGGCCGAACACGACTTCCGCTACACCCTGCTGAACCCCGCCCATACCCTGACCGAATGCCGTGCGCTGATGCCAGGGCGCTACCAGGTCACCGGCAGCGGTGGCTCGATACGCCCCGAGGACACCCTGCTCGTCACCCTCAGGGGTAGCCGGGAATTGTCCCAGCGCCTGGTCGTGGAAAAGGTCCGCCACCTGATCAACCCGCCCGGGCAGTGGATCGCGGTCGCCAACGGGCCGATCTTCCGTGAACTGGAAATCCTCACCTGGCAGGTCAACTGCGACGACTGCGGCAAAAGCCTCGACTTCGAATTCGCCCACGACGCAGCCAACGGCCAGGCGCAACGCTCGCAATCAGCCCAGGCGCGCATAGCCGAACTGGGCTGGGAAGAGCGTCAAGGACGCCATCTATGCCCCGCATGCAAGGAGCACGCACAGTGAAACACAGCTTTCTGCCCATCGCCCTCGGACTGGCGGTGGCCGGCTGCGCCCGCGAAAGCGGCGCCCCCCAGGCACCGCAGACCTACCTCACCTATATCGCGGAATGGGTCGGAGACACCGCAGTGATCGGCCGCAACCCGGTATCCCTGACCCTGGCGGACGATCGCGCCTATGGCAATGCCGGCTGCAACCACTGGTTCGCCAACTACCGGCTCGATGGCCAGAGCATTCGCTTCAGTGACATCGGCAGCACACGCAAGCTGTGCCTCGAGGAAATCATGCAGCAGGAACGGCACTTCCTCGACCTTCTGGGCCAGGTCGAACGCTGGGACATATCCAATATCGACCAGATGCGTCTCTGGCCGGCGGAAGGCCACCCCCTGCGCTTCTGGCCGGCCCAGGAATAGCGCGCGCAAACAGAAGCCGCAGGAGCGGCCACGGCCACTCCTGCGGCTTCAACTGGATAATTCCGGCTCGATGAGAGCGGGCAAGCCCGCCCCACCGCCAGAACTCACTCGGCCAGCTTGAAGGTGATGAAACTGGCACGCCCCTGACGCAGCACGCGCATGGAAACCGAACGATTCTTCGGCAACTGCTCGGCCACCTTGCCGAAAGTGCTCGCACTGTTGATCGCCTGATTGTTCAGGTGAGTGATCACATCCCCCGGGCGCAGGCCAATCATCGCAGCCGGGCCATCCATGACCTCGGTAATCACCACACCACCCTGCAGATCGAGATTGCGCTTCTGCTCGGCAGTCAGCTCGGTCACCTTGACGCCCAGGCGATTGCTGCTCTTGGCCGGACCACTGCCGCTGGCCGCGACCTCCTCGCCTTCCTCCGGCAAGGCGCCGATGGCGACGTTCAGGGTCTTGCGATCACCGTCACGAACGACTTCCATCTTCGCCTTGCTGCCCGGCTTCAACGAGCCGACCAGGTGCGGAAGATCGGCGGACATGACGATCGGCTTGCCATTGAGGCTGAGGATCACATCGCCGACACGCAGGCCACCCTTGGCCGCCGGGCCGCCGTCGAGTACCTGGGCGACCAGGGCGCCGGCAGGACGCTCGAGGCCGAAAGACTCTGCCAGGTCCTTGTTCACTTCCTGGATGACCACGCCCAGCCAGCCGCGATTGACCTTGCCCGTGGCACGCAACTGCTCGGCCACATCCATGGCGACATCGATCGGAATGGCGAAGGACAGCCCCATGAAGCCTCCGGAGCGAGTGAATATCTGCGAGTTGATACCGACAACCTCGCCACCGAGGTTGAACAGCGGCCCGCCGGAATTGCCCGGATTGATCGCCACGTCGGTCTGGATGAAAGGCACATAGCTGTCATTGGGCAGGTTGCGCCCGGTGGCGCTGACGATACCCGAGGTGACCGTATGGTCGAAACCGAACGGAGAGCCGATGGCCAGCACCCACTCACCCACTTTCAGCTTGCTGGAATCCCCGAGCTTGACCGTCGGTAATCCCTTGCCTTCGACCTTGAGCACGGCCACGTCGGTTCTCGGGTCGGCACCGATCAGTTTCGCTTCCAGTTCACTGCGATCAGGCAGGCGCACGATGATCTCGTCGGCATCGGCCACCACATGATTGTTGGTCAATATGTAGCCATCATCGGAAATGATGAAGCCCGAACCCAGCGACTGGGCCTCACGCTGCTGGCCCCGCCCGCCGGGAGCCTGGGGAATGCTGCGTTCGAAGAACTCGCGGAAGATCGGCGGCAAGCCCTCAAGATCCGGCATCTGGGCACTGGCGCTGCGCACCGGAACATTCTGCTTGGTACTGATATTGACCACCGCTGGAGAAGCCTTCTCGACCAGCGAGGTGAAGTCCGGCAGGTCGGCGTGGGCAAGCAGCGCCTGCCCCAGCAATGCAAGGCCGGCACAGAAAGCCAGACACGTCTTTCGATTGAACATGATCCAAGTCCCCACTGAATAAAGCCTAGAAAACCACTACTGGATCAACTTCCAGCACGACACATTCCCGATACAGCGAATTTCTCTCGCCCGCCCGGCTCATTCCCGCCTGGAGCAGGCGAAGCAGAAGAAGATAAACAAGGCGCATTGCCACGGCAAGATACCTGTCCGGCGCCTCAGCGGCCAATACCTCCGGTATAACGCATCGACCAGGCCACCCGCTCGGCCGCGCCCAGGGGAATATCCCCGAGCACCGTGGCCATGACGCCGCCATCCTGCGTACTGATTCGATGGGAAACGGCAACCGTGGAACCGATCTGGCGGCTCATGCTGTCTGCAGCCTGCTCGTTCAATGGTTCGAGAAAGATCGAGAACCTGGCCACGCCATCACCATAACCGAACCAGGCCACAGGCACCCCGGAAAGAGGGTCGGGCCTGGTCTCGCTGGCGAGCAAACGAAACCCGGGCGGTAGCCAGTCCAGACGCCATTGGGCCTGTTGCTCCACCGAGGAATGCGGCTCATGGCTGACGGGCTTGCATGCCTCGCCGGGGCGGAAATCTTCCGCGGAGGCAGTCGACAAATCGAAACTCACGAATTGCAGGCGCTCGAGCGGCAACTGCTGATCGTCACGGACCACGGACTTGAGCAACAGGGCGGTTTCACGATCCAGATGCAGTTCGAGACTGTGCCGGAACTGATCCCTCGCCTCGATGACAAGGACCACGGCTGGCCTCGCGGCGATTCTCGATTCGCCAGTCAGGCGGAATTGGTAATACCTGGAAAGCGTTTCCAGATCGAACGGGACGGCCTGCCAGAGTTGCAGGACGCCAATCGGGGCCGGCACTTCGTCGGACATGCAGGCAGAGTGCCCATTGCCCTGAACCAGTTCCACAGGGTCCCCATCGAGCTGCAAGAGCCGCTCGCGGAGTACCCCGTCATGGGCAACCTGCCATACCGCGTGGGTCGACAGGTTGCCATCCTTCTCGTAAACGAACGTACCGGAATAGCTTCGCCGGTGCTCGGCCTCGATGAAGCGACTCATCCACTCATCGGCATCAGCGGCAAGGGCTGGCATCGATAGGCAGCCCCATAGCGCAACGAGCAGCGGAGAACGGTACATCCAGGGTCTACTCAGCGCTCTTCCATGCTCGCGGACTGGGCATGCGGCACCGGAGTCTCGGCACCCGCGCCAAAGACAGCCTGCTGCGCATGCTGGCGGATATAGGTAGGCAAACGCTGCTCATGCCAGCCATTGGCAGAACCCACCTCGGAAACCGTTTGCACCTTGGCGCCCTCTTCCTCGCTGTAGCCCGCCAGGATGGTCGGCCCCTGGGCCGCCACAGGTGCGCTCAGGCTCGGCTGCGCAGCCTGCTGCGCCAACTGCGGCCCGGCAACGTCCTGCTGGTTGTACAGGCGCACGCCAGCCAGCACCGCAACGGTCACCGATGCGGCGACGGCCAGGCGCCCGACACTGCGCCATGCGGAACGCACTCGCTGCACCGGCGCAGCCAGCGCGGCCGGAACCGCTTCGGAGGCGTGGACAGGTTCATCGGCAAGCGCGGCGGATACGGCGGCTGCGATATCCAGCCGTGGCTCGAGCAGTTCCTTGTGCATGGCGGCACGCGCCACCTGGTATCGCAACCAGGTCGAACGCACTTCCTCATCACCACCATCGACTGCATCGCCACCTGCGGCGAGCACTCGGCGTAACTCCAACTCGTCCGCTTCGTTATCCATCACCGCGGACAGCGATTCATGCAGTGCTTCACGACTCATTGCGATTCCTCTCTTGGCTGTCGCCGCTGTCTCAGGACTCATGTAACAAGGGTTGCAACGCCTTATCGATTGCTTCGCGCGCACGGAATATCCTCGAACGCACGGTGCCCACCGGGCATTGCATCACACTGGCAATTTCCTCATAGCTGAGGCCGTCGAACTCACGCAGGGTCAGTGCCGTACGCAAATCCTCGGGCAACTGCTGAATGGTCCGGTGCACAGTGCCTTCTATCTCGTCCCTGAGCAAAGATCGCTCCGGTGATTCGATGTCCTTGAGGGCATGATCGCCTTCATAGAACTCGGCATCCTCGGAACTCACATCGTTATCTGGTGGGCGTCGTCCACGCGCGACCAGATGATTTTTCGCCGTATTGATGGCAATGCGGTACAACCACGTATAAAAAGCACTGTCACCACGGAAATTGCTGAGCGCCCGGTAAGCCTTTATGAACGCTTCCTGCGCCACATCCTGGGCCTCATGGGAGTCGTGCACGAAACGCACGATCAGGCCGAGAATCTTGTGCTGATACTTAAGCACAAGCAGATCGAAAGCCCGTTTGTCTCCTCGTTGCACCCGCTCGACCAACTGCTGATCCTGCTCCTGGGTCATCACGAATGCGCCTCCGTCGATACGAAGGGTATCCGCTCACACCAGCAAACCGACCTGCCTGAATAGACCCGGACCTTCTGCAAAAGTTCTCCCCCTCATAGCACGCTTTCCACAATGCATCTTGGCATTGCATGCGGTCTCCCCGGACAACCAGGGATGCCGTTCTGATTGGCAAATATTGCGGCAACTACCCACACAGGGGAAGCGATGGCAGTTTGCATCCATCATCCGTCTATAGAAAAGGCCCGGGAACAAAAGTTCCCAGGCGTTGCCAAGACTATTTTGCCGCAGCGCACCATCTATATACTAGGTGGCGACTCTCTATACTAGGCGGTGTCTCTCTATAACCAGGCGGCGCTTATCCATGATCAGGCGGCGCTTCTCTGCGCGGACTTCCACATGAGCCACTACCATCGATACGACGTTCTGGTGATCGGCAGCGGTGCCGCCGGCCTAACACTGGCCCTTAACCTGCCAGAACACTTCCGCATCGCCGTTCTCAGCAAGGGCGACCTTGCCAATGGCTCGACCTACTGGGCCCAGGGGGGCGTCGCGGCGGTGCTGGACGAAAGCGACACGGTCGACGCGCATGTCGAAGATACCCTGGATGCCGGTGGTGGGCTGTGCCGGGAGGATGCCGTGCGCTTCACGGTCGAGCACAGCCGGGAGTCCATCGAGTGGCTGATCCGCCAGGGCGTCCCCTTCACCCGCGATACGCAAGGCGATGAAGCCAGCAGCTTCGAATTCCACCTGACTCGCGAAGGCGGCCACAGTCACCGGAGAATCATCCACGCCGCGGATGCAACCGGCGCCGCGATATTCAACACCCTGCTCGAGTGCGCCAAGGCCCGCGCCAATATCGAGTTGCAGCAGCAGCGCGTGGCCATCGACCTGATCACCGAAAGCAAACTGGGCATGCCCGGCAAGCGCTGCCTGGGCGCCTATGTACTCGATCGCCAGCGTGGCGAAGTCGATACCTACCAGGCGCGCTTCGTCGTGCTCGCGTCCGGCGGCGCCGCCAAGGTCTACCTCTACACCAGCAATTCCGACGGCGCCTGCGGCGACGGTATCGCCATGGCCTGGCGCGCCGGCTGCCGGGTCGGCAACCTGGAGTTCAACCAGTTCCACCCGACTTGCCTGTACCACCCGCAAGCGAAGAACTTCCTCATCACCGAGGCACTGCGCGGCGAAGGTGCGCAACTCAAGCTGCCCAGCGGCGAGCGCTTCATGCCACAGTTCGATCCGCGCGCCGAACTGGCGCCACGGGATATCGTGGCGCGCGCCATCGACCATGAGATGAAGCGCCTGGGGATCGACTGCGTCTATCTCGACATCAGTCACAAACCGGCCGATTTCATCACCAGCCACTTTCCCACGGTCTACGAACGCTGCCTGGGCTATGGCATCGACATCACCCGGCAGGCCATCCCGGTGGTGCCCGCCGCGCACTACACTTGCGGCGGTGTCGTCGTCGACCAGCATGGGCACACCGACGTACCGGGCCTCTATGCCATCGGCGAAACCAGCTTCACCGGCCTGCATGGCGCCAATCGCCTGGCCAGTAACTCCCTGCTGGAATGCGTGGTATATGGCCGCTCGGCGGCGCAGGACATCGTTCGCCAGGCCGACATCCCGCAGCCGTCGCCCGTGCTGCCCGACTGGGACGCCACTCAGGTCACGGACTCGGACGAAGATGTAATCATCGCGCACAACTGGGATGAGCTGCGGCGCTTCATGTGGGACTACGTCGGCATCGTGCGCACCGACAAGCGCCTGGCCCGTGCGCAACACAGGGTTCGCCTGCTGCAAAGCGAGATAGACGAGTTCTACAGCAACTACAAGGTCAGCCGCGACCTGATCGAGCTACGCAACCTGGCACTGGTCGCCGAGCTGATCATCCGCTCCGCCATGCAACGCAAGGAAAGCCGGGGCCTGCACTATACGCTGGACTACCCGGACAGCTTGCCCACGGCACAGGACACTATTCTGCAACCGCCCATCTATGGCGGCTGAATTTCAGCAGGACCCGCAGCCGTCGATGGTCATCGGCCAACATGGCGTCGGCAGGCAGGCACAGGCTTTCAGCGAATGGACGGCCCGGGCGCTGAAAACGCAGGACGACAAGCGCAGGCGACACCAGGGTGTCGGCACACAACGTCACTCCCTGCCAGCCGCCATGGGCATTCCACAGCCGCCAGCCCTGCCCGTCATGCCGTAGCCCGCGCCATGCCCGCGGCCCCCGCAGCAGGATTGCGCCGGGCAGGCACCAGCCGGCGTGGAGCAGGCAGCACAGCAGCAGCACTGCCGCCAGCACGAGCGGTGCGCCACAGCACAGGACCGCCGCCAGGGCAACCATCCAGCCGAGCAGGTAGAGTGCCAGCAGCCCACGGGAAGGCTGCCAGGTGCATTCGAAGCTGCTAGCCGGGCTGGACACGATCGAGGATCATCCGCACCATCCGCCGCAGGTCGGCATCCTCCGGCTCCGAGCGCTGCATGAACCAGCCGAACAGGTCCTGGTCCTCACAGTCGAGCAGCTTGCGGTAGCGACGCTGGTCCTCTTCGTCGAGATCGCTGTAGACCTCCTGCAGAAATGGCACCAGCAGTACGTCCAACTCCAGCATGCCGCGGCGGCTCTGCCAGAAAAGACGATTGAGTTCGGATTGATCGAGCATGCCACACAACTCCTTTGGACAGGCCGCACAGTATAGCCGTAGCCATCCGTCACCATGAAAAGAAAGCACTTTTTCGCACGACCGACCTTACCAGCCTCCTACTGCTCGCTGCTATGATGCCCATCCCGGAATCACGACGACGGCCCCCCATGACCGACACCGCTTTTTCCTGCCTCCTGTCATATGAAGGCGTTCTTGCCGTACGCGGGCCGGACGCCAGCAAATTCCTGCAGGGGCAACTGACCTGCAACATCAGTTATCTGACATCCGAACAGGCCAGCCTCGGCGCCCGCTGCACCTCCAAAGGGCGCATGCAGTCGAGCTTTCGCATCTGCTCCCATGAAGACGGCTATCTCCTTGCCATGGCCCGTGAACTGCTCGAGGCGCAGCAGGCCGACCTGGGCAAATATGCGGTTTTTTCCAAGTGCGAACTGAGTGATGAAAGCGGCTACTGGACACGCCATGGTCTGTTCGCCTGCACCGCGCAACTCGCAGCGCTGGGGCTGAGCGCACCGGACAGGGATAACCAGGTCGTACGCAGCGAAGGGCTGATCGCCATCGGCCTCGGCGGCATGCGGGTAGAGTTGTGGGCCTCCCCGGCGAGGGCCGAACAGGTCGCAGCCACCTTGCAGACGGTCGCCAGCGCTCCACTGAACGACTGGTTGCTGGCGCAGATCCGTGCCGGGGTCGGCCAGGTCTTTGCCCAGACACGTGAACTGTTCATCCCGCAGATGATCAATCTGCAGGCCGTGGGCGGCGTAAGTTTCAAGAAGGGCTGCTACACCGGCCAGGAAATCGTCGCGCGGATGCAATACCTCGGCAAACTCAAGCGCAGGCTGCAACGCCTGCGCAGCGACGTGCCCGGGCACGAATTGCCGGCGCCGGGCAGCGAACTGTTCTCGCCAGTGCACGACTCCAGTGTCGGCGAGGTCGTCGTATCGGCAAGCGATGCCGAGGGTTTCGAACTGCTGGCCGTCTTGCAGGAGAACGCCGTGAACGATGGCCGCATTCATCTCGGCGCGCCGGACGGTCCCGTACTGAGGCTGCTGAAGCTGCCCTATGAACTGAACAGCGACCGGGAAATTCAGCGCTGACGACGAGGAACAGGATGAGCAGCCTAGCCGAGAAAGTTCAGTGCGAACTGATTCAGGCCATCGAAAACGATGACCTGATTCTGCCCACGCTGCCCGAAGTCGCACAGACCGTCCGAGAGGCCGCTGCCAACCCGGAAATACGCACCAGCGAACTATGCCGGGTCATTGGCAGCGACGTGGCCCTGAGCGCCCGCATCATCAAGGTGGTCAACAGCCCGCTGCTGCGGGCCAGCAAGGAAATCAACGACCTGCATGCCGCCATCAACCGCCTGGGGGTCAACTACACCAGCAACCTGGCGACCGGCCTGGCCATGGAACAGATGTTTCGTGCCACCACCGACGTGGTCAACCGCAAGATGCGCGAGGTCTGGCAGAAGAGCACCGAGATCGCCGGTATCAGCCACGCCCTTTGCCGCCGCCACTCATCCAGGCTGATGCCGGACCAGGCCACCCTGGCAGGCCTGTTGTATCAGATCGGCGTACTGCCGATCCTCACCTATGCCGAAGAAAACCGGGCCTTGCTGGCCGACGAAATCAGCCTCAACCATGTGATCGACAAGATCCACCCGATTCTCGGCGAAAAGCTGCTACGCGCCTGGGAGTTCATCGACGCGATCGCCCTGGTGCCCGTCCAGTATCAGGACTTCGAGCGTGACTCCATTACGCAGGACTACACCGACATCGTCCAGGTGGCCATTCTGCAAAGCTACCGAGGCACATCCCACCCCTATGCCAGCATGCCCTGGGCCGAAGTGCCCGCCTTCAGGAAACTGGGCATCGACCCTATCAGCCAGTTCCGCCAGGACGACGAATCGCTCATCGATACCCTGGAAGCCAGGCAGCTACTGCGCTGATCGCTTCAGGCCAACAGGCCGTCGCTCGACGGCCTGCCAATGTCAGACCTGCTCTGGCAACTGCCAGTCTATCGGCTCCATGCCATGCTGCTGCAGGAACTGGTTGGCGCGGCTGAAGTGGCCATTGCCGATGAAACCACGGTGCGCCGACAGCGGCGAAGGGTGCACCGACTTGAGCAACAGGTGCCGGGTAGGGTCGATCAGCGGGGCCTTGCTCTGGGCATGCGAGCCCCAGAGGATAAACACCAGGTGCGGACGCCGCTCGCTCACCACCTGGATGATCCGGTCGGTGAACGTCTGCCAGCCGATCTTGGCGTGCGAGCCGGCCTGGGCGCGCTCGACGGTCAGGGAGGTGTTGAGCAACAGCACACCTTGGTCGGCCCAGTGCTGCAGATAGCCGTGAGCGGGAATCTCAAGGTTGAGATCGCGCTTGAGCTCCTTGTAGATGTTCTGCAACGAAGGCGGCGCCGGCACCCCGGGCTGTACCGAAAAGCACAGGCCATGGGCCTGGCCCGGACCGTGGTAAGGGTCCTGGCCGAGGATGACCACCTTCACCCGGTCCAAGGGTGTGGAGTCCAGCGCGCTGAAGATCTTTGGCCCTGGCGGGTAGATCACCTTGCCAGCCTGTTTCTCGCGCAGCAGGAAATCGCGGATGGACTGCATATAGGGCTTGTGGAATTCCTCATGCAGGGCTTCTTTCCAACTGGCTTCGAGCTTGATGCGATCATCCTGGCTCATGCCCTCTCCCCCGTCATGGCTCACCACATCAGGTCATCCGGCACCTGGTAGGCGGCGTAGGGATCGTCGGCATCAGGCTCCGCGGTCCGCTCGTTGAGCAGGACGATACGCCGCGGGTCGCGCTCCTGCACCTTCAGCGCGGCTTCGCGCGGAATCACTTCATAGCCACCGCCATGGCGCACGATGGCCAGGGAGCCGCTGGAAAGCTTGTCGCGCATCAGCGCGTTGACCGACAGGCGCTTGACCTTCTTGTCATCGACGAAGTTGTAGTAGTCATCGACATCCAGCTTCGGCAAACGGCTGGTTTCGATCAGTTGCTTGACCTGGGCGGCACGCGCCTTCTGCTCGGCCTTTTCCTTCTGCTGGCGATTGAGCTCCTGGTCCCGCGCCAGTTTCTCGGCCTGGGCCTGCAAGGCGGCCTGGCGCTGCGAGTCATCTTTCTCGACCTGCCCTTTCTTCTCCAGGCGCTGCTGCTTCTGTTGCTGCTTGCCTGCCTGCTTGGCCTGCTTCTCATTGACCAGCCCTGCCTTGAGCAACTGGTCGCGTAATGAAAGACCCATAACCTCCCCCAATCAGGTGACAATCACCGCCAGACGAAAGGCCGAATCATAGCCTGTCCGTCGACGCCTGCGCATGCTTCTCATGCTGTTTGGACAGCTCCCACAGGGCATCCTGCTCAGCCAGGGTGGCCTGCTCGATGGCCTTGCCCTGGAGGCGCAGCTGCTCCTCGATGAAGCGGAAACGTCGCTCGAATTTCTCGTTGGCGGCCCGCAGCCCGGCTTCCGGGTCCACATCCAGGTGGCGCGCCAGGTTCACTACGGCAAACAGCAGGTCGCCCAGTTCCTCGGCCACCGCCTGCGGCTGCGAGGCAGCCAACACCTCGTTCAGTTCCTCGCGAACCTTCTCCGCCACCGGCGCCACCTCGGGCCAGTCGAAGCCGACCCGTGCCGCGCGCTTCTGCAACCTGGCCGCCCGGTTCAGCGCCGGCAGCGCCACCGGCACATCATCCAGCAGCGACAATTGCTGCGGGCTTTCGGCACGCTCGGCGCGCTCCTGCGCCTTGATCTCCTCCCAGCGCCGGTTGATCGCTTCTTCGTCCAGGCGCGGCAGATCGACCGCGCCATACAGGTCGCCATCGGGAAATACATGGGGGTGGCGGCGGATCAGCTTGCGGGTGATGCCATCGACCACATCGCTGAAACCGAAACGCCCCTCCTCCGTCCCCAACTGGCTGTAATAGACCACCTGGAACAGCAGGTCGCCCAGTTCCCCCGGCAGTTGCTGGAAATCGCCGCGCTCGATGGTGTCCGCCACTTCGTAGGCTTCTTCCAGGGTATGCGGCACGATGCTGCGATAGTCCTGGCGCAAGTCCCACGGGCAGCCATGCCGTGGATCGCGCAGGCGCGCCATGAGGTGCAGCAGATCGTCCAGCCGGTAAGTCGAATCGAGCTTTTCCATCATGAGGCCCGCTGGCGACGCGCTTCGATGATATTCGGCAACTGGGAAATACGCCCGAGCAACCGGCCCAGCGCGCCCAGGCCGGGAATCTCGATGGTCAGCGACATCTGCGCGGTACTGTCCTCCTTGTTCGAACGGGTATTCACCGAAAGCACGTTGATGCGCTCGTTGAGCAGCATCTGCGAAACGTCGCGCAGCAACCCGGCGCGGTCATAGGCACGGATGACGATATCCACCGGATAGGTCTTCTCCGGTATCGGCCCCCAGTTGACCTGGATGATGCGCTCCGGCTCGCGCCCGGCCAGTTGCAGCACCGAGGCACAGTCCTGGCGGTGGATACTGACGCCACGGCCCTGGGTGATATAACCGACGATCGGGTCGCCCGGCAGCGGCTGGCAGCAGCCGGCCATCTGCGTCAGCAGGTTGCCCACGCCCTCGATCTGCACATCGTCGCGCCGGCCCGGCTTGACCGGGAGCGGACGGCGCGGGATCAGCTCCAACTGGTCCGCGCCGCGTTCCGGCTCGACCATCTGCTGGGCCAGCCCGACCAGGTGCGCCAGGCGCAGGTCGCCGGCGCCCAGGGCGGCGAACATGTCCTCGGCGGCCTTCAGGTTGGCCTTCTCGGCCAGGCGCTCGAAGTCCACCGAGGGGAAGTCCAGGCGCCCCAACTCGCGCTCCAGCAAGGCATGCCCGGCGGCGACGTTCTGGTCGCGCGCCTGCAGCTTGAACCAGTGCACGATCTTCGCCCGCGAGCGGTTCGAGGTGACGTAGCCCAGGTTGGGGTTCAGCCAATCGCGGCTCGGCCCGCCCTGCTTGCCGGTGATGATCTCGACCTGCTCGCCGGTCTGCAGGCTGTAGTTGAGCGGCACGATGCGCCCGTTGACCTTGGCGCCACGGCAGTTGTGGCCGATCTCGGTGTGCACGCGATAGGCGAAGTCCAGCGGCGTGGCGCCCTTGGGCAGGTCGATGGCGTGACCATCGGGGGTGAAGACATAGACCCGATCGGGCTCGATATCGCCGCGCAACTGCTCGGCCAGGCCGCCGATGTCGCCGAGTTCCTCGTGCCATTCGAGCACCTGGCGCAGCCAGGCGATCTTTTCCTCGTAATGGTTGGAGCCGGAATTGACATCCGTGCCCTTGTAGCGCCAGTGCGCACAGACCCCCAGTTCCGCTTCCTCGTGCATGGCCTGGGTGCGTATCTGCACCTCTAGCACCTTGCCCTCGGGGCCGAGCACCGCCGTATGCAGGGAGCGGTAGCCGTTCTCCTTGGGGTTGGCGATATAGTCGTCGAATTCCCGGGGGATATGCCGCCACAGCGTATGCACGATACCCAGGGTGGTGTAGCAGTCACGCACTTCGGGCACCAGCACGCGCACGGCGCGCACATCGTAGATCTGGCTGAACTGCAGGCCCTTGCGCTGCATCTTGCGCCAGATCGAGTAGATATGTTTGGCCCGCCCATCGATCTCGGCCTGGATGCCGGTGGCCGCCAGTTCATCCTTGAGTTGCCTCACCACACTCTGGATGTACTGCTCGCGGTCGAGGCGGCGCTCATGCAGCAACTGGGCGATCTTCTTGTACTGCTCGGGCTCCAGGTAGCGGAAGGACAGGTCCTCCAGCTCCCACTTGATATGGCCGATCCCCAGCCGGTGGGCCAGCGGCGCGTAGATATCGAAGACCTCGCGGGCAATACGCAGGCGGCGCTCGTCATCGGCGTTCTTCACCGTGCGGATGGCACAGGTGCGCTCGGCCAGCTTGATCAGCGCGACGCGCACGTCATCGACCATTGCCACCAGCATCTTGCGCAGGTTGTCCACTTGGGTCTGGCTGCCGAGCACCAGCGAATCCCGTGGGTTGAGGCTGGCGCTGATGGCGGCCATGCGCAGCACACCCTCGATCAGCTTGGAAACCACCGGGCCGAAACGGCCGCGCACGTCTTCGAGGGCGACCTTGCCCTCGCGCACGCCACGGTAGATCAGCGCCGCCACCAGGCTTTCCTGGTCGAGCTTGAGGTCCGCCAGGATGATCGCGATATCCAGGCCGGCCAGGTAGCAGGAGAGTCCTTCGGTGTTTGCCGCCTTGTTGCGCAGATCGGCCTGCTGCTCGGCGTCGTGTATGAACTCGCAGGCCTGGCGCAAGCCCTCCCGGTCCAGCGCCGGATCCATCGACAACACATGATCCAGCCAACCTTCCAGGTTGACAGTGCCGTCGTCGTTGACCGTTTGAAGCGCTCTAACCTGTACCATCTCGCCATTCCTCTACGCAGACGCTACGCGTCTATTATCGGCATTCTCGATGCCGACCGATTGAACCATAAGCCGGACGTTCGTCGAACGTGCATGCCGGACCGGCCGGATCACGCCGACCACCGACACGGGGTGCCCCCCTCAGCGCTCGAACAGCGCCATCGCCTCCACATGCGCAGTCTGCGGAAACATATCCAGTACACCGGCCCGTTTCAGCCGGTAGCCCTGGGCGATCAGTTCGGCGCTGTCGCGCGCCAGCGTCGCCGGGTTGCAGGATACATAAACCAGCCGCCGCACCCCCAGCGCCGCGACCTGCCGCACCACCTCCAGGGCCCCCTCGCGCGGCGGATCGAGCAGCGCCGCGGAAAACCCGCCCACCGCCCAGGGCGCATCGGCCAGCGGCTTCGACAGATCGGCCTGGAAAAAGTGCACATTGCCCAAGGCATTGCGCAGGGCATTTTCGCGCGCGCGCGCCACCATCGCTTCGACACCTTCGACCGCCACCACCTGCGCAGTGCAACGCGCCATCGGCAGGGCGAAATTACCCAGCCCACAGAACAGATCGAGCACCCGCTCTCCCGGGAGCAATGCCAGCCAGTCCAGGGCTTGCTTCACCATGGCCTGGTTGACGACGGCATTCACCTGCACGAAATCCCCCGGCCGCCAGGCCAGCTCGAGCGCCCAGGGTTCCAGGCGATAGCCGAGGAAGCCATAGTCCTCGACAGGCTGCGGCTCGCCATCACCCTGCAGCCAGAGTTGCAAGCGGTACTGCACGGCGAACGCCAGCAGGCGCTGGTGATCCGCCGGCGCCAGCGCACCGATATGGCGCACCAGCAACGCTTCGCCGACACCGCTGAACAATTCGATATGCCCGAGCACCCGTGGCCGCTGCAGTTCGTGCAAGACGCCAAGCAAGTCCGGCAGGAGATTTTGCAAGGGCCGTACCAGCACCGGGCATTGCTCCAGGGCGATGATGTCCTGGCTGGAACGGGCGCGAAAACCGACCTCCAGGCGGGCATTGCGTTCGTCCCAGCGTACCGCCAGCCGTGCCCGGCGCCGGTAGCCGAATTCGGGGCCAGCCAGGGCCGGCGCCCAGTCCTGCGGCTCGAGCCCGCCGCTACGGCGCAGATGGTCCGCCAGGGCGGCCTGCTTCAGCGCCAGTTGATCCTCCGCCGAAGCATGCTGCAGTGTGCAACCACCACACTGGCGGGCATGCCGGCAGGTCTCGGCACGGCGTGCCGGGCTGGCCTGCAGCACCTGCTCGCAACGCGCCTCGACAATCTGCCGGCGCGCGGCCAACACCCGCGCCTCGACCTGTTCGCCAGGCAGCGCACCCTCGACGAACCAGGTACGCGCAGCGTTGAAACCGATACCGCGCCCGTCGTTGGACAGGCGCTCGATGCTCAGGCGCTGCTTCTTGCCCACCGGCAGTTGCGCCGCCTTCTCGCCGCCACTGGGCTGGAAGCGCAAGCCGGATGTACGCCTGGCCATCAGCGTTTTCCTTCAGGGAATTCAGACCGGCGCGTCATAGACACCAGTCGACAGGTAGCGATCGCCACGATCGCAGATGATGGCCACGATCACCGCATTTTCCACTTCCCGCGACAAGCGCAGGGCCGCCGCCACCGCCCCACCCGACGACACCCCGCAGAAGATGCCTTCTTCACGGGCCATGCGGCGCATGACCTGCTCGGCTTCGTGCTGGGACATATCGACCACGCGATCGACCCGCTCGGCCTCGAAGATCTTCGGCAGGTACGCCTGCGGCCAGCGGCGGATGCCGGGGATGGCCGAGCCTTCCAGCGGCTGCAGGCCGATGATCTGCACGGCGGGGTTCTGCTCCTTGAGGTAGCGCGAGACGCCCATGATGGTCCCGGTGGTGCCCATCGAGCTGATGAAATGGGTGATGGTGCCAGCGGTCTGGCGCCAGATCTCGGGGCCGGTGCTAGTGTAGTGCGCCTGTGGATTGTCGCCATTGGCGAACTGGTCCAGCACCTTGCCACGCCCTTCCGCCTGCAGCTTCAAGGCCAGGTCGCGCGCGCCCTCCATGCCCTCTTCCTGGCTGACCAGGATCAGCTCGGCGCCATAGGCGGTCATCGCCGCCTTGCGCTCGGCACTGGAGTTGTCCGGCATGATCAGGATCATCCGGTAGCCCTTGATCGCCGCCGCCATGGCCAGGGCGATGCCGGTGTTGCCGGAGGTGGCCTCGATCAGCGTGTCCCCGGGCGCGATGTCGCCACGCAACTCGGCCCGGTTGATCATCGACAGCGCCGGCCGGTCCTTGACCGAACCCGCAGGGTTGTTGCCCTCCAGTTTCACCAACAGGGTATTGCTGGTTTCACCCGGCAGGCGTTGCAGCCGCACCAGGGGCGTGTTGCCGACACAATCGGCGATGGTCGGATAATGGGTAGTCATGACGTCGTTGAACCGCACGGCCTGAAAAGTCGCACATGATACCGGCAACGGCCCATGGAGGGGCAGCGGATCGGCAGGCAATTGGAGGCATGCCTTTCAATTTCATGATGACTTCAACAGCGCTCCCGCCCGCTACCCGCCGAGCCCCGCCACGGCGGGTTTCCAGCAGGCAACAGTCCAGGCTCGAAGCGGAGAAATCCTAAAAGCGGTACTCCAGATTGCCGGTCAGGGTGCGGCCGGGGTAGAAGTTGTAGCCCAGCGTGGTCGGCGTGGCCTCCATCTCGTCGGTCAGGTTGGCCAGATAGAGGCCGACCTTGAGCTGCTCGTTGAAACGGTAGTTGGCGAACAAATCCAGCTTGACCACCCTGGGCCAGAGATAGGCATCTATCCAGCCATTGTCACTCGGCAACGCTGCCGAAGAACTATTGCCGGGATGAGCGCTGCCAGAGCTTTGAACGCTATCGACGTAATAGTAGGCGGCGCGCTGTTTGCCGCGGAAATGCGTGGTGGCGCCCAGTTCCAGCTTGCCCTCATAGGGCGTCAGCGCGGCGGTCAGGCTGCCGCGGATCGGCTCGATCAGGCTGGTTTCCATCCAGTTCCAGCCGGAATAGCACAGGCGTTTGCCCTTGCCCATCGGGGTATAGACGGTGTTGTCATCAGTATCCGTGCTCCTGTAATAAGCTTGCCCGCTAGGCGACTGCCAACTGCACATCTTGTTGTCGTGGCGTAGCGGAATGGTCAAATTACCGCGCAGATAGAACAGCGGCTGGCGATAGGCCAGATTTAGCTCGAACCCCTGGCGAATCACAGTCTCCAGATTATTGACATTGGCGACGTAACTGTTGGCTACCTGCGTACCGCCCTGTTCGTTAAGCGGCTCACCACTTCTTACGATAGGGCCGTAGCCAATATAATTACGGATATGGTTGCGGTAGAAGCCGACGCCCACATCGATCTTATCTTCGCGCGCCAGCCAACCGGCACGCTGGTAATTCGCGCCCAGTTGCAGGGATATATTTTTTTCCGGTTCTAGGTCGGGGTTGGCGGTAAAGCCCTGTCTCATCCACACGCCGTTGATATACATTTCATTGCTGGTGGGCGCGCGCTCGCCGTAGCCGATGCTGGCGTAGGTGGTCAGACCGGAACCCGGCCGGGTATATTGCAGCCCGAAATTGGCTGACTTCAGGTTGTAGTTATGCTTCTGGTTGTCAGAAATATAGCGAGTGTCACCGCTATCATCATCGATATGAAAATCTTTGATATATTCCGATGCTGCAGCCAAAGCCATTTGCCGGGCCTCGCTGGACGAATACCCCTGGCTGCGATAAAGATTTCTAAGAGATCCGTAAGTTGGCAGTGTACCCGCCTTGGTGATATTCCCGGACTCGAACATCGGCGAATAGACGTCCATTGATACGCGCTGCCAGCCAACCCCAACGCTGGCCTGCCATGGGCCGCTGTCCTCGGTGCTTAATGCTAACGCCAGCGCCAGGGTATCGTTGCGGGAATCCGGATCCCATACCAGCTCCTTATAATCGTACCCCAGGCTTTGCTGATGCTTTTGATACCACTGATCCTCGGTCAGACTGTCGACTTCTTTATCCGTGCGCCGTAATTCCAGCCCGGTATCCAGCCGCAGAGGACCTATCTTCGGTGCATCGAAATGACTGGCGTTGCTGATCTTCAATCCGTTCGATGCATTTTCGACGAAATAATGCATGGGTTCTCCCATGCCGTATGAACCTGGGACACCTGTCCAGCGCTGTTCTCGTTCCTGCTTTTCGTGATAAAAATGCACTTCCGGGTTGACCCAATCGGAAAAGGCCCCCTTGTATTTCAGACTGATCACCTGATTGTCCAATTCCGCGCCGACAGACCAGATCTTCTTCCCCCAATAGGCATTTCCGCCATCCGTCGGCACCCATACCTCCGGCTCCTGATCGGTCTGGTATTTTGCATGGCTGGTGGTGGCGAACAGTTCCAGACTCTGGTCATAGGCATCGTTGAAGTAATGACGCACTCTCAGCATCTGGGAATCGCCTTCCTTCTCGGTACCGGTCAGCGCGCCTGATTTGGCAGCCTGTTTCAGCCATTGCACTTGCTGCTTGTTGAACTGGCAATTGTGGAAGCCGTCCTGGAATCCTCCCGACATTCCCAGTATTCCCGAATAGCGGCAGTTGCTCGGTGATTGCTGTTGTGCTCCGTCGTTAAGCCAAAATCCAAAATTCTTGGCATGGGTATAGCGCAGCATATCCCCTTCATTGAAATGGCTGCCGACGCTGTAGGCGTCATTCTCACTGTCGGACGCGCCCAGCATGAAATCCCAGCGTTCGGTGCGGCTGGCCAGAAAAGCCGAACCCGAGGTTTTCTGGCCGTTAGCGTATTTGCTGAACCCGGTGGAACCCCGAACCATACCGCCCATGCTTCTGTCGGGAAGCAATATGTCATCGAGGTCAAGGTATTTGAAATCGACCGCCCCCCCCAAACTCCCCAGGCTTCCGGTGCTGCTATTGACCCCCCGGGTTACGTCAATGGACTTCAGGAACTGGGGGTCAACGAAGATAGAACCCGTTTGCCCAATGTCTTTGGTAAAGGCATGGAAATTCTGGGTGATGCCCTCGAGCGATTGCGCCACACGCCCATGCCCGGCAATACCCTGCACGCCTACCGACACTTCCGGCCGCGCATAGAGGCTATTGACCGAGGTGCCCGAGATCTGGTCGATCAGGTCGCTCATATGGCTGGCATTACGCCGTTCGATCAGTTCCTGGTCAGCCCCCTCGCTAATGCCGATCTTCTTTTCTTCTTCGGCGCTACCGATCACCGTCACCTCATCGAGGGTATGCATGGTGTCGCTGGCCTGCCGGGTATTCTGCGCCTGCGGTTCAGGCTGGGCTGGCTGCGCCAGCGCGTACGGACCGGCCAGCGCCAGGGCCACGGCCAACCACACCCGGTTGGGCCGCAGGGCCGGCATGCCCCGCTCGCACGGGGTTGCGGCAGTTGCCCGGTGCAGGTTAGTGCGCGCCATCGGTGGCGTCTCGGCCACGCTGTTGCTGAATGTCATGAAAATCTCCCCCGCAAGATACAAAGTCAAAAAAGAATCCGTTGCAAAAACCAGCGAAGACCGCCACATCCCCCGCCTGCGCAAAACCCCATCCGCACCAGGCCAGTCCCGTGCTGGAACGACGCGGATATCAAGGCGGGTGGCGGCAGAAGGCGATCCACGGCCAGGCTGGATGTGAATGATTGGCAATGACATCCATGACCGCTAACGGTATTCAGGAAAAACTTGACTTTCCCAGGATTTTTTTCGACGAGGCGCTGAAACCGGCAGCGTGCTTGCTGGCGCTTGAGCAATTGAAACAGCCGGGTTCCCCGGTGGGTATGGCTCGGCCCTCAGGAATGACGCCCAGTGCCGTACGCCGCACTGTCGATGTCATTATGGAGAAGCCGCGCAAGGCTCGCGGGCAGGCTCTTGCCGCAGTTCAGTTCAGGGCCTGGAAGGCATCGCCGGCCAGCGGCGGCATCCTGGGGTTGCCGCCCATTGCACACTGCTTGGGCGAGAGGCCGGTGTGGCTGCGGAACACCCGGCTGAAATAGCTGAGGTTGGCGAAGCCGCAATTGAAGGCGGTTTCGGTCACGGAGACGCCGCGTTGCAGTTGGGTGATGGCGGCATTGATGCGAATGCGGGTGAGGCAGGCATGCACCGAGCCGCCGAACAGCGCCTGGAAACCCGACTGCAGGCGTTTTTCGTGCAACCCCACGGCGCGCGACAGGGTTTGCAGGGTCCAGTTCTGCTCGTAGCCCTGCTCCAGCAGGGCACGCGCCTCGACCAGCCGCGCACGGTCGCCGGGCACGGGTAGCGCCGCCTGCCGCCGCGTCAGGTTTTCCTGCACGAAGCAGGCGATGGCCTCGAAGGCCTTGGCGCGCAGGTAGAGGTCGCGCGCAAGACAAGCGCCGGGATGACCGCTGCTCAGACCGATGAGATCGCTGGCCACGCGCCGCAGGCCGCTGGAAGCAGGAATGGCGGCCAGGAAGGCGTCGATATGCGACTGGCTGCCGCCGATGGCGTGGGCGCGGCGGCGCAGCTCGTCCATCTCCAGGCCGGTCAGGCTGCTCATGACGGCTTGCGGGATATGGATGCTGGCCAGGCGGAAGGCGCCCTCGGACTTGCCGTCGAGCACGTCCCAGCCGGAAACGTGCTGACCGGACGCCATCAGGATGGCGGAGCCGGAGCGCACGTCGAGCACGCTGCCATCATCGAGAGCGGTCTGTATGCGCCCTTCGAGCAGGATGTTGATGCTGAAAGCGGGTGGGCCTTCGGCGCGGAATGCCCACTGGCTAGCGGGACGGCCGTTGATGCAACTGACGTACAGGCCTTCGCAGGGCTGGTGCAGGTACATGGCGTGCCGCCAGCGCTCATCCACGGATTGCAGGCCGTCCTGCTGCAGTTGGGTCGGCTCCAGAGCCGGCTGGCCGGACCGTATCGGTGTCGTCCCCTGCATGAAATTTATCCTGAGAAAGTCAAGTTTTTCCTGGAAACCGTTAGCGGCGTTTCTCCATCCGGCCAATCATAGTCAATAACGATTGTCGTTTACATTGGTTTTGTTCGAATAAGCACGCAACAGGCACGATTCTTCTCCATTCAGGCACGACCATCAATGTCCTCGGTACACGCTCGCCATGGGCGAACGACGATCTCCAGCCAATCAACGGATTGCGGATTTCCTTCATGTCGAACCCTTCTACCGCCTCGCCGCGCCTGAGTGCGCGGCAGGTGCTGCCCGCCATCGCGGGCATCTATATCAGCCAGACCGTCATCACGGCCATGACCACCCAGGCGCTGCCTTCGTTGCTGCGCGATGCCGGTGCTTCGCTGGAGGTGGCCGGGCTGACCGCCCTGCTGTGGATACCCTGGGGCATTCGCTTCCTGTGGGCACCGGCGGTGGAGCGCTGGCGCCTGCCGGCCGGGCGGCTGGAGCGACGCTCACGCACCCTGGTGCTGGCGGGCCAGTGGCTGATCGCGGCGATCCTGCTGGGCCTGGGTCTGGCGGGGCTTGGCGGGTACTTCTTCCTGGACGGGCATGCCGGCTGGATTCTCGGTGGCCTGCTGCTGGCGGCGCTGGTGGCGGCCACCAGCGACGTGGCCAGCGACGGCTTCACCGTGGATCAGTTGGCCAGCCGTCAGCGCGGCTGGGGCAACGTGGCACAGGTGGGCGGCAGCTACGTCGGCGCGATGCTCGGCGCTGGCGGCTTCCTGCTGGTGGCCGGGCGGTTCGGCTGGCCGTGGGCGCTGCTGGCGGCCAGCCTGGCGATCGTGTTGCTGAGCGTGCCGATGCTGCCGCTGCGCGAGCCGCCGCGCGCGCGCGCGTTGGCGGCCCAGGGCCACCGCCCCGGCCTGCTGCATGCGCTGCGCCGCCCGCAGGTGCAGATCGGGCTGACGCTGTTACTGCTGTCGAGCCTCGGCGTGCGGCTGACGCTGGGCATGTTCGGTCCGTTCATGCTCGATCGCGGCATGAGCCTGGAGCAGGTGGGCTGGCTGTTCGGCTCACTGCACATCGTCGCCGGGCTGACCGGCGCGGTGCTGGGCGGTGTGCTGGTGCGCGCAGCGCCAGGCTGGCGGGCGGTGTGGATCGCGCTGGCGCTCAAGGCCGCCGTGTTCGCGCTGCTGAGCGTGGCCGCGGCCCCCGCATCGCTGGCCGGGTTGACGGTTCTGCTGGGGCTGCTGTTCGCGGTGCTGGGCTGCCTGTGGGTGGCGCTGTACTCGGCACTGATGGGGATCGCCTCGCCGCTGCAAGCGGGAGTGGACTTCACCATTTTCCAGAGCGCCGACGCGCTGCTGGCCGTGGCCTGCGGCGTGGCCGGGGGTTGGCTGGCCCAGCACCTGGGCTATGCGTTCTGCTTCGGGCTGGCCGCGGGGCTGACGCTGATCGCGCTGCTCGCGGTCAGGCGCCAGGCAGGTGCCGAGAGGCTCTCGTCCAGCACGCAAGTGGAGGCTACGCATGGCCGCTGACAAGTCGGGAGACAAGAGTGCATGGGCCATCATCCACCCGGTGCGCGGGCAGATCCGCCTGGCGCTGGCGCTGGCGGGCAGCGCCACGCTGGCGGCGCTGGGTGCGCAGGGCGCATTGGCCTGGTCGGTGCATGCGCTGCTGGTGGCACCCGGCCAGTGGCCGTGGCTGCCCCTGCTGCTGGCGGCGGCGCTGACGGTGCTGGGCTATGTACTGCGGCTGGCCGCCTTCAACCAGTCGCATTTCGCCGCCTTCCGGTTGGAGACGCGGCTGCGCACCGAGCTGTCCGAGCACTTGGCGCGGGTGCCGCTGGGCTATGTGCAGCAGACCGGTTCCGGGGCGCTGGGCAAGGTACTGATGGAAGATGTGAAGGCGCTGCACGTGTTCGTGGCCGACAGCACGCCGCTGTACGCGCGCGCCTACGTCTCGCCGCTGCTGACCTTCGCGCTGCTGTGGTGGCTGGACTGGCGCCTGGCGCTGGCGGCCACGGCGGTGCTGGCGGTGGGCCTGGCGGTGATGGCGCTGGCGCTGCGTGGCAGCCAGGACATGATGCGACAGTACAACGCAGCCGGAGAGAACGTCGGCCAGGCGGTGGTGGAATATGTGCAGGCCATGCCGGTGGTGCGCACCTTCGATACCGGCACGGTGACCTTCGGCCGCTACCAGCGGGCGCTGGACGCCTATCGCGAGGTGGTGACGCGCTGGTATCGCATGGCGGGGGTGTCTTCGCGCCTGGCGCAGGCCATCCTCAATCCGCTGCCGACGCTGGCCGTACTGGTGTGGCTGGGCGCCTGGCTGGTGAGCCACGATGCACTGGACACCGCCGCCTGGCTGGCGGCGCTGCTGGTGGGCACCGGCATGGCCGAATCGTTGATGCCGCTGATCTCGCTCAAGCACCTGGTCGGCAAGACCGAGATGAGCATCCAGCGCATCCACGAGGTAATGGCCGTACCGCCGCTGCCGGTGCCGGAGGCCACGCGGGCGCGGACACCACGAAACGCCAGCGTGGTCTTCGAGCGGGTGGACTTCCGTTACGCGGAAGGTGGCCCGCGGGTGCTGGAGGACGTGAGCTTTAGCGTGCCGCAGGGCAGCATCACGGCGCTGGTGGGGCCGTCGGGCGCGGGCAAGACCACGGTGGCGCGACTGATCCCGCGCTTCTGGGAGGTGAGCGCGGGCTGCATCCGGGTGGGCGGCGTGGATGTGCGCGAGATGCTGCCCGAAACGCTGATGCGGCAGGTGGCCTTCGTGTTCCAGGACACCTTTCTGTTTGCCGACAGCATTGCCGACAACATCCGCCTGGGCCTGCCCGATGCGGGCATCGACGAGGTGATCGCCGCCGCCCGGGCGGCACAGGCGCACGAGTTCATCATGGCGCTGCCACAGGGCTACGACACGCCGGCCGGCGAGCGCGGCATCTTTCTTTCGGGTGGACAGCGCCAGCGCATCAGCATCGCCCGCGCCATCCTGCAGAACCGGCCAATCCTGGTGCTGGACGAAGCCACGGCCTTCGCCGACCCGGAGAACGAGGCGGCACTGGTGGCGGCGCTGGCGAACCTGGTGCGCGGCAAGACGGTGCTGATGGTGGCGCACCGGCTTTCGACCATCCGCGACGCGGACCAGATCCTGGTGTTCGACCGGGGCCGGCTGGTCGAACGCGGCCGACATGACACGCTGGTGGCCGAGGAAGGCGTCTATGCCCGGCTGTGGCGCAATTACGAACGGGCACAACACTGGGCACTGGCGGGAGAGCGGGCATGAGCACAGGTAATACCACCTCGGCGCGGGTCACCCCACTGCGCGAGACATGGCGCCAGTTGATGGCCAGCGCCCGTAGCCGCGCGCCGCACCTGCGCGCCAGCCTGATCGGCCTGGGCCTAGCCGCCGCCGTACAGGGCCTGGCGCTGGCCTGCCTGATGCCGCTGTTCCGGGCACTGATCCCGGTAGCCGACTGGCAGTCTGCATGGCCCTGGCTGCTGGCGATGACGGCGCTGATGCTGGCGAGCACCCTGCTCCGCTGGTGGGCGCAGGGCTTCGACTATTGCGGCGACATGGTGCAGAACACCCACGAGCTGCGCAGCGCGCTGGGCCAGCAGTTGCGCCGCATTCCGCTGGAACGCCTGCAGGACAAGCGCGCTGGCGAGGTCCATGCCACGTTGCTGGGCAGCGTCGATGAGAACCTGAGCTACCTGCTGACCGTGGCCGGCCTGATGGCCCATGCGCTCATCACGCCGCTGGTGGTGGCGCTGGCGGCGCTGTATTTCGACTGGCGCCTGGGGTTGCTGCTGCTGGCGCTGTTCCCGCTGCTGATCCCACTGTACCGCTGGCGGCGGCCAGCCTATGGGCGTGGCCTGCGCATGCTGGCCGATGCCAACGCGCGCACCGGTGCCGACATCCTGGAATACACCCAGGGCCTGCCGGTGCTGCGCGCGGCCTGCTGCACCGGCGCCAAGGCCGAGCGCCTGCAGGCCGGCTTCGCGCATCTGCAGGCCATCCAGACCATCGGCCAGAAGAAAGGCGCCAAGCCGAACTTGATCCTGGCCACGGTGATGGAGCTGGGCATCCTGCTGGTGGTGTTCCTCGGCACGTTGCTGGTGCTACAGGGCTCGCTGGAGGTGGCGGTGCTGGCGGCGCTGCTGGTAATCGTGGTGCGCTTTGCCGAACCGCTGGCGACCTTCGTGCTGTACGCCAAGGTCATCGACCTGATCGAAGCGGCGCTGGGCAAGATCGACGCACTACTGTCGATCGCGCCGTTGCCGCAGCAGGCCCCGACGGGCGAGCCGGCGCATTTCGAGGTGAACTTCGTCGATGTGAGCTTCGCCTATGCGGGCAGCGAACGGCCCACGCTACGCGACTTCTCGGCCGTACTGCCCGCCCACGGCCTGACCGCGCTGGTGGGGCCGTCCGGCGCGGGCAAATCCACCGTGGCGCGCCTGTTGATGCGCCATGCCGACCCGCAGGCCGGGCGCATCCTGATCGGCGGCGTGAACATCCGCAGCCTGCCGCCGGAGCGGCTGAACGCGCTGGTGTCGGTGGTGTTCCAGGATGTCTACCTGTTCGACGACAGCATCCTCGCCAATATCCGCATGGCCCGGCCCGAGGCCAGCGACGAAGAAGTGGAAGCTGCCGCGCGCGCGGCGCACTGCCACACCTTCATCCAGCGCCTGCCCGAAGGCTACCGGACCCGCGTGGGCGACATCGGCGGGCGGCTGTCGGGTGGCGAACGCCAGCGCATCAGCATCGCCCGCGCCATACTCAAGGACGCGCCGATCGTGATCCTGGACGAACCCACCGCCGCGCTGGACACCGAAAGCGAGGTGGCAGTGCAGGCGGCCATCGACACGCTGGTGCGCGAACGCACGGTGATCGTTATCGCCCACCGACTCTCCACCATCGCGGCGGCCGACCAGATCCTGGTGATCGACGACGGCCAGGTGCTCGAAACAGGCCGGCACGCCGAACTGCTGGCACGCGCGGGGCGCTACGCGCGCATGTGGCAAGCGCAGCAGCGGGCCAAGGACTGGCACGTGGGGGCTTGAGCGATCGTGGCGGTCGCGCACCAGGCAATCCAGCGCCTGCGCCACCGCCCCACATGGCCCGGCATGGCATTCGGCCCTGGTTGGCGTCAACGATCAAATGTCGCGGACGGCCGCCTTGTCGGTGCGCCGCGCGTACCTGAACGATCGGCACATCTATCCCAGGTGCGCACGGCGCACCCTACCCCGCCCCACAGAGAGCTGACCACATGCCGACAGTTGATGCGTGTCGTGACACTAGAGCGGCCACGCCAGGATCTTCGGCGCCGCCTCGATGATCTGCCGGGACAGGTGTTCCATCCTGGGCGATTGCACGGTCCAGGTGTGCCAGTAAAGGGAGATGTCCAGCGGCTCATCCGCCGCCAGGTCGAGCATTTCCCCCGAGGCCAGGACATCGCTCAGCAGCAGCTCGGGCACCATGCCGTAGCCCAGCCCGTGGCGGATGGCGTTGAAATGCGGCTCGGCTCCCGGCACGTAGTGGCTGGGGTAGGCGCCCGCGGGCAGCCCGAAGCGCCGCAGGAGGAACGAGGATTGCAGGGTGTCCTTGCGGGTATAGGCGACCACCGGCGCCCTGCGCGCGGCCTCGCGGGTGAAGCCTGCGGAGAAGCTGCGCCGGACGAAATCCCGCGAGGCCACCAGGCGATAGCGCATGCGCCCCAGCGCGCTGGCGCTGCAGCCGCGCATCGGCCGGGCTTCGGTGCTGATGCAGGCGATCGCCAGGCCACTCTCCAGCAGGTTGTAGGTGTGGTCCTGGTCCTCGACCGTCAGGTCGAGCAGCACGCGTTCGCGAATCAGCACCTCGGCCAGCGCGGGAAAGAACCAGGTGCCCAGGCTATCGGCGTTGAGGGCGGCCACCACCACCAGCGGCGCATCCTCGCGCTGCGCCAGCGCGGCCAGCAGATCGTCCTCCAGCAGCATCGCCCGCCGCAGGTATTGCAGCAGGCGCTGGCCGGCCTCCGTGGCCCGGCATGGACGGCTGCGCACCACCAGGGCGCTGCCCAGCGTACTTTCCAGCGCCCGTACCCGCTGGGAAATGGCTGGCGGCGTCAGGTGCAGGCGTACGGCGGCCTGTTCGAAGCTGCCGGTTTCGATCACCACGCGAAAAGCCTCGGTCTGCCTGGGGTCGAGATTCATGCTGCCGCCCTTGATTAAGAAAAATTTTGCCTGGCCTATAAATACTTAGCCATAGCTATCCGGCCACCAGTCTGCCCCATAATCGCGCACTTTTCAGCCCCGGGCACCGTGGAGACGACAGTGACGCTACTGCATACCATCTACCTGATCGCGATCACCGCCGAAGCCATGTCCGGCGCCATCATGGGCATGCGCAAGGGCATGGACCTGTTCGGCATCTGCCTGCTGGGCAGCGTCACCGCGCTGGGTGGCGGCACCGCACGGGATATCCTGCTGGGACACTACCCGGTCGGCTGGATAGCCAACCCCGAGTACCTGACCTTCACCATCGGCGCCGCCATCGTCACCGGCTTCATCGCCCGCCACCTGCACCACCTGCGGATGGTCTTCCTGCTGGTCGATGGCCTGGGCCTGGTGGCATTCACCGTGATCGGCTGCGATGTCGCCATGAGCATGGGCTCACACCCGTCGATCGTGGTCCTGGCCGGCGTCATCACCGGCATTTTCGGCGGCCTGCTGCGCGACATGCTCTGCACCCAGGTGCCGATGGTGCTGCAGCGCGAACTCTATGCCACCGTCGCCCTGTTCACCGGCCTGCTGTACGTGGCCTTGCTGCATGCGGGCATCGGCAGCAACAGCGCTTCGCTGCTCGCACTGGGCAGCGGCTTCCTGTTCCGTGTACTGGCCGTGGCCTTCCATTGGCGGCTGCCCAGCTTCCAGGACAAGGATATCCGCGGCCTGGACTGACCGCCCGGCCAGGGCTGCTTCCCGCTCAATGGCCATGGAAGCCGGGTAATCGTGCGCCGCCTCGCCGCGGAGCGGATTGGCAATAGTGTGTCTGGCTTCAGGATCGTAAAGCGCGGCCTCGGGCTCATCGTCCCTGTGCGATTGCCCTGGGTCTGTTGCCAATATTGCCCCAATCGCCACAGCGAGCCGCTACACTTGGAGTCGGCTCGAAGTCTGCGGCGTGCCAGGCCGGGGGAGATGGAACGTGTTCAAAGATCTGGGAATCAGAACCCGCCTGCTGGTCCTGACACTACTGCCTGGGAGCCTGCTGGCCATTGCCCTGGGCGGTTATTTTTCCTGGTCGCAGCTTGCGCAGATGCACCAGCAACTCGACGAACGCGGCCAGTTGATCGCCAGGCAACTGGCGCCCCTGGTCGCCTCCCCTATCGCCCAAGGGCAGGACTGGCGGTTGCAGCGCATCCTCAACCAGATGCTGGATCACCCCGATGTCAGGGCGGTGGCGATCCTCGATCCCGAGCGCACACTGAAGCTCCATGCCGGCCCCAGTATGCTCACGCCGCCGCCGCCCAGCGACCCGCAGGACCTGACCCATGTCAGCAGCCTCGACACCACACGTATCCTGATGCCGGTCCAGGCCCGCCACCTGCATCTGGAGGACGATCTGCGCGGCGACGATGTGCGCCTGATCGGCTGGCTGGACCTGGAACTGTCGCACCATGCCACCCTGGTACGCGGCTACCGCAGCCTGTTCACCAGCCTGCTGCTGATCGGCGCCGGCCTGGTGATCACGGCCCTGTTCGCCCTGCGCATGGGCCGCAGCATCAGCCTGCCACTGCAACGCATCAAGCATACGGTCGCCCAGCTCAAGGAAGGACACCTGGAAACCCGCCTGCCGGCCCTCGGTGGGCATGAGATGGACGAACTCGCCTCGGGCATCAATCGCATGGCCGAGGCCCTGCTCAGCGCACGGGAAGAACTGCAGCAAAGCATCGACCAGGCCACCGAGGACGTGCAGCAGAACCTGGAGACCATCGAGATCCAGAACATCGAGCTGGATATGGCGCGCAAGGAGGCGCTGGAGGCGAGCCGCATCAAGTCGGAGTTCCTCGCCAACATGAGCCATGAAATTCGCACGCCGCTCAACGGCATCCTCGGCTTCACCCACTTGCTGCAGAAAAGCGACCTCACGCCACGCCAGCAGGATTATCTCGGCACCATAGAGAAATCCGCCGACAACCTGCTGGCGATCATCAATGAAATCCTCGACTTCTCGAAGATCGAGGCCGGCAAACTGGTACTGGAGAACATCCCCTTCAACCTGCGCGACCTGATCGAGGACACCCTGACCATTCTCGCGCCCTCCGCCCACGAGAAACACCTGGAGCTGGTCAGCCTGGTCTATCGGGA
This sequence comes from Stutzerimonas kirkiae, assembly GCF_004327335.1. Taxonomy (GTDB): domain Bacteria; phylum Pseudomonadota; class Gammaproteobacteria; order Pseudomonadales; family Pseudomonadaceae; genus Stutzerimonas; species Stutzerimonas kirkiae. Next base: position 26,273 of record NZ_QJUO01000003.1, on the reverse strand, counting down.
TACGCCGCTGTCGCTGATCGGCGACCCGCTGCGGCTGCGCCAGGTACTGACCAACCTGGTCAGCAATGCCATCAAGTTCACCAGCCAGGGCTGCATCACCGTGCGCGCCATGCTCGAGGAGGAGGACAGCGAATGTCCCCAGTTGCGCATCAGTGTCCAGGACACCGGCATCGGCCTCACCGAGCAGGACATACGCGCCCTGTTCCAGGCCTTCAGCCAGGCGGACAACTCGCTGTCCCGCCAACCTGGCGGCACTGGCCTCGGCCTGGTCATTTCACGCCGGTTGATCGAGCAGATGGGCGGCGAGATCGGCGTCGACAGCATTCTCGAGGAAGGCTCCGAATTCTGGATCAGGCTGAAATTGCCGAAAGCGCGCGACGACATCGAGGACCTGCCGCACATGGCGCTGCTCGGACGCCGCGTGGCCCTGTTCGAGGCACACCCGCTGACTCGCCAGGCCTTGCAGCACCAGCTCGAGAGCTGTGGTTTGCAGGTGACGGCATACGACAACCTGGAACAACTGCGCCAGGACCTGAGCAGCGCGGAACCCGGGCAACGCATCGGCATTGCCATCCTGGGCATCACGCAACAGGATGGCACGCCCCACCGCCTCTACCAGAAGCTGCAGGAAATCATCGACCTCGGCTGCAAGTGCATCGTGCTCTGCCCGACCACCGAGCAGGCGCGCTATCACGAGATACTCCCGGAGCCCCATGCCGGTCTCCAGTTGCAAAGCAAACCCACCGCCACCCGCAAGCTGCAGCAGGCATTGCTGGAGTTCTGCTGCCCGCAACAGATCACCAGCGGCACCGCGCCGGCCAGCGACAGCCATCCGGCACGCCTGCTGTGTGTCGACGACAACCCGGCCAACCTGATGCTGGTGGAAACCCTGCTGCGGGATATGGGCGCGCAAGTGGTAGCCGTGGATAGCGGTCGCAAGGCCCTCGAGACCATCAGCCAGCAAACCTTCGACATGGTACTGATGGACATACAGATGCCGGGCATGGATGGCCGCCAGACCACCGAGGCCATACGCCAGTGGGAGCAAAGCAGCGGCGCCCGCACCACACCGATCGTGGCGCTGACCGCCCACGCCATGGCCAGTGAAAAGCGCTCGCTGCTGCAGAGCGGCCTGGACGACTACCTGACCAAGCCGATCAGCGAACGCCAACTGGAGCAGATCGTCCTCAAGTGGACCGGCCTCAACCTGCGCCCGCAGGGCGGCAAACAAGGGGTCGATACGCCGCTGGTGAAAAACGAAGCGAAGGTGCTGGATCACGAAGAAGGCCTGCGCCTGGCGGCGGGCAAGCCGGAACTGGCGGCCGAGATGCTGGACATGCTGCTGGAATCGCTCGAAGACGAACGCCAGGCCATTCGCCAGGCCCGTGACACGAACGACAGGCAGGCATTGCTGGAGCGGGTGCATCGCCTGCATGGCGCCACCCGCTACAGTGGCGTCCCGCAATTGCGCAACGCCTGCCAGCGCAGCGAAATCCTGCTCAAGCAGGAGCACTACAGCGCGGAAATAGCCCTGGACGAACTCGATGCCGCCATCGTGCGGCTGTTGCAGGCTACCAGGCAGCAGGATCGAACAGGCTGAAGCAGAGCCTGGCGCCACCCCTGCCGCGATGCCGCATGCACCATTGGTGAACGAATGTCCGGGGGCCTTGGCGCAGGGTGCGCCATGCGCACCGGAGCCGACCACGCCAATCGCCCAGGTACGTGCGGAACACCCGACACAGGGGCGCGATTACCCACCGGGCCACTCCATCGTTGCCGCAACGCTCAGGCGCGCACCCACAGGCCATACTCCGCCGCGGCATCGCGCAGCCAGAGGCTGAAGTAGTCGCTGAAACTGCGGCGGATCAGCAGTTCCCAGGTGTCTTCCCCGGTGCGGCGGATCAGGCACTGGGACTTGGCGAACACACTGCCGACGGCCTTGCCCGGCGGGAAGTTGCGTGGATGGACATCGTAGGGAGTGGATTTCATCAACAGGTCGCGGACGTGCGGGCCGGACAGTTCGAGCAGGGTCTGACCGCCGCTGACGTTGACCACGGAGTAGTGCAGATCGGCCCCCAGGGCCGCACGCAGGCGCCGCTCATAGGCCAGCTCCTCGCCGCCAGGAACGATCAGCAGCCATTCATCCGGTGCCAGCCATTGCAGGGACAGCTCGCCCTCGGCCACCACCGTCAGGGCGCCCGGCAGTTCCACCCCGAGCACCTCGTTCAGCGCGCTGGCGAAAGCGTCGTCGCTGGCGTCGCCGCGCAGCAGCAGATGGCCGAGCAGGCCACGCTCGCGCAGGATCACCCCGGCCGTGGCCGGGCCAGGTCCGGCCAGCAGGCCGGCGCGTTGCAGCGGGGGTTCGCCCGCGATGGAAGCATTCGGGCGTTGCAGGTAAACATTTACAGTGCTCATGTCGTTTTCCCCGACCGAAGGCACATGGCGCCTCCGGCGATAAGCCATTCCAGGGGCCGGCGTCGCCGGCCCGCCGCCTCATTCCAGGTTCTGCCGCTCGCCCTGCGGATCGTAGAACACCGACCCGACGATTTCCGCGACGATGCAACGCCCGTTCTCCAGTGGCGCATAGACTTTCTCGCCGATGCGTGCGAGGCCATTCTTCACCAGCGCCATGGCGAAACCATGGCCGAGGGTGGCGCTCATGTAGCTGGAAGTGACGTGGCCGACCATCGGCACCGGCAGCGGATGGCCAGGGTCGTCGACCAGTTGCGCGCCTTCCGGCAGCACCTCGCGGGGGTCCAGCGGCTTGAGCCCGACCAGTTGCTTGCGCCCTTCCCGCACGCAGTCCTCGCGGTTCATGCCGCGCCAGCCGATCCAGGAGAATGGCTTGCTCTTGCCCACCGCCCAGCCCATGTTGAGGTCGAACGGGGTGACCGTGGCATCGGTGTCCTGGCCGACGATGATGAAGCCCTTCTCGGCGCGCAACAGGTGCATGGTCTCGGTACCGTAGGGGGTCAGGCCATACTGGGCGCCAATCTCCAGCAGGCGCTTCCATACCGCCAGGGCATAGTCGGCCTGGACGTTGATCTCGTAGGACAATTCGCCGGTGAAGGAGATGCGGAACACCCGCGCCGGCACTCCGGCGACCTCGCCCTCCTTCCAGCTCATGAACGGGAAAGCCTCGCGGCCTAGGTCGAGGTCGGTCAATTCGCCCAGCAGCTTGCGGCTATTGGGGCCGGACAGGGTCATGGTCGCCCAGTGGTCGGTGACCGAGGTGAAGTACACCTTCAGTTCCGGCCACTCGGTCTGGTGGTACAGCTCCAGCCACTCCAGCACCCGCGCCGCGCCGCCGGTGGTGGTGGTCATCAGGAAGTGGTTGTCGGCCAGGCAGGCGGTGACGCCGTCGTCGAAGACCATGCCGTCTTCCTTGCACATCAGCCCGTAGCGCGCCTTGCCCACGTCCAGCCTGGTCCAGGCGTTGGTGTAGACGCGGTTGAGGAACTCGCGGGCATCCGCACCCTGAATGTCGATCTTGCCCAGGGTGGTGGCATCCAGCAGGCCCACCGCCTCGCGCACCGCGCGGCATTCGCGCGCCACCGCGGCGTGCATGTCCTCCCCCTGGCGCGGGTAGTACCAGGGGCGCTTCCACTGGCCAACGTCCTCGAACAGCGCGCCATTGCGCTCATGCCAGGCATGCAGGGCGGTGGTGCGCACCGGCTCGAACAGTTCGCCGCAATGGCGACCGGCCACGGCGCCGAAGCTCACCGGCGTGTAGTTGGGGCGGAACATGGTGGTGCCGACTTCGGCAATGCGCTTGCCCTGGACACGCGCGGCGATGGCCATGCCGTTGATGTTGCCGAGTTTGCCCTGGTCGGTGCCGAAGCCCATCGCGGTGTAGCGCTTGACGTGCTCGATGGCCTCGAAACCTTCGCGGCAGGCCAGTTCGATGGCCGCCGCGGTAACGTCGTTCTGCAGGTCGACGAACTGCTTGGGCGCCTGTGACACCGGCTTGTGGTGCGGCACCAGGAACAACCCGAGCAATGGCTCTTCGATCACCCGGCTGGTGACCGGCACACTGGCCGGCGGGGCCATGAAGCCGACATCGGCGGCCGCCCTGGCACCGGCCTCGAAGCCGTCGGCGAGCACGTCGCCAAGGCTGAATACACCATGCACCGCACCGGCGCAGACGCGGCGCTGGATACCGACGCTGTCGCCGGGCACGAAACCCTGGATATCGTCGCGCCACAGCGGCCGGCCACCGAGGTGCGAGGCCAGGTGGACCACCGGGCTGTAGCCGCCGGAGGTGGCGATCAGGTCGCAGTCCAGCCACTGGCCGGCACTGAGTACACGATGGCCGGCGACATCGATGGCGGCCACCATGCCAGCCTCGACGCACTTGCCGCCACGCGCCTCGATCACCGCGCTGCCGCCGAGCACGTTCACGCCGCGCGCACGCACCGCCTCGACCCAGGTGCCATGTGGATCGGGCCGGGCATCGGCGACAGCGACCACTTCGAGACCGGCGTCCAGCCAGTCGAGGGCGGTCCGGTAGGCGTAGTCATTGTTGGTCGACAGCAGCAGGCGCTGGCCCGCTGCCACGCCGTAGCGCCGCAGATAACAGGAAACCGCCCCGGCCAGCAGATTGCCGGGCACATCGTTGTTGGCGTAGACCAGCGGCCGCTCATGGGCGCCGCAGGCCAGCACCACCCGGCCGGCGCGCACCCGGTGCAGGCGCTGGCGCACCTGGCCGGCCGGGGCGGCTTCACCAAGGTGGTCGGTACGGCGTTCATGAATGGTCAGGAAGTTCTGGTCGTGGTAGCCGTTGACGGTGGCCCGTGGCAGCAGCAGCACCTCCTCGCAGCCACGCAGTTCGCCCAGCGCCGCTTCGACCCAAGCCATCGCCGGACGACCATCGAGGGTCTCGCGGCAATCCAGCAGGCTGCCGCCGAACGCCTCCTGCTCGTCGGCGACGATCACCCGCGCGCCACTGCGCGCCGCCGACAACGCGGCGGCCAGGCCGGCGGGGCCGGCGCCGACCACCAGCACGTCGCAGTGGCGGTTGACCAGGTCGTAGCGATCGGGGTCGGTGGCGGTGGGCGCCCGCCCCAGGCCCGCGGCCTTGCGGATGACCTTCTCGTAGCTCATCCACATGGAGGCCGGGTACATGAAGGTCTTGTTGTAGAAGCCCGGCGGCATCAGCTTGCCGGCGAACTTGCCGAGCACCCCCATGATATCGCTGTCGACGTTCGGCCAGCCGTTGCTGCTGCGGGCGACCAAGCCTTCGTACAGTGCCTGCTGGGTGGCGCGGATATTCGGCACCTGGGTCTCTTCGCGGGAGCCGAGCTGGAGGATCGCGTTCGGCTCTTCGGCGCCAGCGGCGACCAGGCCACGCGGGCGCGAATACTTGAAGCTGCGACCGACCACGTCGATGCCGTTGGCCAGCAGGGCCGAGGCCAGGCTATCCCCGGCATAGCCCTGGTAGCGCTTGCCGTTGAAGGTGAAGCTCAGTGGCTGGCCGCGGTCGATGCGGCCTCCCTGGGCGAGGCGCTTGCCCTGGCTCATGCGGTTTCTCCTTGCTGCGCGGCGGCCTGTTCGTCAGCGGCCAGTCGCGATGGGCGGCCGATCGGGTAGGTTTCGAGGATCTCGTAAGTCACCGTATGACGGGCGACGTTGAAGTATTTGCGGCAGCCGGCGGCGTGCACCCACAGTTCACGGTGCACGCCACGGGTGTTGTCACGGAACCACATATATTCGCCCCACTCCCGGTCGGAGCAGGCCTCGGGATCCAGGGGGCGGGCGATATGCGCCTGGCCACGGGCGTGAAACTCCTCTTCGGAGCGCGATTCGCCACAATACGGGCAATGGATAAGAAGCATTTCGGCACCTCGATGAGCATTTGAGCTGGCTCGGTTTCGCTGCGGGCCGGAGGCTGGACGGGGGCGACCGGGCTCTCGTCCAGCCTGCGGCCTGCAGCGCTCTGGTGGTCTTTCCGCCTTGTTCAGTGGGCCACGGCGGCGGCGCCGTGTTCGTCGATCAGCGCGCCGCTATGGAAACGCTCCAGGGCGAAGGGCTTGGCCAGCGGGTGCGGCTCACCCCTGGCCAGGGTGGCGGCGAACACGTTGCCCGAGCCCGGCGTGGCCTTGAAGCCGCCAGTACCCCAGCCACAGTTGATGAACAGGTTCTTCAGCGGCGTGCTGCCGATGATCGGGCAGGCATCCGGGGTGGTGTCGACGATGCCGCCCCATTGGCGATTCATGCGCACCCGCGAGAGCACCGGGAACATTTCGACGATGGCCTGCAGGGTGTGTTCGATCACCGGATAGGAGCCGCGCTGGCCATAACCGACCCAGGTGTCGATACCGGCGCCGATCACCAGGTCGCCCTTGTCCGACTGGCTGATATAGCCGTGCACGGCGTTGGACATGATGACGGTGTCGATCACCGGCTTGAGCGGTTCGGAAACCAGCGCCTGCAACGGGTGCGACTCCAGCGGCAGCTTGAAGCCGGCCAGGCCGGCGAGGTGGCCGCTATTGCCGGCCACCACCATGCCGACGCGCTTGGCGCCGATGAAACCGTTGCGGGTTTCGACACCGATCACCGCGCCATCCTGCTTGCGGAAGCCGGTCACCTCGGTGTTCTGGATCAGGTCGACGCCGAGGGCGTCGGCGGCCCGTGCGAAGCCCCAGGCCACGGCATCGTGGCGGGCATTGCCGGCGCGCCGCTGGACGCTGGCGCCGAGCACCGGGTAACGGGCGTTGTGGAGGTTGAGGAAAGGAATCTCCTGCTCCACCTGGCGGGCATCGAGCAATTCATTGTCGATACCGTTGAGGCGGTTGGCGCTGACCAGTCGCTGGTTGTCGCGCAGGTCCTGCAGGGTATGGCACAGGTGGTAGCAGCCACGCTGGGAAAACATCACGTTGTAGTTGAGGTCCAGGGACAGGCCCTCCCACAGTTTCATCGCGTGCTCATAGAGTTGCGCCGACTCGTCCCACAGGTAGTTGGAGCGCACGATGGTGGTGTTGCGGCAGGCGTTACCGCCGCCCAGGTGGCCCTTCTCGAGCACCGCCACGTTACGGATACCGTGCTCCTTGGCCAGGTAATAGGCAGTAGCCAGGCCGTGCAGGCCGCCGCCGACGATGAGCACATCGTAGACCGGCCTGGGCGTCGGGTTGCGCCATTGGCGCTGCCAGTTCTCGTGGTGGCTGAAGGCGTTCTTCAGCAGGGCGAAGCCTGAATAGCGTTGCATTGCGGATTCCTCGCACGGGTCAGCGGTAGACCGGGTAATCGGCGCACAGGCCGGCGACCTCGCGGCCGATCATGGCCTCGACATCGGCATCGCCCAGGTGGTCGAGCACGTCACAGATCCAGCAGGCCAGTTCGCGGCTCTGCGGCTCCTTGAGCCCGCGGGTGGTGATCGCCGGCGTACCGATACGGATGCCAGAGGTGACGAAGGGCGACTGCGGGTCGTTGGGCACGGCGTTCTTGTTCACCGTGATACCGACCCGGCCGAGGGCGGCGTCGGCCTCCTTGCCGGTCAGGCCCTGCTTGATCAGCGAGAGCAGGAACAGGTGGTTGTCGGTGCCGCCGGAAACCACTTCGTAGCCACGCTCGATGAAAACCTCGGCCATGGCCTTGGCGTTGTTCACCACCTGTTTCTGGTAGGCGACGAATTGGGGTTCCATCGCTTCCTTGAAGCACACCGCCTTGGCGGCGATCACGTGCATCAGCGGGCCGCCCTGCTGGCCGGGGAACACCGCGGAGTTGAGTTTCTTCTCCAGTTCCGCGTCGGCCTTGGCCAGGATCAGCCCGCCGCGCGGGCCGCGCAGGGTCTTGTGGGTGGTACTGGTGACGACATCGGCATAGGGCAGCGGGTTGGGATACAGGCCCGCGGCGACCAGGCCGGCGACGTGGGCCATGTCGACGAACAGATAGGCGCCGACCTCGTCGGCGATCTCGCGGAAGCGGGCGAAATCGAGGATTTTCGAGTAGGCGGAGAAGCCGGCGACGATCAGCTTCGGCTTGTGCTCCAGGGCCAGGCGCCGCACTTGCTCGTAGTCGATCAGCCCGCTGGCCGAATCCAGGCCGTACTGCACCGCGTTGTACAGCTTGCCCGAGGAGCTGACCTTGGCGCCGTGGGTCAGGTGGCCGCCATGGGCCAGGCTCATGCCGAGAATGGTGTCGCCGGGATTGAGCAGCGCCAGGTAGACCGCGGCGTTGGCCTGGGAGCCGGAATGCGGCTGGACGTTGGCGTAACCGGCGCCGAACAACGCCTTGGCGCGCTCGATGGCCAGTTGCTCGACCTTGTCGACGTACTCGCAGCCACCGTAGTAGCGCTTGCCCGGATAGCCCTCGGCATACTTGTTGGTCAGCCCGCTGCCCTGTGCCTGCATGACCCGCTTGCTGGCGTAGTTTTCCGAGGCGATCAGTTCGATATGGCGTTCCTGGCGCAGATCTTCCTCGTCTATCGCGGCGAGCAGTTCGTCGTCGTAACCCTTGATCTGATCGGTCTTGCTGAACATGTATCCCCCTGTGGCGCGTCACTGTGCGCCGGCATGTCTGGACCGGTCCGGATGGCCGGTTTGAGTGCGATGGTAGGTCCGCCCTGCGCCACGAAGATGCCTGTGCACGCCACGCGACGATTCGTTTGCGACATCGCCCGCAAGCCGCCGCAAGCGCCGGGCCAAGGCAGGCAACGCAGGCACGGCGGGCCACAGCGCCCAGGCGGGGGCCCTGGCAAAGGTTTCAGAAATCGATCACCAGGTCGCTTTTCGGTACGCAGCAGCAGGACAGGATGTAGCCCTCCGCCTCGTCTTCCTCGGTGATCCCGCCGTTGTGTTCCATCTCAACCTCGCCACTGCTCTTGAGCACCCGGCAGGTGCCGCAGATGCCCATGCCGCAGGCCTTGGGAATATGCAGGCCGAGCTTGGCGGCGGCGGCATGCACGGTTTCGCCGGGGGCGATGCGCACGCTCTTGCCGGAAGCCTGGAACGCCACCTCGAACTGCCTGGCCGCGGGCTCCGCGTCGGCGGCCTCGGCGGCCTGCTCGCGGGCTTCCGTACGAACCTCGGTCGGGGTCGGGCCGAAGGCTTCCTCGTGGTAATGCTGCATGTCGTAGCCACGGCTCTCCAGCAACTGCCGGACCGCGCGCATATAGGGCGCGGGACCGCAGCAGAAGATTTCCCGTTCGCGGAAATCCGCGGCGATCAGCTCCAGCATCGGCGCGCTGAGATAGCCCCGGTAGCCGGTCCAGGCCTCGCCGAAACCGTGTTTCTCGCAAATCAGGTGCAAGGCGAAGTTGTCCAGCCGCGCCGCCATATTCTCCAGCTCGCGCTGGAAAATGATGTCGCGCGGCGAGCGGGCGCTGTGCACGAACACCATGTCGACCCCGGCGTTGGTGTCGCAGAACCAGCGCGCCATCGACATCAGCGGGGTGATGCCGACCCCGCCGGACAGCAGCAGCACCTTGTCGGCCGGAAAGTCGATGGCGTTGAAGGCCCCCACCGGGCCGTGCACGGCCAGCGTGTGGCCCAGCGCCATATTGTCGTGCAGCCAGTTCGACAGCAGGCCGCCGGCCACCCGCTTGACGGTGATGGAGAAGCTGTAGGGCACCGCCGGCGAACTGGCGATGGTGTAGGAGCGCATCACCTGCTGGCCGTCGACCTGCAGCTCCAGGGTGACGAACTGGCCGGGCTTGAAGAAGAACATCAACGGCTGTTCCGCCATGAAGCAGAAGGTTCGAACGTCCCAGGTCTCCTGGATCACCTTGACACAACGCACCACATGGCGGCCGTTGCTCCAGGTCTGGGTAGTGACGGGATTGAGGAAATTGCTGGTCATGGTCGCTACTCGCACGCAAGGGGCCGCCACGCGGCCGGGGTCGGCCCCGATTCTGCTCAGGCCGTGCGGGCACCACATATCCATCCGCGACATCGACATGCTTATCGCGACCTGCCAGCCCTCACAGTGGCCGACAGGTCGGAAACGGATTGGCTCTTGTCGCGGTTGGATATGGCCGGCGACCGAGGCCCGGCGACACTGCGCCCAGCCGAACAACGCCCTCGAACCAGGCGAGCCCTATTGCCAGCGGAGCGGACGGCCTCTCGCCATGCCGAGCGAGCCCTGTGTGCGAACCGAACCTGCCCAAAGACGCCGGCACCCTGCCCGGCCGTGAGGAACCTACGATGGACGACACCACTACCCTGAGCCTGGCCGACCCACTGGGCAATGCCCGCGAGGCCACCGCCGAAATGCTGCGCAGCCGCGACCACGGCTACAGCCTGCCACAGCCCTTCTACAACGATGAGCGGCTGTTCCAGATCGATATGCAGGAGATTTTCCAGAAGGAATGGCTGATCGCCGGCATGACCTGCGAGATCCCCGCCAAGGGCAACTTCATCAGTGTGCAGGTCGGCAACAGCCCGGTGATCGTGGTACGCGGTGCCGAAGGCCGGATCTTCGCCTTCCACAACGTCTGCCGCCATCGCGGCTCGCGGCTGTGCGTCAGCGACAAGGGCAAGGTGGCCAAGCTGGTCTGCCCCTACCACCAATGGACCTATGAACTGGACGGTCGCCTGCTGTTCGCCGGCACCGAGATGGGCACCGACTTCAGCCTTGCCGATCACAGCCTCAAGCCGGTCCAGGTGAAGGCCGCCGGCGGCTACATCTTCATCTCGCTGGCCGAGGAGCCGCCGGCCATCGACGAGTTCCTGCGCACCCTCGAGCACTACATGGAACCCTACGACATGGAGAACACCAAGGTCGCGGTGCAGAGCACGCTGCTGGAAAAGGCCAACTGGAAACTGGTGATCGAGAACAACCGCGAGTGCTACCACTGCGGCGGCTCCCACCCGGAACTGCTCAACACCCTGCTGGAATGGGACGACGTTACCGACCCGCGCGCCAGCCAGGCGTTCAAGGAACAGGTGGCCGCCTGCACCACACGCTGGGAAGCCGACAACATTCCCTACGCCCACGCCAGCTTCGGCCTGCGCAACCGCATCGTGCGCATGCCGCTGCTCGCCGGCACCGTCTCGATGACCATCGACGGCACGCAAGGCTGCAAGAAGCTGATGGGCCGCATCAACGACCCGGACCTCGGTTCGATGCGCATCCTGCACCTGCCGCACTCCTGGAACCACTGCATGGGCGACCACATGATCGTCTTCACCGTGTGGCCGGTCGGGCCGCAGGAAACCCTGGTGACCACCAAGTGGCTGGTGAACAAGGATGCCGTGGAAGGCGTCGACTACGACCCACAGAACCTGCGCAGGGTATGGGATGCCACCAACGACCAGGACCGCATCCTGGCGGAGGAAAACCAGCGCGGTATCAACTCCAGCGCCTACCAGCCCGGCCCCTACTCGCAGACCTACGAGTTCGGCGTGATCAACTTCCTCGACTGGTACAGCGAGCGGATGCTCAACAACCTCGGCGAACAATCCGCCCACCTGCGCGAAGTCTCCTCGGCCGGTTGAGGCCACTCGGGACGGGCCGCCCGCCGGCCCGTCCCCCATCGCCATCGCCATCGCAAGAAAAAGCACAGTGCGTCACGACCAGAGCGCCTGGGCTCACCGCTCCTTTTCTCTGCTGCCTCCGTCTGGTCGCGAGCGGATTGGCCATCAAGTCTGCGATCGATCGTATACCGCTGGCGGTGTCCTGATGCCCGTGTCGCGAACCCGTAGGGCTTTCGCTTTCGCGCCCTTTCCCACAGGCGCTGCCGAAGGTGGCTGCCGTCCGCGACATTTGATCGTTGACACCACTTGGGTCTGTTGCCGTTTCATCGCGAGCCGCGTTGTCGCGACGAAACGGCAACTGCCCCTAGCGCAGCACCCCTTCCTCCAGCAGCAGCTTGAAGATCGCCTCGGCGCCCCGCTCGGCACAAAGCCCCTCGAGCACCTGCCCGCTGCCGCCGCCGGCCTTGGCGGTGGCGGCCTTCATCCGTTCGGCGGCGGTCTTCGCCTTGATCACCTTGAGGCGCTTCGGCCGTGGCCGGGCCGGTTGCAGGCTGGCCTCGCCCAGCAGCGGGTCGTCCACCACCTCGACCTCGTGCGGCTCGAGGCGCCCGCGCCGGGCCGGGCCGAAAGCGCTCTGGCGCGCCACCGCGGCGGCACTGTCGACACTGGCGACGAATGGCAGGCGCACCCTCAAGCGCCGCCGCTGGCCACGCGGCAGGGCCTGGAGAAGCTGGGCGCAGCCATCGTCGATGCTCTCCACTTCCGCCAGCCCCACCACCAGCGGCCAGCCCAGCCGCTCGGCGAGCAGGAACGGCAGCATGCCCGAACCTTCGCCGGTTTCCGCCTGGCTGCCGGTCAGCACCAGTTGCACATCGCTGCCGGCGAGGTACCCGGCCACCGCCGGCAAGGCATCGGCAGTGGCTGGTTGCTCCAGCACGACGAGCTCGTCCAGGCCCATGCCGAGATAGCCACGCAGGGCTTCCTGGTGCGGGTCGCCGGCGTGCAGCACGCGCAGGCGCGGGCCGGCCAGCAGCAGGCCGAGCTCCACCGCGCGGGCATCCTGCTCGGCGCGGCGCAGGCGCCCGGAAGCCGGGTGGGCGCCGATGGAAACCAGCGCAAGAATATTCAGCTCAGGCTGCATCGCGGCTACCTCCCTGGCGATAGGCTGTGACTTTTTCGATCAGCGCCTGGAGGATCGCGGCGGAATCGCCGATCACCGACAAATCGGCACGCTTGATCATGTCGCAACCGGCGTCCAGGTTCACCGCCACCACTTTGTCGCAGGCGCCGATGCCCTGCAGGTGCTGGATGGCGCCGGAAATGCCGACGGCGAGGTAGACCCGTGCGGTGACCCAGGTGCCGGTGGCACCGACCTGTCGCGAACGCGGCATATGGTCGTTGTCCACCGCCACGCGCGAGGCGCCCTCGGTGGCACCGAGGGCCTCGGCGGCGCGGTGGAACAGCGCCCAGTCGCTGACGCCATTGCCGCCGGAGAGAATGAACTCGGCCTCGGCCATCGGAATCCGCGCCGGGTCCACGGCCACCGGGCCGAGGTTCTCGATACGCGGCAGGTTGCGCGCCACGCCGCCCTCAAGGACCACGGGGCGGGCCTCGTGGCGTGTCTCGCCAACCGGCTCGGCGCATTCCGCGGCCGCCAGCAGCAGGCGCGGCAAGGGTCGCACGAGGTCTTCGCGGCCGGCACCGGCACGGCCACTGCACTGGCCATCCTTGACTTGCCAGACGCGGGTCGCCGGGCGCTCGCCAAGGCTCGCGGCCAGGCGCCGGCCCAGCTCGCCACCGCCGCTGCGACTGTCGGGCAACAGCCAGTGACGCGGGGCGAAACGGGCCTCCACGGCACGCAGGGCCAACAACCGCTGTTCCGGCACGTAGCCTTGGTATTCGGCGGCGTCGAGCAACAGCAGGCGATCCACGCCAGCACCCTCGAAGCCACTTTCCTTGTGCTCGCCAAACACCACGGCGAGTACCGCTCCGGCACTGCCGGCCAACTGCCGGGCAAGGCCGAGCAGATCCCGGTCATGGCTGGAAAGGCGACCGCCGACCATGTCCGGCGCCACCGCGATATAGAAAGCCGGCTGCTCGACTATATGCAGCGGCAGTTGCACCTCGCCGCGATCGACACTGCGCCGGCCAGCGCTGCCCTGCTGGACGCCACTGCGGTCGATGCGCTTGAGACCAGCCGCACCGATAAAGCCGGCGGCGGCCAGGTGCGGATTCTTGCGGACGATGCCATCGGGGCCCGGCCAGCGGCCCTGGCCGCGGCTCTGCTGGGCCGCGTGCAGCGGGTGCAGACGGTTGCGGGCGATCCACTCGGCACGTGGGTCGCGGCGAACGATGTCGCTCATATGGCGATCTCCTGGTGACAGGCACGCAGCCTTCGCCCCTCGGGGCTCCGCCGTGCACTGGTTTTTTCGAACGGTTCCCGCCTCCGCATGGGCGAGCGACCGGCGCTGCCCATGGCCAAGGCCGCGCCTGCGGGGCGCGCCCATAGCGGCATCTGCCCACCGGCCATCACTGCACCTGCGCCAGCTCGCGCCGCGCCGGCTGCCTCGCTGGCGTGGCCGCGGGTTCGAGCAACGCTTCGGCCACCAGTTCGGCGATGTCCTTGACCTGTGGCCGTGGCTCGACCACGCCTTCGAGCATCAGGGTGCACTGCGGGCAACCGACGGCCACCAGTTCGGCGGCGGTCTCCTTGATATCGGCCATGCGCATATCGGGGATGCGCTGCTTGCCGGGAATATCGGTGATCGGCGCCCCGCCACCGCCACCGCAGCAGCGCGAACGAAAGCCCGAGCGCTGCATTTCCCTGACCTCGATACCGATGGCGGCGAGCACTTGGCGGGGCGCCTGGTATTCACCGTTGTAGCGGCCCAGGTAGCAGGGGTCGTGGTAGGTGACCTTGCCACCACGCTCCCGGGACAACGGATGCCGGCCAAGCTGAAGCTGGCCGCCACGCAGCAGTTCCTCGATAAAGGTACTGTGGTGCAAGACCCGGTAATGACCGCCAAGGGCGCCATATTCGTTGCGCAGCACATGGAAGCTGTGTGGGTCGCAACTGACGATGCGCTGGAAACGGTACTGGCCCAGGGTGGCGATATTGCGCCGGGCCAGTTGCTGGAACACCGCCTCGTCGCCCAGGCGTCGGGCCACGTCGCCGCTGTCGCGCTCTTCCAGGCCGAGCACGGCAAAATCCACCTGTGCCGCCTTGAGAATCTTCACGAACGCCCGCAAGGTGCGCTGGTTGCGCATATCGAAGGCGCCATCGCCGACCCAGAACAACACGTCGGCCTGCCGCTTCTCACTGAACAGCGGCAAGTCGAGATCGGCGGCCCAGTTCAACCGGCCGCCGGGGGCGAAGCCGCCGGGGTTGTCGGTGGCGATCAGGTTGTCCAGCAACTCGGCGCCCTTGTTCGGCGTGGCACCTTTCTCCAGGGTCAGGTGGCGGCGCATGTCGACGATGGCATCGACGTGCTCGATCATCATCGGGCACTCCTCGACGCAGGCGCGGCAGGTGGTGCAGGACCACAGGGTATCGGCGTCCACCAGCGCCTTGCCTTGCAGGGCGACGATCGGCTGGTGCGGGCCGCCGCCATGCTCCCCGAGCGGCTTGCCCGGGTAGGGGCTGCCGGCGAAGCGGGCGTCGTTGCCACCGGCCAGGCCGATCACCATGTCCTGGATCAGCTTCTTCGGGTTCAGCGGCTGGCCGGCGGCGAAGGCCGGGCACATGGCCTCGCACTTGCCGCACTGCACGCAGGCGTCGAAACCGAGCAGTTGGTTCCAGGTGAAGTCGCTGGGTTTTTCCACGCCCAGCGGCGCGGTGGGATCATCCAGATCGAGGGCTTTCAGCCCGGTGGAGCGGCCACCACCCCCATCTTTTCTAGAGAACCGCTCGCTGCGGCGGTGCCAGGCCAGGTGCAGGGCGCCGGCGAAGGCATGCTTCATCGGCCCGCCCCAGCTCATGCCGAGGAACAGTTCGCCGACGCCCCAGGCCACGCCGAGCGCCAGCACCGCCGCGAGGAGCCAGCCGCCGAAGCCTTGCGGCAGGATGCCGGCCACCGGCAGCGTGGCGATAAAGAAGCTGGCCGAGAACATCAGCAGGCTTTTCGGCAGGCGCATCCACGGGCCCTTCGACAGCCGCGCCGGCGGGTTGCGCCGGCGTTTGGCGACGAACAGCGCGCCGCCGAACATCAACAGCGTGGCCGCCAGCAGGGCGAAACCGAGTATGCGGTTGTGCAGGCCGAAGCCATGCACGGCGATCGCCAGCAGCGCCGCCAGGACGAAACCGCCGGCGGTGGCCACGTGGGTCCTGGACATGTACTTGTCGCGCTCGACCACGTGGTGCAGATCCACCAGGTAGCGGCGCGGCATCGCCAGCAGGCCACCAAGCCACTCGACCTTGGCCGGCCGACCGCGGCGCCACATGAAAAAGCGCTTGAGCGCGCCCAGCACGGCGAGGCCAAGGGCGGCGAAAAGCAGGAGGGGAAGTATCGTATTAAGCATGGGTCACCGGCCTTTTCGCTGAAGGCCGAAGGCTGGAGGCTGGACGAAAAGGCGGCTGTGTCGCGCTTTCGTCCAGCCTCCAGCCTCCAGCCTCCCACGGCTTTATCAGAAGTCCTTACAGAGCCGCAGCGCGTCGTAGATCGCCGCGTGGGTGTTGCGCTGGGCCACGCAGTCGCCGATGCGGAACAGCAGGTAGCCGTCTCCGTCCTCGCTCAGGCAGGGCTGCGGGGCGATCGCGAACAGCGCCTCGACGTCGATCTGGCCCCTGTTGCGCGAACCCTGCTTGAGCGCGTAGTACAGCGACTCGTCCGGACGTACGCCGTTCTCCACCACCACCTGGTCGACCACCCTTTCCTCTTCCGCTCCGGTGTATTCGTTCGCCAGCCTCGCCACCAACTTGTCGCCCTCGCGGTAGACCTTCTCCAGCATCAGGTCGCCGGTCATGATCACTTCCTTCGGGTACAGGCTGCGGTAATAGGTGGGGAAGCTGGTGCCGCCAATGGCCACGCCAGGCTTGATATCGTCGGTGACGATCTCCACCTGGGCGCCCTTGTCGGCCAGGTAGTCGGCCACCGACATGCCGGTGAATTCGCAGATGGTGTCGTACACCAGTACGTTCTTGCCCGGCGCCACCTTGCCGCTGAGGATGTCCCAACTGCTCACTACCAGGCCCTCGGCCGCCCCCCAGTGCTCGTTCTGTTCGAGGAAGGGATGGCCGCCGTTGGCCAGGATGACGATGTCCGGACGCAGGTCGAGGATAGTCGCCGCATCGGCGGCGGTGCCCAGGCGCAGGTCGACGCCGAGGCGGGCGATCTCCAGTTGGTACCAGCGCGTGATACCGGCGATCTGGTCGCGCTGCGGTGCTTTCGACGCCAGGGTGATCTGCCCGCCGAGCTGCTCCTGCTTCTCGAACAGCGTCACATCATGGCCACGCTCGGCCGACACCCGGGCCGCCTCCATGCCTGCCGGGCCGCCACCGACGATCACCACCTTGCGCTTCGGCCCGCTGGATTTGCCGATGATGTGCGGCACGTCCATGTATTCGCGCGAGGTCGCCGCATTCTGGATGCACAGCACGTCCAAACCTTGGTATTGCCGGTCGATGCAGTAGTTGGCACCGACGCACTGGCGGATCTGGTCGACCTGGCCCATCTTGATCTTGGCGATCAGGTGCGGATCGGCGATGTGCGCGCGGGTCATGCCGACCATGTCCACATAGCCGCCTTCCAGAATACGGGTCGCCTGGTTCGGGTCCTTGATGTTCTGCGCATGCAGCACCGGCACCTTGACCACTTCCTTGATCCCGGCCGCCAGGTGCAGGAACGGCTCCGGCGGGTAGCTCATGTTGGGGATGACGTTGGCCAGGGTGTTGTGGGTGTCGCAGCCGGAGCCCACCACGCCGATGAAGTCGAGCATGCCGGTGGCGTCGTAGTAGGCGGCGATCTGTTTCATGTCCTCGTGGGACAGGCCGTCCGGGTGGAACTCGTCGCCGCAGATGCGCATACCGACGCAGAAGTCATCGCCCACCTCGGCGCGCACCGCCTTGAGCACCTCCAGGCCGAAGCGCATGCGGTTCTCGAAGCTGCCGCCCCATTCGTCGGTGCGCTTGTTCACCCGCGGCGACCAGAACTGGTCGATCATATGCTGGTGCACCGCCGAGAGTTCCACGCCATCCAGGCCACCTTCCTTGGCCCGGCGCGCGGCCTGCACGTAGTTGCCGATGACCCGCCAGATCTCCTCGACCTCGATGGTCTTGCAGGTGGCGCGGTGCACCGGCTCGCGGATGCCGGACGGCGACATCAGGGTCGGCCAGTGGAACCCATCCCATCTTGACCGGCGGCCCATATGGGTAATCTGGATCATGATCCTGGCGCCATGCTTGTGCATGGCGTCGGCCAGGTTCTGGAAGTGCGGGATGATACGGTCGGTGGCCAGGTTCACCGAACTCCACCACTGCTGCGGGCTGTCGATGGCCACCACCGAGGAGCCGCCGCAGATGGCCAGGCCGATGCCGCCCTTGGCCTTTTCCTCGTAGTACTTCACGTAGCGCTCGGTGGTCATGCCGCCGTCGGTGGCATAGACCTCGGCGTGGGCAGTGGAAAGCACCCGGTTACGAATGGTGAGCTTACCGATCTGGATCGGTTGGAACATCGCTTCAAAGGCCATCACGGCACCTCACGGGAACACATCCGCGGCACGGGCCTCGCGGATTGGCATTTCTGCGCCGGCCGGCCCGCCACGGGGCCGCTCGGCGTGTTTATGGTCAGAGCGGCCGGGTCACGAACAGGCCATCGTCGTGGCCTTCCTCGGCGCCGCTGTATTGCTGCACGGTGACAGTACGGAGCGGGCTGCCGGCGGCGGCCAGGATCTGGTCGATGGCGCCAGAGAACCAGCCGGTGAACATATAGTCCACCTTGCGCTTGACCTTGCCGTACACGTAGACGAAGGCCGAGTGGCGCAGGCGCACCTGGGCATGGCCGTTCTCCAGGTCGAGCTGCTCGATGTCGAACAGGCCCCAGCCACGCTGGGAAATGCGCTTCATGTAATGCTCGAATACCGCGGCGCCCTCGAGCCCGTGGCACTCGGCTTCCTTCTCGCACCAGTGCCAGGCGGATTTGTAGCCGGCGTGGTAGAGGATTTCGGCGTACTGCTCGGCGCCGAGCACTTCCTCGATGCCGATGTGGTTGTTGACGAAGAAGTGCCTCGGCACATAGAGCATCGGCAGCGCGTCGGTGCTCCAGACACCGGTTTCGTCGTCGACTTCAATGGGCATTTCAGGGGCGTGGGTGGACATGTGTTCGGACTCCAGAATTCGTTGTGGTAGTGCTTGATGGGTATCGCCGTGCTCACCCCATCCGGCAAATGTGTTTGGTGCGCCTGTCACAGGGTGGGTTAGCCGCGGGCGTGGCCCGGCAACCGACCCGCAGGGCCGGCGAGGCATCGCTCATTCGCCCCAGACGTCCGCGAGGACTCGCACCCAGTTCTCGCCCATGACCTTGCGCACGGTGCGTTCCGGCATACCGCGCTTGAGCAGGGTCTCGGTGAGGTTGGGGAATTCGCCGACGGTGCGGATGCCCAGCGGGTTGACGATCTTGCCGAAGTTGGTCAGCCTGCGGGCGTAGCCCTTGTCGTGGGTCAGCCACTCGAAGAAGTCGTGGCCGTGGCCCTGGGTGAAGTCGGTGCCGATGCCGATGGCGTCCTCGCCGACGATGTTCATCACATACTCGATGGCCTCGGCGTAGTCCTCGATGGTCGAGTCGATACCCTTGGCCAGGAACGGCGCGAACATGGTCACGCCGACGAAGCCACCGTGGTCGGCGATGAACTTCAGTTCCCCGTCGGATTTGTTGCGCGGGTGTTCCTTGAGCCCCGAGGGCAGGCAGTGGGAATAGCAGACCGGCTTGTTCGAGGCGAGGATGACCTCCTCCGAGGTCTTGCCGCCGACATGGGACAGGTCGCACATGACGCCGACGCGGTTCATCTCGGCGACGATCTCGTGGCCGAAGCCGGAAAGCCCGCCGTCGCGCTCGTAGCAGCCGGTGCCGACCAGGTTCTGGGTGTTGTAGCAAAGCTGCACGATGCCCACGCCGAGCTGCTTGAACACCTCGACGTAGCCGATCCGGTCCTCGAACGCATGGGCGTTCTGGAAGCCGTAGAGGATGCCGGTCTTGCCCTGCTCCTTGGCCCTGCGGATGTCGGCGGTGCTGCGCACCGGGATCACCAGGTCGGCGTTGTCGCGGATCAGTTGGTTGCTGGCGACGATATTGTCGACCGTGGCCTGGAAGCCCTCCCACACCGACACGGTGCAGTTGGCCGCGGTCAGGCCGCCCTTGCGCATGTCGGCGAAGAGTTCACGGCTCCATTTGGCGATGATCAGACCGTCGATGACGATGCTGTCGGCGTGCAGTTCGGCTGGACTCATCAGGCTGTCCCCTTCAAATTCTCGAACGATCCGCCGCTCCTGGTGGGCGGCGCTTGGAGGGGAGCATATGCCTGAGCCGGCGAGCGACCCGGTACAAAAACGACCGAGGTATTGCCGAAAGCGTCAAACCCAGGTCGCGGATGGACATGCGGCAGCGGGCCGGGACCGACCCTGTTCGAAAACGACCTCCATTTGCCCATCACGGACATCCGCGTTGCGTCCGCTTGCCCACGGGCGCAGCGTCCGAGCAGAATCAACAGACCAAGCCGCCGAGGAATCGACACCATGATGTACGCCGAGCTGATCGACCAGGAGGACTTCCGTCATCGCCTGCAGGCGTTGGGCATCCGCGTGCCAGCCGACGCCGACCCATATCAGGCCTGCGAATACGCCCTGCAAGGGCTCGATCCGGTGCAGGCGCAGGCACTGCGGCAGATGGTCACCGAAGTGCTCGGCAGTGGCGCCAGTGTCTTGCCGTCCGTGCGCGAGGCGATCTGCCGCTTGCTGCTGCCAGCCCTGGCGCCGTAACAACGATCAAGGGCCGGATGGCACCGCATGGAATCCCGGCCCATGGTCGTGCCGACCGGGCAATCGTGCGCCCCCTCATTGCGGGCGGATTGGCAATAGCGTGTCTGGCTTCAGGATCGCAGAACGTGAACTCGGGCTCATCGTCCCGGTGCGAATGCCAGACCCGTCCCGCCACCTGGCATCCGCACAACCACTATTGGCGGCGCCTGTGGGAAAGAGCCGGCACGGCGAATGATTCGGGCAGCGCACCGACGGCTCTTTCCATCACCACCACGGTATTCGCCGCGAGGCTGGCCGGGTTAGCGACGGCACGGGCACCAGGACAGCACCGGCGGCCGGCGATGAAACGCACATTCGATCGCCATCGGCTCATGCGGGTCGCTTTCAGGCCAGTGGCGGTCGTTCTCGTCCAAGTCGTATTCCTCCAGCGACGTAGGCTCGCAGAGAGCCTTGCCAGGCAAGGCCTGGACGCTCTCGCGCCGAACATGGTACTCACATCCGTCGCGACAACGTTCCACTGCCACCGAGATGACCAACAGCAATAGGGAGAAGAAAAACATGCCCACACCCAGAAGAGCGCAACTACTCGCGCTGGCAATCGCCACCGTGACAGGCAGCCCGCTGGCCATGGCCGGCCAGGCGGACAGCGAAGGCTTCATCGAGGACGGCCACCTCGATTTCCTGACACGCAACCTGTACTGGAACCATGACCGCAAGGACCAACTCAACGACCGCCGCGAATGGGGCCAGGGCTTCCGCCTCGACTACAACTCCGGCTACACCCAGGGCACCCTGGGTTTCGGCATCGACGCCAGCGCCTACGCCCTGATCAAGCTGGACGGCGGTAATGGCTACTCGGGCGAAGCCGGCGTACTGGTGCCGGACGGCAGAGGCAGCGCCAGAGAGGCCAGCTCGGCCGGCGCGGCGGTGAAAGTGCGCCTCTCCGAAACGGAACTGAAATACGGCAACAACCTGCGCCCCTACAACCCGGTGTTCGCCGCGGCCGATGCACGCCTGGTGCCCGGCACCGCCACCGGCCTGTGGCTGACCAGCAGCGAGATCAGCGGACTGTCCGCCGAGGCGGCCCACCTCACTGCGGCCAAGGACTTCAACAGCACCAACGGCAGCGACGACTTCTACGCCGCCTACGCCGGCGTGAGCAGCAACAGCGTTGACTTCATCGGTGGCAGCTACGCCGTCAGCGACCAGCTCAGCTTCAGCCTCTACGGTTCCGAGTACGAAGACATCTGGCGCCAGTACTACGGCAACGCCAACTACACCTACCCGATCAACGACAGCCAGAGCCTGAACTTCGACCTCAACATCTACCGCACCAACGAGCAAGGCAAGGCCCTGGCCGGCGACCTCGGCGTCACCGCCTGGTCACTGGCGGGTGCCTATAGCATCGGCGCCCACACCTTCAAGCTGACCTACCAGAAAATCGACGGCGATGCGCCGTTCGACTACCTCGGCCTCGGCCCGGGCAGCTACCACGACTCCATCTACCTGGCCAACTCATCGCAACTGGTGGACTTCAACGGACCGAACGAGAAGTCCTATGGCGTGTTCTACAACCTGGACTTCGCCGGCTACGGCGTGCCCGGCCTGACCTTCGGCGTCCGCTATATCAAAGGCAGCGATGTCGATGCCAGCGATATCCCGGCCAACAGCGCCTATACCTGGTACGCCGACGGGAGCAGCGAGGAACACTGGGAACGCGACTTCGACATCCAGTACGTGGTGCAATCGGGCAAGGCCAAGGACCTGTCGTTGCGCCTGCGCCAGGCGACGCACCGGATCGGCAACGACGCCTCCGACAGCTCCAGCGACCAGATCCGCCTGATCGTCGAGTACCCCTACAGCTTCTTCTGATCCCACCCCAACCGGCCCGGGCACCGCCCGGGCCGATCTCCATGCCCTGCCCGCCTGCCGAAGAGCGGCCCTCAGATACGCACGCTACCAAAGGTAGCCTCGCCACGGGCGCGGCTGAGCGCGTCGAACGACAGGCTGGAGAAACCGGAAGAGATGGCATCCGGCGGTAGAATGGAAACGAGCGGCAACGCCTGGGCCGGCTCATCGGCGCTCCGCCCCAGGCGCTCGTCGCGTGGAGGAATACCGAAGTACTCGCGATAGCACTTGGAAAAGTGCGGGGTGGAGACAAAACCGCAGATCGACGCCACCTCGATGATCGACATCGGCGTCTGCTTGAGCAACTGCCGGGCGCGCACCAAGCGCAGCTTCAGGTAGTAGCGCGATGGCGAGCAGTGCAGGTATTTCTGGAACAGCCGCTCCAACTGGCGCCGGGAAACATTGACATATACCGACAACTCGTCGAGGTCGATGGGCTCCTCCAGGTTGGATTCCATCAGCGCGACGATTTCCTGCAGCTTCGGCTGGTTGCTGCCGAGCACATGCTTGAGCGGCACGCGCTGGTGATCCTGTTCGTTGCGGATACGCTCATAGATGAACATCTCGGAAATCGCCGCCGACAACTCGCGGCCGTGATCCCGGCCGATCATGTGCAGCATGATGTCCATCGGCGCGGTACCACCAGAACAGGTGAAACGGTCGCGGTCTATGGAAAACAGGCGGGTACTGGCATTGACCCGGGGAAAGGCTTCCTGCAAAGCGGCCAGCAACTCCCAGTGCACGCTGCATTCGTAACCGTTGAGCAACCCGGCATGGGCCAGCACCCAACTGCCGGTACACACCGCTCCGAGCCGGCAGCCACGGCGGGCCTGGGCACGCAGCCAGGAGAGATGTTCACGGCGCACGCTGTTCTGGATATCGATGCCGCCACAGACGATCAGCATGTCCATCGGCGGAACCTGGGCGATACTGCAATCGGGGGTAATCTTCAGGCCATCGCTGGCCTGCACCGCGGCACCATCGACGCTGATGGTGTACCAGCGATACAGCTCACGACCGGAAAGCTGGTTGCCCATACGCAGGGGCTCAACGGCGGAAGCCAGGGAAATCAGGGTGAAATTGTCCAGCAGCAGAAAGCCAACGGACTGGGAGGCGGCGTTCTGGGACAAGACCTTCGCGTCGAACTGCGACATATGCTACTCCTCACACGGGACACGGCAGGGTTCCTCTCCGGGAATGTCATCATTTTTTACGAACGTGACGCTATCGGTATGCAAATGGCATTCCCGAACAGTGTAAATCCCGATAAAAGCCCCTGCCCCGCGAAGCTCCCGTGGAAGCGCGCCAGGCACCTCGTACAGGCATACCAGGCTCGGTGTGAGCATTCGCCCCGCCTCCATTAATTGCACTACAACAAGGCGGTCAAGCCAGTGAATGGGCGAAAAGGATTCACCCCCTACCCTTTCCAAAGTCTTCGAGATGATAGCTCCGGGCGCCCAGGAAAAATCGCACGCTGTCTCGCCGGCCTGAAGCGAATCGGTGTTTCGGCGAACAGCCTGGCGCAGGGTATGCCGCAGGGCGCGCATAGGTCGCTACGACCGTATTGGCAACCAAGTCTGTAGCTCATCGTATGTCACTGGCGGTGTTCTGTTGTCCGAACTGTCGCGAACCCGGTCAGCCTCGCAACGAAACACGCATGAACCCGTCGCCCATATGAATAAGGGGGCGTTCTTCGTCGGCGCCCCTGTCGGCGAAGGTTTCGTAGCGGTGGTGGCCGGGGCCGCGGCGACTACTATGGCGACTATGGAAGAAGCCGTCAGCGCACTGCGGGATCATTGGCAGGGCTTGCGGTTTCGCAGGCCCTTTCCCACAGGCGCTGCTGGAGGTGGCTGTACGGATGCGGCGAAGAGCTACAGGGATGTATTCGCGCGTGCCCCGTCCCGCCACCTGGCATCCGCACAGGGACGATGATCCCGAGATCACGCTCTACGATCCAGAAGCCAGCCGGACACACTATTGCCAGTCCAGTCGCAGCGACACGCCACAGGCCGGCCCCGGGCCATCACGACGGCTCGCACCTCAGCACTCGATGTAGCTGACCGCCAGGCCACCACGGGACGTTTCCTTGTACTTGTCATGCATATCCGCGCCAGTGTCGCGCATGGTGCGGATCACCCGGTCCAGCGAGATGAAATGCTCGCCGTCGCCGCGCAAGGCCATTTGCGCGGCATTGATCGCCTTCACCGCCGCGATCGCATTGCGCTCGATACAGGGCACCTGGACCAGCCCGCCGACCGGGTCGCAAGTCAGGCCGAGGTTGTGTTCCAGGGCGATCTCGGCGGCGTTCTCGACCTGCGCGGGGGTGGCGCCGAGCACTTCGGCGAGGCCCGCGGCCGCCATCGCGCAGGCCGAACCGACCTCGCCCTGGCAGCCGACCTCGGCGCCGGAGATGGAAGCGTTGATCTTGCACAGGATGCCCACCGCCGCCGCGGACAGCATGAAACGCACCACATCGTCATCGCAAGCGGCCGGGTTGAACTTCATATAGTAGTGCAGCACCGCCGGCACGATGCCCGCGGCACCATTGGTCGGCGCCGTGACCATGCGCCCACCGGCGGCGTTTTCCTCGTTGACCGCCAGCGCGAACAGGTTGACCCATTCCAGCGCACTCAGGGTCGAGCCGATCACGTTCGGCTGCTCCAGCGCCTGCAGGCTGCGATACAGCCTGGCGGCCCGCCGGCGCACATTGAGGCCACCGGGGAGGATGCCATCATGGCGCAAGCCGTTCTCGACGCACTCGCACATCACCGCCCAGATGCGCAAGAGCTTCGAGCGGATCTGGGCCTCGTCCCGCCAGCTTTTCTCATTCTCCAGCATCAACTGGGCGACACTCATAGCCTGCTCGCGGCACAACTGCAGCAACTGCCTGCCGGTGGCGAAGGGATACGGCAGCACGCTGGCATCGCCGTCCAGGCGCCCCAGGGCCGCCTGCCCGGCATCGAGCACGAAGCCGCCGCCAATGGAATAGTAGGTGTTCTGCCATAGCACGCCGTCGTCACCCTCCGCGACCAGGATCATCGCGTTGGCGTGATAAGGCAGGTTTTCGTCGAGCAGCAGCAGGTCGCGCTGCCAATCGAAGCGTACCGCCTGGCGCCCGAGCAGGTGCAGCCTCCCCTCGCTGAGCAACCGCTCGATACGCGGCGCGATGGTCGCCGGGTCGATGCTGTCCGGCCATTCGCCCATCAACCCCATCAACACCGCACGATCGCTGCCGTGGCCGACACCGGTCGCCGATAACGAACCGTACAGTCGCACCTCGACGCGCCGCACCCGCGCCAGCAGCCCCTGTTCGCCGAGGGCGTTGGCGAACAGGGCGGCGGCACGCATGGGCCCGACCGTGTGCGAGCTGGAGGGGCCGATGCCGATCTTGAACATGTCGAATACGCTGATTGCCATGAATGGCTCCGGGAAGAGAATGTGTTCCTGAGGTCTGTTGCCGTTTCAGCGCTGCCCGCATCGCAGTGAGAAACGGCAGCCGCCCCAGGCACATATCATGGGCATTTCCGCCGCACCGCCGAATCCGGAACCGACCAGGCCGTTACTGGAAACGACAGGAGCTCGTCGATTACCACCATCCGCATGCACCGGCGGCGGCGATGCACCCCGCAAAGCCCGCGGGACGCATGCTCGCCAGGATGGGCTGCAGCCCGACGCCCGGGCGCCCTCGAGCGCCGGACCGTGATGGCGCGGCAACGGCCATGTCGTCTGCCGGTACATGCAGGTCGTATCCCGACAATTGCCCCCGCCCCAAGCCTATATCGTTGATTCCACCTTCTGGACAAACACCTCCGACCGGCACTTCACGAAGAATGCAAACCCGGTTCCGAAGGCCATAAACGGGCGGCAGCAGCGCACGAGCCGATCCACCAAGAACATTCGGAGACAGTGATGCGGCAACTCCGGTGGCGTGATTTCAGCGCTTTACCAGCACTGCCAAAGCATCTGCCAGCAGTTCGCAGCAAGGC
>NZ_QJUO01000039.1 GCF_004327335.1 Stutzerimonas kirkiae | reverse complement strand
ATCGCTGCCTGGCTGTTATTCAGCATCGCCGGTGCATTGGCGGCGGCAGAGGATAACCTGCGTATCAGCCCGGCCACCCTGGACAGCCGTCTTTCCAGCCAGTTGCCCGGTTTCGCCTTGCTGCCCGAGGAGGACGACCGGCAGCTCCAGGTGCCGGCCATGCTGGATATCGGCATGGCGGTGCAGCGTGGTGTGCAATGGCACCCGGCGATCGCCGAGGCGGTCGGCGGCCTGCTGATGCAGGGCGAGCAGATCGGTGTGGAGCGCGCCCGCTATTACCCGCAGGTCAGCGGCGGTTTCCAGGCCGGCTACGACAGTGCCTACCAGGGCAATGGCTTCAGCCCCTCCTTCGTGTTGTCCGCTTCACAGATGCTCTATGACTTCGGCAAGGTCTCCAGCGCCGTGCGCTCCGCCGAGTCGGGCATGCTGGAGCAACAGGCCAATGTGCTGTCGAGCATCGACCAGGTGGCCCTCGAGGCGGCCCAGGCGCTGGTGGAAGTCCAGCGTTACCAGAACCTCCAGCGCATTGCCGAGGAACAGGTGGACGGCCTGGAAACGGTCGCCGAGCTGGCGCGGGATCGCAGCATCAAGGGCGCCAGCTCGCGCTCCGATGTGGTGCAGAGCGAGGCGCGGGTGAGCGGCGCACGTTCCCTGCAACTGCAATACCAGGCACAACTGGAGCGCTGGCGCGGTTCGCTGGCCAACCAGTTGGGCTGGCCGCGCATCGCCGCGGTATCCGATGCCTTTCCCGATGCCATCGATGACTATTGCGCCACGGGCGCGGCGGACGGGCAACTGGTGCCGGCGCTGCTGGCGGCCCAGGCCCAGCGCAGCCAGGCCATGGCGCGGCTGCAGAACGCCAGGGCGCAGTCGCTGCCGACGATTTCCCTGGACCCGTCGTTGACCCATTACCTCAACGACAACCATACGACCAGCGACAACAGCGAGCGTACCCGGCATGGCATCTTTCTCAACGTGAACATGCCGCTGTACCAGGGCGGTGCCCTGTCCGCGCAGAAACGCGCGGCCAGCCATGCCCTGGAGTCGGCGGATGCTGCACTGCGCAATGCCGGCCTGCAGACGCGCAAGAGCCTGATGGAGGCGCGCAGCCAGACCTTCAGCCTGCGCGGCAACCTCAAGGTGTTGCAGAACCGCTATGCCCTAAGCGAGCAGACCCGCGACCTCTACTACCAGCAATACCTGCAACTGGGCTCGCGGCCGCTGCTCGACCTGCTCAATTCCGAGCAGGAGATCCACCAGTCGCGCTTCGACTGGCAGAACATCCTCTCCGACCTGCGCCAGTTGCAGTTGACCTGCCTGTACGCCAGTGGCGCCCTGCGTGGCGCCTTCGGCCTGGATGGGCGGCGTATCCAGGGTGTCGAGGTGCGGCCATGAGCGCCCTCGAACAGCCGTCGAGCGCCGACGCAGGGCCGGCGCCGACGCAGGACGACTGGGTCGAGGCGATCATCGCGGTAGCCCGCCACTACCGGCTGGACTGTTCGGCGGAGACCCTGCGCCTGGCCGCGCGCTGGAATATCGCCGCCGGGGCGGATGCCTGCCTGGTACTGGTGGCGCGCCAGGCCGGGCTGGGCCTGCGCTTCACCAGCCTGGGCGACAGCAGCCTGTCGGCCTGGCGACTGCCGATGGTGGTGGAGATGGAGGATGGCCAGGTCGGGGTGCTGGAGTCGATAGACCCCGAGGGCACGGTCGGCTTGCGCCTGGTGGGCGACCAGGGCCTGCCGATCGCGCTGCCGAGGGCGGACTTCCTCGCCGGAGTGCGGCGTGCCGCCGTACTGCGGCCGCTGGGAGGGCGGCGCGACAGCCGGGTGGATGGCTATATCGAGCCTTATCGCAAGCACTGGCTGTGGCGCATCGTGCTGCGCGACCCGAGACCCTACATGCACGTCATGCTGGCCTCGCTGCTGATCAACCTGCTGGGGCTGGCCGGCGTGCTGTTTTCCATGCAGGTCTACGACCGGGTCATTCCCGCCGAATCCATGCCGACCCTCTATGTGCTGTTCAGCGGCGTGCTGCTGGCGGCGCTGTTCGC
The DNA here is from genome assembly GCF_004327335.1 of Stutzerimonas kirkiae. Lineage (GTDB taxonomy): Bacteria > Pseudomonadota > Gammaproteobacteria > Pseudomonadales > Pseudomonadaceae > Stutzerimonas > Stutzerimonas kirkiae. The sequence goes on along the minus strand of NZ_QJUO01000039.1, from coordinate 33,738 downwards.
CTTCGTCATGCGGCAGATGCGCAACCATGTCACCGATATCCTCGGCAAGCGGGCGGACATGCGTATCTCCGACCGGGTCTTCGGCCACGCCATACGCCTGCGCAACTCGGCCCGCCCACGCTCCACCGGCAGCTTTATCTCGCAACTGCGCGAGCTGGAGCAGGTGCGCGAACTGATCACCTCCAGCACCGTCGGCGCCGTGGCCGACCTGCCGTTCTTCCTGCTGTTTCTGCTGGTGTTCTGGCTGATCGCGCCGGCGCTGGTGTGGATTCCGCTGGCGGCGGTGCTGGCGATGCTGCTGCCCGGCCTGCTGGCGCAACGGGCGCTGGGGCGGCGGGCGCAGGCCTCGATGCGCGAATCCGCGTTGCGCAACGCCTTGCTGGTGGAAACGGTGCAGGGGCTGGAGGATGTCAAGTCGATGCAGGCCGAGGGCCGTATCCAGCAGCAATGGAACCACTACAACGCCGAGACGGCGCAGTCCGGTGTGGCGATGCGGCGCCTGGTGCATGGCCTCAACAACTGGAGCCAGACCATACAGGGCACGGTGTTCGCGGTGGTGGTGCTGTTCGGTGCGCCACTGGCGATGGCCGGCGACATGACCACCGGCGCGCTGGTGGCGGCCAGCATCCTGTCGTCGCGCATGCTGGCTCCGCTCGGGCAACTGACCCAGGTGCTCAACCGCTGGCAGCAGGCGCGGGTGGCGATGCGCAGCCTGGACGGCATCATGCAGTTGCCGCTGGACCAGCCCGAGGGCGGCAGCCGTGTGCAGCGCCCGGTACTGCGCGGGGACTACCTGTTGCAGGACGCGCTGTTCCGCTACAGCCCCGACGCGCCCGCCCCGGCATTGCAGGTGGCGAAGCTGGAGATCGGCGCCGGCGAGCGGATCGCGGTGCTCGGGCGCAATGGCGCGGGCAAGTCGAGCCTGTTGCAGGCGCTGGCGGGCGGGATCGACCTGGTCGACGGCAGCCTGTGCCTGGATGGCATCAGCATGGCGCACCTGGACCCGGCCGATGTGCGCCGCGATGTCGGCCTGCTGACCCAGAATGCCCGCCTGTTCCACGGCAGCCTGCGCGACAACCTGACCCTGGGCGCGCCGCTGGCCGGCGATGCGGAGATCGTCGAGGCGCTGGCCATGAGTGGCGCCGCCGACTTCCTCGCGCGCCTGCCGCAGGGCCTCGAATACCCGGTGATGGAGGGCGGCGTGGGGCTTTCCGGCGGGCAGCGGCAGTCGTTGCTGCTGGCCCGGCTGCTGCTGCGCCAGCCGAATATCCTGCTGCTGGACGAGCCGACGGCAGCGCTGGATGACAGCACCGAGCAGCAGTTCCTCGAACGCCTGGGGGCCTGGACCGGCGGGCGCACCCTGGTCGTCGCCACCCACCGGCTGGCGGTGCTGCGGCTGGTCGAGCGGGTGATCGTGGTCGAGGCCGGGCGCATCCTGCTGGATGCACCGAAGGAGCAGGCCATCGCGCGCCTGTCACGCACTTCCGCGTTTCGCGAGCGGGGCTAGGCCATGGGCAAGGCATCCACTACGCCCGCCTGGACGGCGCTGATGGAACTGGAAGAGCTGCACGGTGTGGACGATGCGCGGCTGTCGGGCTCGCTGCGGATCATCCTGGCCGCCGCGGCGGTCCTCGCGGTTTTCGTGCTCTGGGCCTGGTTCGCCGAACTGGACGAGGTGTCCACCGGCGGCGGCAAGGTGATTCCCAGTTCCCGCGAACAACTGGTGCAGACCCTGGAGGGCGGCATCCTGGCCGAGCTCGGGGTGGCCGAGGGCGATATCGTCGAGGCCGGGCAGGTGCTGGCGCGCCTCGACCCGACCCTGACCGAGTCCAACGTCGGCGAGAGTGCCGCCCGGCATCGGGCGGCCATGGCCAGCCTGGCGCGGTTGCAGGCCGAGGTGAACCAGGCGGCCCTGGTGTTCCCTGAAGAACTGCAAGCCTTTCCCGCATTGATCGCGGCCGAGACGCGCCTGTACCAGAGCCGTCGCCAGCGCCTGGACGAGTCGCTGTCGGGCCTCCAGCAGTCGCTGTCGCTGGTGCGCCGTGAGCTGGCGATCACCGAGTCGCTGGCCGCCGGCGGGGCGGCCAGCAATGTCGAGGTGCTGCGCCTGCGCCGACAGCAGTCCGAACTGCAGCTCAAGGCGGTGGAATTGCGCTCGCAGTACGTGGTGCAGGCGCGCGAGGAAATGGCCAAGGCCAGCGCCGAGGTGGAGATGCTCGACGCGGTGCTCAAGGGCCGCTCGGACTCGCTGCAGCGCCTGACCCATCGCTCGCCGGTGCGCGGCATCGTCAAGGACATCGCCATCACCACCATCGGCGGTGTCATCGCGCCGAACGGGCAACTGATGCAGATCGTGCCGCTGGATGACCGGCTGCTGATCGAGGCGCGCATTTCCCCGCGCGACATCGCCTTCATCCATCCGCAGCAGAAGGCGCTGGTGAAGATCACCGCCTATGACTACGCCATCTATGGCGGGCTGCAGGGGCAGGTGGTGACGATTTCGCCGGACACCATCCAGGACGAGGTCAAGCCGGACAATTTCTACTACCGGGTGTATATCCGCACCCGGAGCGACTACCTGGAGAACAGCGCCGGAAAGCGTTTCTCCATCGTGCCGGGGATGATCGCCAGCGTCGACATCAAGACCGGGCAGAAGACCGTCATGGATTACCTGGTCAAGCCGTTCAACCGGGCGCGCGAGGCTTTGCGTGAGCGCTGATGGGGCAAGGAGTGTGAATGTCACTGAGTGACCTGCTGGCCAGGGTTCGGCCATTGCTGGACGATATCGACGTACAGGCGCCGCACTGCACGCTGTTCTTCAGTGTCAGCGACGGTTCGCAACGCGCCCATGTGCAGATCGCCAGGGGCGGCGACCTGGAGCGGGCCTGGAGGGCTGGCGCGGCGCGCCTGCGGCGCTGGCAGCGGCAGAGTGGCGTGCGCCCCTCGTGGTTGCGGGTGGACCGGGTCGATCAGGTGCGCCAGTGGAGCTGGGCGCAACTGGATGCCTGCCTGCGCGACACCAAGCGCAATTACCTGAAATACGGCCTGGCCCTGGCGGAAGACTTTTCCATCGCCATGCTGGAAGAGGAACTCGGCGCCAACGCCCTGCTGTACGACAACCGTTGCGAGCATGCCGTGGCCAACGACGCCAACCTCGCCAGCTACGGCAAGCGCCGCTTCGGCCAGGCGCTGTGCTGGCCGAAAGGGGACGAGCCGATCTGGACCTTCACCACCCGCGCGGTATTCAGCGATACCCGTTGCGCCCACCTCATCGAGCACCAGGGGCCGCATGCGGGCTACCGCCAGGTGCCGGACTGGGGCGAACGCCCGGTACGCGCCCTGATCGACAGCGCCACGGATTACCTGGCGCGCCAGGTCACGGCCAGCGGCGCCTACGATTATGGCTGGTTCCCCTGTTTCGACCGGCCCATCCCGACCTACAACGCACTCCGCCATGCCAGCTCCACCTACGCCCTGCTGGAGGGCTGGGAACTGGAGCGCCTGCCAGGGCAGTTGCAGGCCATCGAGCGGGCACTGGGCTACCTGCAACGGCGCCTGATCCATCCGCATGTGCTGGAGGACGGCAGCCAGGCGGCGTTCCTGCGCGACACCGGCAACGAGATAAAACTGGGCGGCAACGCGGTCAGCATCCTGGCGCTGGTGAAATACACGGAACTGACCGGCGACCGCCGTTACCTGCCGCTGATGGAAGCGCTGGCGCGGGGCATCCTGTTCATGCAGAAGCCGGACAGCGGGGCTTTCGTACATGTGCTCGACTGCCCCGGACTGTCGCTCAAGGAAGAGACGCGCATCGTCTATTACGACGGCGAGGCCGCTTTCGCCCTGGTCCGCCTGTATGGCCTGAGCCGAGATGAGCGCTGGCTGGCGGCGGTCGAGCGGGCCTTCGAGCATTTCATCGAGGCCCGCCACTGGCAGGCCCATGACCATTGGCTGGGCTATTGCGTGAACGAACTGACGCGCTATCGGCCGCAAGAGCGCTATTACCGCTTCGGCCTGGATAACGTGCGCGATCACCTGGGTTTCGTGCTCGAACGTATCACCACCTATCCGACGCTGCTGGAGTTGATGATGGCGGCGCGGAGCATGATCGAGCGCATCCAGGGCGACCCCGGGATGGTCCATCTACTGGATGACTTCGACCTGGAAGCCTTCCAGCGAGCACTGGAGCATCGGGCGCGTTACCTGCTCAACGGCTTCTTCTGGCCGGAACTGGCGATGTTCTTCAAGAACCCTGGGCGTATCGTCGGTAGCTGTTTCATCCGCCACCACAGCTACAGGGTGCGTATCGACGATGTCGAGCACTACCTTTCCGGCTATGTGGCCTACTGGAAATACCTGGGTGAAGCCGCCGCTGGCACGCCGCCGGGAACCCCCGGCACGGCGCTGCCCGATCCGGCGGGTGATGGGCCGCCGGTCAATGGCCGGGATCGCCACTGCTACTTCTGCAACGAGGATTTCGGCAAGCGCCTGACCGGTATCGAGCGCTCGGCGCTCAAGCGCGCCAACCTGTTCGTCGAGCACCTGGGCATCGTACCCAGGGTCCTCAGCCTGAAACTCAACCTGTCGGTGATGGAGAACTGGCGGCACTACCAGCGTATCGGCTGGGTGAATGAGCGCGTGGCGCTGTTAAACCTCTACGAGGATATCCTGCGGATCGCCGAGGGCGAGCGCTTGCCGCCGGCCGCACTGCCCTGGCAACCCGGCTGGACGCAACAGGCGCTGGCGCAGAGCGGCCACCAGCGTGTGCATGACGAGCACGGCAGGCTTGTGATGTACGTGGTCTGGCGCGACGAGAGCCTGGAGCGGCTGGCCTATATCAATCACTTCGCCAATGGCCGGAAAATCCGCCGCGATCACTTCAATCGTTTCGGGCAACTGGCGCTTTCACAGCAGCTCGACGAGCAGGGGCGGGTGGTGCGCGAGGACGGCTTCACGCCACGGGGGCGGATGCGCCTGATACGCCTGTGGCAAGCGCAGACGGGCACGCTCGATCGTATCCTGCTGCTCAACCGGGACGGCCTGCCCGATACCTGCTTCGACTCCGAACCGGCCCTGGCCGGCTGGTGGCTGCAGCGCTGGATCTCTACCGAGGGCAATGCTTTCCTGATCGACAAGCACCGCGCCTGGTTCCGGCCCCTGTGCGAATTGAAGCGCCATCGGCGGCAGCGCCTGGTTTCCATCATCCATAGCTGCCATGTGGCGGCGGAGCAGGATGACCTGCTGACGGGCCGCCTTAATGGTCATTACCGGGCAGCCCTGAGCGGGCGGGACGTGGACGCCTGCGTGGTGCTGACCCCGCAGCAGCGCGACGATGTGCGGCGACGTTTTCCGCAGGCGCCCTATGCCCTGCGGGCGATCCCGCATACCGGTGAGCGCGTGGCGCGGGTGGACTTCCAGTCGCGCGACCCCGATCTGCTGGTGGCCTTCGTGCGCCTGGCGGCGGAGAAGCGCATCGAGGACATGCTGCAGATCATGGCCCGGCTGCTGCAACGGCATCCGCGCAAGCGCCTGCATATCTATGGCGAAGGCAGCCTGCGCCAGGCAATCGAGGCCGGTATCGACGAGTTGGGCTTGCAGGGGCGGGTCAGGCTGATGGGCTACGTCGAGAACGTCGGGGAAGTCCTCGACCGGGCGAGCTTTTCCCTGCTCACCAGCCGGCGCGAGGCCTTTCCCCTGGCCGTGCAGGAAAGCCTGGGCCATGGCTGCCCGGTGCTGGCCTATGACATTCCCTACGGGCCGGCGAGCCTGATCGAACATGGGCGCAATGGCTTGCTGATTGCCGATGGCGATATCCAGGGGGCGGTGGATGCGCTGGACAGGGTATTTGCCGGGCAGGGACTGTTGAGGGCGCTTTCGGATGGCGCCTATTCGATGAGTGCGGAAGTTCTTGTGCAGGATGTCGCGAGGATGTGGAGCGCTTTATTGCATGAAGAGTAACCAACCAGACCGATGCATACGCTCGAATATGGACTTTCTCGGTAATAAGAAAAACCCTATACCTGCCGGCTATATGTAGTTATGGCGGTTTTGCCGTAGTTCGTTCTTTATCGTTTCAGTGCGTGGGATGGTCGAACCGAAGGTGATACCCATCATTGCGGCCCCGGTACTTCGTGAGTCGATGGGTATCGCTGCGCTCGACCCATCCTACGTGTTTATCAAGCATCCCACGCGGCAATACCATCCTTGATTCTTTCGAATATGGCCGCGAGATCGGTTCCGACCGCACTGGCGGCACCGATTATCACAATGGAAATCAGGCCCGCGATAATTCCGTACTCGATAGCCGAAGCCCCGTCTTCGCGCTTGAGAAACAACTTGCCTTTCATATAGCACAACGTAATGAAATCTTTCATGGCGTACGTCCTTGAGGGTACCGATCGAGTCTTGATTGTTGGCCATGAAGTACAAGTCGTAAATAGTATTATCCGACTATATATATGTGCATATATGGATGCCCGGGCGGCATGCAGTAGTATCGAATCGCCGCTACCGGAATAAGCCCGTACAAGGGAGTCGTCGGTTGCGGCGTCGTAGGTGCGCCATGCGCACCAGGCAGGCCTGGAAGTCTTCTGGCGCTTCGGCCGGACATGCAGGGAGAGCAGCCTTATGAGTGGTCGCGCCAACCTTCTCCTCGCGCTGGTGCTGTTCGTGGCAGCACTGGTCGCCGGTTACTGGGGGCTGGCCCTGAGCCGCGCCCCGCAGCCGGAAACCCGCCCGGCCGCCAGTGCGAACCCGTCGGCGCCCTTGCTGGAGCAGCCCGGCGAGCGTATCGAGCGCGAACCGCGCACGCCCGTGGTGGTGTTCGCCCGCGGCATCCGGCCCCATGTACCGCTGGTGGCGGAGGACCTGGCCATCGAGCGGTTGCGGGTCGCGCCCGCCGGCAGTTTTTCCTCCATCGAGCAACTGCTCGGGCGCAGCGTCTGGTTCGATATCCCCGCCGGCACCCTGGCCCACCACAGCAACTTCGAACAGGGCGGCCCGCTGGCGCGGATGATCCGTGCCGACGAGCGCGCCCTGGCCATCAGTGTGGATGAGGTGGTCGGCGCCGGTGGCCATCTGCTGCCCGGCGACTATGTCGACTTGCTGCTGTATGCCAGGAAAAGCGATGGCAACCCCGACCAGAGCGCCCAGGTGGTGATTCCCGGCCTGCGTGTGCTCGGTTATGGCAATGCGCTGGGCACCACCCTGGATGGCCTGCCGGCACAGCCGCTGGCGGCGAACGCCAGGGAAGCGGCGAATGCCCGGCGCGATGTGCCGCGCAGCGCGGTGCTGGCGGTACCGGCGGCGCTGGTGACGCGCGTTCTGCTGGCTGCGGAGGCCGGGACCTTGCGCCTGGCCGTGCGCAGTGCCGACGAGCAATTGCTGGCCAGGCACTACGCGGGGGGGCCGGCTGCCAGGGACGTGGAGGAAATCGCCCGGCAACTGATCCGTTTCGAAAAGCTGGCGCTTCCCCCCCCGGCGCGCTCCGCCCCGGCAAGGACCGCCGCCGCCGCGGCTCGCGCCAGCGGCGTTGAGGTGCACCGGGGCGCCGAGGTTTCCCGGCAGAACTTTTGAATCAAGGACCGAACATGAGCGCAATGAGCCGTATTTCACGCATGGGATGGTTATTGGCGGGAGGCTGGGCGCTGGCCGCAACGGCCGAGGCCGCGCCGGCTGGCTGTGCCGGGCTGCAGGCCGAGGCGGCGACCCTTGAGATCGCCCAGGGCATGCAGCGCGAATTGCGCCTGCCGGTAGCGATAAAGCGGCTGGCGGTGGGCGATCCGGCGGTGGCGGATGTCAACATGACCAGCCGCGATGCCTTTCTGCTGGTCGGCAAGCAGGGTGGGGTGACCAACCTGAGTATCTGGACCGACTGTTCCAGTGCGCCGCGCCAGAGCATGGTGTTCGTGCGCGGGGCGGCCAGCGTGGCGCTGGAGAACCCGCAACTGGCGGCGGCACAGGCGCTGTTGCCGAGCCAGGTGCAGGCGGATGTGCGCTTCGTCGAGGTCAGTCGGAGCAAGGTCAAGGAAGTCGGCATCCGTATGTTCGGTACCTCCTCGAACAACTTTCTGTTCGGCTCGCCTGGCAGCAATACCTTGGCATCCGTGCCCATTGGCGGAATCGCCGGCACGGCGACCGCCACGCCATTGGTCGAGAGCGGTTTCAATATTCTCTTCGGCGGCGGCAGCCGCCAGTTCCTCATGGCGCTCAACGCCCTGGAGGGCAGCGGCTTCGCCTACACCCTGGCGCGCCCGAGCCTGGTGGCGCTGAGTGGGCAGACCGCCAGCTTCCTGGCCGGGGGCGAGGTGCCGATCCCGGTGCCGAGCAGCGGCAGCGACAGCATCAGCATCGAATACAAGGAGTTCGGCGTACGCCTGAGCCTGACGCCAACGGTGATCGACAGCCGCCGTATCACCCTGAAAGTGGCGCCCGAGGTCAGCGAACTGGACTACAACGCTGGCGTGGTGATCCAGGGCACCACGGTGCCGGCCTTGCAGGTGCGGCGCACAGACACCACGGTCTCCCTGGCCGATGGCGAGAGCTTCGTGATCGGCGGCCTGATCAATACCCGCAACCAGTCGGTGGTGGAGAAGCTGCCGGGGCTGGGCAGCATCCCGGTGCTGGGGGCGCTGTTCCGCTCTTCGAGCATCCAGCGCGAAGACAAGGAACTGCTGATGATCGTTACGCCGCACCTGGTTCAGCCACTGGCCGCCGATGCCCGTCTGCCGGAGCTGCCGGGGGAGGCATTGCGCCGCTACGATCCGAATTCGTTCCGGCTGCTGTTTCTCGAGGATGGCCGCTTCGACCGCTTCAACGGGCTGTCCCAATGAACGGGGCGGGGAATATGGATAACACCTTTCTCGTGGCGGTGCGCACGGAAACGCAGATCGACTGGCTGCAGGAGGCGCTGGCGGCCCAGGGGCAGTTGCTGCGCGCTGGCCAGGACCTGGATGAATTGCTGGGGCTGCTGGAGGTCACGCCGGCGCAACTGGTGTTCGTGGAGATTTCCTTCGAACAGAGCCCGGCCCAGTGTTCGCTGATCGAGGGGCTGCTGGAAGCGCGGCCGCTGCTGTCGGTGGTGGCCATCGGCGATGGTTTCGACAATCAACTGGTGATCGGCGCGATGCGCGCCGGCGCCCGCGATTTCATTTCCTACGGTTTGCGCGGCAGCGAGATCGCCGGCCTGGTCAGGCGCCTGTGCCAGCGCCTGCCGGCGCTGCCGGAGCGGCGTGGGCAAGGGCGCATCAGCCTGTTCTACGGTGCCCAGGCCGACGCCGATGCGGCCCTGGTCGCCAGCCAGGTGGCCCATGCCGTGGCGCTCTGCGGGCGGCCGACACTGCTGGTGGATATCGGCATGCCCGTAGGCGAGGGGCTGCAGGCCCTGGGGGTGGAGGCCACGTTCAGTTTCGGCGATGCCTTGCGCAATATCCGCCGGCTGGATGCCGGGCTGATCGACAGCGCCTTCGCCCGCCACCCGGGCGGGCTGCGACTACTCGGCCTGGCCGGCGGCGACGAGGCGATCGCCCAGTACGGTTCGGCGGAGCTCTACCTGCTGCTGGGGGTGCTGCGGCAGAACTTCGCCCAGGTCATCATCAACCTCTGCGGGCAACCGCCGAGCGATGCGCTGCGCACGCTGTTGATCAATGCGCAGAAACTCTACTGGTATGCGGACCAGAGCGTATCGGGCTGCCGCCGCAACCTGGAGCTGATTCGCTACTGGCAGGAGCGCGGAGTGAGCCTGGAGTCGGCACAACTGGTGGTCGACCGTTATATCGACAGCGTGGCGCCGGATGCCCGGACGCTGCTGAATACCTTCGAATTGCAGTGCGTGCATGTGCTGCCGTTGGAGGGCGAGTTGCGCCTGGCCGCGCGCAACCAGGGCCAGCCGCTGGGCGAGCGGGCACCGCGCAACGCCCTGAGCAGGGCGTTGGGGCGCTTGGCGCTGGGGCTGGCCGAGGGCTGCGAAGGTTGTCGCCAGGGGGCGACGGTGATGCAGCGTCTGTTCGAGAGGATTCGCGGATGAACGTTACGATGGCAGGGCCGGCGGCGAACAGTGGCGCGGCGGATGGTGTGGTGGCGAACAACGGCGCGGTGGTGAACAACGGCGCGGCGGCGAACAACAATGAAGCGCTGGCGCTGAAGTCGGCGCTGCATCGCCACCTTATCGAGGCGCTGGAAGACGAGCACGAAAACCTGCTGGAGAGCCCGCGGCCGGTGCTCAGCCGCTTCGTCGCGGACAGGAGCGGCGATTACATTCGCCGTCGGCAACTGGCGATCTCCCGCTATGAAATCGACCAGTTGACCGAGGAACTGGTGGACGAGCTGACCGGCTTCGGGCCGCTCGAAGTGCTGCTGCGCGACCCGGCCGTGACCGAGATCCTGGTCAACGGGCCGCTGAATATCTTTATCGAGCGTGGCGGCGTGCTGCACCAGAGCGGCCTGCGCTTCATGGACGACGGCCATCTGCTGCGCGTCATCCAGCGTATCCTGGCGCCGCTCGGGCGGCGGCTGGACGAGTCGTCGCCGATGGTCGATGCGCGCCTGCCCGATGGCAGCCGGGTCAATGCGGTGATTCCGCCGGTGGCCCTGGATGGGCCATGCCTGTCGGTGCGCAAGTTCCGCCGGGACATGCACAAAGCCACCGACCTGCTGGCTTCCCGCTCGCTCAGCGCGGAGATGCTGGCCTTCCTCGAGTTCGCCGTGCAGCGCCGTTGCAACCTGCTGGTCAGCGGCGGTACCGGCACCGGCAAGACCACCCTGTTGAACCTGCTCAGCCAGTTCATTGCGCCCCGCGAACGCATCGTCACCATCGAGGACACCGCCGAGCTGCAACTGGGCCATGCCCATGTGGTACGCCTGGAGACGCGGCCGCCGAATGCCGACGGGCATGGCGAGGTCACGGCGCGCGCGCTGGTGCGCAACGCTCTGCGCATGCGCCCCGACCGCATCATCCTGGGCGAGATCCGCGGCGTGGAAGTGCTCGATGTGATGGCGGCGATGAACACCGGGCATGACGGTTCCATGAGCACCCTGCACGCCAACAATGCCCTGGATGCGCTGCTGCGGCTCGAAGGCCTGGTGAGCATGTCCGGCATCCAGGTCCCCGAGCGCACCCTGCGCCGGACCATCTGCGCCGCCATCGACATGGTGGTGCAACTGACGCGCCTGGCCGATGGCCGGCGCTGCGTCAGCGAGATTCTCGAAGTGGTCGAGGTGCGCGACAGCGTCTTCGTCACCAATACCCTGTTTCGTCTGGACCGGCGCAACCCCACCGTGTTCGTGCGCGAGGCGGCCGCAGTGGCGGGCGAGAAGCTGAAAGCCGACCTGACGGGCGTTGCGCGATGACCGTGGCGCTCTGGCTGTTGGCCCTGGCGCTGCTGCTCCGGGCGTTGCGGCTGTGGCGCAGGGGCCGTCGCCAGGTGGCGTCCGAGCGGATGCTCGGGCATTTGCAGGCGCGCGACGCCGAGCGGCGTACGCTGCGTTTTCCGTGGCTGCGGCGCGAACTGCTACGGGCCGGCCTGGAGTTGCACGGGCCGTGGTTGCGCGTGGTGTCGGGAGGCGTGCTGGGCGTGCTGCTGCTGACCGCGCTGCTGGGCAACTGGCTGGGGTTCTGCCTGCTCCTGCTGCTGGTGCCGCTGGCGCTGGGGGGCTGGATCAGGCTGCGTTACCGGCGACGGCTGCGGCGCATGCTCGAGCAATTGCCGGCGCTGCTCGACCAGGTGATACGCAGCCTTAAGTCCGGCCGGACCCTGGCCGATGGCTTGCTGCATGCCATGCAGGACAGTGCCGAGCCGCTGAATTCGGCATTCGCCCGCACCTCGCGCAACGTGCTCAGGGGCATGCCGCTGGACGACGCGATGGATGATTTCGCCGATCTCTACGAGAGTGACGAATTGCGCATCCTGGCCCTGGGCGTGCGCGTCAACCAGCGTTATGGCGGTAACGCCAGCGATCTGCTGGCCAGCCTGATCGCGCTGATCCGCGATCGGGACAAAGGGGCCCGGCAGCTACGCGCCCTGACCGGGGAGACCCGTATCACCGCCTACCTGCTCGGGGCCCTGCCGGTCGGCCTGGCCAGCTACATCTTCCTGACCAACCCTGCGTTCATCCTCGGTATGTGGGGCGATGCTTCCGGGCGCTGGGTGTTGCTGTGCTCCGCGCTGTTGCAGATCGTCGGCAGCCTGCTGCTGTGGCGCATGATGAGGAGCATCGCATGAACCCGCTGCTGCTCAGTGCCCTGCTGCTGGCGCTGGCGTCGTTGCTGCTGGCGCGCGGCTACCTGCGCGAGCGCAGGCTGCTGCGCCAGGTCAACCAGCGCATCGGCCAGGGCACTGTGCGGGGCAATGCCGTATTGCGCGATCTGCAGGGGGGGATGCTGCTGGCCAGGGCCGGGCGGCTGGATGGCGAGACACGGCAGTTGCTCGACCGCCTGGGCTGGCGCCGGCCAGGGCAGCGGACGCTGTTCATGACCCTGCAACTGGGGTTGCCGGTGTCGCTGGGATTGCTGGCGATCATCGTCCAGTGGCTGGCGCTGGGCCATCTGCAGCAGGCCTGGATGGCGATCCTGTTCGCCCTGGGTCTTGGCTATCTGCTTCCCAAGCGCCTGCTTGCGCGTGCCGTGGCCCGCCGACAGCAGCGGCTGGCGCTGGATGTATCGACGATGCTGCCGGTGCTGCGCATTCTCTTCGAGGTGGGCATGACGGTGGAACAGGCCCTGCGTGTGCTGGTGCAGGAGGGCGCGCGGATCATTCCGCACCTGGCCCTGGAACTGCGCCAGGTGCTGGCACGGGTGGACGCTGGCCTCGAACTGGGCGACGAACTGCGCCAGGCCGCACGGATGCTGGATGTGCCGGAGGTGAGCGACAGTTTCGCGGTTCTCGAACAACTGATCCACCAGGGCGGGGGCGCCATGGCGTCGCTGCAGGCGATGAAGGCGATACTCGACGACCGGCGCATGACGAGCCTGCAGGAGCGGGTTTCCAAGCTGTCGGCGAAGATGTCGATGGTCATGATGCTGTTCCTGTTTCCGGCATTGCTGATGGTCCTGGCGGGGCCGGGCTTCATCGCGATCATCAGAGCATTGGGGAGTATGGCCCCGGGGGGTATGAGATGAGGCACCCAATGATTTTTCTTCTGCTCGCGGGCGTGCTGGGCGGTTGCTCGCAGGTACCGAAGACCGAGTGGGACGACAAGCGGGCGGTCAGGCCCCCGCCGGCCTGCGTGCCGATGACCCGGGAACAGGAACTGGCGATCAACCTGTCCCAGGACATGATCGACAGCGGCAAGCTGCATGCGGCCTATGCCAACCTGGACCTGTTGCCGCGCGACCTGCCCGAGGCGCGCCTGCGCAAGGCCAGGGTGTTGCGCCTGCTCGGGCGGCCCGAGGCCGGGGAACAGTTCAATGCCCTGCTGCGCACCTGCCTGGTCGCCGAAGGCCGGCATGGCCTTGGGCAGCTTGCGCTGGCCGCCGGCGATGCCGACCTGGCGATGCGCCACCTGCGTACCGCCGTGCTACTCGACCCGGTGGACGCCGCTAAACGCAATGACCTGGGGGTCGCCTACCTGCGCCTGCGCGACCTGCCGCGGGCCAGTTTCGAATTGCGCACCGCGATGGAACTGGACGAGGGTAGCAACCACGCGGCGCAGAACTACGTCACCCTGCTGCTGTACGGCAATGACTGGGAGCGTGCCCGCGAGCTGGTGGCGAGCTTCGCCATTACCCCGGAGCAATTCACCCGTGCCGAGCAGCGCGCCAGGGCCCTGCGTGGCGCCGATGCTCCCGCCTCCGCCCAGGCGCAGGCCGCCCCCGGCGTGACGAAACCTGCCGTGGTCGCGCCGCCCGCTCCGCCGGTGGTGAGTCAGCCGCAAAGTGTCACCCGGGTGGTGCCGCGCAGTATCCCGGTGTTCGCTCCGGTGACCACCTCACCCTTGTTGCGCAATCCGGATACCACCGAGGCCTTGCGGCCCGCCAGTGTCGGTGCGCCCGCGCTGGCGGCGCCGGATGCGGCGGCCAGCGCGGCGCTGCCCGCCGTGCCTTCGCCTTCGGCGGCTTCTTATATGTTGCGGGCCCCGGCCAGTGCGCCGCCCGCTGCCGCCGTGCCCGGGGCGGCAGCGCCGCGCATTCCGCTGCAGGCCGCGCCGGCCGCTGGCGATGAGCGCTTGGCCGCGGCCGAGGATGTCGCCACGCAGGCGGGTGTCCAGCGTATCCGGACGGCGTCGGGCAAGCGCGTCGCGCCGCCGGCCATGGTCCCTATCATCCGCGCCGGCCCCTAGCCGGCAGAGCCCCCTGGCAGGAGGTCTTGCCCATGAAAACGATGCTGATCGCGCTGGCCATGATGCTGGCCACCCAGGCCGGCGCCGACGAGCCACGGCGCAACGCCCTGATCCCGGCGCAATCGAAAGTGCCTACGGATATCTGGCTACGGATGCAGCGCGAAGGCACCGCGGCATCCCGTCACCCGCAGCAACTGACGCCTGCGGAGCGGGAGCTGGCGTTGCAGCGCTGGCTGGGAAGCTTCGAGCATGAGATTCCCGAGCGCTTCGAGCAGGACATGGCCGGCAGAGGCCGCCGCTGAACGCGCTTGCCCGCCAGGGGCTGTTGACGTGTCGTCGCAAGCCGCGTTGCCGCGAGAAATAGCCCCCGGCCAGGGCGCGCCCGTTGCCGACGGGCTTGCGGCATCCACTCCATCCCTGGAGATTGCGCAGGACGCAAGCGCGGTCGCGCTGAAACGTCAACGGACCCTGAGCCTCTACTGCCTGGGCGGTTCGCGGCCAAGGTCGTTCCTGCGGGAAATCATGCGTTCGAAAATAAATACATGTTTACTTTAAAATAGAAATTGCTGATTTAATTCCTGCTTGCCGCTGTTATGGATATTCCCTCGGTGCCAGCGCCAGGGCCAGTTGTGTGCGGTTGTGCAGGCGGGTGATGCGCAGTATCTGTGAAACGTACAGCTTGACGGTGTTCTCGCTCAGGGTCAGTTCGTGGGATATCTGGTAGTTGCTCAGGCCGCGGGCGATCAGGCGGGCCACTTCGAGCTGGCGCGGCGACAGCTTGTCCAGCGCCGCGGAATCGCCGTTGCCGGCCATGCGCACTGTGGGTTCATGCGGCTGGCCCGGTTTCTTGACCTGGCTGATCTCCTGATAGACCTCCTCCAGCGAGGAACTGATGCTTTGCAGGCGCTTGAAGATGCTTTCCAGCTCCATGGCTTCACGGCGCTGCTCGATGACGCCGCGCAGGCGGTTGATGCTGGCCAGGGCCGCGTCGAGGTCGAGGGGCTTGGCAAGATAGTCGGAAACACCGCTTTGCAGCGCCATGATGATGTCCTGCTTGTCGGACTGGCCGGAGAGCAGGATGCTCTCGAAGATGCGCTTGCCGGCCGAGGCGCGGAGGCTGGCGATCATTTCGATCCCGGTCATGCCCGGCATGTAGAGATCGCTGAGGACGATATTGATCTCACGGTCTTCCTCGAAGCGCTGGATGGCTTCCTGGGGCGAGTTGCAGATCGTGCAGGACAAGGCGTGGTCGTTGAAGAATTCTTCGAGCTCCTCGAGGATCAGCGGCTCATTGTCGACGATCAGCAGTTTGTACGGCTCACGGCTTTCCATGGAGGGCTTCATCGGTCGTCCCTTCTATCAGGCGCAAAGTTGCGGTGTTTTCAATGGCTGGACGGCAAGGGCAGCAGCAAGCGGAACGTTCGCAGGGCGCGCCGTGCACGCGGTGATGGCTTCCAGCTCATGGCTGCTCTTACCCTGATCCGACATTATCTCTTTCCAGGGGTTTCGCTCTGGATTAACTACTTCGTGCAATCCCTACCTGGAACAGCAGCAGTCCTGCGAGAACGAACGGGGCATAGGGGCGGTAGCGGCTGGTTCGCGAGCGCCCCGCCTGTCGTTGTTCCGGGCGCGTGCCGAGCCAGGCGACGATCACCATGGCCAGTGCGGCGAACAGCGTGCTGAAGAGCACATGGGACACGGAACTGGCCAGGCCGAGTACAGCCATCAGCTTGACATCACCGGCCCCCATCCTGCCCAGGCAATAACCCGGCAGGGTCAGTAGCAGGGCGATCAGGAAAGCCAGCAGGGCGTTGCCGACGCTGGCGCCGGCAAGGCTCTGGCCGGTCGCCAGTAGCCAGGTGCAGGCGACCGCCAGCCCACCCAGGATGAGTGCATTGGGTATGCGGCGTTCCCGCAGGTCGGTCCAGGCGCAAAGGCCCAGCCAGGCGATCAGTAACAGCATGGCCATGCTCTCTCCTTGGGTAATGGCGTTTTTCCGACCATTTGCTGTCGGATAGGCCGGATTTTCCGACTTTCTGACGAATGGCCTTTGTCAAGCATTTGCCTTGCTGGCTAACTGACATGAGAAACGCGGGAGTGGTTCGCTCCATGGCTGTTGCGCTTAGCGCAAAGGGAGGTGTGACATGAGGGAGTGGTTTAAGTCCCGTCTGTTCTCGGCAGAGCGAAAGGAAAGCGACATGCACGGTATCCTGGCCTCCCGGGCCAGGGTGGCGGGCAAGCAGGATGTGTTGGGGCTGGTTGCCATTGCCGACGGATATCGACCGCAACTGCTGGATGCCTTCGATCAGACACAGCGTCTGAGCGACCTGGAGGGCATGTTGCAGCTGCTGTCCCGTGTCGCTGATGTGGCCATTCGGTTGCGTGGCAGCGGCATGGATGTGCATCCGCAACTGCTGGAGGAGTTTCTCGGGGCATTGACGGCACGTCTCGACCTGTCCTGGTCCGCCCTGTTGCTGGAGCGGGATGGGCACTGGGTGTCGGCGCAGGCCTTCGGTATCGCTCCGGCGCTGCTGCTCGAGGGAGGCTTTGGCCGGCAGCTTGACGAATATGCCGAGCGTGGCCTGGGTGGCATGCAGAAACTGCCCGTGGCGCACCTGTCCGAGCCTGTCTGGGGTGTGCCCTACCAGGAGCAGGGGCGGTGCCTGGCCTGGCTGTTGTGCGCGGGTACGCCCAGCAGGCCGCTTCCCGGGCTGCCGCAATCGCTGTGGAGCCAGCTCTGCGCTTCACTGGCGGCGCCAGTGCTGCATCGGCGGCGTGAGGATGATGCGCAACGCACGGCAGCCCGGCATGAGGTGCTGCAGCGTGTGTTCGGCAGCGGCTGGCTGGAGTATCAGACCCATGCCGGCCGCTGGGTGCTGGCGCCGGCGCTGCGTGAGGCGCTGGGGCTTTGCGGCGCCGATTGCGACTGGCTCGAATGCATCCACCCGGCGGATCGGGATGCCTTCCTGGCCCATCTGGGCGACACCGATGGCGGCAAGGGCTTCAGTACGGCCCTGCGCTTGTGTGCGGGCGGCGAGTGCCGCTGGTTCCGTATCGATGCGGAAGTGCAGGGGCATGGAGAGGCACGGCGCATCCTCGGGTTCGCCCTCGACATCCAGCATGTCAAGGAACAGGAGGCGCTGGCCAGTTCGGCCCACGCCCGTTTCGAGAGCCTGATCGACAGCGCGCCAGCGATCATCTATGTGCAGCGCTACCGGCAGGGTGGCCTGAGCCTGGAGTTCAGCAGTGCCAGCCTGGCATCGGTGCTGGGCTGGACGCATGAGCAGGTGCATGGGCAGAGCCTGCTGGCGTTCGTGCATCCCGAGGATCGCGAAGTCTTCAAGTGCGGCATCCAGTGCCTGTTGCGCGAAGGCAAGATCAGCCATCACTACCGGCTGCGTGACAGCCAGGGCGCCTACCACTGGATGCTGGACGAGGTGACGCTGCTGCGCGATGACCTGGGCGTGCCGGTGGAAACGGTCGGCATCCTGCTGGATGTGAGTGAAAACCGGCAGACGGTCGAGCTGTTGCGCAACAGCGAGGAGCGCTACCGGGCGCTGGTGGAGGACTCGCCGGCGATGATCTGCCGCTATAGTCCCGACCTGCGGCTGCTGTATGCCAACCGCCCGTTGCTCGACTACCTGCAACGCGTGGATGCGCCGCCAGGCAGCCTCGATCTGCGCGACTTCATGACGCCCGAGCAGGCCGAGGCGCTGCAGGCCAGCATGGCGATCCTGTCGCCGCAGGAACCGATGGCGATGCAGGAAGTGTGCATGCAGTTGCCCGGCTACGATAATGCCTGGTGGCTGTGGGCCGTGCGCGGCAGTTTCGATGAACAGGGCCGGTTGCTCGAAGTGCAGGCCGTCGGGCGTGACGACACCGAACTGCACAAGTCGCGGCAGTTGCTCTATCAGAGTGCCAAGATGGCCACCCTGGGCGAGATGGCCACAGGGATCGCCCATGAGATCAGCCAGCCGCTGAACGTGATGCGCATCGCCCTGAGCAACCTGATCCGGCGCCACGAGGATACCCGGCTGACCGAGGACTACCTCGGCGACAAGCTGGCGCGGCTGGACGAGCAGGTCCAGCGTGCGACCCGCATCGTCGATCACATGCGCGTGTTCGGGCGCCGTTCCGAAGCCGACAGCCAGTCGTTCCAGCCGGACCGGGCCATCGACGGCGCACTTTCCCTGGTGTGCCCGGGCCTTGCCGGGCATGGTATCCAGTGGACCTGCCAGTTGGACGAATTGCCGCAGGTCAGCGGCCATCCGGACCGCCTGGAGCAGGTGCTGATCAACCTGCTGGTCAATGCGCGCGATGCCCTGGTATCGGCGCATGTCGCCGCACCGCTGATCAGCATTCGTGCGGGTGTGCGCGGCGACCAACTGCTGATCGAAGTCGAAGACAACGCCGGCGGTGTGCCGGAAGCCTTGCTGGAGCGCATCTTCGAGCCGTTCTTCACCACCAAGCCGGTCGGCCAGGGCACCGGGCTGGGGTTGTCGCTGAGCTACGGCATCATGCAGCAGATGGGCGGCGGCCTGAGCGTGGACAACCGGCGCAATGGCGCTTGCTTCAGCGTCTTGCTGCCGGTCAGGGGGTGAGCCAGTGCCCATCTGTGCCTTAGGGTCTGTTGACGTTTCGTCGCAAGCCGCGTTGTCGCGACGAAACGTCAACAGACCCTGGGTGCCAGGACGCCGATGACTCTGTTCTGGCCTCAGGGGGCTGCCTTGCTTGCGGCTGGATTGGCAATCAAGTCTGCGATTGGCCGGGCTCGCGGCAAATACCGCGGCGACTATGGAGAAAGCCGTCGCAGCACTGCTGGATCATTGGTAAGGCTTTCGGTTTCGCCGGCTCTTTCCCTCAGACGCTGCTGAAGGTGGCTGTGCGGATGCCAGGTGGTGGGACGGGGCCTTTGCCGCCAGGGATGGCGGCGAAGAGCTACAGGGATGTATTCACGCGTGCCTCGTCCCACCACCTGGCATTCGCACAAGGGACGCTGACCCCGAGATCGCGCTGTACGAGCCTGAAGCCAGACACACTATTGCCAATCCAGTCGCAACCTACACACTCGACCAGAACATGGCCATGACTCTGGCGCGACGCCCAGGGCAATCGCGCTATGCACGGCAAGGCGCTGAAAACAGCGCTGGAGGCTTAAGGCTGGACGAAAGAGCGTGGCAACCGGTGTTTTTCGTCCAGCTTTGCAGCCTCCAGCGCTTTTGTCGAAGTCCCTTTCCGGTGAATAACGGTATAGCGCAATCGCCCTGGCACGACGCCGCACACGCCCTGTGCGTGGCGCCGCGTCTGTTATCATCGCCGGCAGTCCGTTCGCTGGAAGGCCCCGATGTCCCGTCATATCCGTATCGCCACCCGAAAAAGCGCACTGGCCCTGTGGCAGGCCGAATACGTCAAGGCGCGCCTGCAGGCGGCGCATCCCGAAGTGAGTGTCAGCCTGGTGCCGATGGTCAGTCGTGGCGACAAGTTGCTGGATGCGCCGCTGGCGAAGATCGGTGGCAAGGGGCTGTTCGTCAAGGAACTCGAGACCGCCCTGTTGGAGGGCGAGGCCGATATCGCGGTGCACTCCATGAAGGATGTGCCGATGGATTTCCCCGAAGGGCTGGGGTTGTACTGCATCTGCGAGCGTGAAGACCCGCGCGACGCGTTCGTCTCCAACCGCTACGAGAACCTCGCTGCCCTGCCGCAGGGCAGCGTGGTCGGCACTTCCAGCCTGCGCCGCCAGGCACAGTTGCTGGCGCGGAGGCCGGACCTGGAAATCCGTTTCCTGCGTGGCAACGTCAATACCCGGTTGGCCAAGCTGGACGCCGGGGAGTACGACGCCATCATTCTCGCCGCCGCCGGCCTGATCCGCCTGGGTTTCGCCGAGCGCATCCGCTCCAGCATCAGTGCCGAGCAAAGCCTGCCTGCGGGCGGCCAGGGCGCGGTGGGGATCGAGTGCCGCAGCGACGACACCGAACTGCACGCGTTGCTGGCCTACCTCGACCATGCGCCGACGGCGCTGCGGGTAACGGCCGAGCGGGCGATGAACAAACACCTCAATGGCGGTTGCCAGGTGCCGATCGCCTGCTATGCGGTGATCGAGAACGAGCAGCTATGGTTGCGCGGCCTGGTCGGCCAGCCGGATGGCCGGCTGCTGCTGCGCGCCGAACAGCATGCGCCGCTGGAGCAGGCCGAGGCACTGGGCATTCGGGTCGCCGAAGCCCTGCTGGCACAGGGCGCCGGCGCGATCCTGCAGGCTGTCTACGCCGGGGCCGGGCCGGCGTGAGTGGATGGCGCCTGCTGATCACGCGGCCCGAGGCCGATGCCCGGCTGCTGGCCGAGGCGCTGGCGGCACAGGGTATCCACAGCAGCAGCTTGCCGCTGCTGGCCATCGAAGCACTGCCGGAGACACCCGAGCAACGCGCCCTGTTGCTCGACCTGGATCGTTACTGCGCGGTGCTGGTGGTGAGCAAGTCGGCGGCACGCTTGGGGTTGCAGCGGCTGGATCGCTATTGGCCGCAACCACCCTACGGGCAGCGCTGGTTCAGCGTCGGCGCCGCGACCGGGGAGATCCTGCGCGATTACGGGCTGGATGCCTGCTGGCCCGAGGGGGCGGATGACAGCGAAGCGCTGCTGGCTCTGGCGGACCTGCGGCAGGCCCTGACGCAACCCGTACCCAGGGTGCTGATCCTGCGTGGCGTGGGCGGTCGGACCTTGCTTGCCGATACCTTGCGCGGGCGTGGTGTGCTGGTCGACAGCATCGAGCTCTATCGGCGGGTGGTGTCGGATCATGCGCCTGGCACGCTGGTCGAGCGCATTCGTTCGGAACGGCTGAATGCGCTGGTGGTCAGCAGTGGGGAAGGGTTGCAAGCGTTGTATGGGCTGGCGGGCGATGCCTGGGACCGGCTCGTTGGGCTACCCTTGTTCGTGCCCAGTCCGAGAGTCGCCGAGCAGGCGCGGCAGTTGGGCGCTACAAGTGTGGTGGATTGCCGTGGTGCCGGAACCGCGGCCTTGCTGGCGGCGTTGCGGGATACTCCCGTACCCGCTTCTTGATGCAAAGGATGGAAACGTGAGCGAAGCTGATCTGCATAAAGACTCCGAGCAAACCAGGGCGTTGCCTGGGCAACCTGCCGCCAAACCGGCGATGCGCTCCGGGCCCTCCTCTGGAGCGCGTCCGCTGGCGGTACTGGCCTTGTTGGTGGGGGTGGCCGGTAGCGCGCTGGGCGGCTACGCCCTCTGGCAGATACAGCAGTCCGACGCTCAGGAGCGCCAGGGGCTGCAGACCCTGCAGGAGGCACAGGCACAGATCCGGCAACTGAGCGAAAGCAGCCAGAGCCTGCAAGGGCGGCTGGGGCCGCTGGAGCGCCTGCCGTCGGCGGATGAGCTGGAAGAGCGGCGCCGCCTGCTGGCCAGCGTGCAGAGCGAACAGCAACACCTGTCCGGTCGCGTCGAGCAGGTGCTGGGGGCCAGCCGCGAGGCGTGGCGGCTGGCCGAGGCGGAGTACCTGTTGCGCATGGCGATGTTGCGCCTGTCGGCCATGCAGGATGTGAACAGTGCGGCGGCGCTGTTGCATGAGGCCGACCTGATCCTGCAGAAGCAGGACGACCCGGCGGCCTATGGTGTGCGACAGAAACTGCTGGAAGGGCTGGAGGCCTTGCGCAGCCTGCCCGAACTGGATCGCACCGGGCTGTTCCTGCAATTGGGCGCACTGCGAGGCCAGACCGCCCGGCTCGATACCCTGCAGCCCGAGTTCCAGGCGGGTGAACCCTTGCCCGAGGTGGCCGGGCAGAGCCGCTGGCAACACTGGTTGAACGAGCTGACCCGCTATGTGCGGATCGACTTCGCTGCCGATGACAATCTCAAGCCCCTGCTTGCCGGCCAGAGCCTGGCACAGGTGCGCCTGGCCCTGTCGCTGGCCATCGAGCAGGCCCAGTGGGCGGTGCTCAACGGCAATAGCGAGGTCTACCGCCAGTCCCTGAGCCAGGCGGTGGAACTGATCGGCCACTATTTCAGCGAGGAGAACGGCTACAGCCGGGGCCTGCGTGATCGCCTGCAGACACTGGGCGAGCGCCAGGTCGAGGTGACGCTGCCGGACCTGGCGCCGGCGCTGCAAGCGCTGCAGGCTTACGTCAACAAACGCGAGAAGGACGACCGAACGCCTGACGAAGAGGCCGCCCCGGCTGCCGTCGAGGGAGCCGCGACATGAAAAGACTTCCGTTCTTCAAGACCCGGTTGTTCCTCGGGCTGCTGCTGGTCGTCGCCCTGCTGGGGTTCCTTGGCTGGGCGGTCAGCCAGAGCCGTGGCTATGTATTGATCAGCTATGACCGTTTCCGCTACGAATCGAGTTTCTGGGTATTCCTCGGCCTGTTGGCGAGCCTCTGGCTGTTGTCGGTTCTGCTCCACTGGACATTGGGGCTGCTTGGGGCTTCCGGTTCCTGGGTCAACCCTTGGTCACGCCGGCACCGCCAGCGGCGCGTTGCCAATGCCTCGCAGAAGGGCCTGCGCGAGCTGGCCGAGGGCCAGTGGCAACAGGCGCTGGGGCATCTGCGGCTGGCGGCCGAGCATGACCCTCAGCCGCTGGTGCACTTCCTTGGTGCGGCCCGCGCCGCCAACGAACTGGGCGAATACCCGCAGAGCGATGAGCTGCTGGGCAAGGCCCTCGACCGCGAACCGCAGGCGGCGCTGGCCATAGGCCTGACCCAGGCGCAGTTGCAGATCGCCCGTGGCGACTATGTGCCGGCGCGCGAGTCGTTGACGGCCCTGCATGGGGAATACCCGCGGCATCGCCATGTGCTGTTGCTGTTGCAGCAGCTCTATGTGCAATTGCAGGACTGGCCGGCGCTGTGCCAGTTGCTGCCGGAACTGGGCAAGCTGCATGTACTGCCGCCGGCGCGCCTGGCCGAGCTGGAACGCCTGGCCTGGACGGCGGCGCTGGGCCAGGCCGCCCAGGCCGGGCTGGAAGCCCTGCAGCAACGCTGGCAGGCGCTGCCGAGGGCATTGCGCGACGAGCCGGCGCTGGTGCGCGCGCATGCCGATGGCCTGCTGCTGCTGGGCGAACAGGAAAAGGCCGAGGAGCTCCTGGCCTCGGCGCTCAAGCGCCAGTACGACGACCGCCTGGTCGAGAGCTATGGCCGGGTGCGCGGGCGCGATCCGGCCCGCCAGCTCGGCCTGGCCGAATCCTGGCTCAAGGCCCAGCCGGAAAACCCGACCCTGTTGCTCGCACTGGGCCGGCTGAGCCTGTGCAACGAGCTATGGGGCAAGGCCCGCGATTACCTGGAGGCCAGCCTGCGCCTGGAGCATCGCCCCGATACCTGTGCCGACCTGGCCCGCCTGCTGGCCCAGTTGGGTGACTCCGAGCGCAGCAACCGGCTGTTCCATGAAGGGCTTGAGTTGATCGAGGCGGGTAAGTAGCGGCAAGGAAGAGCCGAGGACAGCGCTTGTCGTCAAGCCGCCAGCGCTTCAAGCGCTGTTCTCGGCTCTTCCTTGCAGCTTGCAATCCCGTTCGCCATTTCGACTCATCGCCCGCGCCGCGTTCGGAAAACCGAACGATATTTCCATGACAAGCTCTCATTTCTACGCCCCGCAGGGCGGCATTGGGCCGTTCGCGCGCTTTCCGGGCAAGTGGCACAGATCCTGCTAAATTCAAAGCCAGGAGCAGGCTCTTCAGGTGCCTGGATTTGATGTGCCGGATAACAAAAACATGAGGATTTCTTTATGCGAACCATACCGAAACTACTGAGCGTCGCTGTTACTGCCGCACTGTTCGCCACACCGGTGCTGGCTGCCGAGCTGACTGGCACCCTGAAGAAGATCAAGGACAGCGGTACCATCACTCTCGGGCACCGCGACTCGTCCATTCCGTTTTCCTACTATGGCGATAATTCGCGCCAGCCCATCGGCTATGCCCATGACCTGCAATTGAAAGTGGTCGAGGCGCTGAAGACGGAACTGGAACTGCCCGGGCTCAAGGTGCGCTACAACCTGGTCACCTCGCAGACCCGTATCCCGCTGGTGCAGAACGGCACCGTGGACCTCGAGTGCGGTTCGACCACCAACAACCTGGAGCGCCAGCGCCAGGTGGCCTTCTCGGTGGGCTTCTTCGAGGTGGGCACGCGCCTGCTGACGCGCAAGACTTCCGGCATCAATGATTTCGAAGACCTGGCCGGCAAGAACGTGGTGACCACCGCCGGTACCACCTCCGAACGCCTGATCAAGTCGATGAACGCCGAGAAGAAGATGCGCATGAACGTCATCTCGGCCAAGGACCATGGCGAGTCCTTCCTGATGCTCGAATCCAACCGGGCCGTGGCCTTCATGATGGATGATGTGCTGCTCGCCGGTGAAATGGCCAAGGCCAAGAAGCCCGACGACTGGCATGTGGTGGGTAAGCCGCAGTCCTATGAAATCTATGGCTGCATGCTGCGCAAGGGTGACGAGCCCTTCAAGCAAGTGGTCGACCGGGCACTGAGCGAGACATTCGCTTCCGGCGAGGTCAACGCGCTCTACGACAAGTGGTTCCTGCAACCGGTGCCGCCGAAGAATCTCAACATGAACTTCCCCATGAGCGATGAGCTCAAGGAACTGATCGGCAATCCCACCGACAAGTCGGCCGAAGAACTCTGAGCCAGCGGCGCCATCCCGTAGGCGTCGGCTCGGCCGCGAATGGGTGCATCGCGTTGCACCCATTCGCGGCCAGGGCCGCTCCTTCGTGCGATCTCTATGCCTGTTCGCGGCCTTGGCGGCCGCATGATCTTCATTCGGGGGAGCATTCATGGATTACAACTGGGACTGGAGCATCTACTTCAAGTCCACCGGTATCGGCAGCGAGATCTACCTGGACTGGTTCATCACCGGGCTGGGCTGGACCATTGCCATCGCCCTGGTCGGCTGGCTGATCGCCCTGGGCCTCGGTTCCCTGCTCGGGGTGATGCGCACCCTGCCGAACCGCTGGCTGTCCGGCATCGCCACGGCCTATGTGGAAATCTTCCGCAACGTGCCGCTGCTGGTACAACTGTTTCTCTGGTACTTCCTGGTGCCCGACCTGTTGCCCGAATCGCTGGAACTCTGGTTCAAGCAGGAGCTTGCTCCGGCGACCTCGGCCTATCTGAGTGTGGTGGTGTGCCTGGGGTTGTTCACCGCGGCACGTGTCTGCGAGCAGGTGCGCACCGGTATCGAGGCGCTGCCCAAGGGGCAGGCCGCCGCAGCCTATGCCATGGGCTTTCGCATGCCGCAGATCTACATTCATGTGCTGCTGCCGCAGGCTTTCCGCATCATCATTCCGCCACTGACCAGTGAATTCCTCAACATCTTCAAGAACTCCTCGGTGGCCTCGCTGATCGGCCTGATGGAGCTGCTGGCACAGACCAAGCAGACCGCCGAATTCTCCGCCAACCTGTTCGAAGCCTTCACCCTGGCCACGCTGATCTATTTCACACTGAACATGAGCCTGATGCTGATGATGCGTCTGGTCGAGAAGAAAGTGGCGGTGCCCGGCCTGATTTCCGTGGAGGGCAAGTGATGGATTTCAGTCAGATCATTCCCGCGCTGCCGGGGCTCTGGGACGGCATGGCGATGACCCTCAAGCTGATGGTCATGGGCGTTCTCGGCGGCGTCGCGCTGGGCACCGTGCTGGCGCTGATGCGCCTGTCTTCGAACCGCCTGTTGTCGAACCTGGCCGCGCTCTACGTCAATTACTTCCGCTCGATCCCGCTGCTGCTGGTGATCACCTGGTTCTATTTCGCCGTACCTTTCGTGCTGCGGGCCATTACCGGGGAAGACACGCCGATCGGTGCGTTCACTTCGTGCCTGGTGGCTTTCATCATGTTCGAGGCCGCCTACTTCTGCGAGATCGTGCGCGCCGGTATCCAGTCGATTCCCAAGGGGCAGATGGGCGCGGCGCAGGCGCTGGGCATGACCTATGGCCAGACCATGCGCCTGGTCATCCTGCCGCAGGCCTTCCGCAAGATGACGCCGCTGCTGCTGCAGCAGAGCATCATCCTGTTCCAGGACACTTCTCTGGTCTATACCGTTGGCCTGATGGATTTCCTCAATGCCGCGCGTTCGCGGGGCGACATCATCGGCCAGCCCCATGAATTCCTGATCTTCGCCGGTTTCGTGTATTTCACCATCAGCTTCGCCGCCTCGCGGCTGGTCAAGCTTCTGCAGAAAAGGTTAGCCGTATGATTTCCATCAAGAACGTCAACAAGTGGTATGGCGATTTCCAGGTGCTGACCGACTGCAGCACACATGTGAAGAAGGGCGAAGTGGTGGTGGTCTGTGGCCCGTCCGGCTCGGGCAAGTCCACCCTGATCAAGTGCGTCAACGCGCTGGAGCCGTTCCAGCAGGGCGATATCGTGGTCGACGGTACTTCCATCGCCGACAAGAAGACCAACCTGCCGAAGCTGCGTTCGCGGGTCGGCATGGTATTCCAGCACTTCGAGCTGTTCCCGCACCTGACCATCACCGAGAACCTGACCATCGCGCAGATCAAGGTGCTCGGCCGTAGCAAGGCCGAGGCCAGGGAAAAGGGCCTGGCGCTGCTCGAGCGGGTCGGCCTCAAGGAGCACGCGCACAAGCATCCCGGCCAGTTGTCCGGCGGCCAGCAACAACGGGTGGCGATCGCCCGCGCGCTGGCCATGGACCCGGTGGTGATGCTGTTCGACGAACCAACCTCGGCGCTCGATCCGGAGATGGTCAACGAAGTGCTGGATGTCATGGTGCAACTGGCCCAGGAGGGCATGACCATGATGTGCGTGACCCACGAGATGGGTTTCGCACGCAAGGTCGCCGACCGGGTGATTTTCATGGATGCCGGGAAAATCGTCGAGGACTGCGAGAAGGAGGCGTTCTTCGGCGACGTGTCGGCGCGCTCCGAGCGTGCCCAGCAGTTCCTGGCCAAGATACTTCAGCATTGACGGAAATATAGCTGCAAGCTTGAAGCGGGAAGAAAAGGTTGAAGAGGTTTTCGCCCCGCTTCGCACACTGATGCGGCTTGCAGCCACCTTTACCCAAGGAGATACCCGATGAAGATATTGTTGAACCGAATCGCCCCGCTGGGGCTGCTGCTGGTCCTGCTGATGCCGCCGGTATCCCATGCCCGCACGACGGATGCCGAGGCGAAACTGGCCAACGTGGTGATCCTCGCCACCGGCGGTACCATCGCCGGGGCCGGGGCCAGCGCCGCCAACAGCGCTACCTACCAGGCGGCCAAGGTGCCGGTGGAGCAGTTGGTCGCCGGTGTACCGGAGCTCAAGGACCTTGCGAACGTGCGCGGCGAGCAGGTGTTCCAGGTCGCTTCGGAGAGCTTCACCAACGACAACCTGCTGCAACTCGCACGGCAGGTGGCGAAGCTGGCGAAACAAGCGGATGTCGATGGCATCGTCATCACCCATGGCACCGATACCCTGGAGGAAACCGCCTACTTCCTCAACCTGGTGATCCACAGCGACAAGCCGGTGGTGCTGGTCGGCTCCATGCGCCCGGGCACCGCGATGTCCGCCGATGGCATGCTCAACCTGTACAACGCCGTGGCCGTGGCGCGTGATGCCACTGCCCGTGGCAAGGGCGTGCTGGCGGTGATGAACGATGAGATCCACTCCGGGCGCGATGTGAGCAAAGCGGTGAACATCCGCACCGAGGCGTTCAAGAGCCCCTGGGGCGCGCTGGGCATGGTGGTCGAGGGCAAGAGCTACTGGTTCCGGGCGCCGCTCAAGCGGCACACCACCGCCTCGGAATTCGATATCGAGAAAATCGACAGCCTGCCCCGGGTGGATATCGCCTACGGCTATGGCAACCTCGACGATACCGCCTACCAGGCCTTCGCCAAGGCCGGCGCGAAAGCGATCATCCACGCCGGCACCGGCAATGGTTCGGTGGCGGCGCCGGTGGTGCCGACCCTCAAGGCATTGCGTGCCGATGGGTTGCAGATCATCCGTTCGTCGCGGGTCAACCAGGGCGGCTTCGTGCTGCGCAACGCCGAGCAGCCCGACGACGCCAACGATTGGGTCGTCGCCCATGACCTGAACCCGCAGAAGGCGCGTATCCTGGCGATGGTCGCCTTGACCGGCAACCCCGACAGCCAGGCACTGCAACGCATCTTCTGGGAATACTGACCGCTGGGCGCGCGCCCAGCGCGCGCCTTCGCGCCTATGTGAGAACGCGCCATTCGCCATCTACTGCCAAGCCTGTCGATCCTGATGCTGGTGCTGGCCTGCGGTTATGCCGGCTACCACCTCAGCGAACGTACGGGCATCCGCGCCCTTGCCGAGAGTGGCGAACGGCAACTGGAGCTGCATGCCCGCGCGGTGGAAAGCGAAATCACCAAGTACACCTATCTGCCCAGCCTGCTAGAACTGGAGGCCAGTGTCGGGCGACTGTTGCGCACGCCCACCGGCTACCGCCGGCAACTGGTCAACGAATACCTGGAGGGCCTCAACCTGCGTAGCGGCAGTCTGGCCGTCTATATACTGGATACCGACGGGCGGGTGGTGGCGACCAGCAACTGGGCGCAGGCGGACAGCTACCTGGGCGAAGACCTGTCGTTCCGTGCCTATTTCAAGGACGCCATGCAGGGGCAGCCCGGGCGTTTCTACGGCATCGGCAGCACTGTGGGCGAGCCGGGCTACTACCTGGCCCATGGTTTGCGCGACGGCGAGCGGTTGATCGGCGTGGCGGTGGTCAAGGTCAAGCTCGATGCCCTGGAGGAACGCTGGGCGCGGGCGCGCCTGGAAGCCTATGTCAGCGACGAGAACGGCATCATCATCCTCTCCAGTAATCCGGCGCGCCGGCTCAAGTCGCTGCGCCCGCTGGACGAGGCCACCCGCGAGCGGCTGGCGCGCAGCCTGCAATACCACTGGTCGGCGCTGGAGGAGTTGCAGCCGCTGTCGAGCATGACCCTGGGCGCTGGCATCGAGCAGGTCAGTTTCGCCACCACAATGGCGGATTACCATGAGCCGGTCAGCTACTTGGCGCAGAGCCGTGCCCTGAGCGACACGCCCTGGCGCCTGACGCTGTTGACGCCGATGAACGACCTGCGGCGCGAAGCCCTGAGCCACGCCACCCTGGCCGCAGTGGCCTGCGCCCTGCTGGCGTTCCTGTTGATCGCCTGGAACGAGCGGCGCAAGGTCATCGCCACGCGGCTGGCGGCGCGCGAGGCGCTGCAGCACGCCAATGGCGAACTGGAGCGGCGTATCGCCGAGCGTACCGCCGACCTGCGTGCCAGCAACGAGCGCCTCAAGAGGCAGATCCGCGAGCGCCGGCAGACCGAGAGTAACCTGCGCAAGACCCAGGACGAACTGGTGCAGGCCGGCAAGCTGGCAGTGATCGGACAGATGTCCACCAGCATCGCCCACGAACTGAACCAGCCCCTGGCGGCCCTGCGTACGCTGTCGGCGAATGCCGTGCGTTTTCTCCAGCGTGGCGCCCATGACACCGCCAGCGCCAATCTGCAGGCGATCGGCGACCTGGTCGACCGCATGGGCAAGATCACCGCCAGTCTGCGCGCCTTCGCCCGGCGTTCCGACGACAAGGGCGAGGCCGAGCTGGAGAAGGCACTGGATGCCGCGCTGTTCCTGCTGCATGCGCGGCTGCAACGGCTGGACGTGCAGATCGAGCGGCAGATCGAAACCGACGCTGGCACCCGGCTGGGTATCGACCAGACCCGCCTGGAGCAGATTCTGGTCAACCTGGTCGCCAACGCCCTGGATGCCATGGGCGAACAGCCCGAGCGGCGTCTCTGGCTGAATGGCGCCGCCAGCGCCGGCCAGTACCGGCTGGAGGTCCGCGACAATGGCCCAGGCATTTCGCCGGAGCTGCGTGTTCACCTGTTCGAGCCGTTCTTCACCACCAAACCGGGCGAGCAGGGCCTGGGCCTTGGCCTGACGTTGTCCGCCAGCCTGGCGGCGGCGGCCGGTGGCAGCCTGACGGTGCGGCATCCCGCCGAAGGTGGCAGCGCTTTCATTCTGTGCCTGAAGAGGATCGGAGCATGAGCCAGACACTGAACGTCCTGATCGTCGAGGACGATGCACACGTCCTGCTCGGCTGCCAGCAGGCGCTGGCGCTGGAGGACATACCCAGTATCGGTGTCGGCAGTGCGGAAGAGGCCCTGCAGCGCATTGGCGAGGATTTCGCCGGGATCGTCATCAGTGATATCCGCCTGCCGGGCATGGACGGGCTGGAACTGCTGGCACGTCTCAAGCAGCGCGACCCCGGCCTGCCAGTGGTACTGATCACCGGGCATGGCGATATTTCCATGGCGGTCGGTGCGATGCGTGACGGCGCCTATGATTTCATCGAGAAGCCCTTTTCCCCCGAGCGCCTGGTGGATGTCGCCCGCCGTGCCCTGGAACAGCGTTGCCTGGCTCGCGAAGTCTCGTCGTTGCGGCGGCAACTGGCCGGGCGCCAGGCGCTCGAGCAACGCCTGATCGGCCGTTCGCCGGCGATGCAGCAATTGCGGGCGCTGATCGAGAACGTCGCCGATACCGATGCCAACGTGCTGATCGAGGGGGAAACCGGTACCGGCAAGGAACTGGTGGCGCGTTGCCTGCACGATTTCGGCAGGCGCCGCGACCGGCAATTCGTCGCGCTCAACTGCGGCGGCCTGCCGGAAAGCCTGTTCGAGAGCGAGGTGTTCGGCCATGAGGCGCATGCTTTCACCGGCGCCGGCAAGCGCCGTATCGGCAAGATCGAACACGCCCATGGCGGCAGCCTGTTCCTCGATGAAATCGAGAGCATGCCCATCGCCTTGCAAATCAAACTGTTGCGCGTACTGCAGGAACACAGCCTGGAGCGCCTCGGCTCGAACCAGTCGATCGCGGTGGATTGCCGGGTGATCGCCGCGACCAAGGCCGACCTCGATGAACTGGGCAAGGCCGGACAGTTCCGCAGCGATCTCTATTACCGGCTGAACGTGGTCACCCTGGAATTGCCGCCGCTACGTGAGCGCCGCGAAGACATCAGCCTGCTGTTCGAGCACTTCCTGCAACTGTCGGCGCTGCGCTTCGACCGCAGCCCGCGGGAACTGGACCGCCAGACCATCGCCATGCTCATGGCCCACGACTGGCCGGGCAACGTGCGCGAGCTGCGCAACGTCGCCGAACGCTTCGCCCTCGGCCTGCCGGTCTTCAAGAACTGCGACCAGTCCCCCGACGGCAACGGCCCGAGCTTCGCCGAGGCGGTGGAAGCCTTCGAGCGCAGCCTGCTCGCCGATGCCCTGGAGCGCCACGCCGGCAACCTCAGCCAGGCCGCCCAGAGCCTCGGCATGGCCAAGACCACATTATTCGACAAGGCCAGGAAGTATGGGCTTTGATCCGGGCCATGGGCGCGACGCCTCCCGCTGGCCGTCCCAGCATGACTTCTTGAAGCTGCTTCCCGCTCAATCGCGGGCGGCTCGGACCATCAGCCACCAGTCGGTGAGGCGTTCGATGCGTACCGGCAGGCTGGCGGGCAGGGCCGCCAGAGCCTTGTCGGTATCGTGCAGCGGGAAACTGCCACTGATGCGCAGGTTCTTGAGCGAGTCATCCAGGCCCAGGTAGCCGCTGTGGTACTCGCCCAGCCGCGCCAGCAGTTCCGCCAGCGGCATGTCCTCGACCACCAGCATGCCCTTGCTCCAGGCATCGGCGGCCAGTGGCGCCGGTTCCGCCTGGCCGAGATGGTCGCGGGCCATCAGCAATTGTTCTCCGGCACGGGCCACGCGCGCTGGTTGCCGGCCCAGCGGTTTGGCCTCGACCGCCGATTGCAGCACCACCAGCCGCGTCCGCTCGCCTTCCCGGCGTACCAGGAAGCGCGTGCCAAGGGCGCGTAGCGAGCCTTGTTCGGTCTGCACGATGAAGGGGCGCGGGTCCGCTTTGCCGGCCGTTTCCACCAGCACCTCGCCGCTGCGCAGGTACAGTGTACGTTGGCGTTCGTCGAAGCGGATATCCAGGGCGCTGAGGCTGTTGAGGCGGATATGGCTGTCGTCGGTCAGCGTCAGGCTGCGTTGCTCGCCCCGCCCCGTACGTTCATCCGCCAGCCAGTCGCCCAGCGGGCGGTGCTGGGCGATGCCGAGCCCGAGCGCCGCCAGCAGCGCCAGGCCGAGCAGGCCGCGGCGCGGCAGGCGCCGCTCGCGGGGGCGTTGCAGCAATTGGCGCGCCAGTGGATTGTCGACGCTGGCCAGGTGCCGGTCGATACCCTGCAATTGCTGCCAGGCCCGGCGGTGCACCGGCGCTTCGTCCAGCCATCGTTCCAGTGCCGCCTGGCAGCCCCGGGTATCGTCTTCCTGCAGGCGCAGTTGCCAGGCGATGGCCGCATCCAGTACGGCAGCCGATACCGGCTCGAGATTCATGTCGGCTCGCCGTACAGGGCGATGTAGCACTGCCGGGTGGCCTGTGCCAGGTACTGGCGCACCCGGGGCACGGAAACGCCCAGGCGTGCAGCGATCTCGGCATGGCCCAGGCCGTCCAGGCGGCTATGCAGGAACGCGGCGCGGGCCTTGCTGGACAGGCGCCCGAGCAGTGTGTCGATGCGGTTCAAGGTTTCGAACAGCAGCAGTCGCTCTTCTTCGCTGGGTTGCAGGGCCTCGGGCAACTGCTCCAGTTGCGCCTGGTAGGCGCGCTCCAGTGCGCAGCGGCGGAAGTGGTCGATCAGCAGGCCTTTGGCGATGCTGGTCAGCAGCGCGCGTGGTTCCCTGGGAACCAGCAGGTCACTACGCCTGAGCAGCCGCAGAAAGGTGTCCTGGCTGAGGTCCTCGGCTCTCTGCGGGCAGCCCTGGCCGCGCAGCAACCATGCAACCAGCCAGCCGCGGTGCTGGCGGTAGAGGTTCTCTACCAGGTTGCGTTTGGCGGACTCTTGGTGCGGCAAGGGCACTCCTGGGATCATTGATCCTGGTTAACGAGAACGATTCGCGGAATTATCACAACTCGTACACTCCACGGCAATGCCAATCGCTCGGGGAAGGGGCCTGTGGGTCTACCCGGCTTCTGGATTGTCCGAAGTGTGCAACCGGTCACGGAATCTCTTCGCACAAACTGGCAGCATCTGCCCCGCATGTCATTTATACAGGGCACCGGGACATGGCCCAGGACCACTACACCGGCTACAAGCTGCTGTTCTCCAACCCGGAGTTCGTACGCGACCTGCTGCTGGGCTTCGTGCCCCAAGAGTGGGTCGGCCAGGTGGATTTCACCAGTCTGGAGATGCTCAACGGGCATTACGTCAGCGAGGATATGCAGGGCCGCTATGAGGATATGGTATGGCGGCTCAGGCTGGGCGATGACGACTGGGTCTACTTGTATCTGCTGTTGGAATTCCAGTCCACGCCTGACCGCTTCATGGCCCTACGCCTGCTGACCTATATCGGGCTGTTTTGGCAGCAACTGGAAAAGCAGGGCCGGCTGACCCGCGATGGACGGCTGCCGCCGGTGTTGCCGCTGGTGCTCTACAACGGCTTCAAGCCCTGGCGGCATTCCACCCGGCTAAGCGATCTGTGCCACC
>NZ_QJUO01000038.1 GCF_004327335.1 Stutzerimonas kirkiae | reverse complement strand
GCCGGACGAGAAGCGCGACTACCTTGCCGCTTCTCGTCCAGCCTCCAGCGCTCTTTTCGATTCGTTTCCACGCATGGCATGACCGCCCGGCTCAAATACCCAGGCACAGGTATTTGATTTCCAGGTAGTCCTCGATGCCGTATTTCGAGCCTTCGCGGCCCAGGCCGGAAGCCTTGATGCCGCCGAACGGCGCCACTTCGTTGGAAATCAGCCCGGTGTTGATGCCGACCATGCCGTATTCCAGCGCCTCGGCGACTCGGAATACGCGGGACAGGTCGCGGGCATAGAAGTACGACGCCAGGCCGAATTCGGTGTCGTTGGCCAGGGCAATCACTTCGGCCTCGTCGTCGAAGCGGAACAGCGGCGCCAGCGGGCCGAAGGTTTCCTCGCGTGCCACCAGCGCCTCGCGCGGCACCTCGGTGAGGATGGTCGGCTCGAAGAAACCGCCGCCCAGGGCATGGTGCTTGCCGCCACTGACCACGCGAGCGCCCTTGGCGACGGCGTCGTCGATATGTTCGCGCACCTTGGCCAGCGCCTTGGCGTCGATCAGCGGGCCGGTGGTCACGCCCTCCTCCAGGCCGTTGCCGACCTTCAGCTTGCCGACCGCCGCCTGCAGCTTCTCGACGAAGGCATCGTAGACGCCCGCCTGCACGTACAGGCGGTTGGCGCAGACACAGGTCTGCCCGTTGTTGCGGTACTTGGAGACGATCGCCCCCTCGACCGCGGCGTCCAGATCGGCATCGTCGAAGACGATGAACGGCGCGTTGCCGCCTAGTTCCAGGGAGACCTTCTTGATGTCGCGGGCACACTCGGCCATCAACTGGCGGCCAATCTCGGTGGAACCGGTGAACGACAGCTTGCGTACCAGCGAGTTGCTGGTCAGTTCACCGCCAATATCGCCCGCCGAGCCGGTGACCACGTTCAGCACGCCAGCGGGAATCCCCGCCTGTTCGGCCAGGGCGGCCAGCGCCAGGGCGGAGAACGGCGTCTGCGAGGCCGGCTTGAGCACCATGGTGCAACCGGCGGCCAACGCCGGGCCGGCCTTGCGGGTAATCATCGCGGCGGGGAAGTTCCACGGCGTGATGGCGGCGGTGACGCCGATCGGCTGCTTGATCACGATCAGCCGCTTGTCGGCCTGGTGGCCGGGGATGGTGTCGCCGTAGACACGCTTGGCTTCCTCGGCGAACCATTCGATGAAGGAGGCCGCATAGGCGATCTCGCCCCTGGCCTCGGCCAATGGCTTGCCCTGCTCCAGGGTCATCAGGCGCGCCAGTTCGTCCTGGTTCTCCAGCACCAGCTCGAACCAGCGGCGCAGTTTGCCGGAGCGCTCCTTGGCAGTCAGCGCACGCCAGGCCGGCAGCGCCCGTGCGGCGGCCTCGATGGCACGGCGCGTCTCGCTGGCGCCCATCTTCGGCACCGAGCCGATGATCTCGCCAGTGGCGGGATCGTTGACATCGATCCTGTCGCCGCTATCGGCATCCTGCCAGGTGCCGTCGATATAGGCCTGCTGGCGCAATAGCCGGGGTGTGTTCGATTGCATGGGGCTCATCTTCCCGGCCCGCCCAACGGCGGGCTCTGTCATTGAATCAGTGCTTGATCATCACATGGCGCACACAGGTGTAGTCCTCCAGCCCGTACATGGACATGTCCTTGCCGTAGCCGGAGTGCTTCATGCCGCCATGGGGCATTTCGCTGACCAGCATGAAGTGTGTATTGACCCAGGTGCAACCGTATTGCAGCCGCGCCGCCAACCGATGGGCGCGACCGACATCGGCGGTCCACACCGAGGATGCCAGACCGTAATCCGAATCGTTGGCGAACGCCAGTGCCTGCGCCTCGTCATCGAACGGCGTGACCGATACCACCGGCCCGAACAGCTCGCGCTGCACCACTTCATCGTCCTGGCGGGCGTCGGCCAGCACCGTCGGCTCGAAGAAGAAGCCCGGCCCCTCGACCCGCTTGCCGCCAGTGATCACGCGGATATGCGCTTGCGCCTTGGCCCGCTCGACGAACCCCTCCAGCCGCTGCAGGTGCTGCTCGGTGATCAGCGGCCCCAGTTCGGTCTCGGGATCGTCCTGCAGGCCATACTTGATACTGGCGACGGCTTCTCCGAGCTTTTCCACAAAGCGCGGGTAGAGGCCTTTCTGCACATAGATGCGGCAGGCCGCGGTGCAGTCCTGGCCGGCATTGTAGAAGCCGAAGGTGCGGATGCCCTCTACCGCGGCGTCCAGGTCGGCATCGTCAAAAATCAGCACCGGCGCCTTGCCGCCCAGTTCCATATGCATGCGCTTCACCGATTCGGCGGTGCCGGCAATGATGCTCGCGCCGGTCGGGATCGAGCCGGTCAGCGACACCATGCGCACCTTCGGGTGCCTGACCAGCGGCTCGCCAACGCTGGGGCCACGGCCGAAGACGATATTCAGCACCCCGGCGGGGAACAGCCCGGCCGCCAGTTCGCCCAGGCGCAGGGCTGTCAGCGGGGTCTGCTCGGAAGGCTTGAGCACCACGCAGTTGCCGGCCGCCAGTGCCGGCGCCAGTTTCCAGGCGAGCATCATCAGCGGGTAGTTCCAGGGAGCGATGGAAGCGACCACGCCCAGCGGGTCGCGGCGGATCATCGAAGTGTGCTCGGGCAGGTACTCGCCGGCGGCGGAACCGGACAGGCAGCGGCTGGCGCCGGCGAAGAAGCGGAACACGTCGGCGATCGCCGGAATCTCGTCGCCGATGGCGGCAGCGTATGGCTTGCCGCAGTTGAGCGACTCCAGCCGCGCCAGTTCTTCACCATGTGCCTCGATCAGATCGGCGAGTTGCAGCAGTAGCCGCGCACGATCCTTGGGCGGGGTCTGCGACCAGCCGGCGAAGGCGGCATCGGCGGCCAGCACCGCGGCGTCCACCTGGGCCGTGCTGGCCTCGGGAATTTCCACCAGGACGCTGCCCAGCGAAGGGTTGAATACCGGGTGGCTGGCGCCTTCGCCGGCGACCAGTTGGCCATTGATGAGCAGTTGGGTTTGCATGGGTTCACTC
This sequence comes from Stutzerimonas kirkiae, assembly GCF_004327335.1. Classification (GTDB taxonomy): domain Bacteria; phylum Pseudomonadota; class Gammaproteobacteria; order Pseudomonadales; family Pseudomonadaceae; genus Stutzerimonas; species Stutzerimonas kirkiae. The sequence continues at coordinate 35,284 of NZ_QJUO01000038.1, read as the reverse complement.
CGGAGTGTGCTTATCTTCTAGCGCGTGCGGACGGACACCGCCCGCGCCCATGGTCATTTCACTTGCCGCTGCCGGCGACATCCTCGCCACCCTTGGTCAGGTAGTAGGCGGCGAGGATCGGCAGCATGGTCACCAGCATCACCAGCATGGCCACCACATTGGTCACCGGCACGTCGCGCGGGCGCGACAACTGGTTGAGCAGCCACAGCGGCAGGGTCTTCTCGTGCCCGGCGGTGAAGGTGGTGACGATGATCTCGTCGAAGGACAGCGCGAAGGCCAGCATGCCGCCCGCCAGCAGGGCCGAGCCCAGGTTGGGCAGGATCACGTGGCGGAAGGTCTGCCAGCCATCGGCGCCGAGGTCCATGCTGGCCTCGATCAGGCTGTGTGAGGTGCGCCGCAGTCGGGCGATGGCGTTGTTGTAGACGATCACCACACAGAAGGTGGCATGGCTTACGACGATGGTCAGCAGCCCCGGCCGCAGCCCCACTTCGTTGAACGCCGACAGCAGCGCCAGGCCAGTGACGATGCCCGGCAGGGCGATCGGCAGCACCAGCAGCAGCGATACGCTGTCCTTGCCGAAGAAGTCGCGCCGGTACAGCGCGGCGGCGGCCAGGGTACCGAGCAGCATGGCGACCAGGGTGGCGAGCGCGGCGACCTGCAGCGACAGCTTGATCGCCTCGATCACATCGTCACGCGCGAAGGCCACGCTGAACCAGTGCAGGGTGAAGCCCTTGGGCGGGAAGCTGAAGGCCGCTTCCTCGGTATTGAAGGCGTAGAGGAAGATGATCATGATCGGGAAATGCAGGAACAGCAGGCCGCCCCAGGCCGCGATCCGCAGGCCTATCGAAGGTTTTTCAGAGTGCATCGAAGGCCCCCAGACGCTTGACGATGGACAGGTAGATGGCGATCAGCACGATAGGCACCAGGGTGAAGGCGGCGGCCATGGGCATGTTGCCGATGGCGCCCTGCTGGGCGTAGACCATGCTGCCGATGTAGTAGCCGGGCGGACCGACCAGTTGCGGCACGATGAAATCGCCAAGGGTCAGCGAGAAGGTGAAGATCGAACCGGCGGCGATGCCGGGTATCGACAGCGGCAGGATCACCTGGGCGAAGGTCTGCCGTGGCGTGGCGCCGAGGTCCGCCGAGGCCTGCAACAGCGACGGCGGCAGCCGCTCCAGCGCGGCCTGGATCGGCAGGATCATGAACGGCAGCCAGATATAGACGAATACCAGGAAGCGCCCGAAGTTGGAGGTCGACAGGGTATTGCCGCCGACGCCGGGGATATCCAGCAGCAGTTGCAGCAGCGCCTGCAGGTGCAGCGCCTCGACGAACCACTGGGCGACCCCGCCCTTGGCCAGCAGTAGCGTCCAGGCATAGGCCTTGACGATATAGCTGGCCCACATCGGCAGCATCACCGCGATATAGAAGAACGCCTTGGTGCGGCCACTGGTATGGCGAGCCATGTAGTAGGCGATGGGAAAGGCCAGCGCGGCGCTGGCCAGGGTGACCGCGATGGCCATGCCCAGGGTGCGCAGGATGATGTCGAAGTTGGCCGGCTGCAGCAGTGCGCGGAAGTTGTCCAGCGTCAGCTCCGGCTGCACCGTCATGCTGAAATCGTCGAAGGTGTAGAAGCCCTGCCACAACAGGTTCAGCAGCGAGGCCATGTAGATGGTGCCGAACCACAGCAGTGGCGGCAGCAGCAGGAGCGCCAGGAACAGGTTGGGGCGCCGGTAGAGCAGCGTCGACAGGCGCCGCGACCAGCCACCAGCGGAGCGCTGGCGCATGCCGTGGGACAGTTCCATCACAGCCCTCCCGCCCGCAGGCGCACCATGGCACTGCGCGGCCAGAACGCCGTGACCTGCTGGCCCGGCTGGTAGGCCGGCAGGACGCTGTCAGCGTACTCGTTGGCCAGCGCCACGGTCAGGTTCTCGCCGCTGTCCAGGCGGATTTCGTAACGGGTGCTGGAGCCCTGGTACTGGATATCGTGCAACAGGCCGTTGACCAGGATGTCATCCCCGCCGGCCTGCGCGCCGAAACGAATATGCTCGGGGCGGATGGAAAAGGGCTGCGCATCGCCACTGAGGCGCAGCGCCAGTTCACCTCCGAGCACGTTGGAAGTACCGACGAACTCGGCGACGAAAGCGGTGGCGGGCTTCATATAGAGGTTGCGCGGCGTATCGACCTGTTCGATACGCCCCTTGTTGAACACCGCCACGCGGTCGGACATCGACAGCGCTTCGCTCTGGTCGTGGGTGATGAAGACGAAGGTGATGCCCAGTTGCCGCTGCAATTTCTTCAGCTCGCTCTGCATCTGCTCGCGCAACTTGAGATCGAGGGCGCCCAGCGGCTCATCGAGCAGCAGCACGCGGGGCCGGTTGACCAGGGCGCGGGCCAGGGCCACGCGCTGGCGCTGCCCGCCCGATAGCTGCGACGGCTTGCGCCCGCCATGCTCGGCCAGGGCCACCATGCCCAGGGCCTCCTCGGCGCGGGCATGGCGCTCGGCCCGGCCGACGCCCTTGACCTTGAGCCCGTAGGCGACGTTGTCCAGCACGTTCAGGTGCGGGAATAGCGCATAGTCCTGGAAGACCGTGTTGACATCGCGCGCATAGGGCGGCACGCCGGCGGCCTCGCTGCCATGGATGCGAATCGAACCCGAACCGGGCTGCTCGAAACCCGCGATCAACCGCAGGCAGGTGGTCTTGCCCGAACCGGACGGGCCGAGCATGGAGAAGAACTCGCCATCCTCGATACGGATGGACACGTTGTCGACGGCTTTTACATCGCCGAACGTTCGGCTGACATCGGTGAACTCTACAGCGGGAACCATTGCATAAACTCCGAGTGGACCAAGGGAAGGGGGGAACGCGTCAGGGCGCTACCCAGCGCTGAAGTCCTTCGATAAAAGCGCTGGAGGCTGGAAAGCCGGACGAAAGGCTCAGGCAGCTCATCGTTCAGCTTTCCAGCGCCCCTTTTCGGCTCCCGGGCCTCAGCGCCCGCCCATGATCGAGATGTAGTCCTGGGTCCAACGGCTGTAGGGCACATACTTGCCGCCTTCGGACTGCGGGGTCTTCCAGAAGGCGATCTTGTCGAACTGGTCGAAGCCATTGGTGGCACAGCCCTCGGCACCCAGCAGTTCATTGTCCTTGCAGGCGGCCGGCACCACCGGCAGCGAACCGAACCAGGCCGATACGTCACCCTGCACCTTGGCTTCGAGCTGCCAGTTCATCCACTGATAAGCGCAATTCGGATGCGCCGCCTTGGCATGCAGCATGGTGGTATCGGCCCAACCGGTGGCGCCCTCGACCGGCACCGTCGAAGCGATCGGCTGGCCCTCGGCCTTCAATGCATTGACCTGGAACGGCCAGGCGCTGAAAGCCACCACGCCTTCGTTCTTGAAGTCGTTCATCTGCACCGTCACGTCGTGCCAGTAGCGGTGGATCAGCTTGTGCTGCTGGCGCAGCAGCTCGAGCGCCGCGGCGTACTGTGCCTCGTTCAGTTGGTAGGGGTCTTCGATGCCCAGCTCCGGCTTGGTGCTCTTCAGGTACAGGGCGGCGTCGGCGATATAGATCGGGCCATCATAGGCCTGCACCCGCCCGGCATTGCCCTTGCCGTCGGCCAGGGTCTGGGCTTCGAAAATGGTCGCCCAACTGGTCGGCGCCTGCTTGAACGCCTCGGTGTTGTAGGCCAGCACGTTAGGCCCCCACTGGTAGGGCGTGCCGTATGTCTGGCCATCGACCACATACCAGGGCGCATCCTTGAGACGCGGGTCCAGGCTTTTCCAGTTGGGGATCAACGCGGTATTGATCGGCTGCACGCGCTTGCCGGCGATCAGCCGCAGCGAGGCGTCGCCGGATGCGGTGACCAGGTCGTAGCCGCCCTTGGCCATCAGGCTGACCATTTCATCCGAGGTACCGGCGATCTTCACGTTGACCTTGCAGCCAGTGCCTTGCTCGAAACCGGTCACCCAGTCGTAGGCCTTGTCGGTATCGCCGCGCTCGATGTAGCCAGCCCAGGCAATGATATCCAGCCGCCCTTCCCCGGCGCCGATGGACTGAACGGATTCGGCAGCTTGCACAGCCGCACTGGCCAGCAGAGTACCGACCAGCATTCCTGATAGTGCGAAGTGTGGTGCAGACATTGGCTTATCCCCTCGTGTAGTGCTCGATCATTGCCCGGAGCGCCCAGGCACGGTGCCGGGGCGGCGGATGCAAACCATGGCTCCGGGAACCCCCGGACATAAAACATTTAAAACCATATCTTAATTTTATTATGCTGCCAACATCCTCTACAGCGCATCCAGGGCGATCGCGCTATACCGTTATTCACCGGAAGGGGGTTTCGAAAAAAGCGCTGGCTGGAAAGCTGGACGAAAAACACCGGTTGCCACGCTCTTTCGTCCAGCCTCGAGCCTCCAGCGCCCTTTTCGGCCCGGTGCAGTACATCGTACTGATCGCCCCGCGCCACAATATAAGCCTATGATTTGGAATGTTTTTACGCTGCACCAAAGGTCTCTGGTAAATTACCGGCACTTGCTGACACGAGGGACACCATGGGCGCCCTGAACAACGGTACATCCACGACTTTCATGCGCCTCGGCCATGAAGGCCGCACCGAGGAAGTGGTACGGCGGATGATCGAAGTCATCGAGCTGGGCGTATTCGCGGAGGGCGAGCAACTGCCCAGCGAGAGTGAACTGGCCCAGCAGTTCGGCGTGGCCACCGTGACCCTGCGCGAAGCGCTGGCGGTGCTGCGCCAGCGCGGCCTGATAGAAACACGCAGAGGCCGCAAGGGCGGCAGCTTCATCCGGGCGCCACGGGAAGTCAGCCAGACGGCCCTGCTCGAGCGCCTGCGCCAGATGAGTCTCATGGAGTTGCGGGACCTCGGCGACGAACTGGCCGCCATCTCGACAGCCACCGCCCGCCTGGCGGCACGACGCGCCACAACGGAACACCATGTCCGCCTGCGGCATCAAGTTGAGGCATTGGGTAACGCTGCCACACGCCTGGAACGGCGCCGCGCCGATGCACATTTCCATATCGAGATCGCCGTCGCCTCGCAATCCGTGCGCCTGACCAATACGCAGATGCGCCTGCAGGCCGAGGTCGGCGAGCTGTTCTGGATCGACAGCGCCGACACGCCGGATATCGCCGCTATCCAACGGCAACAACGGGCTCTGCTGGATGCACTGGAGGCTGGCGACGTACAGCTCGCCGGAGAACTCGCCGAAGCGAAGGTGACCCGCAGCATCAAGCGCCTGATCAATCTGCGCCTGGAGCAACTGGCCGAGGAAGAAATCGACGGATGATTGGCGTAATACTTGCTTACACAGCGATGAACGCTCACTGATCTTTCCTCCATGGTGACTGCCGTGCCCATCGATTCAGATTCGCCCCACCACTGCGCTCAACGAATCAATGCCACGATCGCCGAGGTCTTTTCCAGCCTGCAATCGCTGGCCGGGGAAGTCGGCCAGGTCTGGAAAGCGCGCGAAGCGGACGGGCGCCAGCCCAGCTCACAGGACATGAAGCAGTTGCAGCCAGCGATCGATAGGCTGGCGCTGCGGACGGAATCCTGTGTCGGCGCCGGCTTCATCCTGCAACCGGGGCTGCTCGCGGACAGCCAGCTCTACATGGAGTGGCGCCGGCGCATCGGGGAAAGGAAACTGCAGTCGTTGTCGCCCAACGTCAACCCGCGCAGCGCCAACTGCTTTCACTACGAGGACAAGCCGTGGTTCAGCGTCCCGCGTGAAAGCGGGCAGCCCGCGGCGATCGGCCCCTATGTGGACGTCTACTGCACCGGTATGTACATCCTGACATTCAGCCAGCCGATCCTGCTCGATGGCCGCTTTATCGGCATCGCCGGAGCGGACCTGCCCATGCACCATATCGAACGGCTGTTCACCCGCAGCCTGATGCACCTGCCGCAGGAAGCACTGCTGCTCTCTCCCGAAGGCCGGGTGGTCGCCAGCAATACCGCCGACTGGGCGGTCGGCGACCTGGCGTACAGCCTGTTGAAGGATTCCGCCTGCAAGGTCGTCCCGCTGGATGACAGCGCGAACGCCTGGTCGCTGCTGTGCCTGCCCGTATCGCGGCGCCTGGCGGCCTGAGCCTCCGCTAGAAACGCCTGCGCGGCGCAACCGGAGGCCCGCTCGGAACCGGCCTGGCCGCTACTGCTCGCTGCGGCCCGCCCTGGCCTGCTCGTCGGCATGGTAGGAGGAGCGCACCAACGGCCCGGAAGCGACATTCTTGAAACCCATGCGCGCGCCTTCCTCGGCGAACCAGGCAAAGGTGTCCGGGTGCACGAAGCGTTGCACCGGCAGGTGATTGCGCGACGGCTGCAGGTACTGGCCGAGGGTCAGCATGTCGATGTCATGCTCGCGCATGCGCTGCATCACTTCGATCACTTCTTCATCGGTTTCGCCCAGGCCCAGCATCAGCCCTGATTTGGTTGGCACATGGGGTACGCGCTGCTTGAAGTTCTGCAGCAGGTCCAGCGACCACTCGAAATCCGAACCGGGCCGCGATGAACGATACAGCCGCGGCACGGTTTCCAGGTTGTGGTTGAACACGTCCGGCGGCTCGGCGGCGGTGATGTCCAGGGCGATATCCATCCGGCCACGGTAGTCGGGCACCAGGGTTTCCAGTTGCACGTTCGGCGACAGCTTGCGGATTTCGCGCAGGCAATCGGCGAAATGCTGGGCGCCACCGTCGCGCAGGTCGTCGCGGTCCACCGAGGTGATGACCACGTACTTCAGGCGCAGGTCGGCGATGGCCAGCGCCAGGTTGGTCGGCTCGTCGGTGTCCAGCGGCTTGGGCCGGCCATGGCCGACGTCGCAGAACGGGCAGCGACGGGTACAGATGTCGCCCATGATCATGAAGGTGGCGGTGCCGCCGGAGAAACACTCGCCAAGGTTGGGGCAGGAAGCTTCCTCACAGACGCTGTGCAGCTTGTGCTTGCGCAACAGTTGCTTGATCCGATCGACCTCGGGGGAAACCGGGATGCGCACGCGGATCCAGTCCGGCTTCACCGGCAGCTCCACCGTCGGGATGATCTTCACCGGAATCCGCGCGACCTTTTCCGCACCACGTAGTTTGACGCCGGCCTCGATCTTCGCAGGGCGTGGCGCCTGGGTTTCAACAGTGCTCATAAATTCTCGATTCCGCCCTTGAGGGTCTTCTGTTGCACATGGCCGAGTCGCCGCGCGAGCTGTGCACGCAGGCGGCCAAGTACTGCGGAGAAGTCTACCGGTCCGACCAGGTCACATAACTGTGTCATTTTCATGCCGGCATAGCCACAGGGATTGATCCTGCGGAACGGCTCCAGGTCCATATCCACGTTCAGCGCCAGGCCATGGAACGAACAGCCGCGCCGTATGCGCAGCCCGAGGGAGGCGATCTTCGCCCCCTCGACATACACGCCCGGCGCATCGGGCCTGGCCGCGGCAACCACGCCGTACTCCGCCAGCAGCGCCACCAGGCTGTCTTCCATCAGGCTGACCAGCTCACGCACGCCCAGCCCCAGCCGGCGCACGTCGAGCAGCAGGTAGGCGATCAACTGACCCGGGCCATGGTAGGTGACCTGCCCGCCGCGGTCGGCCTGCACCACGGGAATATCGCCGGGCAACAACAGATGCTCGGCCTTGCCCGCCTGGCCCTGGGTGAAGACCGGCGCATGTTGCAACAGCCAGAGTTCGTCCGGAGTATCCGGCCCACGCTGCTGGGTCAGGCGTTGCATGGCCTGCCAGACCGGCAGGTAGTCGAGCAAGCCCAGCTCCCGGACGCAAAGCGTCTGGGGCGTCATCACAACACCATATGGACGCGCCCGGTGGCGCGCAGGTCGCTGTTGATCGCCTGCAGTTGCTCGATACCCGTGGCCGTGATGTGCACCTGCACGGAAAGGAAACGCCCGGTGCGGCTATCGCGCGAAACCAGCGTGGTTTCGTCCAGGTCCGGGGCATGGCGACGGATCACCTCGATCACCAGGTCATGGAAACCCTCGCCGCCCTCACCGATCACCTTGATCGGGTAGTTCTCGCAAGGGAACTCGATTTTCGGTGCTTGTATGTCTTGCGTGTTATCTGTCATGGAAACGGACTCGTGATCCGCAAGCGTGGCACGGCCTGCTGGGCCCTGCCACGCGGGCAGTATCTATCAGTTGAACAGGCCGAAGAAGAACAGGCGGATGCTATCCCAGAAACGCCGGAACAACCCACCTTCCTCGATGCTTTCGAGGGCGATCAGGTCAGTGCTTTCCAGCACTTCGTCACCCAGGCGCACCTCGACCCGGCCGATCACGTCGCCCTGCTGGATCGGCGCGATCAAGCGCGGCCGCAGGCTGATGCCGGCATCCAGCTTCCCTGCCTGGCCACGCGGCAAGGTCAGGGTCAGGTCATCGGCCAGGCCGGCCTTGAGCCTGTCGCTCTTGCCTTTCCAGACCTGCGCCTGCGCCAGCTCGACGCCTTTGCGATGCAGGGTACGGGTCTCGAAAAAGCGGAAGCCGTAGGTCAGCAGCTTCTGCGTCTCGGCGGCGCGCGCCTGTTCGCTATTGGTGCCGAACACGGCGGTGATCAGGCGCATGCCATCGCGCACGGCGGAAGCGACCAGGCAGAAACCGGCCTCCTCGGTGTGGCCGGTCTTCAGGCCGTCGACCGTCTTGTCGCGCCACAGCAGCAGGTTGCGGTTGGGCTGCTTGATGTTGTTCCAGAGGAATTCCTTCTGCGCATAGATGGCGTAGTGCGCCGGGTCTTCATAGATGATCGCCCGCGCCAGCCTGGCCATGTCGCTGGCCGAGGAATAGTGCTCGGGATCTGGCAGCCCGGTGGCGTTCATGAAATGCGAGTTGCTCATGCCCAGACGCTGTGCCGTGGCGTTCATCAGGTCGGCGAAGGCTTCCTCGCTGCCGGCGATATGCTCGGCCAGGGCGACACTGGCATCGTTACCGGACTGGATGATCACGCCATGCAGCAGGTCATCCACCGAAACCTGCGTATTGACCTGCACGAACATGCGCGAGCCGCCAGTGCGCCAGGCCTTCTCGCTGATGGTGACCATGTCGTTGTCGCTGATCTGGCCCTTCTGGATTTCCAGAGTGGCGATATAGGCCGTCATCAGCTTGGTCAGGCTGGCCGGCGGCAGGCGCTCATCGCCATTGTTCTCGATCAGCACCTTGCCGCTGTCGGCATCCATCAGCACATAGGACTTGGCCGCCAGTTGCGGTGCGGAAGGAATGACAGGCGCCGCCGACAGTATCGGCGAGGCCACGAACAGAGCCAGCAGGCTCATACGTTGCAATACAGTGGTTATGTTCATCGTATCTCGAAAAAGTTTGACGACGTTGATGAGAGACCGGGTCAATCGGCCCGGACTTGCCGGGGCTGACCGAGATTGGCCTGGAGCACGCTCCGCTCCAGGCGGGCGGCTTCGTCCGCCGAGGCGATAGGCCCCAGGCGGACGCGGTGCAGTACCTGTTCGTTGAGCACCACGGAGCTGACGAAGACCGGCGCGGACACCATGGTGCTCAGCTTGTCCTTGAGCAGCTCCGCGGCATCCGGGTTGGCGAAGGCGCCGACCTGCAGGAACAGCCCGGCCGCGGAGTGCGTGGCGGCCTGCCGCTCGAGCTGGACCGGCACCACGGCCGCCGCGTGCTGGCTGGCGGGCGGCGTGTACTGCTCCACCGGCTGCGCAGCGCTCCTGGCCAGGGAGGTGGTGGCGACCTGCTGCGGCTGCGCCAGCACCTGGGGCACCGGCTGGCCGCGCTGCGCCCACCATTGTTCAGGGTCGATCCCCTCGACGCGGACCTGGGCCGTACCGCTTTCGGCATAGCCGAGCTTCTTCGCCGCGGCGAAGGACAGGTCGATGACGCGGTCGGAGTAGAACGGCCCGCGGTCATTGACCCGCAGCACCACGTTCTTGCCGTTCGCCAGGTTGGTCACCTTGACGTAGCTCGGCAGCGGCAGGGTCTTGTGCGCGGCACTCATGCCGTACAGGTCGTATTTCTCGCCATTGGCGGTCAACTGGCCATGGAACTTGGTGCCGTACCAGGAGGCAGTGCCATTGGCGCGGTAGTTGCGCCCATCGCCGATCGGATAGTAGGTCTTGCCCAGCACCGTGTAGGGGCTGGCCTTGACCGGGCCGTAATGAGGCATGGGAATGGCGTCGGGGATCTGCGAGACATCCACTTCCCACCAGGGCGCGCCATCCCTGTCGGGACGCGAGAAATCGCCCGGGCCGCTGATCCCGCTCGGCTTCTGGACAACGCCACCGGAAGGCGTGGAGGGCGACGAAGAGCAACCCGCAAGGACCGCAGCGGCTATCGCCAGTGTCAGCAGATGCCTCATCACTGTTGCCCCCTCGCCTTGGCCAGGGCATCGGCGAGCTGATTCACCGCCATGGCATACATCACGCTACGGTTGTAGCGGGTGATCACATAGAAATTCGGCAGGCCGATCCAGTATTCGTCGCCTTCCGCGCCTTCCAGGCGGAACGCGGTGACCATCGCCTCATCGGCGATGGCGGTAGCCGGCTGCCAGCCCAGTTCGCGCAGTTGCGCGGCATTCAGGCCCGGCTCCAGCCCCTGGGTCAGGCCCTCTTCGAAACGCTCGCCAGCGACCGTGGCACGCACCGCGACCTCACCACCGGAAAGCCAGCCGTGACGCTTGAAATAATTGGCCGCACTGCCAATGGCATCGGTGGGGTTGCTCCAGATGTCGATGTGGCCATCAGCGTCGAAATCCACGGCATAGGCACGGAAGCTGCTCGGCATGAACTGCGGTAGGCCCATGGCACCGGCATAGGAGCCCTTGAGGGTCAGCGGGTCGACCTGCTCCTCGCGCGCCAGCAACAGGAACTCCTTGAGCTCCTTGCGGAAGAACGGCTGGCGCGGCGGATAGTCGAAGCCCAGCGTAGCCAGGGCATCGATCACCCGGTAGTTGCCGGTATTGCGGCCGTAGAAGGTTTCCACGCCGATGATCGCGACGATGACCTCCGCCGGCACGCCGTACTTGGCCTCGGCCTGCTGCAATGCGTCCTGGTTCTGCCGCCAGAAGTCGACCCCCTGGGCGATGCGCGCATCGGTGATGAAGATCGGGCGGTATTCCTTCCACGGACGAACCCGCTCGGCCGGCCGTGAAATGGCATCGAGAATGGCCTGTTTGCGCTCGGCCTGGGCCAGCAGTTCGGCCAGTTGCTCGCTGGCGAAACCATATTCGCTGGCCATCTCGGCAATGAAGCCGGCCACCTTCTCGCCCTTGTAGTCGCTCGCCCAGGCCGATTGCGCGCCCATGGCGCCAACCAGACCAAGCCCACAGAGCACCCGCGCCAACTGCCTACCGCCTAAGGAAATCAAGAAATAGTCTCTCGTCAAACCTGTGCGATCCACTTGCGATGGGTGTGGATCGACATCAAAACCCCGAACCCTGACAGCAGGGTCACCAGTGAAGTTCCACCATAGCTGATGAAGGGCAGAGGCACCCCTACCACCGGCAGCAGCCCGCTCACCATGCCAATGTTGACGAAGACGTAGACGAAGAAGGTCATCGTCAGCGCTCCGGCCAGCAATTTTCCGAACAGTGTCTGGGCCTGCACGGTAATCACCAGCCCACGGGCGATCAACAGCAGATACACCAGCAGTAACAAACAGACCCCGACCAGGCCGAACTCCTCCGCCAGGACGGCAATGATAAAGTCCGTATGGCTTTCCGGCAAAAAATCCAGATGCGATTGCGTACCCTGCAGCCAGCCCTTGCCGAACACGCCGCCGGAACCTATCGCAGCCTTGGACTGGATGATGTTCCAACCCGTTCCAAGGGGATCGCTCTCGGGGTCGAGGAAGGTCAGCACACGCTGTTTCTGGTAGTCGTGCATGACGAAGTACCACATGGCGATGGCCACCGGCACCACGGCCGCCACGGCCATGCAGATCCAGCTCCAGCGCAGCCCCGCGATAAACAGCACGAAAGCCCCAGAAGCCAGGATCAGCAAGGCGGTGCCCAGGTCGGGCTGCTTGACGATCAGCATGAACGGAATGGCGATCAGCAACAGGCTGATCACCGTGTGCTTGAAGCTGGGCGGCAGGCTGCGGGTCGAGAAGTACCAGGCGATGGTCATCGGCATGATGATCTTCATGAATTCCGAAGGCTGGAAGCGGATCACCCCGGGGATATTGATCCAGCGCGTCGCCCCCATTGCCGTATGGCCGATGAACTCCACCGCCAGCAGCAGCCCGACCACGCCCAGGTAGCCCAGCGGCGCCCAACGCGCCATGAAACGCGGCTCCAACTGGGCGATCACCAGCATCGCCAGCAGCCCCAGGCCGAAGGAGCTGGACTGTTTGAGCAACATATCCCAGTGCCTGCCGCTGGCCGAATAGAGGATGAACAGGCTGCCGGCGGCGAGGATCAGCAACAGCAGCAGCAGCGGGCCATCCAGATGCATGCGCTGCAACAGGCTGGCACGTCGGCGCAGGACATCCTGGTTCGACAGCGTACGATCGAAACTGCCACTCATGGCGCCACCTCCGGCTGAACCTGCGCCGGGTCGTATTCGGCTTTCAGTTTGCCATCCCTGTCCAGCAACCAGGCATCCATGACGGCCTTGACCACCGGGGCGGCGACACCGGAGCCGGACTCACCGTTCTCCACCATCACCGCTACCACGATCTCGGGCTTCTCGATAGGCGCGAAGGCGACGAACAGCGCATGGTCGCGATGCCGCTCGGCCAGCCGGCCGCTGTCATAACGCTCGCCCTGCTTGATCGCCACCACTTGGGCCGTACCGCTCTTGCCGGCGATCCGGTAGGGCGAGCCTTCGCCGATCCTGCGCGCAGTGCCACGGGCGCCATGCACCACCTGCTCCATGCCGTGGATGGCGTATTCCCAGTAACGCGGGTCGCGCAGCTCGATATCCGCCGGCGCATCCGGGTCGATCACCGGCGTGCCATCCAGGCTGCGGGCCAGGTGCGGGCGAACCCACTTGCCACGGGTGGCCATCAGCGCCGTGGCCTGAGCCAGTTGCAGCGGCGTGGCCTGCATATAGCCCTGGCCGATACCGAGGATCACCGTTTCCCCCGGATACCAGGGCTGGCGGTAGCGCGCACGCTTCCACTCGCGGGAAGGCATCAGGCCGGCCGTTTCTTCATTCATGTCCAACGCCACCCGCTGCCCGAGGCCGAAGCGGGTCATGTAGTCGTGCATGCGATCGACGCCCATCTTGTGCGCCATGTCGTAGAAATAGGTGTCGTTGGAACGCATGATGGCCAACGTCAGGTCGACCCAGCCGTCGCCGCTGCGATTCCAGTTGCGGTACTTGTGCTGGACATTGGGCAACTGGAAATAGCCAGGGTCGAAGACACGGCTGGTCGGCGTGATCACCCCGGCATCCAGCCCGGCCACCGCCATCATCGGCTTGATGGTCGAGCCGGGCGGGTAGAGCCCGCGCAGCACCCGGTTGTACAGCGGGCGGTCGATGGAGTCGCGCAGCTCGCCGTAATCCTTGAAGCTGATACCGGTGACGAACAGGTTGGGGTTGAAGCTCGGCTGGCTGACCATCGCCAGCACCTCGCCGGTTTGCGGCTGCAACGCCACGATGGCGCCGCGCCGCCCGCCCAGCGCCGCCTCGGCGGCCTCCTGCAGGTCCAGGTCGAGGGTCAGCACCAGGTCCTGGCCCGGCACCGGATCGGTGCGCTTGAGCACCCGCAGCACGCGCCCGCGGGCGTTGGTCTCGACTTCCTCGTAGCCCACCTGGCCATGCAGGACATCTTCGTAGAACTTCTCGATGCCGGTCTTGCCGATATGGTGCGTACCGCTGTAGTTGACCGGATCGAGGCTCTTCAGCTCGGTTTCGTTGATGCGCCCGACATAGCCCACCGAGTGGGCGAAATGCTCGCCCTGGGGATAGTGCCGCACCAGTTGCGCGGCCACATCGACCCCCGGCAGACGGAACTGGTTGACCGCCACCCGGGCGATCTGCTCCTCGTTCAACTCGTACATGATCGGCACCGGCTCGAATGGCCGGCGCCCCTGCAATACCCGGCGCTCGAACAGTTCGCGCTCTTCGGCGGAGAGCGCCAGCACCTCGACCACCACATCCAGCACCGCCCGCCAGTCGCCCGCCCGCTCGCGGGTGACCGTGAGGCTGAAGCTGGGGCGGTTATCGGCGATGACGCGGCCGTTGCGGTCGAAGACCAGCCCGCGGTTGGGTGGTATCGGCTGCACATGGACGCGGTTGTTCTCCGACAGGGTCGAGTGGTACTCGTACTGGATCACCTGCAGGTAGTACATGCGGGCGATCAGCACGCCCATCATCAACACCACCACCACGATCCCCACGAGCACGCGGCGGCGCACCAGGCCGGCGTCCTTCTCATGGTCCTTCAGGTGAATGGGCTGGGGCATGTCAGGGGTTGTCCGCGACCTATTTGTGATACGGGTGCCCGGACAACAGCGTCCAGGCCCGATAAACCTGCTCGCCGACCAGGATGCGCACCAGCGGATGCGGCAAGGTCAGCGGCGACAACGACCAGCGCTGCTCGCTACGCGCGCACACCTGCGGTGCCAGCCCTTCCGGGCCGCCGACCATCAGGTTGACGGTACGCGCCTCGAGACGCCAGCGATCGAGTTCGGCGGCCAGTTGTTCGGTACTCCAGGGGCGCCCCATCACCTCGAGGGTAACGATACGCTCGCCGGGCTGCACCTTGCTCAGCATCGCATCGCCTTCCTGTCGGATCAGGCGAGCGACATCGGCGTTCTTGCCGCGGGTATGCAGGCCGATCTCCACCAGCTCCAGCGACAGCTCGGCCGGCAGGCGCCTGGCATATTCCTGCCAGCCCTCCTCGACCCAGCGCGGCATCTTCGAGCCGACGGCAATCAGCTTGAGCTTCACTGTTCAGCCCTGCTCGGCATCACCCGCATGCTGGGCGCGACTCTGCTCGGCGCCCTGCCACAGCCGCTCCAGATCGTAGAACTGGCGGGTAGGCACCTGCATCACATGCACCACTACATCGCCCAGGTCGAGCAATGCCCACTCGCCACCTTCCAGCCCCTCGCTGCCGATGGGGCGGACGCCCTGCTCCTTGACCTTTTCCAGCACGTTGTCGGCCATGGATTTGACATGGCGGCTGGAAGTGCCACTGGCGATCACCATGAAATCGGTGACGCTGGTCTTGCCTTGCACATCTATGGTGACGATATCCTGCCCCTTGAGCTCTTCAAGGGCATCAATCGCCAGTTTGACCAGAGTTTCATTCTGCATAACGTAAATACAACCTCAGTTCGACGCCCGGTACAGACCGTGCGCATTGATATAAGCCAGTACGGAATCCGGGACCAGGAAGCGGACCGTTCTGCCACTGGCGAGAAACCTGCGAATCTGTGTAGCGGATATTTCCAGCGGCATCTGCCAGACGAAGGCGATCTGCCCCGCCCGGCCGCTTATCGCCCGCACATTGGAAGCACTGCGTGCCGCCAACAGGTTGCGTAGCGCCTCGGGGACCTCGCTGCCGGTATCCGGGCGCTGCAGCACCAGGATATGGCAAAGCTCCAGCAACTCCTGCCAGCGGTGCCAACCGGGCAGCCCGCAGAAGGCATCCCAGCCCAGCAGCAGGAACAGTTGATCGTCCTCTGCCAGTTCGCTGCGCAGCGACTCCAGCGTTTCCACGGTATAGGAGGGCCGCTCACGCTCCAGTTCCCGCGCATCGACCATCAGCGGCGACAGGTCCGCCACCGCCAGGCGCACCATGGCCAGGCGATCCTCGGCACTGCTGTTCGGCGTTTCCCGATGCGGAGGCCTGGCGCAAGGCACCAGGCGCAGTTCGTCCAGCCCCGCCAGCTCCACGACCTCCAGCGCCCCGCGCAGATGCCCGATGTGCACAGGGTCGAAGGTACCACCGAAAACGCCGATGCGACGGCCCATCAAGTACGAACGTGACCGTCGCCGAACACCACGTACTTCTCGCTGGTCAGCCCTTCCAGGCCGACCGGGCCGCGCGCATGCAACTTGTCGGTGGAGATGCCGATCTCCGCGCCAAGCCCGTATTCGAAACCATCGGCGAAGCGCGTGGAGGCATTGACCATCACAGAGCTCGAATCGACTTCGGTGAGGAAACGCCGGGCATCGGTGAAGTTCTCGGTGACGATGGCATCAGTGTGCTGCGAGCCATAGCGATTGATGTGCTCGATGGCCTCGTCCAGCGAGTCGAGGATACGGATCGACAGGATCGGCGCGTTGTACTCGGTCGCCCAATCCTCTTCGCTGGCCGCGTTGACCGCCTCGCCCAGCAGTTCACGGGTGCGCGGGCAGCCGCGCAGCTCGACGCCCTTTTGCACATAGATGGCCGCCAGTGGCGGCAGCACGCTGGCGGCGATAGCGGCATGCACCAGCAGCGTCTCCATGGTGTTGCAGGGGGCGAAACGCTGGGTCTTGGCGTTGTCGGCGATGCGCACCGCCTTGTCCATATCGGCCGCCCGGTCGATATAGACGTGGCAGATGCCGTCGAGATGCTTGATCACCGGCACCCTGGCCTCGCGGCTGATGCGCTCGATCAGCCCCTTGCCGCCACGCGGCACGATCACATCGACGAACTCCGGCATGCTGATCAGCGCGCCCACGGCTGCGCGGTCGGTGGTTTCCACCACCTGCACCGCCGCGTTCGGCAAGCCGGCCTCTTCCAGGCCCCGGGTGATGCAGCGGGCGATCGCCTGGTTGGAGTGAATGGCTTCGGAGCCACCACGCAGGATGGTGGCGTTACCCGACTTCAGGCACAGGCTGGCGGCATCGATGGTCACGTTGGGCCGCGATTCGTAGATGATGCCGACCACGCCGAGGGGCACGCGCATCTTGCCGACCTGGATGCCCGAAGGCAGGTAGCGCATATCGCGTATTTCGCCAATCGGGTCGGGCAGTGCCGCGACCTGGCGCAGGCCCTCGATCATTTCATCGACACGCCTGGGTGTCAGCGCCAGGCGGTCGAGCATGGCCTCGTCCAGGCCATTCGCGCGCCCGGCCTCGAGATCCTTCGCATTGGCGACGGCCAGTGCTTCGCGCGCCTGGTCCAGCGCCGTGGCGGCGGCCTGCAACGCACGATTCTTCTGCGCCGTGCTGGCACGCGCGAGCACCCGGGAAGCCTCCCGCGCCGCGCGGCCCAGCCGGGTCATGTAATCGAGCACAGTCTCGCTCATGGCGTTTTTACCCTGACGAAAAGGAAAGCGGCGGATTATAGCCGGCCCTGAGGCTTACGCACAGCGGCAGGCCAAAGCCCGGGGGCCCGAGCACCTCCGTCAAACCGCCCTCTCCGCTTCCAGCTTGCAGCCTGCCGCTCGCAGCTTGTACCTTGCCACCTTTCCCGCTACAGCACGAAGCCCATGCCCCAGACATCCCCAAGCACCGACATCCTCATCGTTGGCGGCGGTATCGCCGGCCTCTGGCTGAATGCGCGACTGCGCCGCCTGGGCTACGCCACCCGGCTGGTGGAGCGGGGGGAACTGGGCGGCGGCCAGAGTCTCAAGTCCCAGGGCATCATCCACGGCGGTACCAAATACGCCCTGAGCGGCATACTCACCGGCGCCTCCGAGGCGATAGCGGGCATGCCGCAGCGCTGGCGCGAAGCGCTGGCCGGCAACGGAGAACTGGACCTGAGCGGTGTGCGCGTGCTGTCCGACGCCCACTACCTGTGGTCGCCAGGCAGCCTGGCCGGCAACCTGAGCAGCTTCTTCGCCAGCAAGGCCGTGCGCACCCGGGTCGGCCAGGTCAAGGGCGACGAATTGCCACTACCGCTGCAACACCCGGGCTTCAAGGGCAAGGTCTACCGCCTGAGCGAACTGGTGCTGGACGTGCCCGGCCTGATCGCCCGTCTCGCCGAACTGGCAGCGGACAGCCTGGTCGCCAGCCAGGACATCGAGCCCCTGCACGAAAATGGCGAACTGACCGGCCTGTACCTCGACGGCCTGGCCGTGCGCGCCCGCCGCATCGTCGTCACCGCCGGCGCCGGCACCGCCGAACTGCTGGCCCGCCTGGGCCTGCGGCAACCCGTCCAACAGTTGCGGCCCCTGCATATGGTGATGCTCAAGGCGCCGACGCTGCAGCCACTCTACGCGCACTGCCTGGGCGGCGGCAGCAAGCCGAGGATCACCGTGACCAGCCATCCCTCGACGGACGGCCAGTGGGTCTGGTATCTCGGCGGCGAGTTGGCCGAAGCGACCGGGGTGGCGCGCGAGCCGGCCACGCAGATCGCCTTCGCCCAACGCGAACTGGCCGACCTGCTGCCCTGGCTCGATCTGTCGGCCGCCCAGTGGGCCACCCTGAGGGTCGACCGTGCCGAACCCGCCCAATCCAACCAGGCGCGCCCCGACAACGCCTTTCTCGCCGAGCAGGGCCGCCTGCTGGTGGGCTGGCCGACCAAACTAGCCCTCTCACCGGACCTGGCCGATCGCGTCGTGGCCCATCTGCGGCACCAGAGTATCGAGCCGGCCCGGCACGCCCCCTGGCCAGCACTGCCGCGCCCGCCAGCAGGCCAGCCGTTCTGGAGCGGGTTGCTGCCATGAGCGCCACCCTGCACGAACTGCGGCGCCCTCTTGGCCAGTCCGGCCCGCCGGTTTCCCCGCTGGGCCTGGGCACGGTCAAGCTGGGCCGCGACCAAGGCGTCAAATACCCCGGCGGCTTCAGCATCCCCGATGACCGGCAGGCCCGCGAACTGCTGGCACTGGCCCGCGAGCTGGGCATCAACCTGATCGACACCGCGCCCGCCTACGGTGTCAGCGAGGAGCGCCTCGGCCCGCTGCTGCGTGGCCAGCGGGACGACTGGGTGATCGCCAGCAAGGTTGGCGAAGAGTTCGAGAACGGCCAGTCGCGCTTCGATTTTTCCGCCGCGCACACCCGCTTCTCGGTGGAACGCAGCCTGCGACGCCTTGGCACCGACCGCCTGGATATGCTGCTGGTACACTCGGACGGCAATGACCTGGACATCCTGCGCAACGGCGAGGTCTACCCGACCCTCGCCGAATTGAAGCGCGAAGGCAAGATCCTCGCCTACGGCTTCTCCGGCAAGACCGCGGCTGGTGGCCTGCTGGCCCTCGAACAGGGCGACTGTGCGATGGTCACCTATAACCTGAAGGAACGTGCCGAACGCCCGGTCATCGACTATGCGGCACGCCACGGCAAGGCGATCCTGGTCAAGAAGGCCCTGGCCAGCGGGCATGTCTGCCTGGCCGATGGAGAAGACCCACTGCAACGCAGCTTTACCCTGCTGTTCGAGCAACCTGGCGTCACCAGCGCCATCGTCGGCACCATCAATCCCGCGCACCTGCGTGACAACGTGGAGATGGTGGCACGCATCCTGACTTCATAAGCAGCGGAGCAAGTACAAAGCCATGTCGACCATTCTGTTGCGCAAGCCCCCCGAACACTTCAAGACCTTGCCCCTGTCCGTCGAAGCGACCCCGGAACAGCTTGTCTACCAGGGCCTGGGCCAACCGCTCAATTTCAGCGAAATGCTCGAGCGGCGGCGCCCCGTGGAGGTCGACGACCCGCAGCGGTTCTCGCTGGAACTGGCCAACCTCGGGGTATCGGTGCGCCTGACCCTGTCCTGGCAGGAACAGGACTACTGGGTTCTGGTGCGGCAGAAACGCAATGACCGCGGCGACGAAGTGCTGAAGATGATTTCCGGCTATGTCCCGGCCCAGGAAGTCGGCCTGCCGCTGCTGACCGCGATCCAGGAAGTCGCCGAGGAGTGCCTGCTGGAAACGCCGCAGGGCTGGCTCTCCGGACGCTTTGGCGAAACCTGGTTGCCGGCGCCCTACGACGGCAGCCTGAACTACCGGGAAAGCCCGACCTTCGCCCTGAGCGCCCTGAGCGGCGCGGCCCGGCAGTTGTACCACGGCAGCCAGCGCCTGCTGGAACGCCCGCGCGCCTACGTGCACCTGCCCACGGCCTCGCTGCAACTGGTTTATGACATGCGCCTGGAGGTGCCGGGCGAAGCCCGTCAGCTCAGCCTCTACCATGTCGACGAATACCTCGAGGAGGGCCGGCTGATCGCTCGCCTGCGCCGCGAGCAACCCGATCTCTACCTGATCCCGCTCGAGCACGGCCAGCCGCGCGCCGAACTGCTGACCCTGGCCAAAGGCAAGCCGCAGCGCCAGGACACGCGCGACATCTGGCTCTCCGAAGGCTTTGCGGCCCAGCAGGGCTGGGTCGTGCAGGCCGAACGCATTCGCTGGGAAGAATGGCTGGCCGCCATCGCCCGGCCATAGAAAGCAGGTGGCACCATGCGCACCTGGGCGGCGAAACCCGGTGCGCACGGCGCATCCTACGAAAATCAGGCCGTGCTTACTGGCTGCGAATCTTCTCGACGATGGACGTGGTGGAGCTGTTTTCCACCAGCCCCAGCACCCTGACCTCGCCACCATAGGCGCGGACCAGATCGGCGCCCACCACCTGGCCGATGCCGTAGTCGCCGCCCTTGACCAGCACATCCGGCCTGATCTGGCGCAGCAGATTTTCCGGAGTCGACTCGGAGAAGCTGACCACCCAGTCCACCGCCTCCAGCCCGGCCAGCACCGCCATGCGCCGGTCCACCGAGTTGATCGGGCGGCCCGGCCCTTTCAGGCGGCTGACCGAGGCGTCGTCGTTGACCGCCACCACCAGGCGGTCGCCCTGGGCGCGCGCCTGCTCCAGGTAGGTCACATGGCCGGCATGCAGGATATCGAAGCAACCGTTGGTGAAGACCACCCTCTCGCCCTGGGCATGGGCATCCTCGATCACCGGCAGCAATTGTTCGAGGCTCATGACGCCACGCCCCGAGCCCTCTTCACGCTGCATGGCGCGCCGCAGCTCCGGCGCACTGATCGCCGCCGTACCGAGCTTGCCGACGACGATGCTGGCCGCCAGGTTGGACAGCGCCACCGCCAGCGGCAGTTCCTCGCCCGCCGCCAGCACCGCCGCGACAGTGGAAATCACCGTATCCCCGGCGCCGGTCACATCGAATACTTCACGGGCCCGGGCCGGCAGGTGCAGGGCTGGATGGCCGGGACGCAGCAGGGTCATGCCATGCTCGCTGCGCGTCACCAGCAGGGCGCCCAGTTCCAGTTCGCACATCAGCACCGCGCCCTTGGCCACCAGGTCGGCCTCGTCGCGGCACTTGCCGACCACGCCCTCGAACTCGCCGAGATTCGGCGTGATCAGCGAGGCGCCGCGATAGACCTCGAAGTCCTTGCCCTTGGGGTCCGCCAGCACCGGAATGCCGCGCTGGCGGGCGGCACGGATCAACGCCTGGTGATCCGCCAGCGCCCCCTTGCCGTAGTCGGACAGCACCAGTACCCGCACACTATCCAGCAGGCTTTCCACCGAGACGCGCAAGGCCTCGGCATCGGTGTCGAAGGGCTCTTCGAAATCCATCCGCAGCAATTGCTGATGGCGGCTCAACACCCGCAGTTTGACGATGGTCGGCTGATGCTCGATCGCCTGGAAATGCGCCTCGACACCTGCGGCCTGCAGGCTATCGACCAGGCTCTGGCGCGCCTCGTCCACCCCCGTCACCCCGACCAGAGCCACCGGCGCGCCGAGCGCCGCGATATTCAACGCCACGTTCGCCGCGCCGCCCGGGCGGTCCTCTATCTGTTCGACCTTGACCACCGGCACCGGCGCCTCCGGCGATATGCGCGATGTGGCGCCATGCCAGTAACGATCGAGCATGACATCACCGACCACCAGCACCGGGGCCTGGTCGAAACGGGGCATGGACAACTTCATCGGACGACTCCGCAGAAAGAACGGCGCCAAGGATACCAGCGATGCAAGCCGCATAAAGCGTCGAAAAGAGCGCTGGAAGGCTGGAGGACGGACGAAAAGCGTGGCGGCCGGCGTTTTCGTCCAGCTTTCCAGCCTCCGGCGTCTTTATCGAAGCGTGGGAGGATTCGGTAACACAGGTGATTTGTCCGATTCGCGGCGGACGGGGATAATCCACGCTTTTCGTAGGGTAGAACGGTCGTGATGATGAAGCTGAAGGGTCTGGGCGTGCTTCTGGCCGCCGTGCTGTCGCTGGCGGGTTGCGGTGGTGTCGATCCCGATTCACCGTTGGGCAAGCGCAAGGCGATCTTCCAGCAGATGCTCGATGCCAAGGAAAACCTGGGCGGTATGCTGCGCGGCCGCATGCCGTTCGATGGCCAGGCGTTCGCCATCGGTGCGGTGAAGCTGGACGAACTGTCGAGCCAGCCCTGGCAGCACTATCCCGAGGTACGCGAGAAAGAGTCCGATGCCCGCGACGAGGTCTGGGAAAAGCAGGCCCGTTTCAATGAGCTGGCGCGCGCCCTGGAAGTGACCACCTCGGCATTGCTCGCTGCGAGCCAGGTGCAGCCCCTGAAGCCGTCGGAGGTTGCCCCGGCCTTCCAGCAGGTCGAGGACGCCTGCTCGCTGTGCCACAAGGAGTTCCGTACATACTAGCGAGCTGCAGGTCACGTGCTTCGATAGGGAGGATGGGAGCTGGCCGAAAAACACCGGCTACCATGCTCTTTCGTCCGGCCTCCAGCCTCCAGCGCTCTTTTCGGCCCTTTGCCATGCATGCGCGATCGGCCCGCCCCACCTGTAGCCCATAGCCCGTAGCTGCCGTTATAATCGCCCGGTTCACACGACCGGCAGCGCCCGGCCGTGCCCGCCACCCATCCGAGGGGCGCTGCAGCAAGCATGGCTTGTCAGGCTCGGATGGGGCGTTAACCACACGCATCAACGGCGCCCATTCGCAGACAACGAATGGAGAGCTTTTGTATGAGCGCTGCTTTTACCGACTATAAAGTCGCCGATATTTCCCTGGCGAACTGGGGCCGCAAGGAACTGATCATCGCCGAATCGGAAATGCCGGCACTGATGGGCCTGCGCCGCAAGTACGCGGCCAGCCAGCCGCTCAAGGGCGCGAAGATCCTCGGCTGCATCCACATGACCATCCAGACCGGCGTGCTGATCGAGACGCTGATCGCCCTCGGCGCCGAGGTACGCTGGTCTTCCTGCAACATCTTCTCCACCCAGGACCAGGCCGCCGCCGCCATCGCCGCCGCCGGCATCCCGGTGTTCGCCTGGAAGGGCGAGACCGAGGAAGAATACGAGTGGTGCATCGAGCAGACCATCCTCAAGGACGGCCAGCCGTGGGACGCCAACATGATCCTCGACGACGGCGGCGACCTGACCGAGATCCTGCACAAGAAGTACCCACAACTGCTCGAGCGCATCCACGGCATCACCGAGGAAACCACCACCGGCGTGCACCGCCTGCTCGACATGCTCAAGGCCGGCACCCTGAAAGTCCCGGCGATCAACGTCAACGACTCGGTGACCAAGAGCAAGAACGACAACAAGTACGGCTGCCGCCACAGCCTCAGCGACGCCATCAAGCGCGGCACCGATCACCTGCTCTCCGGCAAGCAGGCGCTGGTGATCGGCTACGGCGACGTGGGCAAGGGCTCGGCCCAGTCGCTGCGCCAGGAAGGCATGATCGTCAAGGTTTCGGAAGTCGACCCGATCTGCGCCATGCAGGCCTGCATGGACGGCTTCGAGCTGGTGTCCCCGTACAAGAACGGCATCAACGATGGCAGCGAGGCCAGCGTCGATGCCGCGCTGCTGGGCAGGATCGACCTGATCGTCACCACCACTGGCAACGTCAACGTCTGTGATGCCGGTATGCTCAAGGCCCTGAAGAAACGCGCCGTGGTGTGCAACATCGGCCACTTCGACAACGAGATCGACACCGCCTACATGCGCGCCAACTGGGCCTGGGAAGAGGTCAAGCCGCAGGTGCACAAGATCCACCGCACCGGCAAGGACGGCTTCGACCCGCACAACGACGACTACCTGATCCTGCTGGCCGAAGGACGCCTGGTCAACCTGGGCAACGCCACCGGCCACCCGAGCCGGATCATGGACGGCTCCTTCGCCAACCAGGTGCTGGCGCAGATCTTCCTGTTCGAGCAGAAGTTCGCCGACCTGCCGGCAGACAAAAAGGCCGAGCGCCTGACCGTGGAAGTGCTGCCGAAGAAGCTCGACGAGGAAGTCGCCCTGGAAATGGTCAAGGGCTTCGGTGGCGTGGTCACCCGGCTGACACCGAAACAGGCCGACTATATCGGCGTGAACCAGGACGGCCCGTTCAAGCCGGACGCTTATCGCTACTAAAAAGGCCGCTGGAGGCTAGAGGCTGGAATGCTGGACGAAAAAGCGCCGCCGGGTTGCCTTTCGTCCAGCCTCCAGCATTCAGCCTTCAGCGATTGAAGGACTACCGGGCCAACCTCTGGCCCGAAGCCCCCAGGATTTGCTTATGAGCTCCCCTGATCGCCGCTACAGCTTCGAATTCTTCCCGACCAAGACCGAGGCTGGACATGAAAAGCTGCTGGCCACCGCGAAACGGCTGGCCGGCTGCAACCCCGATTTCTTTTCCTGCACCTATGGTGCAGGCGGTTCGACCCGCGACCGCACGCTGAACACCGTGCTGCAACTGGATGGCGAGGTGAAGGTACCCACCGCGCCACACCTGTCCTGCGTCGGCGACAGCAAGGCCGAGCTGCTCGAACTGTTGAACCTCTATCGCGACAATGGCATCAGGCGCATCGTCGCGCTGCGTGGCGACCTGCCTTCCGGCATGGGCATGGCCAGTGGCGAACTGCGCCATGCCAACGAACTGGTGGAATTCATCCGCACGGAAACCGGCGACCATTTCCATATCGAGATCGCCGCCTATCCGGAAATGCATCCGCAAGCGCGCAACTTCGAGGACGACATCGCCAACTTCGTGCGCAAGGCCAGGGCCGGCGCCGACAGCGCCATCACCCAGTACTTCTTCAACGCCGACAGCTACTTCTACTTCGTCGAGCGCGTGCGCAAGCTGGGCGCGGACCTGCCGATCGTGCCGGGCATCATGCCGATCACCAACTACAGCAAGCTGGCGCGCTTCTCCGATGCCTGCGGGTCCGAACTGCCACGCTGGATTCGCAAGCAACTGGAAGCCTACGGTGACGATATCGAAAGTATCCAGGCCTTTGGCGAACAGGTGATCAGCGAAATGTGCGAGAAACTGCTGGCCGGCGGCGCGCCGGGCCTGCACTTCTACACCCTCAACCAGGCAGGTCCCAGCCTGGCGATCTGGAACAACCTGAAGCTGTCGAACTGAACGATTCACGGGCACGCCGGCTCCTACACTGTCGATACCGTAGGAGCGGGCTTGCCCGCGAATGCAGCACCACCGCCCCCAAAGATTTCGCGGCCAGGTTCCCGTACCTGGAGCAATGGCCGCGAAGCGCCGCCACAATGGACCCCACATGCCCGAACGCCTGAAGATCAATTCCACCCTCAGCCCCCGTGGCAGCCTGGAAATCCTTTCCCAACGCGAAGTCCAGCAATTGCGTGAAACCGGTAGCGGCAGCGTCTGCGACCTGTTCCGCCGCTGCGCCCTGGCGATCCTCAATACCGGCTCGCACAGCGACAACGCCAAGACCATTCTCGAAGCCTATGCGGATTTCGAAGTACGCATCCACCAGCAGGATCGCGGTATCCGCCTGGAACTGCTGAATGCCCCGGCCGACGCCTTCGTCGATGGCGAGATGATCGCCAGTACCCGCGAGATGCTGTTCAGCGCCTTGCGCGACATCGTCTATACCCAGAGCCAACTGGAACGCAAAGGCGCCGACCTGGACAGCTCGGAAGGCATCACCGACTACGTTTTCCAGTTGCTGCGCAACGCCCACACCCTGCGCAGCGGCCAGGAGCCGAAGATGGCAGTGTGCTGGGGCGGCCACTCCATCGGCATCGAGGAATACAAATACTCCAAGCGCGTCGGCCACGAACTGGGCCTGCGCGGGCTGGATATCTGCACCGGCTGCGGCCCCGGCGTGATGAAGGGGCCGATGAAAGGCGCCACCATCGCCCATGCCAAGCAACGCACCCAGCACGGGCGCTACCTGGGCCTCACCGAGCCCGGCATCATCGCCGCCGAAGCGCCCAACCCGATCGTCAACGAACTGGTGATCCTGCCGGATATCGAAAAGCGCCTGGAAGCCTTCGTGCGCGTCGGCCACGGCATCATCGTATTCCCCGGCGGGGTCGGTACCGCCGAGGAATTCCTCTACCTGCTCGGCATCCTCACCCACCCGAGCAACCATGAGCTGCCGTTCCCGCTGCTGCTCACCGGGCCGAAATGCGCCGAAGCCTACCTGCGCCAACTGCACACCTTCATCGGCGCCACCCTCGGCGAAGCCGCGCAGCAGCGCTACCAGGTAATCATCGACGACCCGGTCGAAGTGGCCCGGCAGATGACGGCCGGCATCCAGGAAGTCACCCGCTTCCGCCGTCGGCACGACGACGCCTTCTATTTCAACTGGCTGCTGAAGATCGACGAAGGCTTCCAGCGTCCGTTCGAGCCGACCCATGCCAACATGGCCAGCCTGCCGCTGACCCATGACCTGCCGCTGCACGAGCTGGCCGCCAACCTGCGCCGCGTGTTCTCCGGCATCGTCGCCGGCAACGTCAAGGAAAACGGCATCCGCCTGATCGAACAGCACGGCCCCTACCAGATCCAGGGCGACCCGGCGATCATGCGGCCGCTGGACGAACTGCTGCGCGCCTTCGTCGAGCAGCACCGCATGAAGCTGCCCGGCGGCAGTGCCTATGAGCCATGCTACCGGGTGGTCGGACAGGAGTAGGGCGGCGGCAAGCGGCAAGCGGCAAGCGGCAAGCGGCAAGCGGCAAGCATAATCAGTGTGAAAAGCCCCTGCGGAACCCTGTCAAGCTTTTCCTTGCCGCTTGCCTCTGCTCCCCGTCAGAAGCCGCCGCGACGCCGAGGCCGGTTACCCTTTCCGCCCCGGCCCGCGGCCTCTATCCTTGCCGCCTCTGGAGGTGGTTATGCAGATCTATAAAGTCGGTGGTGCCGTGCGCGACCGTTTGCTGGGCCGCGAAGTGAGCGAAGTGGACTGGGTGGTGGTCGGCGCCAGCGCCGAGGAGATGCTGGCCCAGGGTTTTCGCCCGGTCGGAGCGGACTTTCCGGTCTTCCTGCACCCACGCAGTGGCGAGGAATACGCCCTGGCGCGCACCGAACGCAAGAGCGGCAAGGGCTACGGCGGCTTCGTCTTCCACGCCAGCCCGGAGGTCACGCTGGAACAGGACCTGATCCGCCGCGACCTGACCATCAACGCCATCGCCGAAGACCCACAGGGCCGCCTGATCGACCCCTATGGCGGCCAGCACGACCTGCAGGCGCGACTGCTACGCCATGTCTCGCCAGCCTTCGCCGAAGACCCGTTGCGCGTGCTGCGGGTCGCCCGCTTCCTCGCTCGCTATGCGCCACTGGGCTTCAGCATAGCCCCGCCAACCCTGGCACTGATGCGCCAACTGGCCGACTCGGGCGAACTCTCGGCGCTGACCGCCGAACGCTGCTGGAAGGAAATCTCCCGCGCCCTGATGGAACCGCGCCCGGACCTGTTCATCCAGGCCCTGCGCGACTGCGGCGCCCTGCAGGTACTGCTGCCGGAGGTCGATGCGCTGTTCGGCGTGCCGCAGACGGCAACCCACCACCCCGAAGTGGACACCGGCGTCCACACCCTCATGGTGTTGCAGCAGTGCGCACGCCATGAGCAGCCCTTGAACGTCCGCTGGGCCTGCCTGCTGCATGACGTCGGCAAGGGCCTGACGCCGGAGTCGCAGTGGCCCCGGCATATCGCCCATGAACATCGCGGGATCGGGCTGGTGGAGGCCATCAACCAGCGCTACCGGGTTCCCCGCGAATGCGCGGAACTGGCGCTGCTGACGGCGGAACTGCACACCCACTGCCACCGCGCCCTGGAACTGAAGGCCTCGACCCTGCTGGAACTGCTGCAACGTTTCGACAGCTTTCGTCGCCCACAACGCTTCAGCGAATTCATCGCCGCCTGCGAAATGGACGCCCGCGGTCGCCTGGGACTGGAAGAGCGCCCTTACCCCCAGGGCGACTACTTGCTGCGGGCGGCCTCGACAGCCCGCGAAGTGGCGGCCCGGCCCCTGCTGGAACAGGGTTTCCAGGGCGCGGAACTGGGCAAGGCCATCGAGCGTGAAAGATTGCAACGCCTGCAACACTTTCGCGAACAGCAGCGCAGTGAGCGCGGCCAATGACCCCGCCAGCCAGGCCACTCGACAATCGCCCCGGCGCGGTTGCAACCACTATTTCCCCCGGGGTCTGTTGACGTTTCATCGCAAGCCGCGTTGTCGCGCCTTGCCTCGTGTAAAAACAGGCTCTTGCGTGGTCACGGCGAAACGTCAACAGACCCTGGCGCAACACAAGAAACCAAAAATGATACCTGATGCCTTCCCGCCTCGCTGATAGGCTATCAAGCAAAAGCCTGCAGAATAAAGATAACGATTTTTTGACGCCAAATTAGCGGCATTACGGCGCATATCCAGAAAATTCCCACATAGCGCAACAGCCGCTCGAACCAAGACCCCGGTATAACCTCGGAGACAGATGCTTGCGCCTATCGACTCGCCCCCTATCAAGGACTGGACGACGCTTCGGCCTGAGCCTGTTGTTCATCGGCTTGCTACAGATGCCTCTCATTTCCGCGGAAACCGCTCCGGACCAGGCCTTGCAACGAGGCGAGCAGGTCGCCCAGGTGGTCCAGGGCATCCTCGGCTACGCCCAGTGGCCCCACGCTCCGCAGCAATTGCGCCTGTGCATCGTGGCACCGACCCAGTATGCGGACATCCTGCTGGCCAGCAGGGCGCAAGAATCGCAGCGCCCGGTGCATAGCCGGCGCCTGCTGTTCGAAGACCCGCACCTGACCCACGCATGCGAAGCGGTCTATATCGGCATCCTGCCTGACGCGGCGCGCCAGCACCTGCTCGAGCGCCTGGTCGGGCGCCCCATACTCACGATCAGCGAAAGCGCCGACTCCTGCGGCGAAGGCAGCCTGTTCTGCCTGTATGTGACGGACGAATCGACCTCCTTCAAGGTCAATCTGGATGCGGTGGCCCGCAGCGGCCTGAAGATCCATCCACGGGTCCTGCAACTGGGCAAGCGACTCCGGGAGCAGCCATGAACCGCAGACGGACGCCCTCCTGCGCGCCCCGGCTGCCGCTGCATCAACTGCTGCAGCGTGCCCAGTTGTTCAGCCTGCTGCCGGCCATCGGCCTGACCTTCCTGTCGCTGACCGTGACCGGGCTCCTGGCATTGAGCAGCTATGCCGAACACAACCTGCAACTGCTGGCACGCTCCCTGTCCTACACCCTGGAGGCGGCAGTGGTCTTCAACGACAGGGCGGCCGCCCATGAGAGCCTGGAACAGATCGCCACCGCCTCCGAGGAAATCGCCGAAGCCAGGGTGCTCGACCGCAACGGCAAGCTGCTCGCCGACTGGAGCAATCCCGACGACAGGCCCGCCCGGCACATCGAACGCAGCGTCGCCAACCTGCTCATGCAGCAGCCACTGACGCTCCCCATCACCCACCAGGGTAAGGTCATCGGCGAACTGCAATTGAGCAGCCAGGGCAGCGCCCTGACGCGCTTTCTCGGCAACGGCCTGCTCTCCCTGCTGGCCTGCCTGCTGCTCAGCATCCTTATCACCCTCTATGGCTCGCGCCGGATGCGCAAAGCCATCATGACCCCGCTGCGCCGCCTGTCCGAAGTCGCCCACGCGATCTCCCGCGACCGTACCTTCGAACAACGCGTGCCGACTTCCCGCATCCTGGAACTCGACGAACTGGCGGGGGACTTCAACAGCCTGCTCGACGAGCTGGAGACATGGCAGAACCACCTGCAACGGGAAAATGCCTCGCTGTCGCACCTGGCCAGCCATGATGCGCTCACCGGGCTACCCAACCGGGCACTGTTCGAAACCACCCTGGCCCGCACCTTGCGCGAGAGCCTGGCGAAGGATCACAAGTGCGCCGTATTGTTCATCGACTGCAACCGTTTCAAGGAAATAAACGACAACCTCGGCCATAGCGCGGGCGACGCCGTTCTCGTCGGCATCGCCAAGCGCCTGCGCCTGCAGTTGCGCGCAGGCGACCTGGTCGCCCGCCTGGGCGGGGATGAGTTCGCCATCCTGCTCAAGACCGTGCATGACGCGCATGACGCGCTGGACGTTGCCGACAAGATCCTCGAAAGCCTGCAACAACCCCTGCCCTTACCCGACGACAGACAACTGATGGCGTCCCTGAGCATCGGTGTCGCGCTCTGCCCCGAACATGCCAGCGACCCGCAGACGCTGATACACACGGCGGACCTCGCCATGTATCACGCCAAGCAGCACCGGAGCGGGCGGCACCTCGCACCGCCTCGCCGACACGGACAACACTGAAAGGAGATACATCATGGGTAACGCGCTACGCCTCATCGCCCTGCTCGGCATCATTCTGCTGAGCGGTTGCCAAAGCACACCACCCACCGGCCTCAGCGCCGAACAGATTGCCGTGCTCAAGCAGCAGGGGTTCGTCTGGACCGAGGACGGCTGGGAGTTCGGGCTGCAGGGCAAGGTGTTGTTCGACACCGACTCGGAACACCTTTCCCACGACAGCCAGCAACTGATCGCGCGCATCACCAATGCCCTGACCGGGGTCGGCATCGACGACATCATCCTCGAAGGCCATACCGACGATCAGGGCCGCCCAAGCTACAACGAACAGCTCTCCCGCCGCCGCGCCCAGACCGTCGCCGATGCGATGATCGGCAACGGCATGCGCGAGCAGGCGATCCAGATACGCGCCATGGGCCAGAGCAAACCCATAGCCAGCAACCAGACCGCCGCAGGGCGTAGCGAGAATCGCCGCGTAGTGATCATCGTCGGGGCGCCCTGAACCCTATTCGGGACACTCACCCAGCAGTTCAACCGGCGTCAGCTCGCCCCCCCGCCAGCGGAAAGGCACTGGCCACAGGCTCTGCTCGATACGCGCCGCCTGCCACAGTTCGGCAAAGGTCCGGCCATCACCGGGGTGCGGCACCTCTGGCGCCAGCAGCGCCAGGGGCCAGAGCACGAAGGCATTGCGCAGGATCTCAGCGCGCGGCAGCACCAGTCCGTTGAAATCGCCGTGCAGATCACCAAACGTCAGCACGTCGATATCCAGGGGCAACCCCTTGCGGTCCGGTGCATAGCGACCATTGTCGGCTTCGATGAATTTCAGCCGACGGTCGAGCTCCATCAACTCGGACTCGCAATGCCCGATGACCACCAGGTTGTAGAAATTGTCCCCTTTGTAGCCCACCGCCAGGCTCTCGAAGACCGGTGAGCAGCGCATATCGACCAGCAGCGAGGAAAGCGCATCCAGGCCGGCCGTCAGGTGTTTTTCGCGCTCGGCATTGCTGCCCAGCCCGAGCAGGACCGGCGTCAGCGACATCCGCGTTCGATCTCCACGCCAAGCCCGCGCACCCTGGGATTGACCCCGGGCTTGATCACCCGCAGGCGCATCCAGGGAATGCCGAACTCCTCCATCAGACAGGCGGCCAGGCGCTCGGCGAAGGTTTCCACCAGCTCGAAGCGCGAAGCCTGGGCGAACCCATCTATGCGGGCGATCACCCGGGCATAATCCAGCGCCTTGTCCAGCTCATCGTCCTGCGCCGCCGGACGGATATCCCAGCCCAGGGCGAGATCCAGATGCAGGCACTGGCGTATGCCCCGCTCCCAGTCGTAGGCGCCGATCAGGGTATCGACCTCCAGCCCCTCGATAAATACTGTATCCAACTCAACTCTCCTGCGGCACGACAAGCATGCGGCACATCGCTAGACTCAGAGGCTCCCCGCCTCGGATGGACCCTATGTTCTGGCTCCTGACACTGCTCGCCTACCTGCTCGGTTCGCTGTCATTCGCCATCCTGCTCAGCCGCCAGGCCGGCATGCCGGACCCACGCGCACTCGGCTCGGGCAACCCCGGCGCCACCAACATGCTGCGCGTGGCCGGCAAGCGGCTGGCGCTATGGACCCTGCTCGGCGACCTGCTCAAGGGGTTACTGCCCGTGCTGCTCGCCGCCCGGCTGGAACTCTCGCTCCAGCAACAGGCCTGGGTCGGCCTGGCGGCGGTGTGCGGGCACCTCTACCCCCTCTACTTCCGCTTCCGTGGCGGCAAGGGCGTCGCCACCTCGGCCGGCGCGCTATTCGGACTCTACCCACCTGCGGCCTTGCTGGCGATCAGCGCCTGGCTGCTGACGTTCCGCCTGACCCGCACCAGTTCCCTGGCCGCCCTCACCGCACTGCCCGTCTGCCTACCCCTGCTCGCCTGGCAGCAACCCGAGGCCCTGCTGCCCATAAGCCTGCTGGCCAGCCTGATCGTCTGGCGCCATCGCGGCAACCTGCACGATCTGCTGGCCGGCCGCGAACGGCACTTCTAGAGGAACAGCGGCAAGCTGCAAGCTGCAAGCAAAAGCCGCGCTCACTCGCAGCTCGGTAATTCATCCATTGGCCAGCGGGCCCGCACACTGATCTCCGGCCCATCGTGCTGCCCGGCGAGCAAGCGCTGGCAGCCGGCATAGGCGATCATCGCACCATTATCCGTACAGAAGCGCGGCCTGGCATAGAACACCTTGCCACCCAGCTCGCCCAGCATTTTTTCCAGCGCCTGGCGCAACGAACGGTTCGCACTCACACCGCCGGCGATCACCAGGCTCTGCAAACCAGTCTGCTTGAGTGCGCGGCGGCACTTGATGAGCAGCGTCTCGACCACCGCCTGCTGGAAGGCCAGGGCGATATCGCAGCGCGTCTGCTCGCCATCATCGCCGCTCGCCCGGCACTGCTGCCAGGTATTGAGGGTGAAGGTCTTCAAACCGCTGAAACTGAAATCCAGGCCGGGACGGTCCGTCATCGGCCTGGGAAAGGTGAAACGACCCGGCCTACCCCGCTCGGCCAACGCCGCGATCTCGGGGCCGCCGGGGTAGCGCAGCCCCATCAGCTTGGCGGTCTTGTCGAAGGCTTCGCCCGCGGCATCATCCACCGACTCGCCAAGCAACTGGTACTGGCCGACACCCTCGACCCTGACCAGTTGCGTATGCCCACCGGAAACCAGTAGCGCCACGAATGGAAAGACCGGCGGATGCTCTTCCAGCATCGGCGCCAGCAGATGCCCTTCCATATGGTGCACACCCACCGCCGGTACCCCCCAGGCGAACGCCATGGCCTGGGCGCAGGAAGCCCCCACCAGCAAAGCGCCGACCAGCCCCGGCCCCGCCGTATAGGCGATCGCCTCGATATCCGCCGGAAGCCGCCCGGCCTCATGCAGAACCTGGCGAATCAAAGGCAACATGCGCTTTACATGGTCACGCGAAGCCAGCTCGGGCACTACACCACCATAGACGCGATGCAGGTCGATCTGGCTGAACAGCGCATCGGCCAGCAGGCCCTGCTCACTGTCGTAAAGCGCGACGCCGGTCTCGTCGCAGGATGTTTCCAACCCCAGCACCAGCATGGGTCCGAACCTTTCTAGGGAAGCGAATGAAGCCGCGCATATTAATCGCCCAGGTCACGCCCCGGCCAGCGCTTTCACTCACAGGCTTTGCATTCCTGGCGATGAAAAGGTAACATCCGCACCCCTGAAAACCAGCGTGCTTACGAGTCATTTGCCGAAGCGCGTTGCAACCGGTAATCAAGTGAAGGTAAGTCCTGGATGCCCAACGTAAAAGTTAAAGAGAACGAACCCTTCGACGTCGCTCTGCGTCGTTTCAAGCGTTCTTGCGAAAAAGCCGGTGTTCTGGCCGAAGTCCGTAGCCGCGAGTTCTACGAAAAGCCGACTGCCGAGCGCAAACGCAAGGCTGCCGCGGCAGTCAAGCGTCACGCCAAGAAAGTCCAGCGCGAACAGCGCCGCAGCGTTCGCCTGTACTGATACGGCGCGACTGACTGCACCAGAGCCCGGCCCGCCGGGCTTTGTTTTTCGATGGGACTCCGCTTCGCCGAAGGCGAATGACCGGAGTCTTTTTCGTTCCCGCCCGAAATATGGCAAGCGTATCCTGTTCCCCATGGCCGGCCTGATCCCACAATCCTTCATCGACGATCTGCTCAACCGCTCCGATATCGTGGACGTGGTCAGCTCGCGCATCCAGCTGAAGAAGGCCGGCAAGAACTACATGGCCTGCTGTCCTTTCCACAAGGAAAAGACCCCCTCCTTCAGCGTCAGCCCGGACAAGCAGTTCTATTACTGCTTCGGCTGCGGTGCCGGCGGCAACGCCCTCGGCTTCATCATGGACCACGACAACCTCGAATTTCCCGAGGCTGTCGAAGAGCTGGCGCGCCGCGCCGGAATGGAAGTCCCGCGCGAGGAAAGCGGCCGTGGCAACCGCCCGCGCCAGCCGACCGACTCGCCACTCTACCCCCTGCTCGCAGCCGCCACAGACTTCTATCGCCAGTCGCTCAAGAGCCACCCGGCACGCAAGGCCGCCATCGACTACCTCAAGGGTCGCGGCCTGTCCGGGGTCATCGCACGCGACTTCGCCCTCGGTTTCGCGCCACCCGGCTGGGACAACCTGATGAAGCACCTGGGTGGCGATGCATTGCAGCAGAAAGCCATGATCGATGCCGGCCTGCTGATCGAGAACGCCGACAGCGGCAAGCGCTATGACCGCTTCCGCGACCGCATCATGTTCCCCATCCGCGACAGCCGCGGTCGCGTGATCGCCTTTGGCGGACGGGTACTGGGCGACGACAAGCCCAAGTACCTCAACTCGCCGGAAACCCCGGTGTTCCACAAAGGCCAGGAACTCTATGGCCTGTACGAAGCCAGGCAGGCCAACCGCGACCTCGACGAAGTCATCGTGGTGGAAGGCTACATGGACGTCATCGCCCTGGCCCAGCAAGGCCTGCGCAATGCCGTGGCCACACTCGGCACAGCGACCAGCGAAGAACACCTCAAGCGCCTGTTCCGCCTTACCCCCAGCGTGCTGTTCTGCTTCGACGGCGATGCAGCGGGCCGCAAGGCCGCCTGGCGCGCCCTGGAAGCCACCCTGCCGAGCCTGCAGGATGGCCTGCGGGCGCGCTTCCTGTTTCTGCCCGAAGGCGAAGACCCGGACAGCCTGGTCCGCGCCGAAGGCCATGAAGCCTTCCTCGCCCGCATCCAGCAGCAGGCCCAGCCACTGGCCGACTACCTGTTCCAGCAACTGGCCGAAGAAGCCGATCCTCGCTCCCTTGAAGGCAAGGCACACCTGGCCACACTGGCAGCCCCGCTGATCGACAAGGTGCCCGGCAGCAACCTGCGCGCCCTGATGCGCCGGCACCTCAAGGAACTCACCGGCCTGGAAGGCGAAACCGCGCCAGCCCCCTCCGCCACGGAAAACGATAGCCAGCCTTACCCCGATTACCACGACACGGCATTCCCGCCCTCCGCCCC
>NZ_QJUO01000037.1 GCF_004327335.1 Stutzerimonas kirkiae | reverse complement strand
TATGCGATCGTCGGCAGCGTCAGAGGTGTATAAGAGACAGGCCCGTCAAGTTGCCGGCGAGTCTCCAGCGCCTGGCGTTCGCGTTCGGCAAACTCGCCAAGGGGCGCCACCAGCAGTACACCGCCCTCTCGCCGCTGTCCGAGCCCCTTGCTGCGCAGCACCAGTTCCAGAGCCTGCTCGCGCGGTACCTGTTGCAGACGCAGGGTGATATTGCCCTTCACGGAATCACTGGCGACCAGGTTCAGGCCGGAAAAATCAGCGATGATCTGCAACGCCGCACGGACCTCGATGTCCTGGAAATTCAGGGAAATCCGCTCATCGCCAGCGCCGCGGGCCCCTGCCTCCAGAGGCAGTTCGACGACCGCTTCACTCCGCGCGGGCAAAGACCGCTCGGCTGTGCTCGACAAGGCGGTGGACGGCGACAGGGCCAGCAGCACCAGCAATGAGTACAGGCCGGAAACACGCCTGCAACGCACACGCCGTGCAGCGTTCGTCTTCATGGCCGCACCGCCAGTAGCAGCCGACGCGTCCTTTGCTGCCAGCCCCCGGCTCCGTCCGCAAGGATTTCCACCAGTTCTATCGCCCCCTCCTCGATCGCCACGACCCGCCCATGGTCACGCCCCAGATAATCGCCAAGCCCGACACGATGAACCGCGCCATCAGCCTTGATCAGCCCATAACGCCCCGCCTTTGCGGACAGCGATCCAACCATGCTGAAGGCGGTGATATCGAAACCTTCGAGCGGGTTCCCGGCCCGCCGCGCATCCGGACGAAATACCCAGCCTCCCGGCTCATGCCCGTTATCGGCGGCGCGCTGGAATGGATCGCGCCGGGTCGACGCCGTGTATGTAAAGCCCTCGTACGCGGCGAAGGCCGGCAAGGCCGCCACGGCGGGCCCTGGCCGCATGCGGACCTCATCCATGAAAAGCCGCAGGTCGTCCGTCTGCGCTTCGCCATCGCAGCCGCCAAGCACCAGTATCAACAGCAGGCTTCCTCGCCTCATCGGTTCCCCTCCTTGTCGCGGTAACGGTAGGTTCTGGCCTGGATGCCCATGCGCAACCCGGCAGCGGACGACGCATCCGCTGCCACCTCGAAATCGTGCAGGGTCACCATGCGCGGCAACCTGGACAATTCGCCGAGGAAAGCCGCGAGGCCGTGATAAGTACCGACCAGCCCCATGCGGATCGGCTGTTCGATATGGAAGGCATGCACGGTTTCAGGCAGCAGCCGGATGTCCTCGAACAACACGCCATGCGCCTGCCCGGCACGATCCATGTCCTCCAGCAAACCCGTCATTTCGTCTTCGCCAGGCCATTGCCGCAACAAGTCGGCCAAGGCCGCCTGCAATTCGAAGACCTGCTCACGCTGCCTCTCCAGGCCAGCGGCCTGGAATGCCTTAGTGGAGAACTGCTCGCGTAGCGAGCTTTCCTGCGACCGGGCCTGCCGCAGTTGTGCGCGCAGTTCGTGCAGGCATAGCCAATCCCCCAGCAGCAACGACACCAGCAGCAGGCACAGCGCACAGATGCCCTTGGCGATCACAGGCCAGTCCTGCGCACGTTCCAGCTCCAGCGCGGAGAAATCGAACTCGCGCATCCTGGCCAGCGGAGGTAACGGCTTCATGGCGCACCGTCCTGGGCAAGGGGCTCGGGAAGAACCGGCGCGATGACGAGCCGGAAGCGGCTGGTCCGCCCCGTCGTACTGTCGCTACGCACTTCACTCAGTAGAGGGGATGCCAGCCAGTCCGACTCGCCCAGGTTGCGTATCAGCCTGGAAATATCCTCGGTCGACCCGGCGCCCCCCTCGACCGCCAACACACCATCCTTCATCGTCAAGGCACTGAGATGAACGCCATCCGGCAGGGCCAGGAGCAATTGCTCGAATACCCGTCCAGCGACGGGGCGCCCATGCCGCAGGCGCTGGATGAACTGCACGCGTTCCAGCAGCGACTGACGTTCGCGCCCGAGGATTGCGACCTCGCCGACCCGCTCATCCAGCAGGGCAATCTCGCGTAGCAGATAGGCATTGCGCGCGTCCTGTATTTCCACGGCAGTGGAAAAATACCGGACGCCAAGCCCAATGGCTGCCATGGCCAGCAGCAGCGCCGCCATCAGCAACCCGAGCAAGCGCCTGCGCCGCGACTGGCGCAGGCGCTCCCGCCAGGGCAATAGATTGATACCCGCCATCAGCGGAGCCCCCCAAGCGCCAGCCCACAGGCAAGCAGCAAGGCCGGCGCTATCTCCGCCGGCACCCGCCCACCGCTCCGCCCGTCCGGCGACATCCCCAGGAAAGGGTCGACCACCCCTGTCGCCATGGCGGAGCGCCGCTGGAGCAATGGCGCCACCCCCGGAACGGTCGCAGCGGGACCGGCCAGCCATATCCGCCCGATCGCCTGCGGCGGTCCGGAAGCCTGGAAGAACTGCAAGGCCCGCAGGCTCTCAGCAACCATGAAAACGGCGGGGTCCCGCGGACCATCGCTCGGCAAGCGCTCGTCGAAATACTGCTCGCGGGAATAGCACACGTATCCATCGTGCAATACATCGAGTCGCAGCATGTCCGTATCGACTTCCAGCAGCGCCACGGCGTCTCCCGGCGGCAGCCGACACGACAACAGGCGGTACACCCGTTCGATGGCACAGGGTTCGATGTCCACCGCCCTGGCCCGCAGGCCAGCCAGCGCCAGGGCGGCCTCGCGGCTTTGCACATGCTCCCGGCGGCAGGCGGCCAGGAACACCGAAACCCGCCCGGGATCATGCGCCGTGCGTTCACGCACCTCGAAATCGATAGCGACATCTTCCAGCGGATAGGGAATGTGCCGGTTGGCTTCGAGGCGCAATTGCAGGTGCATTTCCTCATCGCCCAGTCCTGCCTCCATTTCCAGGGTTCTGGTAACCACCGCCGCGCCACAGACCGCTACCACCGCCGAGGCCGCCCGGATTCGCACCCGGGCCATTGCCCTCGCCAGCGCCGTGCCAACCAGCGCCGGATCGCGGATCTGCCGCCGCACCACCGCCCCGTCGGCGAGCGGCTCCATGGCCCAGGCCTCCAGGCGGTGGCCAGCGCCATGGCGACTCAACTCGACCAGCCTGACCGAGGTCGAGCCGATATCTATACCCAAGGCGGTCACCGCCTTCCTGCCGAACAACCCTGTCATACCGTACTCCTCGACCCATCCCTGGTGGCATCAAGCCATGCCGCCGTTCCGTAACGACCATTCGAAAAATCCCCGGAGGCTGTGAATCCGGACGGAAAGCACGGGCGGCCCACCCGCTTCCCATCCAGCCTCCGGCTTTCCAGCGCTCTTTTCGGCTCTATTGCCGCACATGGCACGATCGCCCCGGCACTACCCGGCATTCATCGCCGGGGCCCTGAAAAAACGCGTATAATGCGGGCCGTTGCGCCCATGCAGCCCCTGCGACAGCGGCCCGTCCCTCCACCTGAATTCAAAGACTCTCTGATGCGTTTTCTGAAGTTCTTACTGTGGTCGTGCGCCACCCTGTTCTTTGGCCTGCTGCTCTGCCTGAGCGGCGCCTTCCTGTACCTGAGCCCCAGCCTGCCCTCCGTGGATGCCCTGCGCAGCATCCAGTTGCAGATTCCGCTGCGGGTCTACAGCAGCGATGACAAGCTGATCGCCGAGTTCGGAGAAATGCGCCGCTCGCCGATCCGCTTCGAAGACATTCCCCCGGACTTCATCGACGCTCTGCTGTCGGCCGAGGACGACAATTTCGCCAATCATTATGGCGTCGATGTCAAAAGCCTTATGAGAGCTGCCACACAATTATTGAAAACAGGTCAGATCCAGACCGGTGGCAGTACCATCACCATGCAGGTGGCGAAGAACTATTTCCTGACCAGCGAGCGCAGCTTCTCGCGCAAGATCAACGAAATCCTGCTGGCCCTGCAGATCGAGCGGGAACTGAGCAAGAACGAGATCCTCGAGCTGTACGTCAACAAGATCTACCTGGGCAATCGCGCCTACGGCATCGAGGCCGCCGCCCAGGTCTACTACGGCAAATCGATCGACCAACTGAGCCTGGCGCAGCTCGCCATGATCGCCGGCCTGCCCAAGGCGCCCTCGTCCTTCAACCCGCTGGTCAATCCGGCCCGCAGCAAGGAGCGCCGCGACTGGATCCTCACGCGCATGCAGCGCCTCGGCAAGATCGACGAAACCCGCTACCAGCAAGCCCTGGCCGAACCCGTGGACGCCACCTACCATGGCGCGACCCCGGAACTGGACGCCGCCTATATCGCGGAAATGGCCAGGGCCGACATGGTCGGTCGCTTCGGCAGCGAGGCCTATACGGACGGTTACCGGGTATACACGACCATCGACAGCCGTCGCCAGGAAGCGGCCAACCAGGCCTTGCAGAAGGGCCTGATCGAATACGACCAACGCCACGGCTATCGTGGGCCGGAAGCACGCCTCGGTGAACTTCCGCGTGAGCAATGGCCCGGCAAGCTCGCCGGGTTTCGCAGCCTGTCCGGCATGCATGCGGCAGTCGTCAGCGCGGTCGCCGCCGATCATATCCAGGTGCTGACCCGCGATGGCAATGAGCACCGGGTCGCCTGGGACAGCATGAAATGGGCACGCCCGCACCTCAACAGCAATAGCATGGGACCGCGCCCGCAGCGCCCTGCCGACGTGGTCAAGAGCGGTGATGTCGTGCGTATCCGCTGGCAGCAGGAGCAGCCCCTGTTCAGCCAGGTGCCACAGGCCCAGGCCGCGATCGTTGCGCTGGCTCCGGGTAATGGCGCCATCCAGGCGCTGACGGGCGGTTTCTCGTTCGGCCAGAGCAATTACAACCGCGCCATCCAGGCCAAGCGCCAGCCCGGTTCCAGCTTCAAGCCCTTCGTCTATGCGGCGGCGCTGGATGCCGGCTTCACCGCCGCCAGCCTGGTCAACGACTCGCCGATCGTCTTCGTCGAGGAGGGCATGGACCGCGTCTGGCGTCCGAAGAACGACAACAACACCTTCCTCGGCCCGATCCGCATGCGCGAAGCGCTGTACAAGTCACGCAACCTGGTGTCCATACGCCTGTTGCAGACCATCGGCATCGACTACGCGATCAAATACATCAGCCGTTTCGGTTTCGCGCCCCAGGACCTGCCACGCAACCTGTCCCTGGCCCTGGGCACCGCCACGCTCACGCCGATGGAAATCGCCACGGGCTGGAGCACGTTCGCCAACGGCGGCTACAAGATAGAGCCCTACCTGATCCAGCGCGTGGAAGACCGTCAGGGCCAGGTGGTATTCGAGGCCGATCCCCGGCAGGTCCCCCCGGCCTACGCCACGGACGAGGATGAAGAACCGGTCATCACCACGTTCGCCCAGATTGGCGGCGCGCCCCTGGAAGAGCACAGGCCGCTACGCCATGCCGAGCAGGTCATCGACGAACGCACCGCCTATATCATGACCAGCATGCTGCAGGACGTGATCACTCGCGGTACCGGGCGTCGCGCCCTGACGCTGGGCCGTTCGGACCTGGCCGGCAAGACCGGCACCACCAACGACTCCATCGACAGTTGGTTCTCCGGCTACAACGCCGACCTGGTCACCACCGTATGGGCCGGCTTCGACCAGCCGCAGAGCCTCGGCCGCAATGAATATGGTGGCACGGTGGCCCTGCCGATCTGGATCGACTTCATGGGCAGCGTACTCAAGGGGCAGCCGGAACATCTCCCCGCCGAGCCGGCGGGCCTGCTGACGCTGCGGGTCGATCCCGTCAGCGGTCGTGCCGCCACCGCCAATACGCCGGATGCCTATTACGAAGTATTCAAGAGCGAAGACTCG
The DNA here is from genome assembly GCF_004327335.1 of Stutzerimonas kirkiae. GTDB lineage: Bacteria > Pseudomonadota > Gammaproteobacteria > Pseudomonadales > Pseudomonadaceae > Stutzerimonas > Stutzerimonas kirkiae. The sequence continues at coordinate 33,915 of NZ_QJUO01000037.1, read as the reverse complement.
CCTCCCCCCATGAGCGAGTTCGAACCTGGCTACCAGGCCCCGGGCAGCCCGCTGCCGTCCAGCGAAGAGGCGCCGCTGGATCTGTTCTAGGCTGCAAGCTGCAAGCTGCAAGCTGCAAGCTGCAAGCTGCAAGCTGCAAGCTGCAAGCATAATCAGGGTGAAAGGCGCTTTGAAAACCCTGTCAAGCCTTTGCTTTTGCGCTTTTGCCTGCAGCCAAGCAAAAACACCCCGCACGAGCCATCGTGCGGGGTGTTTTCGTTCAAGGGGAAGCTCAGGCCTGGATCGAGGTCTTGAGCTTGTTCATGGCGTTTTTCTCCAGTTGCCGGATACGCTCCGCCGAGACGTTGTACTTGGCGGCCAGGTCGTGCAGGGTCGCCTTTTCCTCGCTCAGCCAGCGCTGCTGGAGGATGTCGCGGCTACGCTCGTCCAGCCCCTCGAGGGCCTCGTACAGGCCGGAACTGGAGCTGTCGCTCCAATCGGAGTCTTCCAGTTGCCGGGCCGGGTCATAGCGGTGGTCTTCCAGATAATACGCAGGCGCCTGGAAGGCCCCTTCATCATCGGCATCGGCTGCCGGGTCGAAGGCCATGTCGTGGCCACTCAGGCGGCCTTCCATCTCGCGCACCTCGCGCGGCTCGACGCCCAGGCTGTCGGCGACGCGCAGGACTTCATCGTTGCTAAGCCAGGTCAGGCTCTTCTTCTGGCTACGCAGGTTGAAGAACAGCTTGCGCTGGGCCTTGGTGGTCGCGACCTTGACGATGCGCCAGTTACGCAGGATGAACTCGTGGATCTCGGCCTTGATCCAGTGCACGGCAAAGGAGACCAGGCGCACGCCCATTTCCGGGTTGAAGCGCTTGACCGCCTTCATCAGGCCGACGTTGCCTTCCTGGATCAGGTCGGACTGCGACAGGCCGTAACCCGAGTAGCTGCGTGCGATATGTGCGACGAAACGCAAGTGGGCCAGCACCATCTGACGGGCGGCCTCGAGATCCTGCTGATAGAAAAGACGCCCCGCCAGCTCACGCTCCTGCTCGACCGTGAGCAGCGGGATGCTGTTCACCGCCTGCACATAGGCATCCAGGTTGGCACCCGGAACCAGAGCGTGAACAGGTTGCAGAGAAGTTGTCATGCAGTTCCTCCAGATGTGAAGCTGCGGTAATTTCGGTACTGCGAATAAGACTGTAAAAAGCGCCGGAAGTGCCATTCAGACGAAACCGGCGCCAGGAAAATTAACCAATCGGCTAGCGTGGCGCAAGCTCTCGGAGGTGGCGCGCCACAGCCAGCCAGGCACCGATATAACCTAGTAATAATGCGCCGAGTACCAGGGAAAATCCATCGCCGGCTGGCACGCCCGCCAGGCCGAAGTCACTGCCGTAGAGCCCCGCCAGGTTCACCACCGCCTCGTTCAGCCAGCCAAGCCCGTAGGCCAGCAGCAGCCAGGCGATCAACCCGGCGCCCAGGCCATAGAGCACGCCCATGTAGAGGAAGGGGCGCCTGACGTAGCCGTCGGTGCCGCCCACCAGTTTGACCACCTCGATCTCGGTGCGGCGGTTTTCGATATGCAGGCGGATGGTATTGCCGATCACCAGCAGCAGCGTGGCCACCAGCAATACCGTCAGGCCGAAGACGAACCTGTCGCCCAGGCGCAGGATGGCCCCCAGGCGCTCGACCCAGACCAGATCGAGCTGGGCCTGCTGGACGCCAGGCAGCTCCGCCAGGGTCTGGCGCAATGCTTCCAGGCGCTCCTTGTCGACTTCGTCCGGCGTGACCAGTATCACCCCCGGCAACGGGTTGTCCGGCAGCTCCTTGAGCGCCTCGCCCAGCCCCGACAACTGCTGGAACTCCTCCAGCGCCTGCTCGCGGCTGACCCACTCGGCCTCGGCCACTCCCGGCATGCCGGCGACCTCGCCACGCAAGGCCTGGCCGGTGGCGGGCGTGACATCCAGTTTCATGAAAACGGATATCTGCGCCGCGCGCTGCCAGGAACCGCCCAGGCGCTCGATATTGTCCAGCAGCAGCGCCAGCCCCATCGGCAGGCTCAGGGCCACGGCCATCACCAGGCAGGTGAACAGGCTGCCAATGGGGTGTTTGAGCAGACGGCTGACGCTGTCCACCAGGCTGGCGCGATGGCTTTCCAGCCAGGCGCGCAGCAGTGTGCCGAAATCCGGATCGTCCACCGGCTTGTGTACGGTCTGCGTCGGCGCGCCTCCGGCGCGTTCGGTGCTCTTGCCATCGGGGTTGCGTGTCGCGCTCATCAGCCGGCCTCTCCATCGCCGATCAGGCGTCCGCGTTGCAGGGTCAACATGCGATGGCGCATGCGTGCGATCAGCGCCAGGTCATGGCTGGCGATCAGTACCGTGGTACCCAGGCGGTTGATGTCTTCGAACACCCCCATGATCTCGGCCGCCAGGCGCGGGTCGAGGTTGCCGGTCGGCTCGTCGGCCAGCAGCAGAGCCGGGCGGTGCACCACGGCGCGGGCGATGCCGACACGCTGCTGCTGCCCGGTGGACAGATCGGACGGGTATTGCTCAGCCTTGTCCTTCAGGCTGACCCGCTCCAGCGCCGTCAGCACGCGCTTGCCGATCTCGTCCTTGGACAGGCCGAGAATCTGCAATGGCAGCGCCACGTTGTTGAAGACGGTACGGTCGAACAGCAACTGGTGGTTCTGGAACACCACGCCGATCTGCCGGCGCAGGAAAGGTATCTGGGCATTGCTGATACGCGACAGGTCCTGGCCGGCCAGCAGCAGCTTGCCGGAAGTCGGCCGTTCCATGGCCAGCAGCAGACGCAGCAGCGTGCTCTTGCCAGCGCCGGAGTGGCCGGTGACGAACAGGAACTCGCCGCGCTGCACGCGAAACGACAGCTCATGCAGCCCGACATGCCCGTTGGGATAATGCTTGGCGACCTGGTCGAAACGAATCATGGGCGCTCAGGCCTCCCGTTCGGCGAACAACGCCGACACGAAGGCATCGGCCTCGAAGTCACGCAGGTCGTCGATCCCTTCGCCAACGCCGATGTAGCGGATCGGCGTACCGAACTGCTGGGCCAGGGCGAAGATCACACCGCCCTTGGCGGTACCGTCGAGCTTGGTCAGGGCCAGGCCGGTCAGGCTGACGGCCTGGTTGAACTGGCGGGTCTGGTTGATGGCGTTCTGCCCGGTACCGGCATCGAGCACCAGCAACACTTCATGGGGCGCGCTGTCATCCAGCTTGCCGATCACGCGGTGCACCTTCTTCAACTCCTCCATGAGATTGTCCTTGGTGTGCAGCCGACCGGCGGTGTCCGCGATCAGCACATCCACAGCCCGCGCCCTGGCGGCCTGCACCGCATCGAAGATCACCGAGGCGGAATCGGCGCCGGTGTGCTGGGCGATCACGGCGATATCGTTACGCTCGCCCCACACCTGCAACTGTTCGACGGCGGCGGCACGGAAGGTATCGCCAGCGGCCAGCATGACCTTCTTGCCTTCCTGCTGCAGTTTCTTCGCCAATTTGCCGATGGTGGTGGTCTTGCCCACGCCATTGACGCCCACCACCAGGATCACATAGGGCCGCTTGTCGAGGTCGATGCGCAAGGGCTGCTCGACCGGCCGCAACAACTCGGCCAGCTCCTGCTGCAAGGCCTTGTACAGGGCGCCACTGTCGGCAAGCTCCTTGCGTGCCACGCGGCGCGTCAGGTTCTGCATGATGACGCCAGTCGCCTCGACCCCGACGTCGGCGGTAAGCAGGCGCGTCTCCAGCTCCTCGAGCAGATCGTCGTCGATGGCCTTCTTGCCGAGGAACAGGCTGGCCATGCCTTCGCCGATGCTGGCGCTGGTCTTCGACAGCCCCTGGCGCAGGCGCGCAAAGAAGCCGGGACGGGCTTGAGCAGGCACGTCTGGCTCTGGCTCTGGCTCTGGCTCTGGCTCTGGCTCTGCAACAGGATCGGGGCTGCGGGGCGAATCCTGCAATGCCTCGGCAGGCACTACCTCGCCGGGAAGCTCCTCGCGCCCCGCGTCGCTAGGTGCGACAAGCGTGTCATCATCCCGCTCGACCTGAGCGGGCAGCGTATCCACAGCGACCTGGGGCTTCTTGCGCAGCCAGCCGAACAGGCCCTTCTTTTCGCCAGCCTCGGCCGGCGTCTTCTTATCGTCGTTGGAACCAAACATGGAGAAAGCATTCTCAAGGAGTCGAAATACCGACGGCCATACCGTCGGCCAAATACTGCGTATCCTAGCACCTCATTCGCCGCCAGGGCCAAAGCATCGGTGGGGGGTGATCGAAGGGCCGAAAAGAGTGCAGGAGGCTGGAAAGCCCGGACGGAAGCACGGTTTGTCACTTGCGCTTCGTCCAGCCTTGAGCCTCCAGCGCTCTTTTCGGCTCGATCGAGGGCTTTGCCTGATCCCTCCACGCCAGTACCATGGCCGGCGCCTGTTTCCACCCGTCGCTACAGTCTTCATAGATCAAAGAGTCCCCGCCATGTTCCCGATGCTCCGCCGCGCCACGGCCCTGATGCTGGGTGTGCTTCATATTCCACTGATGGCCGCCACCGATGCCCAGCCCACCCACGAGTTCCAACTCGACAATGGCCTCAAGGTCATAGTGCGGGAAGATCACCGTGCACCGGTGGTGGTTTCCCAGCTCTGGTACAGGATCGGCTCCAGCTACGAGACGCCGGGCAACACCGGGCTGTCCCATGCCCTCGAGCACATGATGTTCAAGGGCAGCGGCAAGCTCGGCCCCGGCGAAGCCTCGCGCATCCTGCGCGAACTGGGGGCGGAGGAAAACGCCTTCACCAGCGACGACTACACGGCCTATTACCAGGTCCTGGCCAGCGACCGCCTGGAAGTCGCTTTCGAGCTGGAGGCCGACCGCATGGCCAGCCTCAGGCTGCCTGCCGACGAGTTCGCCCGCGAAATCGAGGTGATCAAGGAAGAGCGCCGCCTGCGCACCGACGATCGCCCCAGCTCGCTGGCCTTCGAACGCTTCCAGACCCTCGCCTACCCGGCCAGCGGCTATCGCACGCCGACCATCGGCTGGATGGCTGATCTCGAGCGCATGAGCATCGCGGACCTGCGCGCCTGGTACGAAACCTGGTACGCACCGAACAACGCCACGCTGGTAGTGGTCGGTGATGTCAGCCTGGAGCACGTCCGCAACCTGGCCAAGCAATACTTCGGTCCCATCGAAAAACGCCCGCTGCCCCAGGGCAAACGCCCCCTGGAACTGGCTGAACCGGGCGAGCGGCGGCTGAAACTGCACGTCAAGACCCAGTTGCCCAACCTGATCATGGCCTTCAACGTGCCTTCCCTGGCAACCGCCGGGGAGGCACGCCAGGTGCATGCCCTGCGCCTGATCTCGGCGCTGCTCGATGGCGGCGCCAGCGCCCGCCTGCCAGCGCAACTGGAGCGCGGCGAGGAACTGGTGACCGGCGCCTCCGCCTGGTACAGCGCCCACACCCGTGGCGACAGCCTGTTCGTCCTCAGTGCAACGCCCAACACACAGAAGCAGCGCACCCTGGAAGAGGTCGAAGCCGGCCTGTGGCGCCAGCTCGAAGCGCTCAAGCAGACGCCGCCCTCGGCACAAGAGCTGGAACGCGTGCGTGCCCAGGTCATCGCCGCCCTGGTCTACGAGCGTGATTCCATCACCCAGCAGGCCAGGGCCATCGGCCAACTGGAAAGCGTCGGGCTGTCCTGGAAGCTCATGGACGAAGAACTGACCGCCCTCGGCTCCGTCACCCCCGAGGACATCCGCAATGCCGCCCGTACCTACTTCACCCCCAACCGCCTGAGCGTCGCCCATGTTCTGCCCGAGGAAGCCCGCGATGAATGAAGCAAACCGTCTGCGCCGGCCCCTGGCCCTGTTGCTGCTGACCAGCCTGATCGGCCTGGCCGCCTGCAAGCAGGAAGCGACGCCGGAACCGCAACCCGCGGCAACCGTCGAGCAGGCGCCGCGCCTGCAATCCCTCGCGGCCCTCGACGACCAGCCACTGCCGCGCCGCCAACTGGAAATCCAGAGCTGGCGTACCGAAGAAGGCGCCCGGGTACTGTTCGTCGAATCCCGCGAACTGCCGATGTTCGACCTGCGCCTGACCTTCGCCGCCGGCAGCAGCCAGGATGCCGGTACGCCTGGGCTGGCGCTGTTGACCAACGCCATGCTCGATGAAGGCATCGAAGGCCGCGACGTGACCGCCATCGCCCAGGGCTTCGAAAGCCTTGGCGCCAATTTCGGCAATGGCGCCTACCGTGACATGGCCATCGCCAGCCTGCGCAGCCTGAGCGCTAAAGACAAACGCGAGCCGGCCCTGGCACTGTTCACCCAGGTCGTCAGCCAGCCGACCTTCCCCGAAGCGGCCCTGCAACGCATCCAGAATCAGCTACTGGCCGGCTTCGAGTTCCAGAAACAGAACCCCGGCAAGCTGGCCGGCCTGGAGCTGTTCCGCCAGCTCTATGGCGAACACCCCTACGCACACCCCAGCGACGGCACGGAGGACTCCATCCCCGCCATCGGCATCGACCAGTTGCGCGCCTTCCACACCCGGGCCTACAGCGCTGGCAACGTGGTCATCGCGCTGGTCGGCGACCTCGACCGTGGGCAGGCCGAAGCCATCGCCGCACAGCTATCCAGCGCCCTGCCCAGCGGGCCCGCACTGCCCCCGCCACCGCCCCCGCAGTCACCCAAACCGGGCCTGCACGCCATTGAATACCCCTCCAGCCAGAGCCACCTGATGCTCGCCCAGCTCGGCATATCCCGTGGCGACCCGGACTACGCGGCGCTCTACCTGGGCAACCAGATACTCGGCGGCGGCGGCTTCGGCACCCGGCTGATGGAAGAAGTGCGGGAAAAACGCGGCCTGACCTACGGCATCTACTCGGCCTTCAGCCCGATGCGCGCCGATGGCCCCTTCATGATCAACGTGCAGACCCGCGCCGAACTGGCCGACGGCACCTTGAAACTGGTCCAGCAACTGGTGCGCGACTTCCTTGCCGAAGGCCCGAGCGAGGCCGAACTGCAGCGCAGCAAACGGCAGATCGCCGGTAGCTTCCCGCTGTCCACCGCCAGCAACGCCGATATCGTCGGCCAGTTGGGCAGCATCGGCTTCTACGACCTGCCACTGACCTACCTGGAAGACTTCATGCAACAGATCCAGGCGCTCAGCGCCGATCAGGTCAAGGCAGCGATGAACCGCCATCTCGACGCCGACGACTTCGTCATCGTGCGTGCCGGCCCGACGGTGCCGCAGCAACCCTTGCCGCCGCCGGCCAACGGCCCGCGCGAGCAACCCTCCGGAGTGCCAGGGCACTGATGAGCAGACAACCCAAACGCTCCGTTGCGCCCCCCCATCCCGGCAGGGGCGAGGGCCAGTTGCGCATCATCGCCGGCGAATGGCGCTCGCGCCGCTTCGGCTTCCCGGATGCCGAGGGCCTGCGCCCGACGCCCGACCGCGTGCGCGAGACGCTGTTCAACTGGCTGGCGCCCTACCTGCCGGGCGCCAGTGTGCTGGACCCCTTCGCCGGCAGTGGCGCACTATTCCTGGAGGCACTGTCGCGTGGCGCCAGCCGCGCGCTGGCGCTGGACCTCAACACCAATGCCATCGCCAGCCTGCGCCATCACCTGCAGACCCTCGATTGCGGCAATGGCCAGGCGCAACAGGACGATGCACTGCGCTACCTTGGCCTCGCCGCCGACAACACGTTCGATCTGGTATTCCTCGACCCGCCCTTCAACCGCGGCCTGCTGCTTCCGGCCTGCGAACGCCTGGAGCACAACGGCTGGCTGGCAAAGGACGCCTGGATCTATACCGAAAGCGAAAGCGCCCCCTCCGGCCTCGGCCTACCCGCCAACTGGCGCCTGCACCGCGAGAAAAAGACCGGCAACGTGCACTACGCCCTGTGGCAGCGCTCGGCACCAGAGCCGGGCTAGAAATGCCCGGGCCAACGTTCACGCCCTGCCCCATGCGGCTGTCCGAGGCCGGATTCGCACAATCGACCCTGCCCACCCGCCTGTGCGACTACCCCGACTGGCACCTGGGCCGCGAGCGCTATGGCGTCTGGATCATCGAGATCGAGTCGCCGGCACTGCTGGCCTATATCGACAAGGCGCGCCAGCAGATCGCGGACCTGCTGCATCCGCAATATCGGCGCCAACCCCATGTCACCCTGTTCGTCTGCGGTTTCGAGCAGCCTCAACACCACCAGCCCGACGACTTCACACCCCAGGCATTGCAGGCGCAGATCGCCAGCCTGAAGCCCCTCGCCCCATCGGCATTCGAGTTGTACGCCAGCCACCTGGACAGTTTCGCCAGTGCGGTATTCATCGCCGTGGAAGATCCCCAGGCCAGCCTGGCGCCGCTACGCCAGGCACTGGGCCAGGGCCATGAGGAAATACGCTACGCCCCCTATGTGCCGCACCTGACCCTCGGCCTCTACCGGCAGCGCATCGACGCCCAGGCATTGCGCCAGCGCCTGGGCGCCCTTCCCGCGCCACCCTCGACACCCTTCCGGGTCAGCCGCCTGCTCTATTGCACCTATTGCGCCCAGGAACTGTTCGGCCCCCTCTCGGAGCGCTATCGCATGGAACTGCCAAACACCTCGAATAGCGGCATCCATGCACTGTAGAGCGTGCCGTGCGCACCTGAACGATTAGCGCCGACAGCGGTACGCACGGCCAGCCATTGCATCCCGCGTGATACTTGATCGTTGGCACGGCAGGAGCGGGCAAGCCCGCGCCTGAAATCGGGACAGATCTCCCAGGGTAATTCGCGCGACCTTCCTGCTTATGCCTGTCGGATTTACCTCGCAGCGTTCCGTGCAAGTATTGGGCTTTGCCAATCATGGCTACCTTACCCCGCTACGCCGCCTCTATCCGCTTCCTGTTCGTCAGGCCAGCATTTTGCCTTCGGCTTCCTTCAGATTCGCAGTCACCCACGACACCCTTGCCGTCCAGCTAACACTTCCCCTTGCCGGGTGTGTAGAGGACTTTCACCTCCAAGTCACCAACGAGGCCACCACAGCCAAGCTGGTTGCGCTCACGCGCAACGCGCCATGCCTGGCGCACAATAAAAAGGCCGCTCGACAGGAGCGGCCTTTGGGCAGGACAAGACCGATTACAGCGGCTTGCCGCGATTGCCATGCCGGCTGACGAAGGCCTGTACCGTCGCCAGGTCGTTGGCCAGCACCGTGCACCGCTCAGGCCGATCGAACAGATCGCTCAGATGCGCCGGCAGCTCCAGCTCCCTGCCGATGCCGGCCTTCTCCACCGCATCGGGGAATTTCACCGGATGCGCGGTGCCGAGGATCACCATGGGAGTGCTCAGGCTGCGGCGACATTCACGAGCTGCACGCACACCGATGGCCGTATGCGGGTCGAGCACCTCGCCAGTCTGCGCGAAGACTTCGGCGATGGTGCGGCTGGTCTGCTCGTCGTCCACCGCCAGCGAGTCGAACAGGCGCCGGGCTTCATGCCAGATGCCATCGTCCACCGACAGCTTGCCGCTGCTGCGAAAATCGCTCATCAGTTGCGCCACGGCGGCACCGTTGCGGCCATGCAGGTCGAACAGCAGGCGCTCGAAGTTGGACGACACCATGATATCCATGGACGGCGACAGGGTCGGGTGCAGGGTGTCCTTGTCGTAGCGGTTACCGGACATGAAGCGGTGCAGGATGTCGTTGCGGTTGGTGGCGACCACCAGTTGGCTGACCGGCAGGCCCATGTTGCGCGCCAGGTAGCCGGCGAAGATATCGCCGAAGTTGCCGGTCGGCACCGAGAAGGCCACCGAACGGGCCGGCGCGCCAAGCTGGATGGCGGCATGGAAGTAGTAGACGATCTGGGCCATGATGCGCGCCCAGTTGATCGAGTTGACCGCCACCAGGCGCGTGCCCTTGAGGAAGCCCTGATCGGCGAAGCTGGCCTTGACCATCTCCTGGCAGTCGTCGAAGTTGCCTTCGATGGCAATGTTGTGGATGTTGCCACCGAGGATGGTGGTCATCTGCCGGCGCTGCACCTCGGACACACGGTTGTGCGGGTGCATGATGAAGATATCGACGTTGTCGCAGGCCTTGCAGCCCTCGATGGCCGCCGAACCGGTGTCGCCGGAGGTGGCGCCCATGATCACCACGCGCTCGCCGCGCTTGGCCAGTATATGGTCGAGCAGCCGTCCCAGCAGTTGCAGGGCGAAGTCCTTGAAGGCCAGGGTCGGGCCGTGGAACAGCTCCAGTACCCATTCGTTGCCGTCCAACTGGCGCAACGGCGCCACCGCGTCGTGGGCGAAGACCGCGTAGGTTTCCTCGAGAATCCGCTTGAAGTCGGCATCGGCGATACTGCCGGCGACGAAGGGGCGCATCACCCGGAAGGCCAGTTCGTGATACGGCAGGCCCGCCCAGGAGGCGATCTCCTCGACGGTGAAGCGCGGCAGGTTCTCCGGCACATAGAGACCGCCATCGCTGGCCAGGCCGGCCAGCAGAACATCTTCGAAATTCAGGATGGGCGCCTGGCCACGGGTACTGATATAGCGCATTTTCTGCAAACCTTTGGTTCGAGCTGCAAGCTGCAAGCCGCAAGCCGCGAGTAAAGGCAGTACTGCCTTCGCTTCGCCGCCTGGCGCTTTCCCCTGCCGCGGTTTCAAGTTCAGAGCGCCAAGCCCGAGTGAATGCCCTATGTGCTTGCAGCTTGACGCTTGCAGCTTGTGGCTGCTTTTCAGTTCAGTTGTTCGACACGAATCCGCACGACCTTGCCGGCCACGCCTTCCAGGGCTTCGAGCGCGCGGATGGCATCGTCCATATGCTCTTCGCGCACACGGTGGGTGACCAGGATCATCGGCACCAGGCCATCCTGTTCTTCCGCCTCTTTCTGCATGATCGACTCGATGTTGATGCCACGTTCGGAAAGGATCGCCGCGACCTGGGCCAGCACGCCGGGATGGTCCTTGGCATGGATGCGCAGGTAATAGGCGCTCTCGCTGCGACCGATGGGCAATACCGGATGATCGGACAACACGTCCGGCTGGAAGGCCAGGTGCGGCACACGGCTCTCCGGGGAGCAGCTCAGCGCCCTGGCGATATCAACCACGTCCGCCACCACCGCCGAGGCCGTCGGCTCCATACCGGCACCGGCACCGTAGTAGAGGGTGGAGCCGACCGCATCGCCATTGACCATCACCGCGTTCATCACGCCATTGACGTTGGCCAGCAGGCGGTCGGCCGGGATCAGCGTCGGGTGCACACGCAACTCGATACCTTCCTCGGTACGCCGCGCCATGCCCAGGTGCTTGATGCGGTAGCCAAGGGCCTCGGCGTAGTTGACATCGTCGGTGGTCAGTTGCGTGATGCCTTCGGTATAGGCCTTGTCGAACTGCAGCGGGATACCGAAGGCGATGGAGGCGAGGATGGTCAGCTTGTGCGCGGCATCGATCCCCTCCACGTCGAAGGTAGGATCGGCCTCGGCATAACCGAGCGCCTGGGCTTCCTCGAGCACGTCATGGAAATCCCGGCCCTTCTCGCGCATCTCGGTGAGGATGAAATTACCGGTGCCGTTGATGATACCGGCCAACCAGTTGATGCGGTTGGCCGACAACCCTTCGCGCAGCGCCTTGATCACCGGGATGCCGCCGGCCACCGCGGCTTCGAATGCAACGATCACGCCTTTCTCCCGGGCCTTGGCGAAGATTTCGTTGCCGTGTACGGCGATCAGCGCCTTGTTCGCCGTCACCACATGCTTGCCCTGCGCGATCGCTTCCAGTACCAGATCGCGGGCAACGGTATAGCCGCCGATCAACTCGATGACGATATCGATCTCGGGGTTGCGAGCCAGCTCGAACACATCGTTGGTAATCGAAACGCCCTGGGTATCGCATTTGCGGTTGGTATCGCGAGCAGCGATCTGGGCGACTTCGATACCGCGTCCGACACGACGGGCAATTTCCTCGGCATTGCGTTTGAGTACATTGAAGGTGCCGCCACCAACGGTCCCCAGTCCACAGATGCCTACTTTCACCGGTTTCAAGCTGAACCCCCATTCACACAGGCAAGTGGCCGGAGCGACCGACCAGATAAAAAGAGCCGCACATTACGAAGCACGATGGCTTTAGTCAATTGCCGCCCGCAGGCGGCGGCAGTCGCGTATCAGCGGGCCGAAAGCGCCAGTTCGGCCAGTTGTGGCGCCGGCTGGTAGCCCGGGATCATCTGCCCATTGGCCAGGATGATGGCGGGCGTCCCCTGCACACCGGCCATCTGCCCCAGTTCATACTGCTTGGCGATCGGATTGTCGCACTGCAGCTCGGGAATGCTCTCGCGCGCCTTGGCCTTGTTCATCGCCGCCTGGCGATCCTTGGCGCACCAGACGCTGGCCAGCGCTTTCGCCCCGGGGCTGCCGAGCCCCTGGCGCGGGAAAGCCAGGTAGCGCACCTCGACCCCGCGGCGATTCAGCTCCGCGACTTCACTGTGCAGTTTCTGGCAATAGCCGCAATCGGTATCGGTAAAGACGGTGATATGGGTCTTTGGCGACTTGGGCGCGAAGATCACCATCTCCTTCTCGGGAATGGCATCGATGGTCCTGGCCAGCGCTTCGCTCTGGGCCTTCTCGGTCAGGTTGCTGGCCTGCCCGTCCTTGAACTGGAACAGATAGCCCTGGATCAGGAACTGCCCATCGGCACTGGCATAAAGTTGCCGGCCGCCATCGAGCTGGACCTGGTAGAGACCGTTCATCGGGCTCTCGGCGATGCTCTCGATCGCCAGGTCGGGCTGGACCTGGCGCAGGGTTTCGCGAATCGCCTGGTCAGGCTCGATGGCAAGCGCCAGGCTGGCGGCCGAGAAGGCCAGGGCTGCGGTCAGGACGGCTGGAAACAAGCGCATGAAGGCTCCGCTGAAGGCTATCGGACAGGAAACGAAGCCTAACATAGCCGGCAGCTTATTGCCGTAGGCCGCGCTGTGCGCACAGCGCGATCACACGATGCCATTACTCACCGGCAAGGTGCTTCGATAAAAGCGCTGGAGGCTGGAAAGCTGGACGAAAAACACCGGTTGCCGCGCCCTTTCGTCCAGTCTCAAGCCTTCCAGCGCTGCTTCCGGCTGTTTGCCGTGCATAGCGCGAGCGCCCTGGCTTGTTGTGCGCACCAGGCAAGCAGCGCGCCGCCATCCACTGCTGATGACGACCCTCCAGCGGTGGCTCAGCCCCGAGGGTGATGCCGCGCGTGCAGCTCCTGCAAACGGGCGCGGGCGATGTGGGTGTAGATCTGCGTGGTCGACAGGTCACTGTGGCCGAGCAGCATCTGTACCGTGCGCAGGTCCGCGCCGTGATTGAGCAGGTGCGTGGCGAAGGCATGCCGCAACGTATGTGGCGACAGCGTTGCCGCGATACCGGCACCTCGCGCATGCAGCTTGATCCGATACCAGAAAGCCTGCCTGGTCATGCGCTCGCCACGCCGGCTGGGAAACAGTACATCACTGATACGCCCACCCAGCAGTTCCTCGCGCCCCTGCCGCAGATAGCGCTCCAGCCAATGCAGCGCCTCCTCGCCCAGGGGTACCAGGCGCTCCTTGCTGCCCTTGCCGAAAGCCCTCACCACGCCCTGGCGCAGGCTTACCTGCTCCAGGCGCAGGTCGACCAGTTCGGACACTCGCAAGCCACTGGCATACAGCACTTCGAGCATGGCTCGATCGCGCAGCCCCAGTAATTCACCCACATCCGGCGCAGCCAGCAGGGCGTCGACATCCGCTTCGGACAACGACTTGGGCAAAGGGCGGCCAAGCCGTGGCAAGTCGACCTGTAAGGTTGGGTCGGCGACTATCACGCCTTCGCGCAGCAGGTAGCGATAGAAACCACGCAATCCCGACAACAGCCGCGCGGTAGAACGCGCCTCGTAACCCTGGTCCAGGCGCCAGGCCAGATGATCGAGAATCGCCTCGCGCCCCGCGGCCTCCAGCACCAGCCCCCGCTCGACCAGCCAGGCATTGAACTGGCCGATATCGCGGCGGTAGGCCTCGCGTGTGTTTTGCGACAGGCCCTTCTCCAGCCAGAGCATATCGAGGAAGCGGTCTATCAGCGGTGCATCGAGCACTGACATACAAGGATCTCACTGATCTGGGAAGCATGCCTTTCAACATGTTGGGCGGCTTGCGAGCAAGAACAGCCATCAGCGTGAGGCGTGAAGCCATCGCAGGCTGCAGCGAATGCTCCTCGACAGTAGAACCGGGGCGCATGGCGCCTACGGTCGCTTTGGCTCGCAAGATCGCGAACAGCCACTGCCGCGTAGCGAAAACCATACCCCAGAAAACAAGAAAGCAGCCCGAGGGCTGCTTTCTTGTGAAAGAAAAACCGGATCAGACCAGTTTTTCCTTGATGCGGGCCGCCTTGCCGGACAGCGCGCGCAGGTAGTACAGCTTGGCCTTGCGCACATCGCCGCGACGCTTGACGGTCAGGCTGTCGACGACCGGACTGAAGGTCTGGAAAGTACGTTCCACGCCGACGCCGCTGGAGATCTTGCGAACAGTGAAGGCACTGTTCAGACCACGGTTGCGCTTGCCGATCACAACACCTTCGAAAGCCTGCAGACGCTCGCGGTCGCCTTCCTTTACCTTGACCTGGACGACTACGGTGTCACCCGGCGCGAAAGGCGGCAGTTGCTTGGTCATTTGCTCGGCTTCGAGCTGTTGGATGATTTTGTTGGTCATTGCTGTGCTCCTGAGACAGGCCTCCCGGCCCGGCATCGATACGTTCAATCAACTATCGTCCCGCTGACGGATATATTCCGCCAGCAGCTTTTGTTCTTCTCCAGAAAGCGAGCGGCTATCCAGAAGATCGGCTCGGCGTTCCCAGGTACGCCCCAGGGACTGCTGCAAACGCCAGCGCCGGATGTGTTCATGGTTGCCGCCAAGCAGCACCTCGGGAACACGTTTTCCCGCATACACCTCCGGTCGGGTGTAGTGCGGACAATCGAGCAGGCCATCCGTGAAGGAGTCCTCCTCGGCAGATCCCGCATGCCCCAGTGCACCAGGCAAGAGGCGTGTCACCGCATCGACCAGCACCATCGCCGGCAGCTCGCCGCCGGACAATACATAGTCGCCAATCGACCATTCCTCATCGACATGCGTTTCGATGAAACGCTCGTCGATGCCTTCGTAGCGCCCGGCGATGAGGATCAAGCCCTCTTCCCGCGCAAGCGCCTGTACATCGGCCTGTTTCAACTGGCGGCCCTGCGGCGAAAGATAGATGACTTTCGCAGCGGAACCGGCCGCCTGCCTGGCATCGGCCAGGGCAAGCTCCAGCGGCCTGATTTTCATCACCATGCCTGGGCCGCCACCGAAAGGGCGATCATCCACGGTCTGGTGACGATCCTCCGTGTAACTGCGCGGATTCCAGCAGCGCAGTTCGAGCAACCCCTGCTTCACCGCACGGCTGGTGATGCCGTACTCGGTCAGGGCCGCGAACATGCCGGGAAACAGGCTGATGACCTCTACGCGCAGTGGCATGGCAGGTCAGAAATCCGCATCCCAGTCGACATGCATTTCGCCTGCCGCCAGGTCGACCCGCAAGACGCACTGGTCGATATAAGGCAACAGCCGTTCACGATCATCCAGACTGCCCGGGAACGGCTTCACCACCAGAACATCGTTGGCGCCCGTCTCCAGCAGATGATCGACCCGGCCCAGCACCTGCCCGAGCTGGTCGATGACCGTCAGCCCCTGCAACTGGAACCAGTAATACTCATCACCTTCGAGAACCGGCAGCTCGGCACGGGGGACGCATATCTCGAAATCGGCATAACCACGCGCGACTTCGCGATCCGCGACATCCTTGAGCGTCGCCACCAGGATATTGCCCTGCAGGCGCCCTTTTACCAGCTCTGCCTGCCTCGTTTCATCCCCCCGGCGCAATGTCCAGCGGGGATAGGAAAGCAGGTTCTCGATCGGGTCGGTGAAGGAATAGATCTTCACGTCCCCTCGCACGCCATGCACCGAAACGATCTTGCCGATGACCAACAGGTCCTCGGCCGGGGCCGACGTGCTATTCATACGACTCAGGCAGCGGCCTTGGCAGCTTCCTTCAGCAGCTGAGCGACGCGCTCAGACGGCTGCGCGCCCTGGCCCAGCCAGTAGCTGGCACGTTCCTGGTCGACGGACAGCTTGACCTCGGCACCGGAGGCGATCGGATTGAAGAAGCCGATGCGCTCCACGAAACGGCCATCACGGGCGTTGCGGCTGTCGGTGACGGTCAGGTGATAGAAAGGGCGCTTCTTGGAGCCGCCACGAGCGAGACGAATAGTTACCATGCGAACATCGTTCCTGTAGGTAGTCTGTGCTTGGCCCCATGCCAAACCAACACAAGGGCCAGCAGGCCCGAAAGGCGGCATAGTTTAAGGATAAACGCAGGAATTGCAAATGCTTTAGCAGTTGGAGGCTGGAGGCTGGAGGCTGGAGGCTGGAGGCTGGAGGCTGGAGGCTGGAGGCTGGAGGCTGGAGGCTGGAGGCTGGAGGCTGGACAGTTTGCGCCTCCGCGCCAAAACCCGGTCAAGCGCTTTCGGCTTTTTCTTCCAGGCTTCCAGCCTCCAGCGCTCTTGTCGGCTTTTTCTTCCAGCCAGCCAACTGCTCCTACCCCTGCGACAAAAGGTTGCGCAGGTCGATGATGGCGGCGTTGGCGCGGGAAATGTAGTTGGCCATCACCAGCGAGTGGTTGGCCAGCACACCGTAGCCACTGCCATTCAGGACCATCGGGCTCCAGAGCGTTTCCTGGGCGGCTTCCAGCTCACGAATGATCTGGCGCACGCTGACCGTGGCATTCTTCTTGGCCAGTACATCGGCGAAATCGACCTCGACCGCGCGCAGGAAGTGCGACAACGCCCAGGCCTGCCCTCTCGCCTCGTAGAAGACATTGTCGATCTGCATCCAGGGCGTTTCCACCCGCTCTTCCTTGACCGTCGGCACGATGCCGCTGCGTTCCTGCTCCGGCGCGATATCGGTATCCAGCCGCACCCGCCCGACGCTCGCCGACAGGCGCTGCGACAGCGAACCCAGGCGGGTCGCTACATCACCCAGCCAGTTGTTCAGATTGTCGGCGCGGGTATGGAACTGCGCCTGGGGCGCCGGCGCGCCGAGGCGGCCAAGGTAGCGATCCAACCCCTGGATGGCGGCACGATACTCAGACTCGGCCGCTGGCAGCGCCCAACTGCGATTGTCGAAGTTGAACAGTGGCTCGCTCTTGGAAAGATCAGGATCCTCGGTCGATTGCGACTGCGAACGGGCGAAATCCTTGCGCAGGGCGCGGCTCAGGTCGCGCACCTGCACCAGCACGCCATATTCCCAGCTCGGCATGTTGTCGAGCCACACGCCCGGCGGTGCCACGTCATTGCTCAGATAGCCGCCGGGCTTGTCCAGCAGCGTGGTGGCAACCCGCTTGAGCGTCACCGCGGTGGTATAGCCGTTGGGCAGTTGATGCTCGCTCGCCTGCGCGGCCTCGCGAGCGCTCTGCTTGACCGGGAACGGGTCGGGCTCGAGGCTCCAGTACCAGCCGACGAAAAACGCCGCCAGCAGGTAGAGGCCCAGTACGCCAGCCAGAACACGCAACAGCACGCCGCGCCCGGGTTGGCCAGATGCGGATGCGCCGCCCGCCGAGGAACGGCCCGAAAGGCCCAAGCGATTCTTCCAGTCCAGCATGATAGGTATGTCCTTTTCGTTGCTTCAGGATTCTGACCGCAACCGTCCCTGTACGTTGCAGCCATCGGGCTGCCAATATAACGCAGCCGGACCGCCAAGGCCGCCCCGGAACGGTCGGGCCAGAGCAATCGCTTGAACGCTCACCTTCACGCCCAGGCAGGCATATGTCCTGCATCAGGGGGCAAGACAGTGCGACAGGATTGGCAATAGTGTGTCTGGCCTCGGGATCGTACAGTGCGATCTCGGGATCATCGTCCCTGTGCGAATGCCAGGTGGCGGGACGGGGCACGCGTGGATACATCCCTGTAGCTCTTCGCCGCCACCTGGCATCCGCACAGCCACTCTCGGCGCTACCTGGAGGGAAGGCGGGTAGTCATAAGTCCGTGGCGCCTGGGCCCGCGATACCATGGGTAACAGAGCACCGTCAGCGGTGTGCGATCTGTCACCAGGGCGATTGCGCCATACCGTTATTCACCGGAAAGGGGCCTCGAAAAAAGCGCTGGAGGCTGGAAAGCTGGACGAAAAATACCGCTTGCCACGCGCTTTCATCCAGCCTTCCAGCGCTGTTTTCGGCGCTTTGCCGTGCATAGCGCGATCGCCCTGGATCTGTCACCTACTTGATTGCCAGTCCAGTCGCAACGAGGCGACGCATCATTACCGTCATTACCCATCTTCCACGGCCATGGAGCGGGCTTTCATTCGATCACCCTGAGGCTCGGGCCGACCGTCACGCGACTGCAATCAAATTGCCATAGGGTTTCAGCCTCTCGGTTTTCACATGAGGCCGGTATGCGCCTGAAGTCGCTCACCACGCTCAACACCCTGCTACTGCTCGCCGTCTGCCTTGCGCTCGCTGCAACGCTGTGGTGGTCGGAACGGGCACTGGAACGGCCCTACCTGCTGATGAGCCGCTATCTGGGGCTGTCCCAGCAGTTCCAGCATGGCGTCTCCGACAACATCCAGGCCTACCTGAGCCAGGGCGATGCCGTGCGCCACAGCCAGGCCATGAAGGCACTGGAAGAGCTGGACAGCGACATGGACGACCTGCCGGAGCAACTGGCCGGACAGCTACGTCCCAGCCTGGTCGAACTGCACAATTTTACCGCCGGCGACCTGCTGGCCGCCGGCAAGCTGGCCGGTGACCCGCAGGGGCTGCTGCTACAGGCCGAACGAGAACTTGCCGCGGCCCTGGAGCAACTGGCCCGCTACGCTGGCGAAGGCAACGGGGATGCCTATCTCGCCCCGCTGTTCAGCGCCAGCCAGCACCTGCTGCGACTGAGCCATGCCCGTGGCCAGTTCATCAGCAGTGGCCGCGACACCCTCTATCTCGAGATCGAACAGGCGCTGCAGACGCTCAAGGCCGAAACGGAAAAAATCGAACGCCTGCCGCTGCTGGGTCTGAGCGAAGAACGCAAGAGCGACCCTTTCGCCGACCTGCTGGGCCTGCAGAACGACACCGACGAGCAGGCGGCGCCGGACCGCGGTATAGCGCTCAAACGGGAGCTGGCCAGCCTACTCGCACGCTACCCGGCGGAGCTGCAACGTACCCGCGAACTCATCCGGCAACGCGGCGAACTGCTGCAAGCCAGCGGCCAGCGCATCGAAGCCCTACAACAGGCGCTGACGGCCCTGGAACCCGCCGTACGCGCCGAGCACGCACGCATACAGAGCGAAGTGCGCCTGATACAGGCGAGCATCATCGCCCTGATCCTGCTGATCGCCCTGGCCATCGACCGCCTGCAGCGCCGGCTGACCCGCGCCATGGAGCGCCTGGCGCCGACGCTGGGAACCTGGGCCGAGGGCAATTTCGGCCGGCCCGTGAGCATCGACAGCAACACCATCGAACTGAAGGACATCGAAGCCTCCGTGAATCGCCTGCGCGACTATCTACTGCAACTTGTCGGCACATTGCGCGAGCAGGCGCGGGACGTGGCCGACAGCAGCCACCGCCTGAGCGAGACCAGCTCCGCCCTGCACCAGGGTGCCAGCCTGCAGTCGGCGGATACCGCACTGATCCGCGACTCGCTGGGGGAACTGGAAGCCACCATCCAGCAGGTCACCGAGGGCACCGCCGAGGCGGCCCAGGCCAGCCGCACGGCAGGCAGCGCCATCGCCCAGGGGCAGCAGGTGATCGGCCAGAGCCTGCAGGGCCTGCACGCACTGGTCAACGAGGTCCAGGCCAACGCCCTGGCCATCGAGCACCTGGCCAACGAAACCAGCACCATCGGCAACGTACTGAATGTGATCGGCTCGATTGCCGAACAGACCAACCTGCTGGCGCTCAATGCCGCCATCGAGGCCGCCCGCGCCGGCAGCCACGGTCGTGGATTCGCCGTGGTCGCCGACGAAGTGCGCTCGCTGGCCCAGCGCACCAGTGGCGCCACGGGCGAAATCCAGCAGTTGATCGACACCCTGCAGCAGGCTGCACGCCAGTCCGTACAGGCAATGCGCAGCCAGGTCAGCCATGCCCAGGCAACGGCGCAACTGGCCGAGTCGGCCGAAGGCGCCCTCGATGAAATCGTCGTTTCGATCGACACCATCGGCAACATGAGCGAACGCATCGCCCATACCACCGCTAAACAGCACGAGGCGGTCAGCGAGATCCGCCGCCACAGCGAGCGCATCCACCTGCAGGGTGCCAGCAGCCTCGAGCATATCGATGACAACCGGCAGCAGAGCGAGCAATTGCTGAAACTGGGTCGCGAACTGGACAAGGCGACCCAGGCGTTCTGCCTGTGAAGTACGGCTGAAGCAGGAGCGGGCTTGCCCACAAAGCTTTCGCGGGCAGCGCCATTCGCGGCCAGGGCCGCCCTACCGGTGCGGCGCCACCCGCGGTACGCCCCGCTCGCCCAGCCAACGCAGCAGATGTGCCACGCTCACCTCTCCTCGCAATCCAGCACCAGGTCTGGCGCGAGCGGTGGCTCATAGGGTGCGGACACCCCGGTGAAGCCGGCCAGGGTCCCGCGCCGGGCCAGGGCGTAATGCCCCTTGGGATCGCGCCGCTCACAAACCGCCAGGGAGGTCCGGCACCAGACCTCGTGATAATCGCCTCCAGGCACAGTGCCAGTAGCGTCCGCTGGCTGGCCAGCGGCGCAATCATGGGTCGCTCAGCGCGGCGCCACCGGGCGCGGCTTGCCGCCGCTGTTGGTCGGGCGCTTACCGGCCTTGCGCCGCGCCTCGGCGGCGGCCTTGGCCTGTTCGCGCTTCTCCCAGGACTTGCCGTCATGGCTGCGCGGCGGCAGGCCGGTGTGCTGGGTCAGCAGGGGCTTGCCGGCACCGGCCTTCTTGCTACCGGTCGGCGTGGAGTTCTTGCGCCGCGCGCTCTGGTACTCGTCGGTCTGCGGCTGGTGAACGGGTATCAACTGATGCTTGCCACTGCCGATCAGGTCTGAACGCCCCATGGCGGCCAGCGCCTCGCGCAGCAGCGGCCAGTTCTTCGGATCGTGGTAACGCAGGAAGGCCTTGTGCAGGCGGCGCTGCTGCTCGCTCTTGACGATCTGCACGCCGTCGCTCTTGTAGGTCACCTTGCGCAGCGGGTTCTTGCCCGAATGGTACATGGCCGTGGCGGTGGCCATCGGCGACGGGTAGAAGGCCTGCACCTGGTCGGCGCGGAAACCGTTGCGCTTGAGCCACAGAGCGAGGTTCATCATGTCCTCGTCGCTGGTGCCAGGGTGCGCGGCGATGAAGTAGGGGATCAGGTACTGTTCCTTGCCCGCCTCCTTCGAATACTTCTCGAACATCTGCTTGAAGCGGTCGTAGCTACCAATGCCCGGCTTCATCATCTTGTCCAGCGGGCCGCGCTCGGTGTGCTCGGGGGCGATCTTCAGGTAGCCGCCGACGTGGTGCGTCACCAGTTCGCGGACATACTCGGGCGACTCCACCGCCAGGTCGTAGCGCAGCCCCGAGGCGATCAGGATCTTCTTCACCCCGGGCAGCGCCCGCGCCTTGCGGTACAGCTCGATCAGCGACGAGTGGTCGGTATTCAGGTTCTCGCAGATACCGGGAAATACGCAGGACGGCTTGCGGCAGTGCTGCTCGATATCGTGGCTCTTGCAGGCGATGCGGTACATGTTGGCGGTCGGCCCGCCGAGGTCGGACACCACGCCGGTAAAGCCAGGGACCTTGTCGCGCATTTCCTCGATCTCGCGAATGATCGAGTCGTGGGAACGGTTCTGGATGATGCGGCCCTCATGCTCGGTGATCGAGCAGAAGGTACAGCCGCCGAAGCAACCGCGCATGATATTCACCGAGAAGCGGATCATCTCGTAGGCCGGAATCTTCTCCCCCCGGTAGGCCGGATGCGGCACGCGCGCATAGGGCAGGCCGAAGACGTAGTCCATCTCCTCGGTGCTCATGGGGATCGGCGGCGGGTTGAGCCAGATATCCGTCTCGCCATGCCGCTGCACCAGGGCACGGGCATTACCCGGGTTGGTCTCCAGGTGCAGCACGCGGTTGGCGTGGGCGTAGAGCACCGCGTCGTTGCGCACCTTCTCGAACGACGGCAGGCGGATCACCGTACGCTCGCGTTCCATGCGCGGGTGCGCCAGCAGTTGCACCACCCGGGCTTCGCCAGGGTCCTGCGCCTCGCCCTTGGCCTGTTCGATGGCGCAGGCGGCGCTGTCCTGGGTATTAACGTAAGGGTTGATGATCTTGTCGACCTTGCCCGGCCGGTCGATACGCGAGGAGTCGATCTCGAACCAGCCAGCCGGCGTATCGCGACGCACGAAGGCGGTGCCGCGAATATCGGTGATGCTGTCGATCGTCTCGCCGAATGCCAGCCGCTGGGCGATCTCCACCACGGCGCGCTCGGCGTTGCCGTAGAGCAGGATATCGGCGGTGGCATCCATCAGGATCGAGCGCCGCACCTTGTCCTGCCAGTAGTCGTAGTGGGCGATCCGCCGCAAGGACGCCTCGATGCCACCCAGCACCACCGGCACCTGGCTATAGGCCTCCTTGCAACGCTGGCTGTAGACCAGGCTGGCTCGGTCCGGCCGCCGGGCGGCAAGGCCGCCCGGCGTGTAGGCATCGTCGGAACGCGCCTTGCGGTCGGCGGTGTAGCGGTTGATCATCGAATCCATGTTGCCCGCCGCCACCCCGAAGAACAGGTTCGGCGCGCCCAGCTTCATGAAGTCGTCCTTGCTGCGCCAATCGGGCTGGGCAACGATACCGACGCGAAAGCCCTGCGCTTCCAGCAACCGGCCGATGATCGCCATGCCGAAGGATGGATGATCGACGTAGGCATCCCCGGTGACGATGATGATGTCGCAGGAATCCCAGCCCAATTGGTCCATTTCCTGCCGGCTCATCGGCAGGAAGGGGGCCGGGCCGAAACACTCGGCCCAGTATTTGGGATAGTCGAACAGTGGCTTGGCGGCTTGCATGGTGGACTCAGGGTGCTCGCAGGGCAGGCTGAAAAACGGGCGCGGAATATAGCACAAAAAATGACCAGAAAGGCCGAGTGAATCACCCGGCTATCCGGGCGATTGCGCTATACCGTTATTCTCCGGAAGGGGGCTGCGATAAAAGCGCTGGAGGCTGGAAAGCTGGACGAAAAATACCGGTAGCCACGCTCTTCCGTCCAGCCTCGAGCCTTCCCGCGCTCTTTTCGGCGCTTTGCCCCGGACATCCCCTCCGCCACCCGGCTATCGGGGCCATTGATCGATTCAAACAGCCATCGCGGCCAATCCGACCGAAAATCCCGCCCATCGACACTTGGCGGAGGCCTGCCCATGAAACTGCAACTCCTGCTGGAAAACCTGTTGGCCACTTACGCCCGCGCCACCAGCGGCGACCTGCAGGAAAACCGCGCTTGGCCCTGGGGCGCAAGCGGAGGATACTTGCGGCCCGACGTGAGGCCATAAAAGCTGCTTCAAGCTTCAAGCAGAGCATGCCGGATGGCGCTCGGGTGTGCGCGTCGGAAAATCCAGCTTCCCGCTTATGGCCTCCAGCTTTGCGCCGCTGTACGCCGTTGCCTACCCCCTACTACGGAGCCTGTAATGCCCTTGCGTTCCATCTGTGTGTTCTGCGGCGCCAACACCGGCGCCAACCCCGCCTACCAGGCCGCCGCCAGTGAACTGGGGCGGATATTCGCCGCCAATCATATCCGACTGATCTACGGTGGTGGCGCCGTCGGCCTGATGGGTGTCGTGGCCGACGCCTGCATGGCGGCGGGGGGCGAAGTCATCGGCATCATCCCGCAAAGCCTGAAGAACTCGGAAATCGGCCATGAAGGCCTGACACGCCTGGAAGTGGTCGACGGCATGCACGCACGCAAGGCGCGCATGGCAGAACTGGCGGAAGGCTTCATCGCCCTGCCCGGCGGCCTCGGTACCCTGGAAGAGCTGTTCGAGGTCTGGACCTGGGGCCAACTGGGCTACCACAGCAAGCCCATGGGGCTGCTGGATGTGCACGGCTTCTACAGCAAGCTCAGCCATTTCCTCGACCATCTGGTGGACGAGCGATTCGTCCGCCAGGAACAACGCGCCATGCTGCAGCGCAGCGAGTCGCCACTCGAACTGCTGGAGCTGATGAGCGCCTGGCAACCCAGCGCCGACACGCGCTGGGGCAAGCGCAGCGAAGCCTGAGCCAACGCTGCCCGACCATGACCTGGAAAAGCCAATTGGCCCGGCTGATCGCCCTGATCGCAACGGTGGTACGCCGCTACCCCGGTACCGTGGCCTTGCTCGGCTTTCTCTCCGGCCTGGCCAGTTTCATACTGGTCGAGCGCCAGGCCGGGCTGGCACGGATGATCGCCCTCGTCATGCTGGTGAGCTGGCTGTGGCTGATGCTGGAGAACAGCCTGCGCGATGCGTTGAAGCGCTGGCTGGGCTGGCAACTGCCACAACCCTTGCTGCGCTACGCCACGCAGATGGTGCACCAGGAAAGCCTGTTCTTCGTGCTGCCGTTCTTTTTCGTCACCACCGCCTGGAACAGCAGCCAGGCGCTGTTCACCGGGCTACTCGGCGCGGCGGCGCTGGCGGCCCTGATCGACCCGCTCTACTACCGCTGGCTGGCCCCCAGGCGCTGGATATACCTGGCCTTCCACGCCCTGACGCTATTCGCCGTGTTGCTGACGGCGCTGCCGCTGATCCTGCACCTCTCGACCACCCAGAGTTACCAGTGGGCACTGGCCATCGCCGTGCTCTTCGCCCTGCCAAGCTTCAGCGGCCTGTTCCCGCACTGGGGGCGCAAGCGGCTGCTGGCGATCATCGCCATCGCCACGCTGGTCGGCCTGACGGGCTGGGAACTGAGAAGCTGGGTACCGCCTGCGACCCTGTGGATGACCGACATGCAGGTCACCGACAGCCTGGACACCCGCCAGCGCCGCCCCGGCCAGAGCATCCAGCGCCTCGACAGCGCCCGCCTGCAACGCAACGGCCTGTACGCCTACACCGCCATCAGTGCGCCACGCGGCCTCAAGGAACGCATCTACCACGAATGGTCGCTGGATGGCCGCCCCATCGACCGTATCGCGCTGGAGATCGACGGCGGCATCAAGACCGGTTACCGGGCCTGGAGCCACAAACGCAACTTCCCGCCCAAGGCGGTCGGGCAATGGCGCGTGCGGGTACTGACCGACGCCGGGCAGGTCATCGGCGTACTGCATTTCGAGGTAACGGAGGACAAGCGGCCATAGGCTGCAAGCCTCAAGGCTCATCAGGCTCATCAGGCTCATCAGGCTCATCAGGCTCATCAGGCTCATCAGCGTGAAAGGCGGGGCCAAACCCCTGTCAAACTTTTTCTTCTCCGCTTTTGCCTGCCGCCATCAACCTTGCAGCGGAATCCGTCGCACCAGGCGCATCTCCTCCGGACTGATATCCGCAGCGTAGGCCAGGATTTCGACACCACTGGCCCGCGCTTCGTCCAGGGCCGCCGCATAGGCCGCATCGATCTCCCTGGCGGGCCGTACCGCCTCGATCCCCGTCAGGTTGACGCAATACAGCAGCACCGCGCGCACGCCCTGGCGAGCCAGCGTCGCCAGCTCGCGCAAGTGGCGCGCCCCACGGGCCGTGACGGCATCGGGGAAAGCGGCTACCGCACTGCCATCGAAGCCCAGCGTCACGCTCTTGACCTCGACGTAGGCCGGCCCCCGGGGATATTCCAGCAGGAAATCGACGCGGCTGTTCTCCTGCCCGTAGCGCACCTCGCGGCGCAACCGGGTAAATCCCGCCAGCTCCACGATCACGCCATCCTGCAGGGCCTCCTCCACCAGGGCGTTGGCCCGCGCGGTGTTGATACAGGCCAGGCGCCCCTGGGGCGTTTCCACCAGCTCCCAGGTGCCGGGCAGCTTGCGCCTGGGATCATCGCTGCGGCTGAACCACAGGCGCGCGCCCTCGCCCTGGCAATTGAGCATCGAGCCGGTATTCGGGCAGTGGATACACAGGGCCTCGCCGGCATCGGTGACGATATCGGCGAGGAAGCGCTTGTAGCGCCGTACCAGCACAGCCTGTTGCAACGGGATGGGAAAGCGCATCAGCCCTGCCACTCCCGCAGTCCCCTGGCGATCCGCTCCAGCGCGCGCTGCAACACCGGAAGGTCCTGGGTATAGGCGAAACGCACATGCTGCCGCGCCCGGTAATGGCCGAAATCGATGCCTGGCGTGATCGCTACATACTGACTCTCCAGCATGTACTGGCAGAAGGCATAGGCATCGTCGGCAAAGGCACTGATATCGGCATACAGATAAAAGGCACCCTGCGGCTCGACCGCAATACCGAAGCCCAGCTCGCGCAGGGCTGGCAGCAGGAAATTCCGCCGCCTGGCGAACTCGGCCCGCCGCGCCTCGAGGATTTCCAGCGTGGCCGGCTCGAAACAGGCCAGCGCCGCGTACTGGGCCATGCTCGGCGCGCTGATATAGAGATTCTGCGCCAGCTTCTCCAACTCCGGCAGCGCATCCGGCGGCGCCACCAGCCAACCCAGGCGCCAGCCGGTCATGCCGAAATACTTGGAAAAACTGTTCAGTACGAAAGCTTCGTCGTCCACCTCCAGCACACTGGCGGCATCCACGCCATAGGTCAGGCCATGATAGATCTCGTCGACCACCAGGTGCCCGCCATGGGCCCTGGCCCCGCGCGCCAGCCCGGCCAGCTCCTGGCGCTCCAGCAGCGTCCCGGTGGGGTTGGCCGGGGACGCCACCAGCGCCCCCACCGTATCGGCATTCCAGTGGCGCTCCAGCAACTCCTCGGTCAATTGATAGCGGACTTCCGGGCCGACCGGCACCAATTGCGCGCTGGCCTCGACCAGACGTAGAAAGTGCCGGTTGCAGGGGTAACCGGGGTCGGCCAGCAGCCAGTGTCGGCCGGGATCGACCAGCAGGCTGCTGGCCAGCAACAATGCGCCGGAACCGCCGGGAGTAATCAGCACGCGTTCGGGGTCAATGGAAAGTCCGTAGCGCTGTGCGTAGAACCCGGCGATCGCTTCACGCAACTGTGGCAATCCCCTGGCGGAGGTGTAACGGGTATGGCCAGCCGCCAGCGCCGTCTGCCCGGCGGCCACGATGGGCGCGGCGGTGGTGAAATCCGGCTCGCCGATCTCCAGGTGGATGACGTCATGCCCGCGGGCCTGCAACTGGTTGGCGCGCGCCAGCAGGGCCATGACATGAAAGGGTTCTATCGCACGGCTACGTGCACTGTAAGACGAGGTCATCGGACCTTCCTGAGCGAAGCGGAACAGCGATTCTAACCAAGGTCCCGACCAGCCTGCAGCCACTGCGACACTCGGGAGTAGCGCGGCCCGGTGCGATCTGGTAAGTTCGCCCGCTTGCAGCCGCAGGGCCGGCCCGTGCCGGCAGGGACCACCGACCTGCGCAATGGACATAGCGAGAGGCGTTCATCCATGCCCATTAATGAAAAGACACAATCGAGCAGTCAACTGATTCGCGCCTTCGAACCCTACAAGGAATCCAAGGGCGAGGAATACATGAGCGAGCGGATGCGCGCCCATTTCACCGGCATCCTCACCAAGTGGAAGCTGGAGTTGATGGAGGAAGTCGACCGTACCGTGCATCACATGCAGGACGAAGCGGCCAACTTCCCCGACCCGGCGGACCGCGCCAGCCAGGAAGAGGAATTCAGCCTGGAACTGCGTGCCCGCGACCGTGAGCGCAAGCTGATCAAGAAGATCGACGAGACACTGCAGTTGATCGAAGAAAACGAATACGGCTGGTGCGAATCCTGTGGCGTGGAGATCGGTATCCGCCGCCTCGAAGCGCGCCCGACCGCAACCCTGTGCATCGACTGCAAGACCCTGGCCGAGATCAAGGAAAAGCAGATCGGCTCATAAAGGGTGCCCCCGCTCATCCCTGCGGTAACGGGGATGAGTGGCTTTCTTTTCCCTCGCGGACAGCCGTCTTCCGAGGCCAGCCCCGCCATGCCTACCTTTTCCGGCTATACCGGCCGATTCGCCCCGACCCCCAGTGGCTACCTGCATTTCGGCTCGCTGATGGCCGCCCTGGCCTCCTACCTGGATGCACGCGCCGCCAACGGCCGCTGGCTGCTGCGCATGGAAGACCTCGACCCACCACGCGAAGTGCCGGGAGCCCAGGCAGCGATCCTGTCCACCCTGGAAGCCTATGGCTTCGAGTGGGACGCTGCGCTGCTGCGCCAGAGCGAACGCACCGAAGCCTACCGGCACACCGTACAGAGCCTGCTCATGCAGGGCCTTGCCTACCCCTGCGACTGTTCGCGCAAGCGCCTTGCGCCATGGCCGATCTATCCGGGATTCTGCCGCGATGCGCAAAAACCCGACAGGGATGCAGCCATACGCCTGCGGGTACCAAAACTGGAATATGCCTTCGAGGACCGTGTCCAGGGCCGCTTCAGCCAGCAACTGGCGCGGGATGTCGGCGACTTCGTGATCCGGCGCCGCGATGGCCTGTTCGCCTATCAGTTGGCCGTGGTGCTGGATGATGCCTGGCAGGGCATGACCGACGTGGTGCGTGGCGCCGACCTGCTCGACTCGACGCCCAGGCAGCTCTACCTGCAGGAACTGCTGGGCCTGCCGCACCCGCGCTACCTGCATGTTCCCCTGGTCATCCAGCCGGACGGGCACAAGCTCGGCAAGTCCTACCGCTCCCCTCCCCTGGACGCCGAACAGGCGCCGTCGTTGCTGCTGCGCGCCCTGCGGGCACTGGGCCAGCGACCACCCCGGGAACTGCACGGGGCAGGCCGTGCGGAACTGATGGCCTGGGGCATCGAACACTGGGATGCATCGCGTATCCCACGCGTGCCGACCCTGGCCGAGGCGCAATTGAAATAGCCCGGAGGAATCGGATTAGAATGCCTCCCTCACCAAGTGGGCCACGGCCCGAGCAGGAAACTCATCGATGCGCTGGCTGCTGATCCTTTTCTGCCTGGGCGGTATTCTCACCAACCTCCACGCCTCGGCACAGCAGCCGAGGGTGGAGAAGATCCTGGTACTCAAGTCCGAACGGCAACTGCAACTGATCAGCCAGGGCCAGGTCATCAGGCACTACCGCATATCCCTGGGCAAGCTCCCCATGGGCGCCAAGCTGGAAGAAGGCGACCTGCGCACCCCGGAAGGCATCTACTGGATCGACTGGCGCAAGCGCAGCGAGAAGTACAACCTGGCCATGCACATCTCCTACCCCAACACCCATGACGCCGCCAGGGCCCGCGCGGCCGGCGTGAACCCGGGCGGCATGATCATGCTGCACGGCACACCGGTCGACGATGAATTCCCCGAGTGGTTCTTCCATACCCTCGACTGGACCGACGGCTGCATCGCCCTGAAGAACGCCGATATGCGCGAGGTCTGGCGGCTGGTGCCAAACCGCACGCTGATAGAGATCAGGCCATAAGCTGCAAGCTGCCCTATTTGACCACCTTCAGACTCGGCCGCCCGGCCGGCTTCGCCGTGGTCGGCGGCTCGGGAGTCGTGTCTTCCGGCGGGGTCGGCTCGGGCTCTTCTTCCACCTCGAACACCATGCCCTGGCCGTTTTCCCTGGCATAGATCGCCAGGATCGCGGCGACCGGCACATGCAGTTGCTGGGGCACCCCACCGAAACGCGCCTCGAAGCTGACGGCCGCGTTATCCATATGCATATGGCGAGTCGCCTGGGGCGATACGTTCAGCACGATCTGGCCGTCCTGGGCGAAACCGGCCGGCACCCGCACCCCGTTGAACTCGGCGTCCACCAGCAGGTGCGGCGTGCAACTGTTGTCGACCAGCCACTCATACAGGGCACGGAGGAGATAGGGACGGCTGGATGTCATGAGCAGAGCCTCTCTTGGCGCATATCGCGCTCGGCGGCGGAAAGACTGGCCTGGAAAGTCGGCCGGGTAAAGTTTCGCTCCATGTAATCGAGCAAGGGACGTGCCGGCCGTGGCAACTCGACGCCCAGCACCGGCAGACGCCAGAGGATCGGCAGCAGGCAGCAATCCACCAGGCTCAGCTCGTTGCTGAAGAAGTATGGCCACTGGGCGAACACCGGCGACACCCCGCTCAGGCTTTCGCGCAATTCCTTGCGCGCCAGTACGCGTCGCGCCTCATCGGTATCGCGCGCCAGGATGCGGTCGACCAGCACACACCAGTCACGCTGTATCCGGTGGATCAGCAGCCGGCTTTTGGCCTTCTCCTGCGGATAGGCCGGCAATAGCGCCGGATGCGGATAGCGCTCCTCCAGATACTCCATGATCACCTGCGAATCGAACAACGCCAGGTCCCGCCCCACCAGCGTCGGCAGCCCCGCATAGGGATTGGCCTCGGCCAGAGCGATCGGACACTGCCCCGGCCCGACATCGATGATCTCGACATCGACCCCCTTCTCCGCGAGCACCAGGCGCACACGGTGAGAATAATGATCGAGGGGGTCGGAATAGCAGTCCAGGCGGTTGACGACGGCCATGGGCCTTCCTCTTTTTCGAATTCGGCAGAAGCAGAAAAACGCACGCGCCCATGAGGGCGCGTGCGCTGTAACGCGGATTATGCAGTAGTTGTCAGTGCACGTCTTTCCAGTATTCGCGCTTGAGCAGATAGGCGAACACGAAGAACACGGCCAGGAACAACAGCACATAGGTACCGATGCGCTGGCTCTCCAGCTTGACCGGGTTGGCCGAATAGGCGAGGAAGGCGACCAGGTTCTTCACTTTCTCGTCGTACTCCGCCGTATTCAGGGAGCCGGTTCCGGCCACCACGGTCAACTGGTTGCAGTCTTCGTGGGTGATCGGCGTACCGGTCAGCGGATCGAACTGCTTGCGGCCATTCTCCACCACCTGCACCTGCTTGCAGTCGACGCTCTCGCCTTCGCCAAGGTGTGCCGGGATGACCTGGCGCCCCTGCAGTTGCGCCAGCACATGCGGCATGCCGACGTTCGGGAA
Organism: Stutzerimonas kirkiae; assembly: GCF_004327335.1. Classification (GTDB taxonomy): domain Bacteria; phylum Pseudomonadota; class Gammaproteobacteria; order Pseudomonadales; family Pseudomonadaceae; genus Stutzerimonas; species Stutzerimonas kirkiae. The sequence goes on along the minus strand of NZ_QJUO01000037.1, from coordinate 2,958 downwards.
GACCGTGTTGTTGACCCCGTAAGGCCGCGCCGGGTCCTCGTAGAAGCTGCGCAGGTAGGAATACAGCCAGTCATTGCCACGCACCCGGGCGACCAGCGTCAGATCAGGCGGCGCCGCGCCGAACCAGGCCTTGGCGTCATCGACACGCATGCCGATCTTCATATGGTCGCCGATCTTGGCTTCCTCGCTGAACACGATGTTCTCCAACATCACGTCCTCGGGGATATCCAGGTCGTTGGCCACGCGCTCGTAGCGCTGGTACTGGGCACTGTGGCAACCCATGCAGTAGTTGGCGAAGGTTTGCAGGCCATCCTGCAGGGCGGCCTTGTCCCTCAGGTCGATATCGACCTTGTCCAGCGCGACCGACGGGCCGGCGGCAAAGGTGAATGCCGGCAATATTGCAAGAATCAATGCAGCGAATTGCTTTTTCATCAGCCGTCCACCCTTTCCGGAACCGGTTTGGTCTTCTCCATGCGGGTATAGAACGGCATGAAGATGAAGTACGCGAAATACAGCGCCGTGCAGATCTGCGACAGCAGCGTACGACCCGGTGTCGGCGACAGCACGCCCAGCACCCCGAGGATCACGAAGGAAACACAGAACACCAGCAGCCAGATCTTGCTCAGCCAGCCCTTGTAGCGCATGGCCTTGACCGGGCTGCGGTCGAGCCAGGGCAGCACGAACAGCACGGCGATGGCGGCGCCCATGGCGATAACGCCCAGCAGCTTGTCCGGGACGGCGCGCAGGATCGCGTAGAACGGCGTGAAGTACCAGACCGGCGCGATATGTTCAGGCGTCTTGAGCGCGTTGGCCGCCTCGAAGTTCGGTTTTTCCAGGAAGTAACCACCCATTTCCGGGAAGAAGAACACCACGGCACAGAAGACGAACAGGAACACCACCACGCCGACGATGTCTTTCACCGTGTAGTAGGGGTGGAACGGGATACCGTCCAGCGGAATGCCGTTCTCGTCCTTCAGCTTCTTGATGTCGACACCTTTCGGGTTGTTCGAGCCGACTTCATGCAGCGCCAGGATGTGCAGCACCACCAGGCCGAGAATGACGATCGGCAGCGCGATCACGTGCAGGGCGAAGAAGCGGTTCAGGGTGATACCGGAGATCAGGTAGTCACCACGGATCCACTCGGTCAGGTCATTGCCGATCACCGGGATGGCGCCGAACAGCGAGATGATCACCTGGGCACCCCAATAGGACATCTGGCCCCAGGGCAGCAGGTAGCCCATGAAGGCTTCGGCCATCAGCGCCAGGTAGATCATCATGCCGAAGATCCACACCAGCTCGCGCGGCTTCTGGTAGGAACCGTAGAGCAGGCCACGGAACATGTGCAGGTAGACCACCACGAAGAACGCCGAAGCGCCTGTGGAGTGCAGGTAGCGCAGGATCCAGCCGTACTCGACATCACGCATGATGTATTCGACGGAGGCGAAGGCGCCTTCGGCGGACGGCTCGAAGCTCATCGTCAGCCAGACACCGGTGATGATCTGGTTGACCAGGACCAGCAGTGCCAGGGAACCGAAGAAATAGAGGAAGTTGAAATTCTTGGGCGCGTAATACTTGGCGAGGTGGTCTTCCCACATCTTGGTCGCGGGGAAGCGGGCATCGACCCATTCCATGAACTTGCTCATCAGGCGTTCTCCTGGTCCACACCGATGATGATCACATCATCCGTCTCGTACGAGTGCGGGGGTACCGGCAGGTTCAAGGGCGCGGGCTGCGCCTTGTAGACACGTCCGGCCATGTCGTATTTCGAACCGTGGCAAGGGCAGAAATAACCTCCGACCCAGTCGGCGCCCAGATCGGCGGCGGCCACTTCCGGACGGAAGGAAGGCGCGCAACCCAGATGGGTACAGAGACCGACCACAATCAGCAGTTCCGGCTTGATGGAGCGGAGTTTCGGGTCGACATAGACAGGCTGAACCGAAGCCTTGGACTCGGGGTCAGCCACCTGCGCTGCGACCTTCTCCAGATTCGCGAGAATCTCTTCGGTACGACGCACGATAAACACAGGCTGGCCACGCCACTCGGCCACCATCTGCTGCCCCGGCTCTATCTTGCTGATATTTACCTTCACCGGTGCACCGGCTGCCTTGGCCTTGGCACTCGGGAACCACGATCCCACGAACGGGATCGCGGCACCCGCCGCTCCTGCCGCACCCACCACCGAAGTGGCGGCTACGAGGAAGCGACGCCGGCCAGCATTCACGCCGTCATTGCTCATTCAGTCGTCTCCCATCAGCTTTTCTTATGACCTGCCGGGGCAGGCATCTACTACTTGAATCAGGCCGCTAAAAATTCGCCAAATGGTAAAGAAATGCCCCCATAAAGACAAGGTGATAAGCACAGACGAAACGCTGGAAACCGCGTAAATCGGGGCCTTGGCCGACGCGACACGCTGTCGCACACAATCGCCATGGACTCGGAAATTCCAAAACGAACTTTCAGCCCATCACATTGGCGACAGCCCGCAAGCCGGGCCTACGCCAATATCAGGCATGGAAAATTTCCAGGAGAAATCCCAGGGGCCACCGCACGACGACCCAAAGAGCCGCGAAAAGTGGCGGCGCATGTGGTGGCGCATAAATAAGTGCACCATCGGCATAGGGGACAGTCCTCATGGACTGCGCCCCTGCCACACCACCCGGCATGCGGGTCCGCACCGGGCGGTTCGAGAGATTGAGATCATGAGAGCCGGGGCAGTCCCAAGCGGGCGAACCAGGCCAGGTTCAGCACGCTGTTGAGCTGCTTGCCGCTGTTGCGCCACCAGCATCCGCTGTTGGCCGCCACCCGGCGCGCCACGGCTACGCCTGCTCCCTTGTGCACGCAATTCCCGGAATTGGGTCTTGCCTCGCTTCCATTGCTTGAGCTGGATTGCCCGCAGCCGATGCCGCAGCCATTCGTCCAGCGCCCGCCAGACCCTCGGCGTCTGCGCCAGTCGGTAGT
>NZ_QJUO01000036.1 GCF_004327335.1 Stutzerimonas kirkiae | reverse complement strand
CACTCTGCCATGCGAGGGGGCGGGCTGTTCGGCGCGGGCGGCGGAACGCCGGTCGGCATGTCCAGGCGATGGCGCCGCGTGCGCCGTGGGGCGAAGAGCGCTCCAGCCTTCAGCGCTTTTATCGAAGTGCCTGGCCGCTGGATAATGGAGTGGTCCGCTCGCCCTGCCGGTATGTTGTTTTCAGCTTGAAGCTTGCAATTGTCACGCGTACAATCGCGGACCCTGAACTTTTACTGGGCATTTCCCTGCCTTACGCAATTGCACTGGCGCCTCTCCCGGCACCACGCAGCCATGCCAGCCACCAATCATTCTTACAAAGCGCTGGGTGAGCAGGATCAACGGAGATACACAGATGTACGCAGTCATCGTAACCGGCGGCAAGCAATATAAAGTTGCCGAAGGCGAATACCTGAAAATCGAGAAACTCGAAGCCGCTACCGGCGACGCCGTCACCTTCGACCGCGTCCTGCTGGTCGGCAACGGCGAAGACGTGAAGATCGGCGCTCCGGTCGTAGATGGTGCCAAGGTTACCGCTGAGGTGGTTGCCCAGGGCCGTCACGACAAAGTGACCATCATCAAGTTCCGCCGCCGCAAGCACCACATGAAGCGTCAGGGCCACCGCCAGTGGTTCACTGAGGTCAAAATCACCGGTATTCAGGGCTGATCCAGGCCTGAATCCCCCAACAGGAGTATTGAACTCATGGCACACAAAAAAGCTGGCGGTTCCACCCGCAACGGCCGCGACTCCGAAAGTAAACGCCTTGGCGTGAAACTGTTCGGTGGCCAGGCCATCAAGGCCGGCAACATCATCGTGCGTCAGCGTGGCACCCAGTTCCACGCCGGTGTTGGCGTTGGCATCGGCAAGGATCACACCCTGTTCGCGAAAGTGGAAGGCGTGGTCAAGTTCGAAGTCAAGGGCGCCTTCGGTCGTCGTTATGTGAGCGTCGTCGCGGCCTGATCGCGGTGTTGCTCGAGAAGCCCCGTCATGCGACGGGGCTTTTTTGTTTGGCCGCCATCCATGGCGGCAACCCTTCGGGCCGTCTCTGGATGACTTCAAGAATGGCTCCCGGCCACTTCCTGTTTCCGTATCCTGTGAGGTTCTTGCAAAACGGCTCGCCACTTCTTTAATAGTGGTGCCGGCAGCCCGGCGGCTGCGAGGGGTTTTGCAAGGCCCTTATATTCCTGTTTCTCGACCCGCATTGCCGCGGGAGGCGTTCTCCATGAAATTCGTCGATGAAGTATCCATTTTTGTAAAGGCCGGTGATGGCGGTAACGGCATGATGAGCTTCCGGCGCGAGAAGTTCATCGAGAAGGGCGGCCCCAATGGCGGCGATGGCGGCGACGGTGGCTCGGTGTATCTGATCGCCGATGAGAACCTCAATACACTGGTCGATTACCGTTATACCCGCAGGTTCATGGCGCGTAACGGCGAGAAAGGCGGCAGCACCGATTGTACCGGCGCCAAGGGCGACGACCTGCTGCTGCCGGTGCCGGTCGGCACCACGGTGATCGATGCCGCGACCCAGGAAGTGATCGGCGACCTGACGGTTGCCGGGCAGCGCTTGCTGGTTGCCCAGGGCGGCTGGCATGGACTGGGCAATACCCGCTTCAAATCCAGTACCAACCGCGCGCCGCGCCAGACCACGCCGGGCAAGCCGGGCGATGCGCGGGACCTGAAGCTGGAGTTGAAGGTGCTGGCCGATGTCGGCCTGCTGGGTTTGCCGAATGCCGGCAAGAGCACCTTTATCCGTTCGGTGTCGGCGGCCAAGCCCAAGGTGGCGGACTATCCCTTCACCACGCTGGTGCCGAACCTGGGAGTGGTCAGTGTCGGGCGCTACAAGAGCTTCGTCGTCGCCGACATCCCGGGGCTGATCGAAGGCGCCGCCGAAGGCGCCGGCCTGGGCATTCGCTTCCTCAAGCACCTGGCGCGCACGCGGCTGCTGTTGCACCTGGTGGACATGGCGCCGCTGGATGGCAGTGACCCGGCCGATGCGGCCGAAGTGATTCTGCGCGAGCTGGAGAAATTCAGCCCGGCACTGGCCCAGCGTGAGCGCTGGCTGGTGCTGAACAAGGCGGACCAGATGCTCGATGACGAGCGCGAGGAGCGTCTCCGCCAGGTGGTCGAGCGCTTGCAGTGGACGGGGCCGGTGTTCGTGATCTCCGCGCTGGAGAGCGAGGGTACCGAGGCGCTGAGCCAGGCCATCATGCGCTATCTGGATGAGCGCCAGGAGCGCCTGGCGGAAGATGTGGCCTATGCCGAGGCCCTGGCCGAACTCGACCGGCAGATCGAGGGCGAGGCGCGGGCACGCCTGCAGGCGCTCGATGACCAGCGCGCGCTGCGGCGTTCGGGGCTCAAGGCGGTGGGCGAGGCCGATGACGACGACGATGATTTCGATGACGATGATGATGAGGGCGGCGCGGAGATTTTCTACGTCCGCTGAGGTTTTCGTGTGTTGCGTCGAGGGTGGGCCTGAGAGCCTGTTCACGATCCCGCGAGCTAGAGCCCTGTTTTCAACGCGACAGAGCTGATGCACGGCGGATGGTGAGTGGGTTCCGAGTGGTCCGTTCGATGATTTGCCGGAGATAAGGCAGGGGCGATGCGGGACAAGGTGAGTGGTGCGCGGCGCTGGGTGGTGAAGATCGGCAGCGCCTTGCTGACGGCGGATGGGCGTGGCCTGGATCAGGCCGCCATGGCCGTGTGGGTCGAGCAGATGGTGGCGTTGCGCGCTGCCGGTGTCGAGCTGGTATTGGTTTCTTCCGGGGCCGTGGCCGCTGGCATGAGTCGGCTCGGCTGGGCCGAGCGCCCGAAAGCGGTGCACGAGCTGCAGGCTGCCGCGGCGGTCGGGCAGATGGGGTTGGTGCAGGCCTGGGAGGCCAGTTTCGCCCGTTGCGCGCAGCAGACCGCACAGATTCTGCTGACCCACGATGACCTGTCGGATCGCAAGCGCTATCTCAATGCCCGCAGCACCCTGCGTACCCTGGTCGATCTGGGGGTGGTGCCGGTGATCAACGAGAACGATACCGTGGCGACCGATGAAATCCGTTTCGGTGACAACGATACGCTGGCGGCGCTGGTGGCCAACCTGGTGGAGGCCGATCTGCTGGTCATCCTGACCGACCGCGACGGCATGTTCGATGCCGACCCCCGGCATAATCCGGGGGCGACCCTGATCAGTGAGGCGCGTGCCGATGATCCGGCGCTCGATGCGGTTGCCGGCGGTACCGGCGGGGCGCTGGGCCGTGGCGGGATGCAGACCAAGCTGCGGGCGGCGCGCCTGGCGGCGCGTTCGGGGGCGCATACGGTGATCGTCGGTGGGCGTATCGAGCAGGTGCTGGCGCGGCTCAAGGGTGGTGAGCGACTGGGTACGCTGCTGGCTCCCGAGCGTGGCCGGCATGCGGCGCGCAAGCAGTGGCTGGCCGGTCACTTGCAGACTCGCGGCACCCTGGTGCTGGATGCCGGGGCGGTGAACGCTCTCAGGCAGGGGCATCGCAGCCTGCTGGCGGTGGGGGTCAAGGCGGTCGAAGGCTCGTTCCGGCGCGGCGAGATGGTGGTCTGTGTCGGCCTGGACGGTGTCGAAGTCGCGCATGGCCTGGTCAACTACAGCGCTGCCGAGGCTCGCCGTATCAGTGGCCATTCCTCCGACGAGATCGAAAGCCTGCTGGGTTATGTCGATGACCCGGAACTGATTCATCGTGACAATATGGTCATCGTCTGAGGTGGGTATGGGACGCTATCTGCCGGGTTTGCTGCTTGCTCTGGGCGTTGCCCAGGGGGCCTGGGCCGAACGCATCGGCGAGGTTTCCACCGTGTTCAAGTGGGTGGGGCCGAACGACAAGATCGTTGTCGAGGCTTTCGATGACCCCAAGGTCGAGGGGGTCACCTGTTATCTGTCGCGAGCGAAGACCGGGGGCATAAAGGGTGGCGTCGGCCTTGCCGAGGATCGTGCCGAGGTTTCCGTCGCCTGCCGGCAAGTCGGGCCGATACGCTTCAAGGAGCCGCTGAAAGAGGGTGAGGAGGTATTCAAGGAGCGCACCTCGCTGATCTTCAAGACCATGCAGGTGGTACGTTTCCACGACAAGGCGCGCAATACCCTTGTCTACCTGGCCTATAGCGATCGTGTCATCGAGGGCAGTCCGCAGAATGCGGTGACGGCCATTCCCATCCTGCCCTGGCGCTGAGCCTTCAACGGCGGCTGCGGGCTTCAGGCCCAGCTCCAGGCCGTGCCTGCTCCCGGTGGTTCCCTGCAACGGCCGCGCCTCCACGGGTGGCGCGAGGCGTCTAGCGCGGATCTTTGCGCCTACCTTTTGCGAGTGCTGCCGGCCCGTCCTGGTGTGGTCATGGCTCTGGCTGAATCCAGTGGGGCATGGAGCGGCTTGATCTGCGGGAGAAATGCTTCCAATCTACGCGAGCTGGGGGGTCGTATAGCGATCAGGCGGGGTGCAGCTGCCGGAGCAGGATTCGATGGCGAGCGAGAGAATTGTCCAGGCAACGGATACCGGGGAGCGGTTGGCGCCTTCGTTCACCAGGGCGCTGGTTTCCAGTGTCGTCGGCTTGCTCATCGTTCTTGGATCGGCGCTGCTCGTGGCCATGTTCTGGCAGGGAAGCGCGAGTACCGAAGAGGCGGCCCGCCAGGAAGTCGGCGAGACACTGAACAAGACACTGGGGCGCCTGCGGATATTGCTCAGGGCGGCGGAAATGACCGTGGCGTCGGTCGAGCGTATCGTGCGGGCGACCCCCGCCAGCGGCGATAGCCTGCAACCGATGCTGGAGAGCGCTCTGGCCGCCTTCGAGCAGCGGCCAGAGTTGAGCTACCTCGGTATCGTTCTGCCCGAGCATGGCGAGTATGGGAACCTGGAGCGGACCGCCACGGGCGAAGTGCTCCTCTGGCTGTTTCCCGGGGCCCGGCCCCGGGACCCGAACGTCCGGACCTTTGCGCTGATGGAGCAAGGCTTCGTGCTCCGCGACGCATCCCCCCACGATGGTTACGATCCGCGTCGCCGGCCCTTCTATCAGGCGGCGTTGAACAGTACTGCCGAAGGTACCTGGATGCGTGTCTATCCCTGGGTCGTGCATGGCGGGGATAGCCAGCCGCTCTGGGGGTTCAGCTATGTGAAGGCATTGCATGACGAGGCCGGCGGGTTGCTCGCGGTGCTCGATAGCGACTTCGACATCCCGGCCCTGAACGGCTTCCTGGGCGCTCTCGCCGACGAGTACGCGACCCGCCTGCATATCATCGAGCTGGGGACGACGCCTCGGCTGATCGGCGCTCCCGAGGTCGGGCGGCAGCCATTGCCACTGCCTGCGGAACTGGCGACATTGCTGGATTTCCCCGGCGATACCTTCGTCGACCGGCTGGTGCTGGATGGCGAGCGGCGCTGGGTCGCGGCCCGCCGTATGGAGCTGCAGGGCGGGGTGCCATGGCTGGTCGTCGTGTCGCATGCCGCGCCTTTGATCGAAGCCCCGCTGCAGCGCCAGTTGTTCCAGGTATTGGCCATGGGCGCGACCATTGCGCTGTTGCTGGTGCTGGTTTCCGTTCGGGTAGCGCGCCGTTTCGGCAGGCCATTGCGGGAGCTGGAGCGGCGTGTGGCGCGGCTCGGGCTGTGCCGGGACGGCGCGCTGGCGGCGGGGAAGGCCAGTGTGGAAGGGTTCCGCGAGACCCAACTGCTGGGCGAGGCGCTCGATCGCATGGCCCGGGGCATGCACCAGGAAGCGCTGGCCAGGGAGCAGCGCCTGGCATCGCTGGCCTTGAAAGGGGCGATGTTCGATTTCACTTCCGCGGCGATCTTCAGTCTGGATACCAGCTTGCATGTCATCGAGTGGAATGCCGCGGCCGAGCGACTGTTCGGCCATTCGCGGGACGAGGTGCTGGAAAGGCCGGTGGGCGACGCGGTCCTCACTCCCGAGGGGCCTGCCGACTGGGCCGCTATCCTGGCTACCACGGGAACTGGCACTTTTCGCTTCGTCGGTGCCCAGGGCGCTTTCGATGCCGAGCTGCGGCTGGTGACTTTCATGCAGGAGGCGCGCGAGGTGCATACCCTTGTACTCAACGATATCACCGAGCGGGAGCAGGCCCAGGCCAGGCTGCAGGCCTTCAACACCGAGCTCGAACGGCGGGTGGGCGAGCGTACGGCGGAGCTGCGGGCCATCAATCAGGAGCTGGACTCTTTCTGTCATGCGGTTTCCCATGACCTGCGCGCACCCTTGCGCGGCATTGCCGGATTTTCCGAGATTCTCGCCAATAACTATGCCGCCAGCCTCGACGAGAAGGCGCGCAATTACCTGGGGCGGGTCCAGGCCGCCACCCAGCGCATGGGCGATCTGATCGACGACCTGCTCAAATTGTCCCGCGTTTCCCGTGACGAGATGCGTCGGCAGAGGGTCGACCTGAGCATGTTGGCGCGGGAGGTCATCGCCGATCTTCGGGAGGCGGCGCCCGAGCGCCGGGTGGAGGTGTCCATCGAGGACGGCTTGTATGCCGAGGGCGATATACGGCTGTTGCGCGTGATGCTGGAAAACCTGCTGGGCAACGCCTGGAAGTTCACCTCGAATACGCCGGATGCCCATATCGCTTTCACTGCGCTTGCCGATGAGGGCGATACTCCAGCCTTCGTCATCGGTGACAATGGCGCCGGTTTCGACATGCGTTATGTAAACAAGCTGTTCGGCGCCTTCCAGCGCCTGCACCGTGAGGCGGAATTCCCCGGTACCGGCATAGGCCTCGCCACGGTCCTGCGCATCGTCAATCGCCATGGTGGATATATCCGCGCCTACGCCGAGTTGGGCAAGGGCGCTACTTTCCAGTTTTCCCTCGGACGGGCCGAATCATGAACGCCAAGACCATTCTCCTCGTCGAGGACAATCCGGACGATGAAGAGCTGACGCTGCTCGCTTTCGAGCAGAATCATATTTCCAACGCCATCACCGTCGCCCGCGATGGCGTCGAGGCACTTGACCTGCTGTTCGGGCCTGACGGGCAGGGCGGCAGTATCGACCCGGCGGTGATACTGCTCGACCTGAAGTTGCCGAAGGTGGACGGCCTGGAGGTGCTGCGGCGCATTCGCGGCGACGAGCGCACGCGATTCCTGCCGGTGGTGATCCTGACATCCTCGCGCGAGGAACAGGACCTGATCGACAGCTACAGCCTGGGTTGCAACAGTTATGTGCGCAAACCCGTCAACTTTGCCGAGTTCCTCGGGGCTGTCCGGCAGTTGGGGCTGTACTGGCTTCTTCTCAATGAACAGCCCTCAGGGAGGTAAACCGCCATGGCTCCCATTCTCCGTGTCCTCATGGTCGAAGATTGCGAGGACGATGCGTTCCTCGTGCGCGAAGTGCTGAGCGGCGGTGGCTATGAAGTCCTCGCCCTGCGGGTGGACACCGAGGATGACCTGCTGCAGGCATTGCGCGACGAGGAATGGGATATTGTCCTGGCCGACTATTGCCTGCCTGCGTTCAGTGCCGAGGGGGCGCTGAGGGTGTTGCGCGAGTCGGGCCTCGATATTCCGGCGATCGTCGTTTCCGGCACCGTGGGCGAAGATGTCGCGGTGCAGACGATCAAGCTCGGCGCCGATGACTACCTGCTCAAGCAGAACCTGACCCGGCTGGCCTCGGCGGTGCGGCAGGTGCTCGAGGGCGCCGCCAGCCGGCGCCAGCAGCGCCGGCTCGAGCGCATGAAAAGCATCATCCTGGACAGTTCACCGGACCTGATCTGCATCCTGGATATGCAGGGGCGCTTCATCGAGGTGAGTTCGGCATCCCTGGCGATGCTCGGTTACGCGCCGGACGAACTGGAGGGGGCGCATTTCGAGGGCATGATGCACCCGGCGGACCTGCAGCGGGCATGGGACGAGTTCCATTCGATCCTGGCTGGCCATCCCGTGCGGAACTTCGAGAGCCGCCTGCTGCATCGCTCCGGAGCGGTGGTGCATCTGCTCTGGTCGGCCGCGTTTTCCAGGGATGATGGCCTGATCGTCTCCGTTGGGCATGACATCACCGCGCGCAAGCAAGCCGAGCAGCACATCCGCTATCTGGCCATGCACGATGACCTGACAGGCCTGCCGAACCGTAACCTGATCCAGGACCGCATCGTGCAGGCGATTGCCCATGCGCGCCGCAGCGGCTCCCTGCTTGCGCTGCTTTACCTCGACCTGGACCGCTTCAAGATCATCAACGATGGTTATGGCCACCTGTTCGGCGATGCCGTGCTGAGGGCGTCCGGTGAGCGCCTGGTGCGCCTGGTGCGCGAGGGCGACACCGTGGCGCGGCTCGGGGGCGACGAGTTCCTGATTCTGTTGACCGACCTTCGCCAGCCGGGCGATGCGGATATCGTCGCGCGCAAGATCATCGAGAGCCTGGATTGCCCGCTGGCGGTCCAGGGGCGGGAGATACACCTGTCGGGCAGCCTTGGTGTGAGCCTGTTCCCATACGATGGCGAAACCGCCGCGGCGCTGATCGACAATGCCGATATGGCCATGTATCGGGCCAAGGAGCTGGGTCGCAGCAACTATCAGTTCTTCACCTGTGAGATGAGCGAGAGGACGCAGCAGCGGGTCGAACTCGAGACTCGCTTGCGTGGCGCCGCGGCGGCCGGGCAGTTGCGGCTGGTCTACCAGCCCAAGGTCAGTCTGGACGATGGGCGCATCATCGGCTGCGAAGCGTTGTTGCGCTGGCATCACCCGGAGCTGGGGCTGGTGCCACCCGGCCACTTCATTCCGATCGCCGAGGAGTCGGGGTTGATCGTGGCGATTGGCGACTGGGTGCTGCGGGCCGCCTGCGCCCAGGCCAGGGCCTGGATGGATGCGGGGTTGCCGCCGATTTGTGTCGCGGTGAATGTTTCGGCGTTGCAGTTCCTGCAGCAGGATGTGGTCGCCTGGGTCACGCGCATACTCGAGGAAGTGGGGATACCACCCGGCTGGCTGGAGCTGGAGTTGACCGAGAGCCTGATCGCGCAGGATATAGAGAAGGTGACGATCGCCATCGACCAACTCAAGGGGCTCGGTGTGAAGCTGTCCATCGACGATTTCGGCATCGGCTATTCGAGCCTGAGCTACCTGAAGCGCTTCCGGGTGGACACGCTGAAGATCGACCAGTCTTTCGTGCGCAACATGCTGGTCGAGGCCGAGGACTCGACCATCGTGCGGGCGGTCATTTCCCTGGCCCACAACCTCAACTTCAGGGTGATTGCCGAAGGTGTGGAAACCGAGCAGCACTGCCATTTCCTGCGGGCGCACGGTTGCGACGAAATCCAGGGCTATTACTTCAGCAGGCCGGTGACGGCGCCGGAGTTCGAGGCGATGCACCGGCAGGGCAAGCGGCTATCCGCCTGACGTTCGCGCCATGCGCGCATCAATGGCCGGCCATTAAAAAACCGGCGCTTGGCCGGTTTTTTCTTCACATGCTGGTCAATCAGGCTGCGGCGGCTTCGCCGAGTGCCTTGATATGGCCATTCAGACGGCTCTTGTGACGAGCGGCCTTGTTCTTGTGGATGATGCCCTTGTCGGCCATGCGGTCGATGACCGGTACGGCGGCAGTGTAGGCGGCCTGGGCTTTTTCCAGGTCTTTGGCATCAATGGCCTTGACTACATTCTTGATGTAGGTACGGACCATGGAACGCAGGCTGGCATTGTGGCTGCGACGCTTCTCAGCCTGAATGGCGCGTTTTTTGGCGGAAGGGCTGTTGGCCACCGTCGAACTCCTCGAAAACGTAGGATTACAGAGTAAATAAGGCCGCGAATCATGCCGAGTCAGGTGGGTCCTGTCAAGTGCAAGAGCGGAGTTCCGTGCATTATTCGTACGGCTGGCCGATGCCGGAGAAGTCCAGCGTTCCCCGCTCGACGAAGTTGCGCGTGCCGAACAGGCCGCCCGCCAGCTTGCCACGCAAGACGTAGGGCATCCGGTCCAGGCTCGAGGCGTTGGCAAGGCCGATGGCCTGGCGGGCCGCGGAGAAGGCGGAAAGCGTGACCGGAACCGTCAGTACCTGCTCACCGAAGCGCGGAATCTGCCCCTGCTGGTCGCTGACCCCGCTGGCGAGGCGCTTGCCGTTGACTTCCAGGTCCAGTGCCACGCCATTGTAGCTGACCGCCTGCTCGTTGGGGTTCTGCAGCCTGAGCTTGATCGCCAGGCGCAGCTCCAGCCCTTCGCCGGGCAGTGGCTGGATGCCGGCGACCTGCACGTTGAGTGGCGAGCGTGGCGCCAGGCTGGAGCAGGCACCGAGGGCCAGGGCCAGCAGACCGATACAGAGGAGGCGGGCAAAAGGCTGGAAGGTTGTCATGGCGGGCTCCTGGGTTGTGTCCTGTTCAGACGTCGACAGGGGGGGAACAGTTCGCGGGGTATTGCGAGCGGATTGGTAATCCGGTCTGCGACGGATCGTACACCGCAGATGGGGGCTGTGGCCTCGCGAACCTGGCCACCCCGCTACGAAACACGCATGAACCCGTCGCCCATATGAATAAGGGGGCGCTCTTCGTCGGCGTCCCTGCCGACGAAGGTTTCGTAGCGGGGCTGGCCAGGCGCGCAGCGAATACCGAGGCGACTATGGAAAGAGCTGTCGGCGCAGTGCCTGAAATTATTCGTAGGTCTGGCTCTTTCTCACAGTCACCGCCGCTGGTGGCTGTGCGGATGCCTGGTGGTGGGACGGGGCCTTCGCCGCCAGGGATGGCGGCGAAGAGCTACAGGGATGTATTCACGCGTGCCCCGTCCCGCCACCAGGCATTCGCACAGGAACGATGATCCCGAGATCGCGCCCTACGATCCTGAAGCCAGACACACTATTACCAATCCGGTCGCAATACCGGGTTCGATCCAACCCCGCGGCCCTGAGCCTGGGCGGTAGCCATTGCCCTGATTTCCGGGCGCCTGCTTACCTGTCGCTGCCTGCGATGGCATCATGCCCGCTTTTGTGCCGCAGGAACCACTACTGATGCTCTTTCGCCGCCTGTTGACCCTGTCCGCCCTTGGGGTGTTGTCGCCGACCCTGTCCGCCGCCTCGCTGGAGCTGGACTCCGTACGGGTCGCCGAGCATGCCCTGGATGCCGGGGCGCAGGCGCGGGAAAGGCTGCGCCAGGTGCCGGGTGGTACCAATCTGCTGGAGGGTGGGGAAATCCAGTCCGGTCGCACCGCCACCCTGCAGGATGTACTGGCCTACCAGCCGGGTGTGCAGGCGCAATCGGCGGGCAACGAGGGCGTCAAGCTGTCGATTCGTGGTTCGGGCATCAACCGCGGGCCGGGTGGCCATGGCTCGGGGGTGTTCGTGCTGCTGGACGGCCTGGCGCTGAGCGGACCAGGCGGGACGCCCTACGAGTTGCAAGAGCCGCTGTGGATCGAGCGGGCTGAGGTCTGGCGTGGCGCCAACGGTTTCGACAGGGGGGCGATGGCGCTCGGTGGCGCTATCGACCTGATCAGCCCCACCGGCTACACGGCGGCGCCACTGACCTTGCGCTACGAAGCCGGCAGCCACGGTTTTCGCAAGCGGCACGTCAGCAGTGGTGGGCATGCCGATGGCGCGGATTACTTCCTGGCGCTGACCGATTCCGACTACGACGGCTACCAGGAGCAGAGCGCGGGCAGCAGCAAGGGGGTGATGTTCAATGTCGGCTATCGCTTCAATCCTAAGCTGGATACCCGCTTCTATTTCCGCTATCGCGAGACCGAGCATGAAACGCCGGGGCGCCTGACCTGGGCGCAGATCAAGCATGATCCCCGCGCGGCCAATCCCACTTTCCTGGCGCGTGGCTCGTATCGCCCGCAACCGGGCAGCACCTGGGTGGCGAACAAGACCACCTGGCGTTTCGACGACGGTGGCATGCTGGAAGGCGGGCTGGCCTACCACGATTATCCGATGGACCTGCATGAAACGAACAACCGGGTGAAGCTGGAGTACAGCGATGCCAGCGCATCGCTGCGCTACAGCAAGCCGCATCAGTTGTTCGGGCGTGATAGCCAGAGCGCCGTGGCCTGGCGCGCCACCGTCTTTCTGCCGCATAGCGGCGCTTCTGAATACGTGCGCATCGCCGGCAGCTACCCGGTCGGCACCAAGACCCGCAACTACGAACACAACGGCTCTGATTCGCTGCTGCAGTTCTCCAACGAACTGGAGCTGGCGCCCGATCTCTGGCTATCCAGTGGCCTGGCGTTGATCTACACCCGCCGCGAAGTGCAGGTGACCTATCCACAGGAGGGCACGGCGCTGAGCCTGAGCACCTGGGACTATGCGCCGCGCCTGGGGTTGCGTTACCAGATGACGCCGGATCTACAGGTGTTTGGCAACCTCAGCCGTTCGGTCGAGGCGCCACATGCCTGGTCGATGCTCTGGGGTTCCAATGACACCTTCCCTGGCGGCAGCGGCGCGGCGACCGGCATGATCCGCAATCCGGTGGAACTGGAGAACCAGACCGCCACCACCCTGGAGGCCGGTGGCCGTGGCGATTCCGCCCTGGGTGCCTGGGCGCTGGCCTACTACTATTCGCTGGTACGCCATGAACTACTGACCGTCGAACTGGCGGATGGCCCGACCATCTACAACGCCGAATCGAATGCCAGCCCGACCATCCACCAGGGCATCGAAGCGGCGCTGGACTCCGAATTGCTGCGCGCCGGGCAGGGCCGGCTGCTGTTGCGCCAAGCCTATACCTATAGCAACTTCCGCTATCGCGACGACGATCTCTTCGGCGACAACCGCCTGCCGGGCTTGCCCGAACATTTCTACCAGGGCGAACTGCGCTACCAGCATGACAGTGGCTGGCACCTGGCGCTCAATGCGCAACTGGCCTCGCGGATGGCGGTGGATTATGCCAATAGCCGCCATGCCGGCAGCTACAAGGTGTTCGGTGCCCGTGCCGGCTACCAGGCGCCGCGCCAGGACTGGCTCGGCTGGCTGGAGTTGCGCAACCTGGGCGGCGAGCGCTATGCCAGCAGTGTCACACCGGGCTATGACGACAAGGGTGGCGATGCTGCCCGGCTGACTCCGGGCGAAGGCTTTGGCGTCTATGCCGGGATCAGCTATAGCTGGCGTTGAACCGCGCGGCGGACGTTTTCCCGTCTGCCCGGGCATTGCCGGTGGGAACTGTGAACGGCTTCACGGCAGTCCATGGGACGAACTGGCAACATTCGCTCCTGGAACTTCCAGGAGCGGGACATGGCGCATACTCACGACAGCGGCTACAAACTGCTGTTCTCCAACACCGCTTTCATTCGCGATCTGCTCCTGGGCTTCGTGCCCCATGAGTGGGTGCGGCAGCTCGATTTTGCGACCCTTGAGCCACTCAATGGCCACTACGTCAGCGAGGACATGCGCCAGCGCCACGAGGACATGGTATGGCGTGTACGCCTGCGGGGCGATTGGCTCCACATCTACCTGTTGCTGGAGTTCCAGTCCACGCCGGATCGCTTCATGGTACTGCGGCTGCTCAGTTACATCGGGCTGTTCTGGCAACAACTGGAGAAGCAGGGGCAACTGACCGACGACAAGCGGCTTCCCCCGTGCTGCCGCTGGTGCTCTACAACGGTGAGCAGGAGTGGCCCTACCCCACCGAACTGGCCGCCTTGTGCCATCCGCCACCGAAGGATCTGCGGAGCTTCCAGCCACAGGACTACCTGCTGATCGACGAGAGCCGCTACGAAGAAGAACAGCTCGCCGGCCAGCGCAACCTGGTGGCCACCCTCATGCGGCTGGAGCACGCCCGCGATGTGCAGAGCCTGCAAGCGATTATCGAGGAGTTGCTGACCTGGCTGCGGCTTGATGACCAGACGGCGCTTAGGCGTAATCTCGCGCAATGGATCGTTCGCCTGATTCGCCGTCGAGTGCCGCGGGGCGAGGTCCCCGAGTTGACCGACTTGCTGGAGGTAAACACCATGCTGGCCAAACGAGATATCGACTGGGGCGCGAAGTGGAAGCAGCAAGGCCGGGAAGAAGGCCGGGAGGAAGGGCAGGCTGCGCTGTTGCTGCGCCAGTTGAGCAAACGCTTCGGCCCGCTGCCGAGTGGGCTGTGCAACGGGTGGCCCGCGCCGGGGGGCAGCGGATCGGTCAATGGGCTGAGGCGATCTTCGATGCGCAGGACCTGGGAGAGCTGCTGGGGACGGCTGACGACGGGGCATAGGTGTCGACCGGCAGGCCTCGCAACCATGGCGGGCGACTACACTATGCACGGCAAACAGCCGAAAACAGCGCTGGAAGGCTGGACGAAAGAGCGCGACAGCCGATGTTTTTCGTCCAGTTTTGCAGCCTCCAGCGCTTTTATCGAAGTACCTTGCCGGTGAATAACGGCATAGCGCGATCGCCCTGGCAACTATGGGTTGGAAGCAAGGGCGGGCACTCAATGCGGTGTATGCTGCGATCCGCCATGGGGACGCCGTGCACTTTGCACTGGGCGCACCCTTGTTGCTGGCTAAGGGGTACGGGGCCTCACTCGCTGCGCTTGACCTCGATGCGCCGCTCGCTGGCCAGGGCTTCCGGTTTTTTCGGCAGGGTCAGGGTCAGCACGCCCTTGGCGAAGTTGGCTTCGATGGCGTCGGCGTCCGCTGCGGCGGGCAGGGTGAAGCGGCGCTCGAAACGACCGTAGCGGCGCTCGGACAGGTGGTACCCCTTCTTCTGTTCGTCGCGCTCGTCTTTCTTCTCGGCACTGATCGACAGGTCGCGGCCAGAGAGTTTGACCTCGATATCCTGCTCGTCCAGGCCGGGCAGCTCGGCGCTGATGACGAAGGCCTGGTCCTGTTCGACGATGTCCACGGCGGGTGTGCCGGGGCGGCCGAGGAACAGCTCGCTGTCGAACAGCCCCTTGCCCAGTGGCAGCAGGCCAGGGGTGTGGTCGTAGTCGTCGAACAGCCGGTCGATCTGCTTGCGCAGGTTCAGCAGGGGATGCCAATGGCTGGGCGCGCCCTGTTCCTTGGCCAGCTTTTTATCCTTGTCAGTCATGATGAGTCCCTCCATATGGGTGGATAGAAGAGAGATCAGACCGCCCGAAGGCTGTTCGGGCGGTCTGACCAGTACACAGTCTGCCGATATCTGGAACGAGCGGCCAAGACCTGGATGCTTTCAGCTTAGACCTTGTACTCATGGGGGGCCGAGCTTTCTTTGGGCAAATCGTCGCGCCCGCCCCATTCCGCCCAGGAGCCGTCGTACAGCGCGCCCGGCGCGAAGCCGGCGAGCACCAGGCCGAGGCTGAGGATGGCGGCGGTCATGCCGCTGCCGCAGGTGGTGACCAGCGGTCGCTGGCCATCCACTCCGGCGGCGTCGAACAGGCGGCGCAGTTCCGCGGCGGGCTTGAAGGTGGCGTCGGCATTCAGCAACTCGCCGAATGGCAGGTTGGCGCTGCCGGGGATATGCCCGCTGGCCAGCCCGGGGCGTGGCTCCGCCACTTCGCCGGAGAAGCGCCCGGCGGCGCGGGCGTCGAGCAGTTGCTCGGCCTGGCTGTCGAGGTTGCCGCGAACGTCGCCGACGCCGCGCAGCAGGCCGGCGCGCAGGCTGGCGCGGAAGCTGGCCGGAGCCGCCGCGGCGGCCTCGCCAGTCGCCAGCGCGTGACCTTCGGCGCGCCACTTGGGCAGGCCGCCGTCGAGTACCGCCACCCGCTCATGGCCGAACAACTGGAACAGCCACCAGGCGCGGGCGGCGGAGAACAGGCCCTTCTGGTCGTAGACCACCACCCGATCGTCGTTGCCGATACCCAGCTCGCCAGCCAGGCGGGCGAAGCGCCCGGCGCTGGGGACCATGTGTGGCAGCTCGGTGTCCGGGTCGGAGAAGTGTTCGATGTCGAAGAAGCGCGCGCCAGGGATATGCCCGGCGCGGAATTCCGCCTGGGAATCGCGGCCTTCGTTGGGCAGGTAGGCGCTGGCGTCCAGTACCAGCAGGCCGGGTTCGCCGAGGTGTTCGGCCAGCCACTGGCTGTCGATCAGGGGTCCGAAGGTCATGGGTCGATTCCTCAATGTCCGTGATGTGCCAAGGCGAAGCTGAGGCTGCTGAAATAGCGTTTGAAATCCACCTCGGTGCCCGCCGGTTGGGGCTGATCGTACTCCAGGGCGATCACGTTGAGGCTGTCGGCATGCAGTTTTACCCGGGTCTGGCCCGAGGCGTCGGTGGCCGGGCTGAGGGCATGGTCGTTGGCGATGAAGTCCTCGGCCAGTCTGACCCCGGCCAGGGGCTTGCCGTCGAGCAGGACCTGTATGTTCAGTGAGTCGCCGCGTTTGAGTGCCAGCGGGTCGCCCTGCGGCAGCAGTTCCAGGCCCTGGCCGCGAGGTGCGATGGGCAGCTTCGGCGTGGCTTGCACGCTGAGGTTGTACTTGCGCGCGTAGAGGCCCTCGACGGCGCCGGGCAGCGCGGCCTTGGCCAGCGGTTGCCAGGGGGCGTCCTTGGTGCTGCGGCTGTAGAAGCCGAAGTCCACCGTGGTACGCAGCAGGGCGGCATCCGCTGGCGCCTGCAGGGTCAGGTGATCGCCCCGGTCGATACGCTTGACCTTGACCACCTCGCCATTGGCGCGCAGGCCTTCGACGGCTGTCACCTGGCCGGGCTCGTAAGACTCATCGGAGGCGCCTTCGCCGATTACTACCGCCAGTTCACCGTGGCGCTGGGCGACGTAGACGCCGTGGGCATGGGCCTGCTGGGCGGCCAGCAGGGCGAGTAGGACAAGTGCGGTTCTGTTCATGGAAGGTTCCTTTCGTCGGTGTGGCTGGTTGGTGTCGCGGTGCGCATGGCGCACCCGGTCGTGCAGGGTGCGCCATGCGCTCCTGGGGAGTGGTTCATGAGTGCAACCAGTGTGGCGCCGTGGCCGAGCGGCGGCGCAGCAGCATGGTCGCCAGGGCGATGAGCAGGGTGGCGAACACCAGCAGGCTGGCCACCGCCGCCACTGCGGGGGTCACGCTCTGCGCCAGGTAGGCGTACAGGCGGCTGGTCAGCGTCGGCGTTTCCAGCGGGCCGATGAACAGCGCGAACACGGTCTCGTCCCAGGCCGAGTGGAAGGCCAGCAGCACCGAGGTGAACAGCCCGAGGGCGGTCAGCGGCAGCATCAGCGTGCGCAGGATGGTCAGCGGACGGGCGCCGAGGGAACTGGCGGCCAGCCACAGGCTGGGGTCGATGCGGGCGAAGGTGCCGCCCAGCACCAGAGCCGACAGCGGCAGGGCCAGGGCGGTGTTGGCGAGGACCAGCATGACCTCGCTGCCGAGCAGGTCCCAGGGCAACAGTAGGCTGAACAGGCCGCTGGCGAGGATCACCTGGGGCATCCACAGTGGCAGGGTGAACAGGCTGTCGAGGCCGCGTGGCAGGTGCCGATAACGGTAGGCGTAGAGGGCACTCAGCCCGCCCAGCAGGGTACTCAGCACGGCGCAGCCGAGGGCGATGCGCAGCGACAGCAGGGCCGAGTCGAGCCAG
Organism: Stutzerimonas kirkiae; assembly: GCF_004327335.1. Classification (GTDB taxonomy): domain Bacteria; phylum Pseudomonadota; class Gammaproteobacteria; order Pseudomonadales; family Pseudomonadaceae; genus Stutzerimonas; species Stutzerimonas kirkiae. The sequence continues at coordinate 25,578 of NZ_QJUO01000036.1, read as the reverse complement.
TCGCGGTCGTTCAGCACCTCGCCGTACCAGGCCAGGGTCGGCTGGCGTGGCGGGAACTCGATCAGCTCGGCGCTGCCCAGGCTGGCCGGCAGGATGGTCAGCAGCGGCAGCAGCAGGAACAGCATCAGCGCCAGGCTGTAGAGGATGCCGAGGGCGTGCCCGGCGAAGGCTGGCAGTCTCGTTTTCATGAGTGGCTCCGGCGTTGGAAGGGGCGCCCGCCGAGCAGCAGGCAGAGCAGGGTGACCAGTAGTACCAGCAGGGTCATGGCGATACCCGAGGCGGCGGCCAGGGCCGCGCCCTGTTCGAAGTCGTAGACCAGGTCGTCATGCATCAGCTTGCCGAGCACCGTGTCGCCCGGTCCGCCGAGCAGCGCCGGCAGGAAGAAGAAGCCGCAGGACAGTGCGAACACCGCCAGCAGGGCGTTGGCCAGCGGCCGCCGCAGTTGCGGCCACCAGATGTCGCGGGCGACCTGCCAGAAGCCGGCGCCGAGGGTGCGCGCCGCCAGCGCCAGCGAAGGGTCGAGGCCGCGCAGGCCGGCCAGCAGGATCAGCGCCGCCACCGGCAGCATGATCTGGGTCATGCCCAGCAGCACCGCCAGGCGGGTGTAGAGCAGGTCCAGCGGCTGCTCGAGCCAGCCCAGCGACAGCAGCGCGGTGTTCAGCGGCCCGGAGCGGCTGAGCAGGATCTGCCAGGACAGGATGCGCAGCAGTCCGGAAATCGCCAGGGCCAGCAGCAGGCTGGCGCCGAGCAGGCGCAGCAGGCGCCCCTGGCGCCAGCTCAGGTAGGCGCAGGCGGGCAGCGCCAGCAGCACGCTGGCGACGGCGGCACTGCCGGCGAACAGCGCGGTATTGGCCAACGCCGCCAGGTACTGGCCGCGCTGCAGGAAGGCCAGGTAATGCCCCAGGCTCCACTGCCCGTCCTGGCGCAACGAGGCGTACAGGGCGATCAGGATCGGCAGCAGCACGAAAGCGCTGATCAGCAGCAGGGGTGGCGCGAGCAGTGTCAGGCGCAGGTGCCTCATAGGTCCTCCACCAGCAGCGGCGCCAGTTCGCTCCAACCCAGGTGCAGTGGGCTGTCCGCCGCCGGTGCCGGCAGGCTGCCGGACAGGCTGGCCTGCAGCGCCTGGCCGTCGGCCAGGCGCAGTTCCAGGCGCTGGCGTGCACCGAGGAAATGCCGATGCTCCAGGCGCACCGGCAGGGAGGCACCCGCCGCCTGCGGCTGCTCGTACAGGCGGCAGTCTTCCGGACGCAGGATCAGCACGGCGCGGCTGCCGTTTCTCAGGCCATGGGGGTTGCGTGCGCGCAGCACGGCACCGCCGCTGCTGTCGGCGGCCACCGTGCCGTCGCCGAGGTCGCGCCAGGCGCTGACCGGCAGCACATTGGCATCGCCGAGGAATTGCGCCGCCCAGCGGTTCGGCGGCTCGCGGTAGAGCGCCTCGGGGGTGCCGAGGGCGACGATGCGGCCGAGGTTGCACAGGGCGATCCGATGGGACAGGTAGAGCGCTTCCTCCTGGTCGTGGGTGACGTAGAGGGTCGGCACGCCAGTGCGCCGTTGCAGGTGGTGGATTTCCGCCTGCAGTTCCAGGCGCAGGTTCTTGTCCAGCGCACCGAGCGGCTCGTCCATCAGCAGCAGCGCCGGCTCGAAGGCCAGGGCGCGGGCCAGGGCCACGCGCTGCGCCTGGCCGCCGGAGATTTCCGCCGGGTAGCGTTCGGCCTGGGCCTGCAGGCCGGTCATCTGCAGCAGCGCGTCGACCCGCCGGCGTACTTCGGCCGCTGGCTGGCGGCGGATCGCCAGCGGGTAGGCGATGTTCTCGCGCAGGGTCTTGTGCGGGAACAGCGCGTAGCGCTGGAACACCATGCCGATATCACGCTGGTGGGTGGCCAGGCGGCTGGCGTCGCGGCCCTGGATGGTTAGGCGCCCGCTGTCCGGCTGCAGGGCGCCGACCGCCAGGTTGAGCAGGGTGGACTTGCCGGAGCCGCTGGGGCCGAGCAGGCTGACGAATTCCCCCGGTTCCACCGCCAGGCTGGCGTCCTCTATGGCCAGGGTATCGCCGAAGCGCTTGCTGACCCGCTCGAAGGCGATGGCGGCGCTCACAGCGACACCTTGCCGGTGGCGACCCACTCGCGCCACAGCGTCTGCACGCGCGCGCCATTGGCCTGCCACCAGGCCAGGTCGATACGTGCCGCCCGGGCCAGGTTGTCCGGCGCGGTGGACAGGTGGCGTACGTCCTCGGCGCTCAGGTGCGCGGCGCTGTCCTTCGGCGCCGCGCCATAGCCGGTCAGGCGGGCGAACGCGGCCTGGCGCGCCGGGTCGTTGATATAGAACAGCAGCGCGGCGGCGGCGCGCGGGTGGCGGGCGCCCTTGGCGCGGAAGATCCAGGCTTCGTCGAACAGGTTCTGCCGCCAGCTCACGCCGATGTCGTAGCCCTGGCGCAGCCCGGCCAGGGCGCGCCCGCTCTGCGCCACGCCGGCGACGAAATCGCCGCGCTGCACGCCCTGTACCGGTTCGTCGCCGCCGCCGGCCCAGAAACTGCGGATCGCCGGGCGCAACTGGTCGAGCCTGGAGAAGGCGCGGCGCAGCTTGGCGTCGTCGAGCGGGTGGATGTCCTCGGCCGCCACGCCATCGGCGAGCAGGGCGATGACCAGGCTGTAGGGCGAGTCCTTGAGGGTGCGCGGGCCGGGGAAGCGTTGCAGGTCGAAGAAGTCGGCCCAACTGTGCAGCCCTTCGGGAAACACCTCGCGGTTGTAGATCAGTACTTCCGAATAGGCGCTCAGCCAGGTGCCGTAGCGGTCGTAGGAGCCGTCGAGCAATTGCCCGGCGATGGGCGCCCAGAAATCTTCCGGCAGCGGCTCGATCAGCCCGCCCTGCTTGGCTTCGGCGACTTCCCAGGGCACCGCGGTGTAGGTCAGGTCGTAGGGCACCCGGCCACGCTGCACGTAGCCTTTGAACTGGGCGAAGCTGTGGCGGGCGCTGACCAGGGTCTTGACCCTGACCCCGCAGTCGCGTTCGAAGCCGTCGAGGAAGGCGCTGCGGAAGGCCTCCCAGTAGGTGCCGCCGGAGGTGTTGAGCACCAGCTCGCTTTCCAGCGGCTGCTCGGCGCTGGCGGGATAGCAGGTGGCGGCAGCCACGGGGCAGGCGGCGGCCAGCATCAGGCCGAGGCCGGCCAGCAGGCCGGCCCGGGCGTGCGACTCAGTGGTCGGCATGGGTGGGTGTGCTCCTCGGGTGTTCGGGGTAGTCCAGCCCGAGGTTCTGCCTCAGGGTGGTGCCTTCGTATTCGCGGCGGAACAGCTCGCGCCGCTGCAGCTCGGGGATCACCAGGTCGACGAAGTCGTCCACCGCGCCGGGCAGGTAGGGTGCGGCGATGTTGAAACCATCGGCGGCCTCGGCCTCGAACCAGGCTTGCAGGTCATCGGCCACCTGCTCGGCGCTGCCGACCAGGGTGCGGTGCCCGCGGCTGGCGGCGATCGCCTGGTAGAGCTGGCGGATGCTCAGGTTGTCCTTGCGTGCGCGTTGCTCGATCAGCCTGGCGACGCTGGCCATCTCGCCGTAGTCGTGGATCGGCGGCAGCGGACCGTCCAGCGGGTAGGCGGAGAGGTCGCCGAGCAGGGCCAGCAGCGACAGGCCGATCTTCGGGTCGATCAGTTCCTGTAGCCGGCCGAACTTGTCCTGCGCCTCCTGCTCGCTGCGGCCGACGATGGGCACCACGCCGGGCAGGATCAGCAGTTGCCCGGGGTGCCGGCCATGCTGCGCCAGACGGCCTTTCACTTCCCGGTAGTAGGCCTGGCCGTCCTCGATGCTGTGGTCGGCGGTGAAGACGAAGTCCGCCGATTCGGCGGCGATCTCCTGGCCCGCCGGCGACTTGCCGGCCTGGCAGATCAGCGGGCGGCCCTGGGGCGTGCGCGACAGGTTGAGCGGGCCCTGCACCGAGAAATGCTCGCCCTGGTGGCCGAGCACATGCAGTTTGTCCGGGTCGAAGAACAGCCCGGACTGCTTGTCCTCGACGAAGGCGTCGTCCTCCCAGCTGTTCCACAGGCCATGTACCACCCGGGCGAATTCCCGGGCGCGGGCGTAGCGGCTGTCGTAGTCCAGCGGCGTGTCGCGGCCGAAGTTGCGCGCCTCGCCGAGCGACCAGGAGGTCACCAGGTTCCAGGCCGCGCGGCCGCCGCTGATATGGTCCAGCGAGGCGAACTTGCGGGCGATATGGTAGGGCTCGTTGTAGGTGGTCGAGGCGGTGCCGACCAGGCCGATGTGGCGGGTGTGGGTGGCCAGGGCGGAGAGCAGGGTCAGCGGTTCCAGGTTGACCACGCTGGGGGTGCGCGCGAGCACCTCGCGGTCGTCCAGGTTCTCGCGTACGGCCACGCCGTCGGCGAAGAAGATCATGTCGAACTTGCCGCGCTCGGCCGCCTGGGCGCTGCGCAGGTAGTACTGCCAGTCCAGATTGGCGTGGCGCGGTACTTCCGGCAGCCGCCAGGCGGCGGCGTGGTAGCCGGCATGTTGCAGGGAAAGGCCCAGGCGCAGTTTTCCGGGTCGACGACTCATGGTGTGTCTCCAGCGATAAGCGAATGAAGGGTTGCGCACGTCAAGGCTTGGGATTGATTCGATGAAGAGCGCTGGACGGCTGGACGAAAAAGCCTCCGCCAAACCGCTTGTCATCCAGCCTTCCAGCGCTCTTCTCGGTTCTTTTGCTCCTTGTCAGAAGTCCAGGCCCACCTTCAGGTAGTAGTAGGCGCCCGCCGGGTTGTAGGCGGCCAGGCTGGAGTAGGTCTGCCGGCCAGTGCCATCGACGCCCATCTTCGAGGCGTTGAGGTCGGGCTTCTGGTCGAAGATGTTCAACCCGCCGAGGGTGACGTCGAAGGACTTGAAGCGTCGGGTGACACTGAGGTCGGTCACCCAGTCCGGGTCGAAGTACTGGTCCTGGCTCGGGTCCTGGTTGTTGTAGCCGCCGTAGCGGCCATAGCGCGTGGCACTCAGCCAAAAGTCCCAGTCGCCGTAGGCGTAGCGTGCGGAGAGCACCAGGGTATCCTTGGGGCTGCCTTCGGTGATCAGCCCACGCACCTGGCGGCCGATCACCGCGCCGCCGCTGTCGAACTGGTCGATGCTGTCGATGGAAGTGCGGTTGCGGTTATAGGCCAGGGTCAGGTCTAGATTGCCGTAGCCCTTGAGGTCGAAGTGCTGGCTGCCGACCAGGTCGAATCCATGGGTGGTGGTGTCGACGCCGTTGGTGAAGTAGGTCACCCCGTAGATCGATTGCAGGCCCAGGCTGTCGAGGGTGGCGCGGGTCTGTGCGTCAGCGAGGATTTCCGAGAGCACGATGCGGTCCCTGACCTTGATGCGATAGGCGTCCAGGGTCAGCGAGGCGTTGCCCCAGGGCCGCAGCACGATGCCGGCGGAGAGGTTCTGCGATTTTTCCGCCTTCAGCTCCTGGGCACCGAGGGTCTGGGCCAGGGCGGTATAGGCCGGCAGGTGCAGGGTCAGCGGCGTCTGCTGGCCGATGCGCCCGCTGACCTCGCTGTAGTAGCCCTGCTGGCCGACGGTCGGCGCGCGAAAGCCGGTGCTGTAGGCGCCGCGCACGGCGATGCGTGGAGTGAAGTCGTAGCGTAGCGAAAGCTTGCCGGTGGTCGAGTTGCCGAAGTCCGAGTAGTTCTCGGCGCGACCGGTCAGGCCGACCTGCAGCTTGTCCAGCACCTCGCCTTCCAGGCCCAGGTAGGCGCTCCAGTTCTCGCGCTTGGCACCGTACTTCTCCACCTCGTCGCTGAAGCCGGCCCAGGCCTGGGAGCCGACCGGGGCGACGTTGCCGGCGTTCGGCCCATCGAGGATCGGCACGCCACCGTTGGCCCAGGACTCACGATCGCCGGCGCCCAGCTCATAGGTCTCGCGGCGATGCGCGGCGCCGGCGGAGAGGGTCAGCGGGTTGGCGCTGAAGGCCAGCTCGAGGTCGCGGTTCCAGTCCAGCGCCAGGGTGGTCTGCTCGGTGGTCATGCGCCCGGCATAGAAGCGCGTCGGGCTGTCATCGCCGTAGCTGGGGTTGAGGTTGTTGTAGGAGCCCATGCGCACCCGGCCCCAGCCGTGGGTCAGGTTCAGGTCGAAGTTGCCGAGGGTCTGGTCCTGGTAGCGGCTGCCAAGGGTGAGGAAGGCGTCGTCGGTGCGCGACCAGATCCACACGCTGTAGCCGTCGGGAAAGATCGAGCGCACCGTGGCGTCGTCCTTGGGCAGGCGGAACGGCCCGGTGTTGTGGGCGATGCGGTGGCGGTAGTTGGCCGTGGCATAGCCGGTGAAACCGCCGCCCAGGCCGATCTCGCCATTGCCCAGCAGCGAATAGTTTTCCGAGCGGCCGAGGCCGAACTTGGTTTTGTCGCGCATGCCGTTGGCGGCCTCTTCCTTGGCGGTCTCACCGTCGAAGTACCACTGGCGGTTGTCGTAGCCCTCGGCGAGCATGGTGTAGCCGGTCTTGTTGCCTTCGGCGCTGAGGGTCAGGAAGCCGTCGCCCGGAAGGCTGAAGCCTTTCCAAGCGGACAGGTTGCGGGTCAGACCGTCGCCCTGGTCGAGCTCGCCGTACTGGGCCTCGGCACGACCGCCGCTGTCGCGTTCCTTGAGCACCACGTTGATCACCCCGGCGATGGCATCCGAGCCGTATTGCGCGGAGGCGCCGTCGCGCAACACCTCGACGCGCTCCACGGCGCTCACCGGGATCGACGAGATATCAACCGCCTGGGAGCTGCGCGCCACGCCGTCACTGGTGTCGACCACCGGCGAGACATGGTGGCGCTTGCCGTTGATCAGGATCAGCGTCTGGTCCGGCGACAGCCCGCGCAGCGACAGCGTGCGGTTGGCGGCTACGGCGCCGTTGGCACGGTTGCGCGGGTAGTTGATCGACGGCACGGTGGCCTGCAGGGCCTGTTGCAGGTCGCTGAAGCCGGTGCTTTGCAGGCGTTCGGCGCTGACCACGTCGACCGGTGTCGGGCTGCTCAGGTCGGTCACGTCGCTGCGCCGCGTGCCCAGCACCACCACCTGGCCGAGGCGCGGCGCCTGGGCCGGGGAAACTTCTGCGCCCGTTGTCTTAGGCTTTGGCTTTGCCGTAGGGGTGGCGCCGCTGTGCACGATCACGAAGGCGCCCCCAGGGCTGACCTGCAATTCCAGACCAGTGCCTTGCAATGCGTGCTGTACGGCCTGTTCCGTCGACAGTTCGCCGTGGATCGGGGCTGCGGAATAGCGACTGGCCTCGGGGGCGAAGGAAATGGTCTGTCCGCTCTGCCGGCTGATGTCCAGCAGCACCCGGTCCAGCGGGCCGGCGGCGATGTCGTAGTGCTGTACGCGGCTGTCGGCCAGCAGTGCCTGTGGTGTCGTGGCCAGTGTCGCGCCGGCGATGGTCGCGGCCAGGGCGCCACGCTTGAGCATCGTTCTGAATGCCATGAATCTTGTCTCCCCCATGATCGGAACAGGCCGCGAGAGCGGCGTTTTCACAGGGGATGTGGCGCAAGGCGGGGAAATCTTGCAGATCGAATGGCTATAAGCTTATGTGACCATAAGCTTATTCAGCCGGCGCTGAGGGTCACCCACAGGTCGGTGTGGCGCGACAGCCGCAGGTTGTGGGTGCGCGCCAGGGTGTCCAGCGCCAGGTCGCTGTCGTCCAGGCGGAACAGGCCGCTGACGTGCAGCCCGGCGATGCCCGGGTCGAGGCGGATGATGCCGCTGCGGTAGGGGCGCAGGGCGTCGACCACTTCCCGCAGCGGGCGGTCGCGTACTTCCAGCAGGCCGTCGATCCAGGCGCTTTCGGCGCCGGTGGCCGGTATTGCCGCGCCGACGCCATGCTGGTCGAAGGCGACCTGCTGGCCACTGGCGAGTGCCAGGCTACCGCCGGGGGTTTCGATCAGTGCCGGAGTGCGCAGGGCAATCGCCAGGCTGTTCTCATCGCGCAGGCGGATCAGCAGTTCGCGGCCCTGGGCGGTGGCCTGGCCGAAGCGGGTACGGATGACGAAGGGGCGCTGGCGGTCGTCGGCGATGCTGGCGAGTATTTCGCCGCTGTGCAGGTACAGCTCGCGGCGCCGCTCGCCGAAGTGGATATCCACCGCGCTGCGGGCATTGAGGGTCAGTTGCGTGCCGTCGTCCAGCGCGACCTTGCGTCGCTCGCCGGTGCCGGTGCGCAGGTCGGCGCTCAGCTCCGCGACCGGCAGCACGCGCGAGCCGAGCAGGCCGGTACCGACCAGCAGTCCCGCGCCGACCAGCGTCTGCTGCAGGAAGCGGCGGCGCGAGGAGGGGGCCGCCAGCGTCTGGCGCACCACCTCGCTGCCGCCCTTACGCACCACGGGCAAGCGGAGGACGCCCAGGGTGTTTTCCAGTTGCCGGCAAAGCCGCTCATGGCGTGTATCGGCCATCCGCCATTGCTGAAAGGCCTGTCGTTCCTCGTCGCTGGCCTGACCCGATTGCAGCCGTACGATCCAGTGGCTGGCTTCTTCGATCAATCGTTCCTGTTCGTTCACATTCGCTCCAGGCTGAGTCGCAGGCAACGCTTGATGGCCTGGGCCATGTAGTCGCTCACCGAGCGCTGGGAAATGCCCAGGGCGCTGGCGATCTGCGGGTAGGTCAGGCCATCCACCTGGGACAACAGGAAGGTCGCCTTGACCCTGGCTGGTAGGCCATCGAGCAGGCGGTCGATCTCGCAGAGCGCTTCCAGCATCTGTGCCTGTTCTTCCAGGGTAGGGGTGGTTGCTTCTTCCTCATGGATCAGTGTCTCGAGGTAGGCGCGTTCCAGGTCGCGGCGGCGCCAGAACTGGAACAGCAGGCGCCGCGAGATGGTGGTGAGGAAGGCGCGGGGTTCGAGAATGGGTGTGGCGGCCGGAGCCTTGAGGACCTGGACGAAGGTTTCCGAGGCCAGGTCCTCGGCGCTCGCCGAGCACTCCAGATGGCGGCGCAGGCGCTTGCACAGCCAGCCGTAGTGGCTGCGGAAGAGCTGGCCGACATATTCGCTATGAAGGTTTTCGACACCGGACATGGGGCGCTCCGCAAGGATGGAGTGGCATGGGGTCCGGTGTTCCGGTGGCGGCATCCTAGCAGCGTGATTTATTCCTCAAAAATAAATAATAGGTATCTGTTTATTCTTTTATGGAATTTTTACGGTCGCACCTTTCCGTGGGCTGCGCCGCTGCAAACGGAAAAGAGCGGCGCAAGGCGGCCTGGATATGCGGGATATTTCATGCAAGAGCCACTCGGCCTTTTCGATTCCGTCGAAAGCCAATGGCTCCAGATGCATCGAGGATAAAGCCAGGACTCGCCGCGTGGGCAGGCTAGGCCTGTGCTTGTGCCTGGGCTTCGTCAGGCTGCATCGGCGAAGACTTCATCCAGGGTGCCGAAACGGCGCTCCAGAAGCCTGAGCAGAACGGCGGCTGCTCCTTCCTTGTGGCCTTTCTCACGCCCCTCTTCGATACCCTGGGCTTTCCAGTCGCGGGTCCAGTCTTTCACGCGTTCGGCCAGCATGCTGTCGACCTCCTGTAAGTCGTCCAACTGTTCGAGGTGTTCGGTGTTTATAGCACCCATTCGCGCAGGCAGCAGCGCGCGCTTGATCCAGGCGGTGAAGTGCCTGCGCAGTTGCATCTGTTCCGGCAGCGCCAGCCAGTCGATCAGCAGGCTCAGCAGTTGGCGGATGTCTTCCGGGGTACGGCTGTTCTCCAGGCCGAACAGGGCGGCGACCAGGTTGCGTACCTGGGGTATGGGTTCGTTGGCATAGCGGTTTTCGTCCAGCAGGAAGTAGCGCAGGTGCGGCCTGTAGGTCTGCAGGTCTCCGGGTGCCTTGTCGATGAGTTCGGCGATATCCTGTGCGGCGTGCCATCGGCGCCTGCCGTTGTAGAGGACGATGGGCAGCACCGGGGGCAGTTTGCCGGACGGTGTGAGTTGCCGGGTCTTGCCCAGGTCTTCGTAGAGCCGGCCCAGGTAGGTGAGGATGCGCAGCGCCATGTATCGGTCGGGTCGCGACTGGAACTGCAGCAACAGGTAGATGTAGAGCCAGCGTTGCTGGTCGGCCCAGCGCACGCGCCAGATGATGTCGTCCTCGCGTTCGCGCAGGTCGGCGGAGACGTGGCTGCTGGCGACCCGGCTCAGGGTGGTGAAGTCGGGCTGTTCGATCCAGGGCTGGTGGATGTAGCCCCGCAGCAGGTCGGCGACCATTTGCGGATTGCTGAACAGCAGCTTGTAGCTGTTGTCGTGGGGTTTGTGCTGGCTTTGCTCCGGCATGTCGCGTCCTTGCTGGCGTGAATGGGCCGCATGCGGTAGCGGTCGTGGCGGTGCCAGGGCGAATCTCCGGGATTGAGAGGTGGTTCACATGAAAAAACCAACACCCTCCAGGCGGGGGCGCGGGGTCAGGGTGTTTCCGGCGCCGGGTTTCGCTCCCTCAGGGTCCGCAGCAGGCCGCTGCGGCGTTCCACGGCGCGTCGGGTGGCCTGGTCGAAGACGCTTTCGCGCTGTTCGATCAGGCTGAAGTGGCTGCGGGCACGGGTGATGGCGGTGTAGATCAGCTCCTTGGTCAACACTGGGTTGAGGCGTTCCGGCAACAGCAGCGCGGTGTGCTCGAATTCCGAGCCCTGGGATTTATGCACCGTCATGGCGAACACGGTCTCCACCGCGCTCAGCCGGCTGGGCAGGATATAGCGCAGGCCGGCGCTGCCATCGTTGCGCGGGAAGGCCACGCGCAGCACCTGGCGGGGCGGTTGGCCAGGCTGCTGGTCAGGCTCGGGCAGGCACAGGGCGATGCCGATATCGCCGTTCATCAGGCCCAGGCTGTAATCGTTGTGGGTCATCAGCACCGGGCGGCCCTCGTACCAGGGTGTGCTGGCGTCGATCAGCCCGCGCCGGCCCAAGGCCTGGGCGATACGCAGGTTGAGCCCGGCGACGCCCCAGTCGCCCCTGCGGATGGCGCACAGCAGGCGGAAACCGTCGAAGGCTTGCAGCACCCCGCCCGCCCAGCGCGCCCAGGCCGGGTCGTCCGCCGCCAGGGTGGGCGCCGGGCGTGTTTCATGCAGCCGTTGCAGGTAGTGGGTGTAACCGCCGGCCTGGCCATGGCCGTCCAGCAGCAGGTGCTCCAGGGCCGGGTCCTGGGCGCTGCGCAGATTCAGGCGATACAGGTCGTCGTGGGGTTCACGCAGGGTGGCGAGGGCCTGATCGGCATCGCGGCGGTTGACTGCCCTGGCCAGTTGGCCGATGCCCGAGTGCGCGCCGAAGCGCCGCGAGTGACGCAGCATGACTGTGTGCTGCTCCAGCGGATACTGCCAGGCGGTGCCGGGCAGCAGTTCGTCCGCGTCCAGCGGTTGGCCGCTCTGTGCTTCCAGCCAGGCGCGGGTGGCCGGGTCGTAGTGACCCGGTTCGGCATCCCGGCAGAGGTCGCCGAGCAGGGCGCCGGCTTCCACCGAGGCCAACTGGTCCTTGTCACCCAGCAGTACCAGGCGCGCCTGGGTCGGCAGTGCCGCCAGCAGGTTGTCCATCATTTCCAGGTCGATCATCGAGGCTTCGTCCACCACCAGCACATCCAGCGCCAGCGGGTTGCCGGCGTGGTGGCGGAAGTGGCGGCTGCCCGGCAGGCTGCCGAGCAGGCGGTGCAGGGTGGTGACTTCGCTGGGGATGGCCTGGCGCACCGACTCGTCGATGTCCAGGCCGGCGACCTGGGCGCCGATGGATTCGGTCAGGCGCGCCGCCGCCTTGCCGGTTGGTGCGGCCAGGGCGATGCGCAGCGGGCGGCCTGCTTCCTGCGCGGCCCCCTGCAACAGCGCCAACAGGCGCACCACGGTGGTGGTCTTGCCGGTGCCTGGGCCGCCGGTGATCACGCTGAAGCTGCTACGGGTGGCCAGTGCACAGGCCAGTTTCTGCCAGTCGCTACGGGGTGTGCCGGGGCCCTGTGGGAACAGCCGTTGCAGGCGCTGTGGCAAGTCCTGCGGGATCTGTCGCGCGCTCGCCAGGCGTTCGCCGATGGCGGCGGCCACGCGCTGTTCGTAGGTCCAGTAGCGGCGCAGGTAGAGGCTGTGGCCGTCGAGCACCAGCGGCGTATCATGGCGCTCGCCGGATACCGCCACCAAGCGGCTGGCGGCCAGGGCGGCACGCCACGCTCCGGCGGTCAGCCGTGCCAACTGGCGCGAGGGCAGCAAGGCACCGCCCGGTTCTCCTTCGGGCGGCAGCGAGAGGGCGAAATCCGGGTCGGCCAGGGTGGCGTGCAGGTCCAGGCAGACATGCCCATGGCCGAGCTGATGGCTGGCCAGGGCCGCCGCCAGCAACAGCAGCGGCGAGGCATCCTCCTCCAGTTCGGCGAGCAGCGCCGCCAGTGCCCGGTCCAGTTCGCGCAGCCAGCCGCAGGCGACCCAGGCATCGAGCAGCGCCAGCAGTTCGCCGCTATCGTCCAGGGCGCTCGGCTCCAGGTCCAGGCTGGTCTGTTTCATCGCTCGGGCTCCGTGGGCTGGCCCTGGAACAGGCGATCCAGGGCTTCGATCAGGCTGCGTGGCGGGCGCGCCAGGTGGACGCCGTGGTTCGCCGCCCGGCTACCGCGCAGGAACAGGTAGAGCGCACCGCCGATATGCCGGTCATAGTCGTAGTCGGTCAGGCGCAGGCGCAATTGGCGGTGCAGCGCCAGCAGGTAGAGAGCGTACTGCAGGTCGTAGCGGTGCTCGGCCATGGCCAGTTGCATGCTGTGTGGCTCGTAGGCGCCGTCGGCATCGCCCAGCCAGTTGGATTTGTAGTCGGCGACGTAGTAGCGCCCCTGGTGTTCGAAGACCAGGTCGATAAAGCCCTTGAACATGCCGCTCAGGGTATCCGCGCGCAGTGCCGGGCGCGCCAGGCCGGGCAGTTCGTGCTGGCGCACCAGGCGGTCGAGCTGCCTGACATCGACCTGGCGCGCCGCGAACCAGAACTCCATCTCGGCCTGGTATTGCCCGAGCTGGCCGAGGCTGGCATGGGTGCCGTCCGCCAGCGGCAGCGGGCAGGCCAGCAGCTGCAGCAGCCAGGCGTGCAGCGGCTCGATCCATTGCTTCAGGCCGCGCAACTGGCAGCGTCGCGCGATCAGGTCGCGCAGCCGCTCGGGGCGCGCCAGCAGGCGGGCAAATCCTTCGTTGGCGGCCATTTCCAGCAGGCCGTGGAGGAAGGTGCCCGGCCCTGGCCCACGCGGGAAGCGGTGCAGGCCATCGCCCTGGGGGCTGGCCAGCGGCGGCATGCCGATGCGCTCGTCGTCGCTGGCCTTCTGTTCGGCAGGGCTGTCCGGCGCGTTGTCGAGATAGTCCGTAGCATCCTCGCTGGCGCCGTCGTCGTGGCGCAAGGCGCTGTAGGACGCGATCCACCAGTGTTCCCGGGCGCTGCGCTGCGGTGTGCGCCAGTGCGGCGGCTGCCACTCCCGGGCGGGCGCCCGATAGGGCTGCGGGGTGGCCTCCGGGGCTTGTAGCACCTGGATCGCGGGAGGTTGTCGCAGCTCGTCGAGGTGCGCGGCCAGCGGATCGAGCGGTTCACCGCCGCCAAGCAGATAGCCCAGCGCCGAGCGCGGCAGGCTGGACTCCTTCCTGCGGCCGTCGCGCAGTTCGGCGATGCCCAGCCAGCAGGCATGGCGTGCGCGGGTCAGGGCGACGTAGAGCAGGCGCAGGTCCTCGCCCAGGCGTTCGCGTTCGGCCTGTTGCAGTTGCTGTTCGTCGGGTTGCAGCAGTAGCCGCCGCCGGCTGCCGTCCTGCACCTGGAGCGGCTTGCCGGCGTCCACCGGGCGGAAGGCGCAGATGAACGGCAGGAACACCAGGGGGTATTCCAGGCCCTTGGATTTGTGGATGGTCACCACCCTTACCAGCGCCTCATCGCTTTCCAGGCGCAACACCTGCTCGTCGGCGGTCTGCCCGGCGTTGCCCAGCAGTTCCGCCAGATGGCGGATCAGCGCCTGCTCGCCGTCCAGTTCGCTGGCGGCCTGTTGCAGCAGTTCGGCCAGGTGCAGCAGGTTGGTCAGTACCCGCTCGCCGTCGGTGCGGGCCATCAGCCGGCGTGGCAGCTCGAAGTCCTGCAGCAGGCCGCGCAGCATCGGCAACACGCCCTGACGTTGCCAGCGCTGGTGGTAGTCGCGGAACTGCATGACGCGGTGTTCCCAGAAGCGCTCGTCGAGGTTGAGGCGCTCCAGTTCTTCCAGCGGCAGCGCCAGGGTGCGGCAGGCCAGCGCCGCGCGTAGCGGGCGATCCTGTTCCGGCTCGGCGCAGGCGCGCAGCCACAGCAACAGGTCGCGGGCTTCCTGGCTGGCCAGCACCGAGTCCTTGTCCGACAGGTAGACGCTGCGTACGCCGCGTTCGGCCAGTTGCTGGCGGATCGCCTGGGCTTCGCCGAAGTCGCGCACCAGGATGGCGATATCGCTGGGGCGTAGCGGCGCCAGCCGCTCAGCTTCGGCGAAACCGGCCTTACCCTCGGCGCCCAGGTTGAGCAGGCGCACGATCTCGCTGGCGCCGGCGGCGGCCATGGCCTCGCGATAGGCGCCCTTGCCCAGTGGTTCCGCGGCGGGCAGGTGCCAGAGGGTCATGGCTGGCTGGGCCTGGCCTTCCAGGCTCCAGGTTTCCTGGCGGCCACGGGCGCCGATCGGCTGGAAGGGCAGGGGGTTGTCCGTGCCTTCGCGGAACAGGAAGGCGCCATTGCCGCTGTCGCGGTTCTCGGCCAGCTCGAACAGGTGGTTGACCGCCGCGACCATCGGTTGGCTGGAACGGAAGTTGGTGTCCAGGTCGTAGTGCCGGCCCCGGGTGGCGCGGCGCGCCCGCAGGTAGGTGTGGATATCGGCGCCACGGAAGGCGTAGATCGCCTGCTTGGGGTCGCCGATCATGAATAGCCCGCTGTCGGCGTGGTTTTCTTCCACACGGTAGATTCGGTCGAAGATGCGGTATTGCAGGGGGTCGGTGTCCTGGAATTCGTCGATCAGCGCCACCGGGAACTGGCGGCGGATGACCCCGGCCAGGCGTTCGCCGCTGTCGCTGTGCAGGGCGTCGTCGAGGCGGCTGAGCATATCGTCGAAGCCCATTTCCGCACGCTGGCGTTTTTCTTCGTCGAAGCGCCGGGCTACTTTCGCGGCGGCATGGCGCAGCGCGGCCTCGGCGGGGTCGGCCAGGGCCGCCAGGCGCCGTGGCAGTTCGGCCATGGCGTGCAGCGCCGGATGGCTGGGCGCCTGGCCCTTCCAGGCCTCGGCCAGGCCATCCGGGGTCAGGCGCTGGAAGCCGGTGCCCAGTTCGAGTTCGTTGTCGTCGCCCTGCGCCCAGGCGCGCAGCTTTTCCAGCCAGGGCTGGTAGTAGCGCGGCTGCAACTTGCGGCCATCCACCTGTTTGGCCGCCACGGCCTGGTCCAGCAGTTCTTGCAGCTCATCCGCCCAGGCCGGCCAGGGCGCCTTGAGACCGGCCAGTTGCCGTGCCCGCTCGTCCAGAGCGCTTTCCAGCAATTGGCCCAACGGCTGTTGCGGCGTGTCATCGTGCTCGCCCAGCAGCGGGCGCAGGCGCGGCAGCAACAGCGCCGGCTGCTGCCAGTGCGCCATCACCCAGTCCAGCGCCTGGCCCTGCAACGGGTAGCAGTGCTGGCGCCAGTAGTCGCGGGTCACTTCGGCCAGCAGTTCGCTGTGGTCGGTTTCCAGGTTCTGGGTGAACAGGCTGCCGCTGTCGAAGGCATGTTCGCGCAGCATGCGCTGGCACCAGCCGTGGATGGTGGAGATGGCCGCCTCGTCCATCCACTGCGCGGCGATCTCCAGGTTGCGCGCGCAGCCGGGCCAGTCCTCCTCGGCGAAGTCGCCGCGCAGTTGTCGCAGCAGCGGGTCGGGCGCCTCGCCGGCTTCGTCGCGGAAGGCGCGGGCGGCTTCCACCAGGCGGCTGCGGATACGCTCGCGCAGTTCGCGGGTGGCGGCGTCGGTGAAGGTCACCACGAGGATTTCCGGCGGCGGCAGCGCGCGCGGGAAGGCCTCCTCGCCGCCATGTCCGAGCACCAGGCGCAGGTACAGCGCGGAGATGGTGTAGGTCTTGCCGGTACCGGCGCTGGCTTCGATCAGGCGGCTGCCGTGCAGCGGAAAGCGCAGTGCCAGGGGGCGTTGCGCGGCGTGGCTCATGGCGCATCCTCCGCGTCGGCCAGGCGCTCGGGCGCGAACTCCAGCAGCGGCAGGTAGAGCAGGCGGCTCCACTCGGCGAAGCGGCCATCGGCGGCGAGGCTGGCGAAGTCCGGGTACTGGCGTGCCAGGCTGGCATCGCCGGCGACTTCACCCGCGAGCTGGAAGCCGCCTTCATAGCATTGCTGTGCGGCTTCCCAGGCCCGCTGCGGGTCTTCCTGGGCGAGCCAGGCGAAGGCGCTTTTCAGTGCCACCGGCAATGGCTGGCACATACCCTGGCGCCAGGCCTGCAGCCAGGTGGCGAGCAGGCCGCGGGCCTCGTCGGCCGGCAGCGGGGCGAAGCGCAGGCTGATGTCCTCCGCCACCAGCAGCGTGGCCAGCGGCAGTTCGCTGGCGCTGCCGGCGACATGGGCGACCCAGGTGCGCAGCAGCCGGTGCCATTTCAGTTGCTTGCCCTTGGCCAGGCTGCCGGGCAGCAGTTCGATACGCTGCAGCGCGTCTTGCTCGTCCCGGCGCAAGCCGCTCAGCCAGCCGCTCAGGCGCAGGCCGTCCTGTTCGAAAGACACCTGGCTGGGGGTCTCCCGCGGTTCGGAGAGGCCAGCGCAGAGCGCGTGGTAGCGGCGTATCTGCTGTGGCAGGGGTTGCAGCAACTGCTCGCGCAGGCGTGTACCGAAACCGGCCAGGGGCAGTTGCCCGCTGCGTTGCAGTTGCGCGGCCTGCCGTTCCAGCGCCTGCTGGTAATCGGGCGCCAGGCTGGCGGCTTCCAGCAACTGCTGCTGCATCTGGTGGCGTTGCAGGCCGTCCAGGGCGAAGGGTTCGCTGTCCAGTTCGGTCTGCTGCGCTTCGTCCAGATAGGCCTTGAGCCGTCGGCTGAAGAAGAAGCGCACCGGCGCGCGCAGGAAGCTTTGCAGGCTTTCCAGTTCCAGCGGTTGTTCCTGCGGCTGTTCGGCCAGTGGCGCATCAGCCCGCTCGTGAGCGCCCGGCTGGTGTACGGCGGCCCATTCGCGGGCATAGCTGAACAATGGGCCGTCATCCTGGCTGAAATAGCGTCGGCTGAAGGGTTGCAGCGGGTGTTCGGTGGTCAGCGCGGCCAGCAGGTCGCCGCCATCGGCCAGGCGCCAGCCGTTGCCCAGGTGGTCGCGCAACTGGCCGATCAGCACCGAGGGCGGGCGTTCGCTGTTGTCGCGGATGCTGCGCGCGACCCAACTGATATAAAGCCGGTCGCGGGCTGAAAGCAGCGCCTCCAGCAGCAGGTAGCGGTCGTCCTCGCGGCGCGAGCGGTCGCCGGGGCGGTAGTCGCCGGCCATCAGGTCGAAGTCCAGCGGTGCCTGGCTGCGCGGGTAGTCGCCATCGTTCATGCCGAGCAGGCAGACCTGGCGGAAGGGAATGGCGCGCATCGGCATCAGCGTGCAGAAGTTCACCGCGCCAGCCAGGAAGCGCTGGCTCAGGCGGCTCTCGTCGAGGCCGCCGAGCCAGGCCTCGCGCACCACGGTCAGCGGCAGCGGCTGCTCCAGGTGCGCCTGGGCGCAGAGTTCGAGCCAGCTATCGAGGGCTTCCAGCAGTTGCCCGAGGAGGATTTCCTCGCGCTCGTCGCGCGCCAGGAAGAAGCGCTCCAGCAATTGCCGCAGGCGCTCGCCCCAGGCCTGTGGCGTGGCCGGCTGGCGCAGGGCCTGCAGGGCCTGTTGCAGTTCGTCGAGCAGGCGCACCAGCGGCCCGATCAGCACCGCCTCCAGGCCGCCGATCTCGTCGAAGGGCTCGATGCCGGCGCAGGCGCCGCTGTCGCCCATGGCATAGCCGAGCAGCATGCGCCGCAGGCCGAAGTGCCAGGTGTTCTGCTCCAGGCCGTCGCTCTGCCCGAGGCTGCCGCGGTGGGCGGCGTCCAGCCCCCAGCGCACCCCGGCGCCTTCGATCCAGCGTTGCAGGGTGGGCAGGTCGCCGGCGCCGATGGCGAAGCGCTCGCGCAACGCGGCGATATCGAGCAGGTCGAGTACTTCGCTGACGTTCAGCCGCGTATCGGGCAGCTTGAGCAGGTGCTCCAGGGCGATCAGCAGCGGGTCGCGGCCACGGCGGCCCTGGTCGGCCAGGGTGAAGGGGATATGGCGTGGGTCGTCGTGGCCATACTGGCCGAACACCGCCTGGATATGCGGCGCATAAGTATTGATATCCGGCACCATGACAATGATGTCGCGCGGGCGCAGGTCGGCTTCGTCATTGAAGCGCTGCAGCAACTGGTCGTGGAGGATTTCCACTTCGCGTTGGGCACTGTGGGCCAGCTGGAAGCGCAGCGAATGGTCCCGCGACGGGTCGAACGGCGGCCAATGCTCGCGGGTTTCCGCCAGGGGCCGCAGGTCGAGGATGTCATCCTGCAACTGGCCGAGCAGGTGGCGGCTGTTCGCCTCGCCGAACAGGTCGATACGCCCGCCCAGGGCAGCGAAGCGCTGCTGGTAGCCGTGCGGTTGGTCGTGCTGGTCGAGCAGGTTCATATAGTCGCGGCCCTGCTTGCCCCAGGCCGCCAGCAGCGGGTGGGCGTGCTGGTGCAACTCGCTTGCGTCGAGATTGGCGCTCAGCCCCGGTTTGCGTTGCTGGCGGCGGTATTCGTGGCGCAACAGGTCCTTATCTTCGACGATATCGCCCCAGTGGTGCTGGCAGGGGTTGTGCACGCACAGCAGTACCTGGCTGAAACGCGCCAGCGCCGCCAGGGCTTCGAGGGTCTGCGCCGGCAGCGAGGAGATGCCGAACACGGTGATGCGCCGGGGCAGGCCGGCGGGCGCGGCCTCCAGCGTACGCAGGCGTTCGAGGAAGCGTGGATGCACCCCGGCGCGGCTGCCGGCCAGGTGCTCGGGGCCGACATCGGCCAGCAGCGCGCGCCACAGCTCGGCCTGCCAGCGGGCGTTGTCCTCCAGCGGGCGGATCCCCCGGCGCGAGGTGCGCAACTGGTCGCGCCCTTCAGCCCAGTCGGCCAGCCAGTCGGCGCGATAGACCTGGTACTGGTCGAACAGGTCGGCCAGGCGTTCGGCCAACTGGTGGCGTTTGCGCAGGTCCTGGTCGTTCGCCAGGAAGCGTTGCAGCGGCGCGAAGGCGGGCGCTTGCAGCAATTCCGGCAGCAGGCGCATCAGGCGCCAGGTCAGAGGCTGCTTGTCCAGCGGCGAGTGTTCGGGTGTCTGCTCGTCGCCCAGCACGCTGCGGTAGGCCTGCCAGAGAAAGCGCGCCGGCAGTTCCACCTGGATCGCGGCGGCGATGCCCAGCCCCTCTTCGGCGGCCAGCGCCAGTTTCAGCCACTGCGCGATGCCGTTGCTCTGTACCAGCAGCACTTCGTTTTCCAGGGGGCGCAGCGGATGCTTGCGCATCCATTGCAGGGCCAGCTCGCGCAGGTCCTCCAGGTGGTTGCCATGCACCACCATGAATCCGGGGGGCAGCGCCTGCTCGTCCTGCATCGGTGAACTCCGTGTGGGCTTCTACCGGGCGAACCTCCGTAGGCGCGGCCAGGGCCCACGGGCCATAGACGCTTCGCGGGCAAGCCCGCTCCCACGGGGTTGGCCCGTCAACTGTCCGAGACGTGGGCGGCGAGAATGCTGGCCACCTGCTTGGCCTCGCAATTCAGGTAGAGCGAGGATTGCAGCCATTGCTGGTCCGGGTACCAGGAAAACATGAACTGCCCGCCCTTGAGGCTATCGACCACCATGCGCGCCACCTCCGGGCGTACCGCCGGGCAGCCCTGGCTACGGCCGATACGGCCCTGGCTGGTGATCCATGCGGGGTTCACGTAGTCGGCGGCGTGCACGACGATGGCGCGCTCGCGGGCGCGGTCGTTGATGCCGGGTTCCAGGCCGTCCATGCGCAACGAGTAACCGTGCTTGCCGCTGTAGCTTTCGGCGGTGCGGAACAGGCCGATGCTCGATTGGTGGCTACCGACCCGGTTGGAGAAGCGCGTGGCCAGGTTTTCGCCGGATTTCTGCCCGTGGGCGACCAGGTCCTCCAGCAGCAGCTTTTTCTGCTGCAGGTCGAAGATCCACAGGCGGCGTTCGGAGGAAGGCAGGGAGAAGTCGATCACCGCCAGCCGCCGGGCGGGTGTGGCGCCATTGTTGACGGCGCACTGCATGGCGGCCACGGCGTGGGTCAGTACCTTGCGGTCCAGGGCGGGTGCCACGTGGGCGAGCGTGTCGACCAGGGGCTTGTAGGCGGTGTGGGCAGCGAAAACGGACGATGACAGGATAAAAAGCCCTGCGCCGAGGCAGAGCCGCTTGAACGGATTCGACATAGTTGACCTCATGCCCCGGGCTTGAGTTTTTCTTCGGCACAGGCCCCCGTAGCGGGCTTGCCGGGTCATGGCAAGGCGCCGTGCAGAATAGGCGGACAAGAATGATTCGGGGGAGTCTAGGGGGTGTTCAGGCCATATCGCAAGCCTGAGGCGCACGCTTCGGGACGGGCGGGGTTGTCCTGGCGTGGTTGAATGGACCCGGCCGGCGCTTTCAGAAGCGCCGGCTGGTGGCGAAGCTTCCATCGGCCGGTCGCCCGTCAATGGCGGGGGACGGGTATGACGCAATCCCGCCATTGCACTTCCCGGTGCGCAGGCGACATCATTCGGAACTCCATCCGACCGGTAGCCCTGCAGATGTCCGCGCGCCTATCTCCACTCGGCACGACAGAGGCGATCACCCGCACGGTGGTCGAGCATTACCATGCCCTCTGGATCGCCCAGGACAGCAGCGGCCTCATGGCCCTGTTTCATCCGCGGATCGAATACTTCGATTTCTTCAACAACCGGCAGATCCCCCTGGAGCGGTTACAGCAGTATGTGTGCCGCTCCTTCCCCAGCGGTCCTTCCCAGCACATCACCTACACCGATGAAATCAGGGTGGACGGCGACACGGCGTTCATCCAGTACGAAGCACGCCTGACATTGCCGCGGGGGCAACTGGCGACCCTGCGCGTGTGCGAAGCGATCACGGTGCGTGACCGGCTCATCTGGCGTGTCCATGAATACGCCTCGCGTTTGCGTGAAAGCGGCGATGAATCGGGAGAGGCCCGGCTGGGGCTGAGCGAACGCGCCCTCCAGTTGATGCTGCTGGATCTGCAGCACTACTTCCATACCGAGCGCCCCTATCTCGATGCGGGGCTGAGCCTGGCCAAGGTCGCCGCGGCGCTGGGTTATACCCGTAATCAGGTATCGCATCTGCTCAACCAGGTGCTGGGAATGAACTTCTATCAGTATCTGAGCAATGCACGCATGGACGAACTGTTCCGCCGGCTCGACATGCAACCCACGGCCCGCCTGGACGACCTGGCGTTTGCCGTGGGCTTCAATTCACTGTCGGTTTTCTACCGCTGTTTCCGCGAGCGTACGGGGCTGTCGCCCAGGCACTGGAGGGAACAGCAGCGCAGGAATTCCTGACGGGCCCGGAGGCAGGACGTGCCCCACATGCCTGACTAGAGTGACGCCATGGTTTCATGGAGCCCCAGTCATGCGATCTCCCGCTGTCAGTCTGTGGATGGACCAGGTGCAACACCTGAATACCGTCCGGCCATCCGTCACTCAACCGTTGGACCTCGATGTAGCCATCATCGGCGCCGGTTTCACCGGCCTGTGGACGGCCTGGTACCTCAAGCAGCAGGCGCCGCGGTTGCGCATCGCCGTGTTCGAGGCTCGTGGTGTCGGCCATGGCGCATCCGGGCGCAATGGTGGCTGGCTGCTCGGCCGGATTCTCGGCATGGAGCAGATGCTCCATGGCCTGCCCATGGACGAGAAACGCGCTCTGCTGAACGTTGTGCAGAGCATTCCGGACTGCGTGGAACAGGTGCTGTTGCAGGAGGATATCGACTGCGGCTACCGCAAGGGCGGCGTGCTCACCTGTGCCGCCCGCTACCCCGAGCAGTTGCGCTGGCTGCATGAGGAACTCAAGGCCCTGTACGCTTTTGGCTACAGCGAAGAAGACTATCGGCAACTGACCGTGGACGAGTTGTCCACACGCCTGCATGTGGCCAACGCCTACGGTGGGATGTTCACGCCACATTGCGCCACCATCCAGCCTGCCCGGTTGGTGCTGGGCCTGGCGGCCAGCCTCGAGCGCCGCGGTGTCGCCATCTACGAGAACAGCCCTGTCGAGCATTGGTCGGCTGGAGGCATGAGGGTGGCGGGCCACCCAGTCACGAGCCGCTGGGTGGTGCCCTGCGTCGAAGGCTATGCTGCCGAGTGCCCGCCACTCGGGCGCTATCAATTGGCGGTGCAGAGCCTGCAGATCGCCACCGCACCACTGAGTGACGCACAGTGGGATGAGATTGGCCTGCATCATGGCGAGGCGGCCCATGAGTGCAGTCACCAGGTCACCTATTTCCATCGTTCCCGGGACAATCGTCTGGTGTTCGGCGCGCGTGGCAGCTACCGCTTTGGCGGGCGCCTCCGGGAAGATTTCCAGTTGAGCGACGGGGAGTTGGGCTTGCGGCGCAATCTGATGCTGGAGCTTTTCCCGCAGTTGGCCGAGGTCCCGGTCGATTACGGTTGGGGCGGCAACCTCGGCATGACCCGCCATTTCCGCCCCTACATGCTGTGTGACGAGCGCCATGGGCTCGCCTGCGCCGGTGGCTATGGTGGCGAGGGCGTCGCTGCCGCCTATCTGGCCGGCCGTACCCTGGCCGATCTTATCCTCGAGCGCGACACCCTTTATGCGCGAGCGCCCTGGGTGGTGCGCGGGCGCAGCCTGTTCCAGGCATTGCGGCGCTGGGAGCCCGAACCCTGCCGCTGGCTGGGCTACAGCGCAGTGAGCGCCGTCTATAGCCACGAAGACGCGGTATTGAACAATCCGCACAGCGCGCCCTGGCGACGATCCCTGGCCAGAGCCCTGGCATCGGGTGTCAGCCACCTGGTGTCCCCCGACTTCAAGGCCGGCTGAGTTTCCATACAACCACTATCGTTCGCCTCAGGAGGCCCACATGCGTACTTTGCCCCATTACCTGGCCCTGGCCGCTACGCTGTTCTGCGCCGGCGCCCAGGCTGCGGACCTCAACCTGTACAACTGGGCCGACTACCTGGGGCCGGATACCCTGCGCAAGTTCGAGCGGGAAACGGGCATCAAGGTATTCCTCGGTACCTTCGACTCCGATGAGACGCTGGAAGCGAGGATGCTCACCGGTAACAGCGGCTACGACCTGGTGGTCGTGCCCAGCGACTTCCTGACCCGGCACATCCGCGCCGGTGTCTATGCGCCACTGGATCGTGCCCAGCTACCGAACTGGGATAACCTCGACAGCCACCTGCTCAAGCAATTGGAATCGGCCGACCCGGGCAACCAGTATGGCGTGCCCTACCTGTGGGGCAGCGTGGGTATCGGCTACAACGTGGAGAAAGTGCGGGCCGTGCTGGGCGAGAATGCTCCGGTCGATTCACTGGCGCTGCTGTTCGAGCCCGGTAATCTCAGCCAGTTGAAGCAATGCGGCGTCGCCTTCATCGACGGTCCTTCCCGGGTCATCCCCAGCATGCTCAAGTACCTGCAGCGGGACCCCAATACCCAGCAGGAAGAAGACTATCGCCTGGTCGAGCGGAAGTTGCTGGAGCTGCGGCCATCGGTGACTTCGATCAACTCGACCAAATACTTCGGCGACCTGGCCAATGGCGATATCTGCGTGGCCTTCGGCTACAGCGGCGACATCCTGCAGGCCCAGCAATCCGCCGCCGAGGCCGGCAAGCCGTATCACATCGACTACCGTTTGCCGAAGGAAGGGAGCAACCTGTGGTTCGATATGTTCGCCATCCCGGCCGACGCCAGGAACAAGCGTGAAGCGCACCAGTTCATCGACTTCATGATGCGCCCCGAAGTCATCAGCGAAGTCGCCAATTACCTGCACTATGCCCATCCCAACCAGGCAGCGGCCTCTCTGACCAATACCGAACTGCGTGACAACCCCAACATCTATCCAGGCCCCGAGCAACTGTCGCGCATGACGGTCAACGCCGACCAGGACAGAAAGACCCTGCGCCTGACCAATCGCATCTGGACTACCTTCAAGACAGGAAAGTGAACATGGCCATCCCCGCCTCCATACGCTTCGCCGAGCAACCCGTGACCGGGCCGGAACAGAGCCACACTTTCTACCAGGACGCTGCGCTGGGTATCGATAGCGGCTTCTGGGCAGCCGAGCCAGGCATCATCGAGCTGGATTTCGGCACCGGGCAGTGTGAACTGTGCACCCTGTTGCAAGGCAGGGTGCGCCTGACGACCGAAGACGGCCATGAGGCGATATACGCCGCGGGCGATACTTTCATCATGCCGGCTGGTTTCCGAGGGCGCTGGGAAACCCTGGAAACGGTACGCAAGTACTACCTGATCATTCAGGGCGCGTAAGCCGCCTCCATCGGCTGGCGCGTGCATGCCGGCGGTTCAGCGATTTCTCCGAACCGGTTGTCCGGGCCGGCCCTCAGTGGCAGTGGCGACTGCCGCGCGGGGCGAATTGAGATAAACGTACCCGTTGCCAGTACGACGGGCCTGTCGAAAGAGGAAAGCCAATGAATACTCGACTTCCAACCATCACGCTGCCGTCAGGGCAGTCCGTGCCGATTCTCGGGCAGGGCACCTGGCACATGGGCGACGGAAAGGCATCCATTGCAATGGAAGTCGACAGTCTGCGCCAGGGCATGGCGCTGGGTATGACGCTGATCGACACGGCTGAAATGTATGGGGATGGCGCTTCGGAGTGTGTCGTCGGGGAAGCGTTGCTCGGCCGGCGGGACGAGGTTTTCGTCGTCAGCAAGGTGCTGCCGTCGAATGCCTCGCACCAGGGCGTTCGCGCCGCCTGCGAGCGCAGCCTGAGCCATCTGGGCGTCGAACGCATCGACCTCTATCTCCTGCACTGGCGGGAAGAGGACACACCGCTGGCGGAAACGGTCGCGACCTTCGAGGAGTTGAAAGCGGAAGGAAAGATTGGCGCCTGGGGCGTGTCCAATTTCGATGTCGCCGACATGGAAGACCTGCTGGCCGTGCCGGGTGGCGATCGGGTCGCGGTCAACCAGGTGCTCTACAATCTGTCGCGCAGAGGCATCGAGTTCGATCTGCTGCCCTGGTGCCAGGCGCGCGGCATCGGTGTCATGGCCTATTCACCGCTCGACGAAGGACGGTTGTTGCGCCATGCCGGGCTCATCCAGTTCGCACGGGCGCGGAACCTGGCCCCGGCACAGGTCGCACTTGCCTTCATACTGGCCCACCCCGGCATCATCGCCATTCCCAAGGCTGGTTCGGCGGCCCACGCCCGGGACAACCGGGAGGCGCTGGCGATCCAGCTTGGCTCAAAGGACCTGGCGGCGCTGGACGCGATGTTTCCAGCACCGCGGCGCAAGGTGCCTCTGGAGATGATCTAGGGTCTGCCGGAGTTGAAGCCGCCTGCGGCCTAATCATGGCAAAGGGTAGCGTTTTTCACGCCACGACATGGGGCAGCGCAGGCAGGCTCACTCTTCAACATCTGGGCGATGGGGCCCGTCATTGCCCGCCCATGGTCCGCACGCTGCTTTGCTCACGCGCCAAGGCGTAATGAGG
>NZ_QJUO01000035.1 GCF_004327335.1 Stutzerimonas kirkiae | reverse complement strand
CTCCCGCCCGAACGAGCGGAGCGACCGGAACACCCCGATAAGTCGCCCCCGGAACCGGCACTGGAAGCGCCAGAACAGCCCCTCCCCCAGCCGGACGCTCCAGCCCCGGCGGAACCCACCGGGCCGGCCCGTTCCGGGCGCGTCGAGCTGGACGACGAGCCCCTCCACCTCGACTGGCGCAAGCCTCGCAAGCCCTGGGGTCGCTGGTTACTCTGGGGCCTACTGAACCTGCTGGCGCTGCTGGCGCTGGCCGGCCAGTACATCGCCTATAACTTCGACGAACTGGCGCGCCAGGAGCAGTACCGCCCCTGGCTGGAGCGATTCTGCCCCAGCCTCGGCTGTACAGTGCCGAGCCGTGTGGATGTCAGCCAGATCAAGAGCAGCAACCTGGTGGTGCGCAGCCACCCGGAGTTCGACTCGGCACTGGTGGTGGACGCCATCCTCTACAATCGTGCGCCCTTCGCCCAGCCGTTCCCCCTGCTGGAAATCCGCTTCGCCGACCTGAACGGTAGCCAGTTGGCCAGCAGAACCTTCAAGCCCGGCGAGTACCTGGCCGGCGAACTGGCCGGACAGACCGAAATGCCCTCCCAGATCCCTATCCATATCGCCCTGGACATACTCGACCCCGGCGCCAACGCCGTGAACTACAGCCTGCACTTCCACTCCCCGGAATAAGCAAGGCGTTTCCCGCCTCCCCCCGCAACGGCATCGCCGCACAGGCCGATTGCTCAGATTTTGTTCAAACCGACCTTTATCCGGTCATACAGAGCGGGTATCATGCCCACCCTTTTTTGCAGTCCCCGATCGACCCCGGCAGCCGTTCGGAGTGGTTCGTACAGCCCCGTGCGACAGGGCAATTTCGATAACTCGTGAACAGGCTCCACCAGCAGGGAATCTTCATGTCATCGGTTCGCATCGGCCCTTATACATTGCCCAACAGGCTGATTCTCGCCCCCATGGCGGGCGTCACCGACCAGCCCTTCCGCCAGTTGTGCCGGCGGCTGGGTGCCGGCCTGGTGGTATCGGAAATGGTCACCAGCGATGTGCGCCTGTGGAACAGCCGCAAGTCGCGCCTGCGCATGCTGCACCAGGGCGATGCCGAGCCGCGCTCGGTGCAGATCGCCGGCGGCGACCCGCAAATGCTGGCCGAGGCCGCCCGCCGCAATGTCGAGATGGGCGCACAGATCATCGACATCAACATGGGTTGCCCGGCCAAGAAGGTCTGCAACAAGGCCGCCGGCTCCGCCCTGATGAAGGACGAGCGGCTGGTCGGCGCAATCCTCGAAGCGGTGGTCGCCGCCGTGACGGTGCCGGTGACGCTGAAGATACGCACTGGCTGGGACCGCGACCACCGCAACGGCCTCGCGGTGGCCAGCATCGCCGAGCAGTGCGGCATTGCCGCAGTGGCGGTACATGGTCGCACCCGTACCGATCTTTATAATGGCGAGGCAGAATACGAAACCATCGCTACGATCAAACAGGCACTGTCGATTCCGGTATTCGCCAATGGCGACATCGACTCGCCGCAGAAGGCGCGCCAGGTCCTGCAGGCGACCGGTGCCGATGCCCTGCTGATCGGTCGGGCGGCCCAGGGGCGGCCGTGGATATTTCGCGAAATGGAACACTACCTGGCGACCGGCGAACTGTTGCCGCCGCCGTCGGCAGCCGAGCAGGAAAGCATTCTGCTGGAGCACGTCGATGCCTTGCACGCCTTCTATGGTGATGTCATGGGCGCGCGCATCGCACGAAAGCACGTCGGCTGGTATCTGACAACATTACCGGGGGCACGGGATTTCCGCTCCCGATTCAACCGTCTGGAAGACCGGGACGCACAGTGCGCGAGTATCAGGGCGTTCTTCGCCGAATACCGCACGGGCACCGGAGCAGGGGAAGGGGTAGCCGCATGACGCTGCTTAATGACACATTGGTAACCGGAACGACAGCCGTGAGCGACAACCTGAACTTCAAGCAGCATCTGAACGCCCCCAGCGAAGCGGGCCAGACGTTGCGTGCCTGCGTCGAGAAGGCGCTGCACAACTACTTCGCCCACCTCGAAGGCGCGGAAGTCACCGATGTCTACAATCTGGTGCTGTCCGAAGTCGAAGCACCCTTGCTGGCGACGGTGATGAGCCACGTCAAGGGCAACCAGACCAAGGCTTCCGAGCTGCTGGGGCTGAACCGCGGCACCCTGCGCAAGAAACTCAAGCAATACGATCTTCTTTAAAGCCGCTGGAGGCCCAAGGCTGGAGGCTGGACGAACAAGCGACACCTCGTCCAGCCTCCAGCCTCCAGCGTTGTCTACCTTCCGATGGAACCGCTATGACCGACCAAACCACCCTCCTGCCCGTCCGTCGCGCGCTGATCAGCGTCTCCGACAAGACCGGCATCGTCGATTTCGCCCGCGAACTGGCCGCGCTGAACGTGGAAATCCTCTCCACCGGCGGCACCTACAAGCTGCTGCGCGAGAATGGCATCGCCGCGATCGAGGTGGCCGACTACACCGGCTTCCCGGAAATGATGGACGGCCGGGTCAAGACCCTGCATCCGAAGATCCACGGCGGCATCCTCGGCCGTCGCGCGCTGGACGGCGCGATAATGGACGAGCACGGCATCAGGCCGATCGACCTGGTCGCGGTCAACCTCTACCCCTTCGCCGCCACCGTGGCCAAGCCCGGCTGCGACCTGGCCGACGCCATCGAGAACATCGACATCGGCGGCCCGACCATGGTCCGCAGCGCGGCGAAGAACCACAAGGATGTCGCCATCGTGGTCAACACTGGCGACTACGCCGGCATCCTCGAATCCCTCAAGGCCGGCGGCCTGACCTACGCCCGGCGCTTCGACCTGGCGCTCAAGGCCTTCGAGCATACCGCCGCCTACGACGGCATGATCGCCAACTACCTGGGCACCATCGACCAGCGCGCCGAGACCCTCGGCACCGAAAACCGTGGCCTGTTCCCGCGCACCTTCAACAGCCAGTTCATCAAGACTCAGGAAATGCGCTACGGCGAGAACCCGCACCAGAGCGCGGCCTTCTACGTCGAGGCGGAGAAGGGCGAGGCCAGCGTTTCCACCGCCGTGCAGTTGCAGGGCAAGGAACTGTCATTCAACAACGTGGCCGACACCGACGCCGCGCTGGAATGCGTGAAGAGCTTCGTCAAGCCGGCCTGCGTCATCGTCAAGCATGCCAACCCCTGCGGCGTGGCGGTAGTGCCCGAGGATGAAGGCGGTATCCGCAAGGCCTATGACCTGGCCTATGCCACCGACAGCGAGTCGGCCTTCGGCGGCATCATCGCCTTCAACCGCGAACTGGACGGGGAAACCGCCCAGGCCATCGTCGAGCGCCAGTTCGTCGAAGTCATCATCGCGCCGAAAATCAGCGCCGCCGCCCGCGAAGTGGTGGCCGCCAAGGCCAACGTGCGCCTGCTGGAATGCGGCGAGTGGCCGGCCGAGCGCGCCGCAGCCTGGGACTTCAAACGCGTCAACGGCGGCCTGCTGGTGCAGAGCCGCGATATCGGCATGATCACCGCCGCCGACCTCCAGGTCGTGAGCAAGCGCGCGCCCACCGAGCAGGAAATCCACGACCTGGTGTTCGCCTGGAAGGTGGCCAAGTTCGTCAAGTCCAACGCCATTGTCTACGCCAGGAACCGCCAGACCGTCGGTGTCGGCGCCGGCCAGATGAGCCGCGTCAACTCGGCGCGCATCGCCGCGATCAAGGCCGAGCACGCCGGCCTGCCGGTACCCGGCGCGGTGATGGCCTCGGACGCCTTCTTCCCGTTCCGCGACGGCATCGACAACGCCGCCAAGGCCGGCATCACCGCCGTCATCCAGCCGGGCGGCTCGATGCGCGACAACGAGGTGATCGCCGCGGCCGACGAGGCCGGAATCGCGATGGTATTCACTGGCATGCGCCATTTCAGACACTGATCGTAAAAACCGCTGGAGGCTATAGGCTGGAGGCTGGACGAAAAAGCGACACCCTCGTCCAGCCTCCAGCCTCCAGCCTTCAGCCCAAAGCAGGGTTTGTATGCAATGAATGTATTGATCATCGGCAGCGGCGGTCGTGAACACGCGCTGGCCTGGAAGGTCGCGCAGGATGCGCGCATCGGCAAGGTCTTCGTCGCCCCCGGTAACGCTGGCACCGCCACCGAGGCCAAGTGCGAGAACGTCGATATCGACGTACTGGACATCGAGCGGCTGGCCGACTTCGCCGAGAGCAACGTGCAACTGACCATCGTCGGCCCGGAGGCGCCGTTGGTCAGAGGCGTGGTCGACCTGTTCCGCACGCGCGGCCTGGACATCTTCGGCCCGACCGCCGCCGCCGCGCAGTTGGAAGGCTCGAAAGCCTTCACCAAGGATTTCCTGGCCCGCCACGCGATCCCCACCGCCGACTACCGGAACTTCACCGAAGTCGAGCCGGCCCTGGCCTACCTGCGCGAAAAAGGCGCCCCCATCGTGATCAAGGCCGACGGCCTGGCCGCCGGCAAGGGCGTGATCGTCGCCCTCAGCCTGGAGGAAGCCGAGGAAGCGGTACGCGACATGCTCTCGGGCAACGCCTTCGGCGATGCCGGGGCACGGGTGGTCATCGAAGAGTTTCTGGACGGCGAAGAAGCCAGCTTTATCGTCATGGTCGACGGCCATAACGTGCTACCGATGGCCACCAGCCAGGACCACAAGCGCGTCGGCGACGGCGACAGCGGGCCGAACACCGGCGGCATGGGCGCCTACTCGCCAGCACCGGTGGTCACCGCCGAGGTGCACCAGCGGGTCATGGACGAGATCATCTGGCCGACCGTGCGCGGCATGGCCGTCGAGGGCAACGTCTACACCGGTTTCCTCTATGCCGGCCTGATGATCGACAAGAACGGCGCGCCCAAGGTGATCGAATTCAACTGCCGCTTCGGTGATCCGGAAACCCAACCGATCATGCTGCGCCTGCAATCGAGCCTGGTGCTGCTGGTCGAGGCCGCCCTGGCCCAGGCCCTGAACAAGGTCGAGGCCCAGTGGGATGCGCGCCCGAGCCTGGGCGTGGTGCTCGCGGCGGGCGGCTACCCTGGCGACTACGCCAAGGGCACGCCGATCCACGGCCTGGGCGTGGCCGCGCGCCTGCAAGGCAAGGTCTTCCATGCCGGCACCCGCCTGCAGGACGGCCAGGTGGTCACCGCCGGCGGGCGTGTGCTCTGCGCCACCGCACTGGGCGACAGCGTCGCCCAGGCCCAGCACAATGCCTATGCCCTGGCGGCCGCCATCGACTGGGAAGGCGGCTTCTACCGCAAGGATATCGGCTACCGCGCCATCGCCCGCGAACAGCCAGAAAGCTGACGATGAGTCGGCACCGCGTGCGGCGGGCAGGCTGTCGGACCTGACACTGTTCTGCCGCCGCTCCGGTGCGATCACGACGAAATGGCAACAGCCCCGGGAAAATCTGCCGTCACACGTGGCGCGGCTACACTATACTGCGCCGACCACATAAAGGAATTGTCCCTGTGCGTCGGCTCTGGACCGCCATCTTATCCGTCAGCCTGCTATTGATCGTGGCAGCGCCGTCCTCGGGGCATGCGCTCACGTCCGACCTGTTCATGCAAGCCAATACGACAGCGACGGCGGACGACAACCCGCAGAACTGGCGCATCCTCATCGATCATTCCGGCCTGCTGAGTTTCGATGAAGTACTGGAGCAGCGTGCCCTGTTCCAGCGCCTGGGCCGCCAGGCCTACGCGGCCCCGGCCGGTGATCGCGCCATCTGGCTGCAATTGGCCATCCCCGCCGGCGACAAGCCACAGTGGATATCGCTGTTCGCGCCGCGCATTCAATACCTGGACTTCTACCTGCTCAAGGACGGTGGCATCGAGCGCTACCAGGAAACCGGCGACCGCCGCCCGGCCAGCGCCCGTCCGCTGCCGACCCGCGCCTACCTGTTCTCCCTACCGGACGATGGCCAGCCACGCCAGGCCTACATACGCCTGCAATCGAGCCATCCACTGATGGCCTGGTTCGATGTGCTGGACGAGAGCGGCCTGGCCAACGAGGCACGGCCCGCCTATCTGTTCGGTGCCCTGTTCGGTGCCCTGGCGCTGCTGGCCATGCACAACCTGCTGCGTTTCGCCCTGGTGCGCAGCGGTGGGCACCTGTGGCTGGCCATACTGCACCTGGCGCTGCTGCCCTGCGCCATCATCAATTTCGGCCTGCTGCCGGTCCTGTTGCCGGAGCTGGGGCCGAGCCAGTCGCCGATCGCCGATCTATCCGCGCTGCTCGCCAGCTTCTGCCTGCTGGGCTTCACCCGGGCCTTCTTCGCCCGGCGCAAACGCACCTGGAGTACCTGGCTGCTGAATGGGCAGATGGCGGCACTGGCGCTTCTGGCACTGCTAGTCATGTCCCAGAGCCCCTTATGGAAAGACTGGATGCTGCAGGC
The DNA here is from genome assembly GCF_004327335.1 of Stutzerimonas kirkiae. Taxonomy (GTDB): domain Bacteria; phylum Pseudomonadota; class Gammaproteobacteria; order Pseudomonadales; family Pseudomonadaceae; genus Stutzerimonas; species Stutzerimonas kirkiae. Next base: position 37,161 of record NZ_QJUO01000035.1, on the reverse strand, counting down.
CGCCTGCCTTTTCGCCAATGCCGGCGCGATCCTCATCGCACTTCACCACTGGCGCCAACGCTACCTGCCCGCCCGCCTGGTGATCATCGCCTGCGCGCTGTTCAGCCTAGGATTCAGCCTGTTGCTGCCGGCCCTGCTGGGGCTGACCCTGCTCCCCGCGGGCTGGCTGGGCGGGGTGATATTCAGCCTGTCCGGCATCTGTGGCCTGATCCTGAGCCTGGCCCAGCATGAACGCCTGGGGCAGATACAATCCAACCGCCGCAACCAGTTCACCGCCCACGCGGTGAACAGCGCCGAACTGCGGACCAAGGCCGAAGTCCTGACACAGATCAGCCACGAACTGCGCACGCCAATGAACGGTGTACTGGGCATGAGCGAACTGTTGCTGGGCACATCGCTATCGCAGAAACAGCGGGACTACGTGCAGACCATCCACAGCTCGGGCAATGAACTGCTCAGTCTGATCAACCAATTCTTCGATATCTCCAAGCTCGAAGAAGACCAGATGGAGCTGGACGACGTGCAGTTCGACCTCCATGCACTGATCGACGATTGCCTCAACATCCAGCGCGGCAAGGCCGAACAGCAGCACATCGAACTGATCGGCTTCGTTCACCCGCGCCTGCCGCGCGTCATCAGCGGTGACCCGACGCGGCTGCGCCAGACATTGCTCAGCCTGCTGGAAAACGCGATCGGCCATACCGAGGAAGGCGAAGTCCTGCTCAGCGCCACCCTGGAAGACAGCGGCCCGACCCCATACCTGCGAATCACCATCAAGGACTGTGCCCAGCCATTATCCCCGCAGGAGCGCGAAGCATTGCTCAGTGACGAGCCGGATAGCCGCGAGCTGCTCTCCGGCAGGCCCCATGGGCGCCAGGGCCTGATCATCGCGCGCAAGCTGATACGCATGATGAAGGGTGAATCCGGCATCGACAGCGACGACCGCCAGGGCAACACCTTCTGGTTCACCCTGCCCCTCGACGGCAGCCGCCTCGACCAGCCGAAGACCGCCCAGGACGGCATACTGCAGGGCGCCCGGATACTGATCGTCGATGACAACGACACCTGCCGCAAGGTACTGATGCTGCAGTGCAGCAACTGGGGCATGCAGATCAGTACGGCGGCGTCGGGCCGCGAGGCGCTGGCGCTGCTCAGAACCAAGGCCCACCTGCAGGAATATTTCGACGCGGTCCTGCTCGACCAGGACATGCCGGGCATGACCGGCCTGCAACTGGCGGCCAGGATCGGCGAGGATACCGGCATCAACCACGACCCGTTGCTGATCATGCTGACCGGCATCAACGACGCCCCCGCCAGGAGCGCCGCCCGCAACGCCGGCATCAGGCATGTGCTGGTCAAACCCGTGGCCGGCTACACCCTGAAAACGACCCTCGCCGAGGAACTCGCACAGCGCCAGCCCCCTCCGGGCCGTGTCATTCCACCGCACACCACGCGACCGCCCGGGCAGGCCGGGCGCCACGACGACAGTGGAAAAGTTTGAAACACCAGGAAGTCCGCAAGCGCTCGCACCGGGCAGTGTTGAAGGTGTACCCTTCACAACCTTAATGAAAAGCGGGCTACTGCGTCAGACCCAGCGAACGAATCAGGCCTTGCCTGCTTCGCCATCCGGTCAACGACAGCCATCTGCCGCGGGGCACGACCCTGCGGCAATGGGCGGACTGCACAGCGGCACTGCTTGATGGAAATCGCGCGTTGCCGCCTGCACCAGGGCATTGGCAGAGAAAGATGGTCAGTCCATGTTCACTGGCCTGCCTCGCCAGCCACTCCGCTCCGGGCCGCACAACCAAGAAGAGGCCGAGGAGCCCCCATGATGAAAAGGAGCGATGCCGCCTGGACCCTGATAGGGATCGTGGCGGTACTTCTGTCCGGTTATCTGCTCTATCACGAGATCCGCACCATCTCACTGGATGACCTCACTGGCAGTCTCAAAGCCATCAGCCACAAGAACTGGGTACTGGCCGCACTGGCCACGCTGGGCGCTTATGCGGCGCTGGCCTGGTATGACCGTATCGCCATGGCGCACCTGGGGCGGCATATTTCCTGGTGGTTCATCACCTTGTGCTCGTTCACCACCTATGCCCTGGCGCACAATATCGGCGCCTCGGTGTTCTCCGGCGCGGTGGTGCGTTACCGCGCCTACCGCAGCAAGGGCCTGACACCGCAGGAAATCGGCATCCTCATCGTTTTCTGCTCGTTGACCTTCGCCCTCGGCGTAATCTTCGCAGCCGGCATAGTACTGGTGCTCAACCCGCACCTGCTGGACCGCGTCGTCGATGTGGAACCCTGGATAACCATCGCCATCGGCTGCACCCTGCTCGGGCTGGTCGGCCTCTATACCATCGGCGCCTGGCGCCAGATGCCGGCGCTACGCCTCGGCAAGTGGACCATCGAGTATCCGCGCCTGCCCATCGTCGGTCGCCAGTTGCTGGCCGGCCCGCTGGAGCTGGTCTGTGCGGCGGCCATCATCTACTTCGCCCTGCCGACCGAGAACAACCCGGGCTACCTGGTCATCCTCGGGGTCTTCCTCGCGTCCTTCTCCCTGGCCCTGCTCTCGCACGCCCCCGGTGGCCTGGGCGTGCTCGAAGTGACCTTCCTGGCGGCGCTGCCGGAATTGCAGACCGCCGATGTGCTGGCGGCACTGATCGTGTTTCGCGCCTTCTATCTGCTGTTGCCGTTCGCCATGGCGATCCTGATAGTGCTGGGCTTCGAATACGGCCAATGGGTGAAGAAACACAGCGATACCGCCGAGCCATAGGTGCCGTACGAAAAGTCACCGAGCGTAGGCCAGGAAAAACCGCAGAGGAAGCGGAGCTTACGTGTGGTGAATGAGCATTCCGAACCGGTCACAGCACAGGTACCTTTCGTACAGAACCTGACCAGCCTTTCAATCACGAGCCCGAACACACCCATGCCAGAAACCCGCCGCACGCCACAGCACAAGCCCCGTCCCCTGGTGGACCTGGCCGTCAGCATCGTGATCCCGTCACTGATCCTGATGAAGCTCAGCAGCGAAGAACGCCTGGGGGCCGATGGCGCCCTGCTCGCCGCCCTCGCCTTCCCCCTTGGCTGGGGACTGCTGGAGTTGCTCAAATACCGCAAGTTCAACTGGATCGCCCTGCTCGGGATGGTCAGCGTATTGCTCACTGGCGGTATCGGGCTACTGCAACTGGACAGCCAGTGGCTGGCGATCAAGGAAGCGGCGGTTCCCGGCATCATCGGTATCGCGGTGCTGGCCTCGACGCGCACCCGTTTCCCGCTGATCCGCACCCTGCTCTACAACCCCAATGTGCTCGATGTCGAACGCATCCAGGAACAACTGGAACTCAAGGGCAAGACCAGGGACTTCGAAGTGCGCCTGCTGCGGGCGACCTACATGCTCAGCGGCACCTTCTTCTTCTCCTCGGCCATGAACTACGCACTGGCCAAATGGATCGTCGTCAGCCCCGCCGGCAGCGAAGCCTTCAACGCCGAACTGGGCCGCATGACCCTGCTCAGCTATCCGATGATCGCCATCCCCAGCATGCTGATGATGATCGCCATCTTCTACTTCCTCTGGCAGACCATCCACGGCCTGACCGGCCTGAGCCTCGAGGACATCATGGCCAAGCGCGGGGAAGGCAAGTAGCTGCAAGCTGCAAGCTGCAAGCTGCAAGCTGCAAGCTGCAAGCTGCAAATCAGTGTGCGAGGCGCGGCCAGAATCCGGTCAAGCGAGTTTCCGCTTTTATCTGCCGCTATAATCCGCTGAGGATATGCCGGTAGCTGGCCATGCGCTGCGGGCGGATATGCCCGGCCTCCAGCGCCGCCAACAGCGCGCAGCCGGGCTCGCGATCATGCTTGCAGTCGCGGAAACGGCAGCGACCGAGATAATCGCCGAACTCGATAAAACCTGCCTCCACATCATCGCGACTGACATGCACCAGGCCGAACTCGCGAATGCCCGGGGAGTCGATCAACTCCCCCCCCCCGGGGAAATGGAACAGGCGCGCCGTAGTCGTGGTGTGCGTGCCCTTGCCAGTCGCCTCGGACAATGCCCCTACCCGGGTATCCACGCCGGGCAGCAGCGCATTGACCAGGGAGGACTTGCCCACCCCCGACTGCCCGACGAACACACTCATGTGCCCATCCAGGCGCGCCTTCAGCTCCTGCATGCCGAGGCCCTGCCGGGCGGAAACCTCCAGCAACGGATAGCCCAGTTCGCGATACACCGCCAGCAACTCATGCAGCGCCGCATTATTGTCCGGGCCGACCAGGTCGGCCTTGTTCAACAGTAGCAACGGGCGTATGCCGGCATGCTCGGCGGCCACCAGGTAACGATCGAGAAGATTGGCGTGGGGTTCAGGCAAAGCGGCAAAGACGATGACGATCAGGTCGACATTGGCCGCGACCGGCTTCAACTGGCCACGCGCATCCGGCCGGCACAGTTCGGACAGCCGCGGCAATTGCGCCACGATCACGCCGATGCCCTGGTTGCCCGGGCGCCAGACCACCCGGTCGCCCGTGACCAGGGTCGGCAGGTTGGCCCGCAGGTGACAGCGGAATACCTGGCCCGCCAGTTCGCCATCGCATGCTTCGACTTCGACCTGCACACCGAAGTGGGCGATCACCTGCCCGGTCTGCTCCGGGCCCAGATCGCCCCCTTCCAGCTCATCCACCAGGCGCGACTCGCGCTTGGCGGCGCGGGCGGCGCGCTCCTCCTGAATCTTGTCGATGCGCCAGCTCTGTCTGCGGCTCAATTGGCGTTTGGCCATTAAGATTCCTAGTCGGTGAAGCAGGACCGATCGCTCGGTTGCGAATGCTTAGAAACGGAACACTTCCATGTCCGTACGAATCGGCTCCACCGGTCGCCGCGACGGTGCCGCCTCGGCCCGCGGCTGAGCGCGGGGGCGCACGGGCGCCGGCGATTTGGCGGACGCCTGGTGCACTTCAGCTATGGCCCCACCCAACTGGGCGCTCAGGCGCTGCAAGAGGACGCTCTGCACCCGTACCTGATCGGCGACATCGCCCTGATGCCGTTCGTCCAGAGCCACCAGTCGACTGTCCAGGTGCTTGCCTGCCTTGTCCAGCAGTCGCCACTGAGCCTCCAGCACGGCCATCTGCTCGGGGCCGGAATCCAGCCGCGTGATGGACAACTCGACCTGCACATCGGCAACGAAGCCCGGGTCCGCCGGCGCCAGCACCAGCCGCTGGCTATTCAAGCGCCAGGCCAGTTGACGCAGCAGCAATTGCTCGATGTCCTGCTGCAATCCAGTCGCCCAACGCGCCTTGCCAGGCGCTTGCGCCAGGCTGCCGTCGGCCTGGCGCTGCAGCAGGGCATCACTCCGCAGATAGCCTGCCAGCGTCACCGGGCCTAGCAGAACGGCAATATTTCCCATCTGCTCGGGAACTCTCGGCGCCCCATTGTCCAGACTGTAAAAGGCCACCGGCGGCGGTGTCGCGCAGCCGGTCAGCGAAAGCAGGCCAACCAGCAGGGCCATGCTTGGAAAACGCAACAAATCCTTCAACTTCATAGATATCTCGTGATAGAGCTTCCCATATCGAACGGCACGGCGAAGACACGCGCCATTGCTTACCCACCAGGATAGCGAGCGGAGAGCGCTTAGCAGAGCACCTCGGGCAATCAGACCAGCCCTTGCCATCCCGGGATGCGAAAGGCGGCCTATCTTCCGCCAAAGTGCCAGCACACGCCAGTGGCGAAGCGTATCAGGACAACACAAGCGGCGCAGTACAAGCGGACGATCCCCAGGGCAATCACGGCCCATGGCCGTAGCGACAGGATGATAGTGCGTTGCCTCGTTGCGACTGGCCGTACACCGCTGGCGGTGTTCTGTTGTCCGCGGTGTCGCGAACCCGACCAGCCCCGCTACGAAACACGCATGAACCCGTCACCCATATGAATAAGGGGGCGCTCTTCGCCGACATCCCTGCCGGCGAAGGTTTCGTATCAGGGTCGGCCGGGCTCGCGGCGAATACCGAGGCGACTATGGAAAGAGCCGTCGGCGTTGTGCCCGAATCCTTCGCAGAAATTCCAGTTTCGCAGGCTGTTTCTTGCAGGCGCCGCCGAAAGTGGCTGTGCGGATGCCAGGGACGATGATCCAGAGGTCGCGCTCTACGATCCTGAAGCCAGACACACTGTTGCCAATCCAGTCGTAACAATAGACAGGCACCTGATGCAGGGTATATCCCGTGCACAAGCGAAGGCTGGCATTCATGCAATCGCCCTCGGCTGAACACCCCGCTCCCGCACACGGACAATGACGGCACATCGCGTATAATCGGGCAGCTTTTCCGTAGCCCATGGGCAGCATGCTCCACGGCTACCCTCAATACGGCTGAACAACGCGCGGCCCCGCGCCGTCCGGCCTCGCCAACGGAGTGAAAGATGGAACCCGAAGTCTTCGAAGAGTGGATGATGATCATCCTGGTCGGCGGTCTCATACTGTTCATGGCCTTCATCGTCTGGGACCTGGCACACAAGTCCAAGGCGGGCCGCTACGGCACCTTCGTACTGTTCTTCGCCCTTGGCCTGGGCGTACTCGGCTTTATCATCAAGAGCATCGTCATCGGTAGCCTGGAAGGCGTGTAGGCGGCAGGCAGGCGCCATGGCGACGGCAGACCAGCAGCCTCTTGTTTACGAACGATTCCCACCAACGTATCCTTTCCCGCCCCTTCCGGCACTCCAAGGACGCACTCCATGAACTGGCAAGGCATCGACCTGCGCTGGGCCTATGGCGACCTGCTGCTCAGCCTGAGCAGACAGACCCGTTGCGTCCAGCGGGCCCAGGATGTTTTGCACGATGCGCTGCTGCGTTTTGCCATGAGCAGCCACCCGCAGCCCCTCGAACGTCCAAACGCCTACCTTCGCCGGGTCGCGCACTCGGTGCTGATCGATCATATCCGCCGCGAGTCCCGCTATGCGGAGCTGCCGGAACAGGCACTGGACTGCGGGGATGCCTGGTCTGGCGGCATGCTGCCTTCCGCCGAGCACCTGCTGGACATTCAGCAGCGCCTGCAGGCCCTGCAACGTATCCTCGATTGCCTGCCGGCGCGCTGCCGCGAAGTCTTCTGGTTGGCACGCATCGAATGCTGTACCCAGGCTGAAATCGCCAGGCAACTGGGCATCAGCGTCAACATGGTGGAGCGCCATATGATGCGTGCCCTGCTCGACCTGCGCACCGCGCGCGAACTGCTGCAACCGTGAGCCGCGCCCGCGAGCAGGCCGCCCGCTGGTTCAGCCGCATGCAGAACAGCGATGCCAGCCACCCACAACGCGCCGAGTTCGACGCCTGGCTGGCCGCCAGCCCTGAACACCGGAGCGAATACCAGGCCTTCTGCGAGCTCTGGGGCGACTTCTCTTCCATCCCGCGCAGCCAGGCCCTGGCCGATGCCCTGGAACAGCGCCGTGCCCTCAAGCGCCGCAGCGTCCTGCGCGGCGGTATCGGACTGTTCCTGCTACTGGGCCTGGGTGGCTACGGCCTGCACAGCTATCGCCATGGCGCCTTCGAACTGCCCCTGCAAACCCGTATCGGCGAAAGCCTGCGGCACCGCCTGCGCGACGGCAGCCAGGTTTTCCTCAACGCCGACAGCCGCCTGCAGGTGATGTACGGCAAGGTGCAAAGACAGATTCTGCTACTGCATGGCGAAGCCGCGTTCGATGTGGCCCGCGACCGGCAACGGCCCTTTATCGTCGATGCCGGCCTGGCGCAGGTACGGGTGCTCGGTACCCACTTCGTCGTCAGCCGCCTGCCGGAGCGCCTGCGCATCAGCGTCGAACGCGGCCTGGTCGAAGTGACCAGCCCGCGGCAGAGCCTGCAGCTCCGCGCCGGGCAGGTCGTGGAGGTCGCCGCCGACGGTCGGCTGCGGCGCCTGGCCATCGCGGCCGACAACGCCTTCGCCTTCCAGAATGGAAGGCTGGTCTTCGAACAGGCCGACCTCGCTGAAATCGCCGCAGCACTGTCGCGCCACCGCCAGCAGCCGGTCCGTGCCCTGCCTGGTGGCCCACGCATAGATGCCGTGGTGCAACTGGACGATATCGAAAGCTTCCTGCAGGCCCTGCCAAGCATCGCCGCGATACGCCTGACGCAGGACGGCGAGTCGCTCCTGCTCGGCCCGGCAGACTGACTGCCGCTCATCCACACCGGCCCCGAGGTACAGGGCGCGGCAGGTTCTGAGCTATTTCTGTCGCTTGCCGCTCAGGCCAGGCATCTTGCGCACCGCCCGGACGTTGGGCTTTTCGCTTTCCTCGAACCAGTTGCCCAGGTGCACCTTGCCCTTGCCGGACGTTTCCCTGGGCTTCTTCGGTTTCTTCGGCTTTTTCATTACCTGCCCGCCCGCGCCGGTCTGCGGTACCCGATGTTCGGGGCTGAAATCACCTTCCTCGTGGCGCGGCAGCACCTGGCGTATCAACGTCTCGATGGCCGCCAGTTGTTCCACCTCATCGGCACAGACCAGGGAAATCGCCTCGCCCGTGGCGCCCGCGCGCCCGGTGCGACCGATACGGTGCACGTAGTCCTCGGGCACGATCGGCAGGTCGAAGTTGACCACCTGCTCCAGTTCCTCGATATCCAGGCCGCGGGCCGCCACGTCGGTGGCCACCAGCACCCGCACCTCGCCCGCCTTGAAGCGCTCCAGCGCCCGCAGGCGCGCGGGTTGCGGGCGATCGCCATGGATGGCGTCGCTGGCGATGCCCGCCTGTCGCAAGGTATCCGCCAGTTGCTCGACGCCCTTGCGGGTCTTGGCGAACACCAGCACCTGGGGCCAGCGCCGCTGCTCCAGCAGGTGCAGGAACAGTTCGGTCTTGCGCCTCTTGTCCACCGGCACCAGCCACTGCCGGACCGTCCGCGCGGCGGTATTGCGCGCGCCGGTCTCGATCGACAGCGGGTCACGCAGCAGTTCGCCGGCCAAGGTGCGGATGGCATCGGAAAAAGTCGCGGAGAACAACAGCGTCTGGCGCTTGCGCGGCAAGGCGCAGAACAGCTCGTCCAGCTCGCGGGCAAAGCCCAGGTCGAGCATACGATCGGCCTCGTCCAGCACCAGGATCTGCAAGCGTTCGAAGCGAATCGCGTTCTGCCGGTACAGGTCGAGCAGGCGCCCCGGGGTGGCCACCAGTACGTCCACGCCCTTGCGCAGCGCCATCATCTGCGGGTTGATGCTGACGCCGCCATAGACGGCATAACTGTGCAGGGGCAGCCCACTGGCGTAGCGGCGCACGCTTTCATGTACCTGCTCGGCCAGTTCGCGGGTCGGCACCAGCACCAGCGCGCGCAGCGAATTGCTCGCCACCGGCGCCCCCTCCTGCAACAACCGCTGCAACAACGGCAGGGTAAAACCGGCGGTCTTGCCGGTGCCCGTCTGCGCCGCCACCACCACATCGCGGCCCTTGAGCACGGCAGGAATGGCCTTGAGCTGGACCGGCGTGGGCGTACGGTAGTCGAGTTGCTCCAACGTCCGCAGCAGCGGATCGATCAGGCCGAGGGAAACGAAGGTCATGGGCGGAACCGATGGACGAAAACGGCACCCAGTCTAGCGGATGCCCCCATGTGGCGCGATGCCGTTATTCACGGGCCAGGCGCTTCGCTAAAGGCGCTCTTTTCGGCTGTTTGTCGCGCAGCCCTGGCGACAGCGCACAAAAGACTTGGCTAATGAACCCATCTGCTGCCAAACTGTCCCACCAATGTGGTGCTGGCGGACCTCTGCCATGCACCGCGCTTGCGCCAGGCTTACGTTCGGATGTCGATACCACTCGCATTCGGCAGGACCGAACGGGATCGCACGCCAGTCGCGATTCGAGCCAGGCATGATTATCCCGGGGCCTTGCCCCTTACATGACAGGATCACTCATGTCCTTTGCTTCCCTCGGTCTCTCCGAGGCATTAGCCAATGCCGTCGAGGCCGCCGGCTACGCCCACCCGACTCCAGTGCAACAGCGGGCCATCCCCGCCGTGTTGCAAGGCCGCGACCTGATGGTCGCCGCCCAGACAGGCACCGGCAAGACCGGTGGTTTCGCCCTGCCGGTACTCGAGCTGCTGTTTCCCGGCGGACATCCCGACCGTGACCACCGCCACACCCCGCGCCAGCCGCGCGTGCTGGTGCTGACCCCGACCCGCGAACTGGCCGCCCAGGTGCATGAGAGCTTCAAGCTCTACGCCCGCGACCTGCCGCTGAAAAGTGCCTGCATCTTCGGCGGCGTCGGCATGAACCCTCAGGTCCAGGCGGTCGCCAAGGGCCTCGATGTACTGGTCGCCTGCCCCGGTCGCCTGCTCGACCTGGCCAACCAGAAAGCCATCGACCTTTCCCATGTGGAAATCCTGGTGCTCGATGAAGCCGACCGCATGCTCGACATGGGCTTTATCCACGATGTCAAGAAAGTCCTGGCAAAACTGCCGGGCAAACGCCAGAACCTGCTGTTCTCGGCGACCTTCTCGAAGGACATCACCGATCTCGCCGGCAAGCTGCTACACGAGCCGGAACGTATCGAGGTCACGCCGCCGAACACCACGGTCGAGCGTATCGAGCAGCGCGTATTCCGCCTGCCCTCCAGCCACAAGCGCGCCCTGCTGGCCCACCTGATCACCCAGGGCGCCTGGGAACAGGTACTGGTGTTCACCCGTACCAAGCATGGTGCCAACCGCCTCGCCGAATACCTGGACAAGCATGGCCTGCCCGCCGTGGCCATCCACGGCAACAAGAGCCAGAATGCCCGCACCAAGGCACTGGCCGACTTCAAGGCGAATGCCGTGCGCATCCTGGTCGCCACCGATATCGCCGCACGCGGTCTGGATATCGACCAGTTGCCCCACGTGGTCAACTTCGAGCTGCCCAACGTGGAAGAAGACTACGTGCACCGCATCGGCCGCACCGGGCGTGCCGGGCGCAGCGGCGAAGCCATCTCCCTGGTGGCGCCGGACGAGGAAAAGCTGCTCAAGGGCATCGAGCGCATGACCAAGCAGCGTATTCCCGACGGCGACCCCATGGGCTTCGACGCCTCCAGTGTCGAAGCGGAAAAACCCGAAGTACGTGAGCCGCAGCCGCCTCGTCCACCCCGCCCGCCTCGCGGCGAAGCGAAACCTCGCGGCGAGCGCAAGAAGCCGGCGGCCGAAGGCGGCGCAGCCAAGGAGCGCCAACCGCGCAATCCGCGCAACCGCAACAAGGCCAGCGCCAGCGCCAGCGCCCAGAGCCAACCAGCGACCAACCGGCCGCCGCGTCTGCCGTCGGATCGCGACCCGGAGGTCTTTCTCGACGATGAGGTGGACAACTTCGGTAACCGCGTCGATTACGTCAGCCCCTACCAGAATAAATCCCAGGGTCGTGGCCGTCGCCCCGGCGCGCCGTCCCAGCCCCGTGCGGAACAGCCGCGCGCAGCCGGAGCCGGCAATCCTCGTGGCGGCGCCGGCAAGGGCAAGCGCCCCGGCCAGGCGGCACAGCCGCGCAACGGCCAGCCACGGCGCAACAATGACAACCGTCGCCCGGAGCGCGAGTTCGCGGCGGAGCCCGCCGGGCAAACGCCGCGGGAGAAACAGCCGGTGATCATCCACAAGGAATCCAAGGTGGATCGCCTGCCCAGCCTCGAACAACTCGAACAGTTGCCGAGCCGCCCACGTGGCGAGAAACCCGCCCTGCTGACCCGCAACCGCGAGTCGTAAGCGACGAGGCCGCGCAGGCGATCGCGCGATGCCGTCGCTCCCGGCGCTTCGCTAAAAGCGCCGGGGCTGGACGAGAAGGCGACCAAGCCCTCTCGTCCGGCCTCCAGCTTTCCGGCGCTCTTTTCGACCCTTTGCCCGCATCGCCTGATCCCTCCCGCCCATTGCCCCAGGCATGGGCACGTCGGGTATAGTTCGGCTGCATGGCCGAGGAGCAATCCACATGACGCTGTACTACGACCGTTTCGACAGCCCGATCGGCCCACTGACCGTAGCGGCGGACGAGCATGGCCTGCGCCATATCCTGTTCGCGGAAAACCGCTACGACGCCCCTGGGCGCGCACAGTGGGTCCACCATCCCGAGTACCTGGAACAGCCACGCCGGCAGTTGCTCGACTACCTGCTGGGCCAACGACGGCACTTCGACCTCATCCTGGCGCCACAGGGTACCGCCTTCCAGCGCCAGGTCTGGATGGCGCTGGCCGACATCCCCTATGGCCGGACCTGGAGCTACGCCGAGCTGGCAAGGCACGTCGGCAGGCCCGGGGCCAGTCGCGCCATCGGCGCGGCCAACGGCCGCAACCCGCTGCCCATCGTATTGCCTTGCCACCGGGTGATCGGCAGCAATGGCGCACTGACCGGCTTCGGCGGCGGCCTGCCGACCAAGGCCGCATTGCTGCGGCTGGAAGGCATCGGCGACGACCTGCTCGCCTGAACGACACGGACGACAGAAACGCGAACGCCGCCCGAAGGCGGCGCTCGTAGAACGGGTTGCCCGCGAAACGCTTGCGGGCAATGCCAGCCGCGGCCGAGGCCGCTCCTGCCTGGGCAGGACACTTTACCCCTGCGGATTACCGGCACTCTCCAGCCAGCCGCCGCCCATGGCCTTGAACAGATTCACCTCGCTGACCAGTTGCGCAAGCCGGTCGCTGATCAGTTGCTGCTGCACAGTGAATAGCTGCCGCTGCGCATCCAGCAATGTCAGGTAACTGTCCACACCGGTGCGATAGCGGCGCTCGGCCAGGTCGTAGTAATCCTCGCTGGTCTGCAACAGGTTGCGTTGCGCCTGCACCTGGCGGTTGTAGGTTTCCTGCGCGGCCAGGCCATCGGCCACCTCGCTGAAGGCGACCTGGATGGCTTTTTCGTACTCGGCGACCTGGACGTTCTTGCGAATTTCCGCATAGTCCAGGTTGGCCCGCAATTGGCCGGCATTGAAGATCGGCAGGCTGATGCTGGGGGCGAAGGTCCAGTAGCCCGAACCGGAATCGAACAGGCCGGACAATTCGCTGCTGGCCGTACCGGCGGCACCGGTCAGGCTGACACGCGGGAAAAATGCCGCGCGCGCCGCGCCAATACTGGCATTGACCGCACGTAGCTGATACTCGGCCTGCTGGATGTCCGGACGGTTGAGCAGCAGGTCGGATGGCAGGAACGCCGGCAACTCGGCCAACTGGCCGCGATCCAGCCCGGCGCCCGCATTCAGCTCGCCAAGCGCGCCCTGGCCGAGCAGCAGGACCAGCGCATTGCGGTCCTGAGCCACCAGCCGTGTGTACTGCTCGATGGTGACCCGTGCGCTTTCCACCGCACTGCGGGCCTGGCGCAGCTCCAGTGCGGAGGCGACACCGACATCGAAACTGCTCTGGGTCAGCGACAGGCTTTCTTCATAGGTGCGCAGGGTATCGCGGGTGACGCGCAGCAGCTCCTGATCGGCCTGCAGGGTGAACCAGGCATTGGCGACACTCGCCACCAGGCTGATCTGCGTACTGCGCTGCGCGGCTTCCGTCGCCAGGTATTCCTGCAGCGCCTGGTCGCGCAGGCTGCGCAGGCGACCGAACAGGTCGATTTCCCAGGACACGCCCAGGGTGGCGCTGTACTGTGAACCGATGGCCGAATCACCCGTGCTGCTCAGGTCCGCCGGCGTACGGGTGCGATTGCCCGCACCGTCGGCACTGACCGAAGGGAAGACCCCCGCACGCTGGACGCGGTACAGCGCCTGGTAGGCCTCGACGTTCAGCGCGGCCACCCGCAGGTCACGGTTGTTCTCCAAGGCCACGCCGATCAGTTGCTGCAGCGCCGGTTCGCGGAAAAACTCACGCCAGCCAAGACTCGCAGCGGAAGTCCGGGCCGCGGCGGCGGCACCGTAGGCTTCGCCCTGCGGCCAGGCCTGATCCACCGGGGACTGCGGACGCTGGTAGTCCGGGATCAATGAACAACCACCCAGGGCAGCCGACAGGGCCAGGGCAAGTACGGATTTATTCACTGCGATGTCTCCTTATCATCTTCGGCTGCTGCCGCGGCTTTCTTGCGGCCCGCCAGCGAAGACACCAGTACAAAGAACAATGGCACCCAGAAAATCACCAGCACGGTGGCGGTCAGCATACCGCCTATCACACCGGTACCGATGGCATGCGAGCTGCCCGCCCCCGCGCCGCTGGCCAGCGCCAGTGGCAACACCCCGAGGGTGAAGGCCAGGGAAGTCATGATGATCGGCCGCAAGCGCATACGGCAGGCCTCGACCGCCGACTCGGACAATTCCATGCCATCGCGGTACAGGTCCTTGGCGAACTCCACGATGAGGATCGCGTTCTTGGCGGTCAAGCCAATGGTGGTCAACAATCCCACCAGGAAGAACACGTCGTTGGACAGGCCCCGGCCCGTGGTCGCCAGCAGCGCGCCGACAACCCCCAGCGGAACCACCAATATGACCACGAAGGGAATCGACCAGCTCTCATAGAGCGCCGCCAGGCACAGGAATACCACCAGCAGGGACAAGACGAACAGAGCAGGCGCCTGGCTCCCCGAGAGCCGTTCCTCGTACGACAGGCCGGTCCAGGAATAACCGACCCCTGCGGGCAGCTTGGCCATGATCTCCTCGACCGCCTCCATGGCATCACCGGTGCTGTAGCCGGGCGCCGCCTCACCGAGAATCTCGAATGCCGAGACACCGTTGTAGCGGGTCAGCTTGGGTGAGCCATATACCCACTCGCCCGTGGTGAAGGCGCTGAACGGCACCATCTCGCCCTGGTCATTGCGCACGAACCACTTCTCCAGGTCCTCGGGGTTCATCCGTGCACTGGCCTCGCCCTGCATGTACACCTTCTTCACCCGGCCACGGTCGATGAAGTCATTTACGTAGCTGGAGCCCCAGGCGATCGACAAGGTGTTGTTGACATCGCTCAGGGACACGCCCAGCACCCGTACTTTCTCGTCGTCGATGGTCAACTGGTACTGTGGCTCGTCATTCAGGCCATTGGGCCGTACCGCTGACAGCCGCGGGTCCTTGCCAGCCATGCCGAGGAACTGGTTGCGTGCCGTCATCAGTTCATCGTGACCGACACCGGCCATGTCCTGCAGGAAGAAGTTGAAGCCGGAAGCGTTGCCCAGCTCCATCACCGCCGGCGGGGCGAAGGCGAAGACCATGGCGTCGCGGAAGTTGGCGAAGTGCGCCTGGGCACGCGCCGCCAGGGCGAACACACTGCTTTCGGAGTCCTTGCGCTCATCCCAGTGCTTCAGGCTGATAAAGGCCATCGCCGAGCTCTGGCCGCGCCCGGCGAAGTTGAAGCCGGTCACGGTGAACACCGAGTTGACCACATCGCTTTCCTCCTTCAGCAGGTATTCGCGCATGGCATCCACCGTCTGCTGGGTACGCTCGGCGCTGGAGCCGGCCGGCGTCTGCACCTGGGCGAACAGCACTCCCTGGTCTTCGTCGGGCAGGAAAGAACTGGGCAGGCGGTCGAACAGCACCAGCATGCCGGCAAAGATCAGCAGGTAGGCCAGCAGGAACGGTAGCTTGCGCCGCAGAACCCTTTTCACCCCACCTTCGTAACTATCGACGCCACGCTCGAAGGTACGGTTGAACCAGCCGAAGAAACCTCGCTTCTCTTCATGGTGCCCCTTGGGGATCGGCTTGAGCAGTGTCGCGCACAACGCTGGCGTGAAGACCAGCGCCACCAGCACCGAAAGCGCCATGGCCGAGGCGATGGTGACCGAGAACTGGCGGTAGATCACCCCGGTGGAACCACCGAAGAACGCCATTGGCAGGAACACCGCCGACAGCACCAGGCCGATGCCCACCAGCGCGCCCTGGATCTGCCCCATGGATTTACGCGTGGCTTCCAGCGGTGACAGCCCTTCCTCCGCCATCACCCGCTCGACGTTCTCCACCACCACGATGGCATCGTCCACCAGCAGGCCGATGGCCAGCACCATGGCGAACATGGTCAGGGTGTTGACGCTGAAACCGAACAACGCCAGGACACCGAAGGTTCCCAGCAACACCACCGGCACCGCCAGCGTCGGAATCAGGGTGGCGCGGAAGTTCTGCAGGAACAGGTACATCACCAGGAACACCAGCACGATGGCCTCGAACAGGGTATGCACCACATTGGTGATGGATACCGAGACGACCGGCGAGGTGTCGTAGGGGTAGACCGCCTTCATCCCGGTCGGGAAGAAGGGCTCCAGCTCGGCGATGGTCGCGCGAACCGCCTTGGCGGTATCCAGCGCATTGGCGCCGGTCGCCAGCTTGACGGCCAGCCCCGAGGCCGGCATGCCGTTATAGAGGGCATTGATGGAAACGTTCTGCGAATCCAGTTCGACCCTGGCGACATCCTTCAGGCGCACCTGTGAACCATCGTTGTTGACCTTCAGCAGGATCTCGCGGAACTGCTCGGGCGTCTGCAGGCGGGTCTTGCCGATGATGGTCGCGCTCAGTTGCTGCCCCGGCACCGCCGGCAAGCCGCCGAACTGACCGGCGGCGACCTGGACGTTCTGCGCCTGGATCGCCGTGCTGACATCGACCGGTGTCAGGCTGAAGTTGTTCAGCCTGGCCGGGTCGAGCCAGATACGCATGGCATAGGACGAACCGAATACCTGGAAATCCCCCACACCAGACGTCCGTGAAATCGGGTCCTGGATATTCGACACGATATAGTCGGCCAGGTCGGCACGGGTCATCGAGCCATCGCTCGACACCAGGCCGATCACCAACAGGAAGTTGCGCGCCGCCTTGGTCACGCGAATCCCCTGCTGCTGCACCTCTTGCGGCAGCAACGGCGTGGCCAGTTGCAGCTTGTTCTGCACCTGGACCTGGGCGATATCGGGGTCCGTGCCCTGCTCGAAGGTCACGGTGATGGTCATGCTGCCGTCCGAGTTGCTCTCCGACGACATATAGCGCAAACCATCGATGCCGTTGAGTTGCTGCTCGATGACCTGGACCACGGTGTCCTGCACCGTCTGCGCGGAAGCACCGGGATAGGTGACCGAGATGGCCACGCCCGGCGGCGCGATGCTCGGGTACTGGTTGACCGGCAGGCCGAGGATGGACAGGCCACCCGCAAGCATGATCACCAGGGCGATCACCCAGGCGAAGATCGGGCGGTCGATAAAGAATCTGGACATTGGCTATTATCCTCGATCGGCCTTAACGGGCCGATTTGTCGGTATCGACATTGGAAGCCGGAACGGCCTTGACTTCGACGCCAGGCTGGATGAACTGCAGGCCTTCGGTGATCAGGCGGTCGCCGGCTTCGAGCCCTTCGCTCACCAGCCAGCGGTTGCCTACGGAGCGCTCGGTCTTGAGTTGGCGCTGCTCCACCTTGTTATCGGCGCCCACCACCAGTGCGGTGGCCTCGCCACGCGGCGTACGGGTGATGCCCTGCTGCGGCACGAGGATCGCCTCGCGCTTGACCCCGGCAACCAGTTGCGCATGCACGAACATGCCCGGCAACAGATTCTTGTCCGGGTTCGGGAACACGGCGCGCAGGGTCACCGAGCCGGTACTGGCATCCACGGTGACTTCGGAGAATTCGAGGGTTCCCTCATGCTCGTAGAGCGAACCATCTTCGAGCTTCAGCGAAACCCGCGCGGCATTTTCGCCCGCACGCTCCAGCCGACCCTGTTCGAGGTCACGGCGCAGCGCCAGCAGGTCGCGGGCCGGTTGCGTGACATCCACGTAGATCGGATCGAGTTGCTGGATGGTCGCCAGCGCCAGGGTCTGGCCATTGCTCACCAGTGCACCCTCGGTCACTGCGGAGCGGCCGATACGCCCGGCGATCGGCGCCAGCACCTTGGTGTAACGCACATTGATACGCGCCTGTTCGAGGTTCGCCTCGGCCTGCAGATTGGCCGCCCGCGCTTCATCGTACGCCTGCTTGCTGACGGCCTGGTCCTTGACCAGGGAGGCATAGCGCTCCGCCAGCGATTTGCTCGATGCCAGGCTGGCCTGGGCGCTTTTCAACGTCGCTTCATAGACAGCCGCGTCGATCTGGTACAACTGTTGCCCTTCCGTCACGTCGCTGCCTTCAGTGAACAGGCGCTTCTGGATCACACCGTTGACCTGCGGCCGCACCTCGGCGATGCGAAAGGCCTGGGTACGCCCCGGCAGTTCGGTAGTCAGCGAGAAAGGCTCGGCCTGCAGAGTGACGATGCCCACCTGCGGCGCCTCCGCGGCAGGCGGAGGTGTCTGCTCCTTGCAGCCGCCGAGCACGATCGAGGCGGCCATGATTGAAACCAGAGCGGCACTGGTTGACTTGACGGACATGTGGGAAACCTCTTGAAAAACGAAACAGGCGGATCAGGGCGACCACCACGGCCTCGGCAGGCACCGACGGCAGAGTGGCGGAAATATACTTACATTCATAACTGTTTGTAAACTGCTTGCACAAAGCGGAATACCGTGCGCAAGGCACCGCCAGCGAACGAAAAAACGCCGGCACAGGGAGCTGTACCGGCGCAGTCGGCAGCTACCGACGATTACTTGCGAATACCTTCGACGGTCAGGATCAGCTCGACCTCCTGGGACGCCGGCCCCGGGCCCTGGATATTGAAATCGCTCAGTTTCAGGGTAGTACCACCCTCGAAGCCTGCACGGTAGCCACCCCACGGATCGTTGCCTTCACCGAGGAACTTGGCCTTGATCACCACCGGCTTGGTCACGCCGTTGAGGGTCAGGTTGCCGGTGATATCGGCGCTGCCTTCTCCGGTGGACTTGACCGACGTGGATTCGAAGGTCGACGTTGGGTGCTTGCTGGTGTTGAGGAACTTGTCGCCCCGCAGATGCTTGTCACGTTCTGCATGGTTGGAATCCAGGCTGGCGGTCTTGATCTCGACCTTGACCGAACTGGCCTCGGGCTTGGCCGCATCGAAGCTGAAGCTGCCGTCGAAATCCTTGAAAGTACCGTACAGCCAGCTATAGCCCAGGTGGCTGATCTTGAAATTGATGAAGGCGTGCTGGCCTTCCTTGTCGATGGCATAGTCGGCAGCCAGCGCCTGGCCGGCGAACAGCGCCGAACCCAGAGCCAGAGCAGCGAAGCTTTTCTTCAACATGGATGAATCTCCTTTAAGGGTAGTGACATTCACACTCAAGCACGTCCAAACATGCGCTTGAGCGTCGAATCGCGGTCGATGAAATGATGCTTGAGAGCAGCCAGGCCATGCAGGGTGGCAAAGATCACCAGCCCCCAGGCCAGGTAATGGTGCAAGGTGCCTGCGACATCTTCCTGGCGGGGTATCGAGGTCAGGGTGGCGGGGACTTCGAACAGGCCGAAGACACTGATCGGGCGGCCATCGGCGGTGGAAATCAGATAACCCGAGAGCATCAGCACGAACAGGCCGAGATAGAGCAACAGGTGCCCGGCCTTGCTGGCCACGCGGGTCAGTGTGCCGTGGCTGGGCAGGGCCGCCGGGAGCGGATTGGCGAAGCGCCAGAGCACCCGCAGCGACATCAGCGCGAACAGCAGGATGCCGACGCTCTTGTGGATATCGGGAGCCGTGCGATACCAGTTGCTGTAGTAATCCAGTCCCATCATCCAGTAACCGAGACCGAACAGGCCAAACACCACGAACGCGACCAGCCAGTGCATGGCGATACTGACCAGGCCATAGTTGCTCGAAGAGTTGCGCCATTGCATGACCGATATACCCCTGAACGCTGAAAGCAAGAATCCTAATGATTAATCTATCTCAATTGCGCGCATTTTTTCGCTCTGAAACATCGATTAACCAGATAGGTAAAGCCCCTCGACGAAAGCCCCGTCACCCACGGCGCGGCCCAGGGGCGATCGCGCCATACCCTTATTCACGGGTAAAGTGCTTCGATAAAAGCACTGGAGGCTGGACGCAAGAGCGGGGCAGCGGTGTTCTTCGTCCAGCTTTCCAGCCTCCAGCGCTGTTTTCGGCTCTTCGCAGCGCATGGCGTCATCGCCCTGCCTCTCCAGCAGCCGCCCAGCAGGCGCATTCAGGTAGAACGGCCTGCCGTTCCATCGTTTTAACCACCAGGCCAGACGAGCCCCAGGAGCCCCTATGAGTCTCAACCAGAGCTGGATGCAGCGCGACCTCGCGGTGCTCTGGCATCCCTGCACACAAATGAAAGACCACGAACAGGTGCCTTTGATCCCTATTCGTCGCGGCGAAGGGGTCTGGCTGGAGGATTTCGATGGCAAACGCTACCTCGACGCCGTCGGCTCCTGGTGGGTCAACGTGTTCGGCCATGCCAACCCGCGCATCGGCCAGCGTATCAAGGACCAGCTCGACCAACTTGAGCATGTGATGCTGGCCGGCTTCAGCCACGGCCCGGTGATCGAGCTGTCGGAGCGCCTGGTCGCCATCACCCCCGCCGGGCTGGACCGGGTGTTCTATGCCGACAACGGCTCGTCCGGTATCGAGATCGCACTGAAGATGAGCCACCACTACTGGGTCAACCTGGGGCGCCCGGAGAAACGCCGTTTCATCACCCTGAGCAACAGCTACCACGGCGAGACCGTGGCGGCGATGTCGGTGGGCGACGTGCCGCTGTTCACCTCGACCTACAAGGCCCTGCTGCTGGACACCCTCAAGGTGCCCAGCCCGGACTGCTACCTGCGCGAGCCAGGCGTGAGCTGGGAAGACCATTCACGGCTGATGTTCGAGCATATGGAGCGCACCCTGGCCGAACACCGCGACGAGGCGGCGGCGGTCATCGTCGAGCCGCTGATCCAGGGCGCGGGCGGTATGCGCATGTATCACCCGGTCTACCTGAAGCTGCTGCGCGAAGCCTGCGACCGCCATGGCGTGCTGCTGATCCTCGACGAAATCGCCGTCGGTTTCGGCCGCACCGGGACGATGTTCGCCTGCGAGCAGGCCGCCATCACCCCCGATTTCCTCTGCCTGTCCAAGGCGCTGACCGGCGGTTACCTGCCGATGGCGGCGGTACTGACCACCGAGGCCATCTACCAGGCGTTCTACGACGACTATGGCAGCCTGCGCGGCTTCCTCCATTCACACACCTATACCGGCAACCCGCTGGCCTGCGCAGCGGCGCTGGCGACGCTGGATATCTTCCAGCAGGACAATGTGATCGAGGCCAACAAGGCACTCGCCAGACGCATGCACAGCGCCACCGCCCACCTCGCCGACCACCCGCATGTCGCCGAGGTCAGGCAGACCGGCATGGCCCTGGCGATCGAGATGGTGCAGGACAAGGCCACCCGTGCGCCCTACCCCTGGCAGGAACGCCGCGGCCTGCAGGTCTACCGCCACGCCCTGGAACGCGGGGCGCTGCTGCGACCGCTGGGCAGCGTGGTGTATTTCCTGCCGCCCTATGTCATCAGCGAAGAGCAGATCGACTTTCTCGCCGAAGTCACCACCGAGGGTATCGACCTGGCGACCCGCCGCTCGACCGGCGTGTACGTGAACACGGGCCTCCACCCGGACTTCCGCGACCCGGGCTGACCAGCGGGAAATGATGGCCATATGACATTTATTTGGCAGGCATCAATATATGCAGATAGCCGAAGTGTTCCCATGGCCGCCAGGCTGCCGCGCATGGACTGCGGCAACCGCGCCAACCACCCACGGAGACACCGATGCTATCCGCACTCAGAATAAGAAACCTGACCGTAACCCGAAAGCTGGCACTGGGTTTCGGCCTGCTGCTGTTGCTGGCCCTGCTGCTGGCCCTGATCGGCGAGCACGGCCTGCGCAGCAGTGGCAAGTCCTTGCAACGCATCAGCCAGGTCAGCACCCTGTTCGATGAAACCGTATTCACCCGCGAAGCCAACTACAACTACGCCCTGAAGGCCGAGCCCGAGTACCTGTCGGCCCATGACGAACACCAGAAGAACCTGAGCGACGCCCTCGACGGATTGCTCAACGACATCCAGGAGAAACGCTGGCCCGCCCAGGACCTGGCGGCAGTCGAGCGGTTGCGCGCCAACTTCGGCGACTACATCCGCGAGCGCGCCCGGGCCGATACCGGCGAAAACCTGCTGGCCGCCAACGAGCGCCTGCTGGCACTGCAGGAAAGCATCAACGAGCTGTACTACGCGGAAGAAGAGCGCGCCGCCGCCCAAGTATCGGATATCAGGATACTGCTGACCGCGATAACCCTGCTGGCGATGCTCAGCGGCGCCATGGTGGCCCTGGTCATCAGCCGCCAAATCGTCAACCCGCTGCGCCGCGCAGTGGATGCCGCGCAGCGCATCGCCGATGGCGACCTGACCGTCCAACTGCACAGCCAGCGCAGCGATGAGCTGGGCATGCTGCTGCGCTCGATCAACAATATGAGCCTGAGCCTGCGCGACGTCATCGCGCAGATCGGCAGCGGCTCCCACCAACTGGCGGCCTCGGCCTCGCAACTCGCCTCGATCACCAACCAGACCCAGGCCGGTATCGACAGCCAACGCAGCGAGACCGACATGGTCGCCACCGCGATGAACGAAATGTCCGCCACCGTGCAGGAAGTGGCGCAGAACTCCGAACAGGCCGCCAGTGCCGCCCAGGAGGCCGATCATGAGGCCGAGAATGCCCTGCAGTTGTCGCAGCAGGCCATCCAGCAGATCGAAGTCCTGGCCCGTGACGTGGGGGTATCCGCCGAGTCGATGGCCAAGCTGCGGCAAGAAAGCGAACGTATCGGCGGTGTGCTGGATGTGATCAAGACCGTCGCTGGCCAGACCAACCTGCTGGCGCTCAATGCCGCCATTGAAGCTGCCCGTGCCGGCGAAGCGGGCCGGGGCTTCGCGGTGGTCGCCGACGAGGTGCGAAACCTGGCGCAGCGCACACAAAATTCCTCGGAAGAAATCGAGAAACTGATCGCAGGACTGCAGGAAATTGCCGGTGAAAGCAGCCGCATGATGCAGACCAGCGTCGACCAGACGCACCTGTCGGTCAACGGTGTACGCGATACCGGCGCGGCGCTGGCCGCCATCACCCGGCAGGTTTCCAATATCCAGCAGATGAGCGCCCTGATCGCCACCGCCGCCGAGGAACAGTCGGCAGTGGCCGAGGAAATCAACCGCAGTGTCTCCACCGTGCGCGACACCGCCGAGGAATCGGCCAGCGCCAGCGCGGAAATCTCCTCCGCCAGCAACGAACTGGCCCGCCTGGGCAACGACCTGGAACGCCTCGTCGGCCACTTCCGCACCTGAACGTCATGTCGCGGCTATCGGCCAGCCAGGACGATAGCCGCGCAGTCGAACAGCCTGCGCGCCGCGCCTGCCCACCTCAGACCCCGTTCACGATCCACGAGCCAGGGCCGCAGCCGGTTTTCTGCCCGAGGCAAGGCACGAGGCGCGAAGCTTGGCGGCCAAATGAGCCATCGAGTGATGCAGCAGATCGTGAGCTGGTTCTCAAGCGCCGGCGCCACGCCCCCAGAGTTGCAGCACATCGAGCATGCGGTTGGAGAATGCCCATTCGTTGTCGTACCAGGCCAGCACCTTGACCAGGTCGCCCTGCACACGGGTGTGGTTGAGGTCGGCCACGCAGGATGTCGCATAACCGTTGAAGTCATGGGATACCAGCGGCAACTCATTGCACTCCATCACACCTTCCGGCAAGCGTGCCGCGCCCTCGCGCAGCGCCTGGTTGAGCGCTTCGGCACTGGCGGGGGCACGCTCGGCGGTGAAGGTCAGGTCGACCAGCGACACGTTCGGCGTCGGCACCCGTACCGACAGGCCATCCAGCCGCCCGGCCAGCTCCGGTAGCACCAGGCCGATGGCCTTGGCCGCCCCCGTGGTCGAGGGAATCATCGAGAGTGCCGCGGCACGAGCGCGATAGAGATCCTTGTGGGCCTTGTCCAGCAGGTTCTGGTCGTTGGTATAGGCATGCACGGTGTTCAGCAGCCCCTGGCGGATCCCCACCGCCTCATGCAGCACCTTGGCCAATGGCGCCAGGCAATTGGTGGTGCAAGAAGCATTGGAAAGGATGCGCTGGTCGGCCAGCAACCCGTGGTTGACACCATAGACCACCGTCAGGTCGGCGCCCTCCAGCGGGTGCGAAGCGAACACCCGGCCGGCGCCGGCCAGCAGGTGCTGCTCGGCCTGGGCACGCTGCTTGAACTTGCCGGAACACTCCAGCACCACGTCGATACCCAGTTCCTTCCAGGGCAGCCGCGACGGCTCGCGCTCGCTGAGCAGCCGGATCGACTGGGCTCCGATCAGCAGGCGGTCGCCGTCCAGTTCCACCGGCTGGCGGAAGCGGCCAAAGGTCGAATCGAAACGAGTCAGGTGCGCCAGGGTGGCGTTGTCACTCAGGTCATTGATCGCTTCGACGCGAATCCGCCCGTCCAGCCCTCGCTCGAACAGGGCACGCAAAACGGCGCGCCCGATGCGGCCGTAACCATTGATGGCAATACGCAGCATATCGATACTCCCTCTGTCTTGATCCGGCTTCGAGTATCACCGTACTGCCCTGCCACGACCAGAGGCAAGGCTTGAGCCGGATCAGCAAAACATCGGGGATCGTGCGATTTTTCTTCGATCCGATGGCGATTTGCGAGAGAATGCGCCGCTTTCACGGGGGCGATGGCCGCCCGCTTTTCGCCTGAGGTAGCGTGATAGTGGAACAGTTGAAACAGAAAATCCGTAGCGAAGGCATCGTCCTCTCGGACAAGGTGCTCAAAGTCGATGCCTTTCTCAATCATCAGATCGACCCGCACCTGATGCAGCAGATCGGCCATGAGTTCGCCCGCCGCTTCCGCGATGCCGGGATCACCCGGATCGTCACCATCGAAGCCTCGGGCATCGCCCCGGCGGTGATGGCCGGGCTGGAGCTGGGCGTGCCGGTGATCTTCGCCCGCAAGCACCAGTCACTGACCCTGAACGACAACCTGCTGACCGCCTCGGTCTACTCCTTCACCAAGCAGGTCGAAAGCACCATCGCCATTTCCACCCAGCACCTGTCGAGCGCCGACCGTGTACTGATCATCGACGACTTCCTGGCCAACGGCAAAGCCGCCCAGGGCCTGATAGAGATCATCCGCAAGGCCGGCGCCAGCATCGCCGGGCTGGGCATCGTGATCGAGAAATCCTTCCAGGCCGGGCGCCGGGAACTGGAAAACGCAGGTTATCGCGTCGAATCCCTGGCCAGGGTGCAGGCCCTGCGCGACGGCCAGGTGTTCTTCATCGACTGAAGGGCTTTCCTCCGCGCACGGCGCGCGACACCCGCCGCAGGCCCTGGCGCTTTACGTGCGTGCATGAAAAACCGCCTGCCGGCGGTTTTTCATTGCAACCCTGGCCCGCGAAACGCGGGGCAGTGACCGGTCAGAGACCGGACATATGCTGGATGGCCTCCCTCAGCTCATCATCCGAGCAATCGGCACAGGTGCCTTTCGGCGGCATGGCATTCAGGCCCTTGATAGCGGTGGCCAGCAGTCCGTCCAAGCCACCTTCCTTGTCGGCACGCGCCTTCCAGGCGGCACTATCGCCTACCTTTGGCGCATCCAGCAGGCCGATGCTATGGCAGGCGTTGCAGAACTTGGCGACCACGTCCTGAGCGGAACGGGCGCCGCCACCAGCGGCGGCGGCAGCACCTGCGACAGCTGCGGCGCACTCCTCGCCCTGGATGCAAACCTCACCCACCGGCTTCAGACGAGCGGCGATGGCATCATTCGTCGTAGCCTGAGCGTTCATCGCCCACAGGGCTACTACGGCAGTCTGTGCTGCCAGAATCTTCTTAATCAGGTTCACCTTACACCCTCATCTGGCTGGATACGCCCGCGGCCACGGTATCGCGGGCGGGCGATATTATATCCGACAAGCCCGACAGGCCGAAACAACCTATATGTCGCAGGGTTATTATCGGAAGCAGCGGCAAACCGCGACCTGCAGGGGCGCGGGCGGGGCACAGTACCTTTGCCCAAGGCTATAAACCGTACGAAGTGCCGGTTGTAAAGGCGCCCGCTCGGTGTCATGGTGCCGCGCCAATAACGAGTATCTTTACGAGGCGACAGACAGTGCCCCATAGAATCCTCATCGTTGGCGGCGGCGCGGGTGGACTGGAGCTGGCCACCCGCCTGGGCCGGACCCTGGGCAAACGCGGCAAGGCCGAGATCACGCTGGTCGATGCCAACCTCACGCATATCTGGAAACCCCTGCTGCACGAGGTGGCCGCCGGCTCTCTGAACTCGTCGGAGAACGAGCTCAACTATGTCGCCCAGGCGAAATGGTGCCATTTCAACTTCCAGATCGGCCGGTTGTGCGGGATCGATCGAGCGGCGAAAAAGATCGAGCTGACCGCCATCAGCGATGCCCAGGGCAACCAACTGCTGCCCGCGCGCTGGTTGCCGTATGACACGCTGGTCATCGCCATCGGCAGCAAGACCAACGACTTCGGTACCGCTGGCGCGGCCGAGCACTGCATCTTCCTCGACAACCCGCAGCAGGCCGAGCGCTTCCACCAGCAGTTGCTCAGCCATTACCTGTGCGCCCATGCCCAGGGCAACGACAAGGGCCATATCAGCGTGGCCATCGTCGGCGCGGGCGCCACCGGCGTGGAACTGGCCGCCGAACTGCACAATGCCGCCCATGAACTGGCGGCCTACGGGCTGAACGGCATCCAGCCGCAGAACATGAACATCACCCTGATCGAGGCCGGCCCCAAGGTGCTGCCGGCGCTGCCCGAGCGTATCAGCGTGCCGGTGCACAGCACCCTGGAGAAGCTCGGCGTGCGCGTCCTGACCGCCTCGGCCGTGCAGCAGATCGACGCCGACGGCCTGACCATCGCCGATGGCAGCGTGGTCCAGGCCAGCCTCAAGGTCTGGGCCGCCGGTATCAAGGCGCCGGACTTCCTCAACGGCATCGGCGGGCTGGAAAGCAACCGCATCAACCAGTTGCTGGTACGCCCGAGCCTGCAGACCACGCTGGACGACGATATCTTCGCGCTGGGCGATTGCGCCGCCTGCCCGCTGGACGACGGCAGCGGTCGCAACGTGCCGCCCCGAGCCCAGGCCGCGCACCAGCAGGCTTCGTTGCTGGCCAGGTCATTGACGCTGCACCTGCAGGGCAAGGCGCTGCCCGCCTTCCAGTACCGGGACTACGGCTCGCTGGTGTCGCTGTCGCGCTTCAGTGCGGTGGGCAACCTGATGGGCAATCTGATGGGTAACGTCAAACTGGAAGGCTGGCTGGCGCGGATGTTCTATATCTCGCTCTACCGCATGCACCAGGTGGCGCTCTACGGCCTGCCACGCACGGCCCTGCTGATGCTCGGCGACCGCATCGGACGCGGCACCGAGCCACGCTTGAAGCTGCACTGAAGCAGTTGCAAGCTTCCCAGCGTGGGCGCCACCCCATCTTGGTCAAGATTCTCCTGCCGCCTACACCTTGGCCATACGCCCGGCCTGTTCGTCCAGTTGCATGAACAGCGCCGCGGCCAGCATGGTCATCCCGCCGACACAGACGAAGGTCAACTGGAAAGCACGCAAGGAATCGCCGCCCGCACCCGGATCGTTGAAACCATTCAACAAGGCACTGGCCGCGGCCACGCCAAGGCTCATGGACAGTTGGATCACCACCGACAGCAGGCCGTTGCCAGCGCTGGCCTGCTCGTTGCTCAGGCCGATCAGGGTGATGGTGTTCATCGCCGTGAATTGCAGCGAGTTGACCATCCCCAGCACCCAGAGCAGCACCAGCAGCACCGCCAGCGGCACCACGCCGCTCGACAGGCCCAGGCCGATCACCAGCGTCCCCAGCAGCAGGGTATTGCTCACCAGCACCCGGCGATAGCCGAAACGCTGTAGCACCGGCTGGGCCAGCGGCTTGACGCTCATCGCCCCGAGCGCCAGCGGTACCATCGCCATTCCGGCCTGCGCCGGCGAGTAGTCCAGGGCGATCTGCAGCAGCAACGGCAGCAGGAACGGCAATGCGCCGCCGCCCAGGCGCGCGAACAGGTTGCCGAGGATACCTACGGCAAAACTGCGGCAGTGGAACAACGCGGGGCTGAACAACGGATTGTCGATACGCGCGGCCCGCAGCCAGTAGGCACACAGGCAGGCAGCCCCGGCGAACAGCAACAGCAGCACCCGCGCATGGGGCATGTGCATCTCCCCCAGGCCCTCCAGTGCCAGGGTGATCAGGATCATCGCCAAGCCGAACAGTATGAAGCCGAAGCTATCGAAGGGCGTGCGCTGCGTATCCCTCAGCGCGGGCATGTAGCGCCAGGCGAACACGCAGCCGAGCACGCCTACCGGCAGGTTGATGAGGAAGATCCAGTGCCAGGAGGCGTACTCCACCAGCCAGCCGCCGAGGGTCGGCCCCACCAACGGCCCGACCAGCCCCGGCAGGGCGATAAAGGCCATCACCTTGACGAACTCGCTGCGCGGGAACACCCGCAGGATCACCAGCCGCCCGACCGGCAACATCAGCGCGCCCCCCAGCCCCTGGACGATCCGCGACGAAATCAGTTGCCCGAGGGTCTGCGACAGCGCGCAGAACAGCGAACCCAGGGTGAACAGCGCAATGGCGGCGAAAAAGGTCCGCCGCGCGCCGAAACGGTCGGCCAGCCAGCCCGAGGCGGGGATCAGCAACGCCACGGTCAGCATGTAGGCGATCACCACCCCCTGCATGCGCAACGGGTCTTCCTGCAGGTCCATGGCCATGGCCGGCAGCGCGGTATTGAGAATGGTGCCGTCCAGCGTCTGCATGAAAAACGCGATGGCCACCAGCCAGGGCAACACCCGTGCGGTATGGGGATCCAGGGAAAAGGGGGCTTGCATGACATGACCTGAGCGAAAAGGTCGCCCATGGTAAAGGATCTGCAGGCTTGAGGCTTGAGGCTTGAGGCTTGAGGCTTGAGGCTTGAGGCTTGAGGCTTGAGGCTTGAGGCTTGAGGCTTGAGGCTTGAGGCTTGAGGCTTGAGGCTTGAGGCTTGAGGCTTGACAGTGTGCGCACCAGCGCCAAACCCCTGTCAAGCGCATTCTGCTTTTCTCGTCCAGCCTCCAGCGCTCTTATCGGCTCCTTCTTCCAGCCTCAATCCTCCCCGCCGCCCGGATGGTGCTCGCCCCAGCGCGGCAGCATGTCCTGCGGGATGCCCAGTTGGTTGAGGATGCGCGCGACGACGAAGTCCACCAGGTCATCCAGGGTCTGCGGCTGGTGGTAGAAACCGGGCGAGGCCGGCAGGATCACCGCGCCGAGGTTGGACAGCTTCAGCATGTTCTCCAGGTGGATGCTGGAATACGGCGTTTCGCGGGGCACCAGGATCAGTTGCCGGCGCTCCTTGAGCGCCACATCGGCGGCGCGCTCGATCAGGTTGTTACAGGCTCCCGTGGCGATGGCCGACAGGGTGCCGGTGGAACAGGGCACCACCACCATCGCCCCCGGCGCGCCGGAGCCGGAGGCCACCGGGGCCATCCAGTCCTCCTTGCCGTAGACGCGCACCTGCCCCGGCGCGGCGCCGGTGTACTCCGTGAGAAAGGCCTGCAGCGCCTGCGGCTTGGCCGGCAGCGCCACGTCGGTTTCAGTAGCCATCACCAGTTGCGCCGCCCTGGAAATGAGGAAATGCACTTCGCGTTCTTCCTGCACCAGGCAATCGAGCAGGCGCAAGCCGTACTGCGCACCGGAGGCACCGGTCATCGCCAGGGTGATACGTTCAGCTCCGCTCATGGGTAATCCTCGACTTCGACAGGCCCGCACTGCCTGTGAAAGGTGGCAAGTTCCGTAGGCTTCGCATATCTCATGCCAGCGCCTCGGCCAGCCTGCCATGCAGGCCGCCAAAACCGCCATTGCTCATGATCACCACCTGGGTGCCGGGGCTGGCCAGCGCCCTGACCCCGTCGATGATCGACTCCAGCGAGTCGCAGACATGCGTCTGCGTCTTCGCCCCGGCCAGGCTGGCGGCCAAGTCCCAGCCGAGGTTCGGCGGCGCATACCAGAACACCGCATCGGCCTGCTCGGCGGATGCGGCCAGCCCCTCGCGGTGCGCACCCAGCTTCATCGAGTTGGAACGCGGCTCGATCACCGCGATGACCTGCGCGCTACCGACCCGCTGGCGCAGGCCGTCGAGGGTGGTGGCGATGGCGGTCGGGTGGTGGGCGAAGTCATCGTAGACCGTCACCCCGTTGACTTCGGCGACCTTCTCCATGCGCCGCTTGGCATTGACGAAACGCCCCAGCGCCTCGATCCCCAGACCCGGCGCGACGCCGACATGGCGCGCCGCGGCCAGTACCGCCAGGGCATTGGCGACGTTGTGGCGGCCGCTCAGCCCCCACTCCACCACGCCTTCGAGCTTGCCGTCGTAACTGACTTCGAAGCGCGAACCATCGGCGCTGAGCAGTTTCGCCTGCCATTGGCCGCCTGGCCCGGTGGTCTGCACGGGCGTCCAGCAGCCCATTCCGATCACCCGCGCCAGCGCCGGCTCATCCACCGGATGAATGACCAGCCCCTCGCCGGGTATGGTGCGCACCAGATGATGGAACTGCCGCTCGATGGCCGCCAGGTCAGGGAAGATATCCGCATGGTCGAACTCGAGATTGTTGAGGATCGCGGTGCGTGGGCGGTAGTGCACGAACTTGCTGCGCTTGTCGAAGAAGGCGCTGTCGTACTCGTCCGCCTCGACCACGAAGAACGGCGTATCGCCCAGGCGCGCGGAGATACCGAAGTTCCGCGGCACGCCGCCGATCAGGAAGCCCGGGCTCATGCCGGCATGCTCCAGCACCCAGGCCAGCATGCTGCTGCTACTGGTCTTGCCATGGGTGCCGGCCACCGCCAGCACCCAGCGCCCCTGCAGCACATGATCGGCCAGCCACTGCGGCCCGCTGACATAGGGCAGGCCCTGGTTCAGCACATATTCGACCGCCGGGTTGCCCCGCGACAGCGCATTGCCGATCACCACCAGGTCGGGGCCGGGCTGCAGGTGCGCGGGGTCGTAGCCCTGCTGCAACTCGATGCCCTGCGCCTCGAGCTGGGTGCTCATCGGCGGATAGACATTGGCATCGGAACCGCTGACGCGATGCCCGAGCGCCTTGGCCAGCACCGCCAGCGAACCCATGAAAGTGCCGCAGATACCCAGAATATGAATATGCATGATTAACCTCGGAAAACCTCGGCGCAGGTTAGCCGATCTCGCCTGCACTTTCACCGTGACCGGCAAACCGTCAGCCGGGCTCGCCCTGCCCTCGCTCTATCCGTAGACTCGCACCATCATTCCCGCATGGCTGCGTAGCATGACCTCGATACGTACCCTGTCATTCCTTCTGTTACTGACGCTGAGCCTGGCCGCCGCCACCCAGGCCGCGCCGCCCGGGCTTGGCGCACTGACCGGCGGCACCGCCGCGGCCAGCGGCGCCAGCACCACCGAGAGCGAAAGCAAAGCTGCCGCGCCCAGCCTCAAGGAACAGGCCCAGCAACTGCTCGAGCAGAAGCAGGCCACCCAGCGCAGCCTGGCGGACCTCAAGCAACAACTGAACGAGGCGCCCGAGGAAATCCGTCGCAACCAGGCCGAGCTGGCCAGGCTGCGCGCCAACGCCCTGCCCGCCCCTACCGCGACCTACAGCCGCCAGGCGATCCCCGAACTGGAACGCACACTGGCCGAGCGCATCGAGCAACTGGCCGAATGGCAACGCGCCTTTACCGTCGCCAACAGCCTGATCATCACCTCGCAGACCCGCCCGGAGCGGGTGCAGACCGAGATCGGCAACAGCCAGGCCCGCCAGCAGCGCATCGCCGCCCAACTCAAGAGTGGCCGCGAAAGCGCCAGCAAGCCCCTCACGGACGAGAGCCGCAAGTTGCTCGAAGCCGAGCAGGAAGCCCTCGAAGCACTGATCGAACTACGCCGCCAGGAGCTGGCCGGCAACAACCTGCTGCAGGACCTGGGCAAGAGCCGCCGGGACCTGCTGGGCGAGCGCATCGCCCGCGCCGACCAGGAAACCCTGGCGCTGCAGACGCTGATCAACGACAAGCGCCGCGCCGCCTCCGAGCAGACCGTCGCCGAATTGTCGGCACGCGCCGAGGCCGCCGGCACCGACAGCCTGCTGGCCTCGGAAAGCGCGGCCAACCTGAAGCTGTCCGACTACCTGCTGCGCACCACCGAACGCCTCAACCAGTTGACCCAGCAGAACCTGCAGACCCGCCAGCAGCTCGACGCCGTCAACCAGAGCGACCAGGCCCTGGAAGAGCAGATTTCCGTGCTGCAGGGCAGCCTGCTGCTGTCGCGCGTGCTCTACCAGCAGAAACAGGCGCTGCCACGCCTGCACCTGGACAAGAACCTGGCCGATGAAATCGCCGACATACGCCTCTACCAGTTCGAACTGAACCAGGCCCGCAACCGCAATGCCGACCCCGCGGCCTATGTCGAGCAGCTACTGGCCAGCCAGGATAAAGAGCAGCCCACGGATGAATTGCGCAAGGCGCTGCTGGAACTGGTCACCACCCGCAGCGAGCTGCTGGACCGCCTGAACCGGGGCTTGAGCGAACTGCTCAACGAATCCATCACCCTGCAACTGAACCAGAAACAATTGCAGAGCAAGGCCCGCAGCCTGAGCGAAACCCTGGACGAGCAGATGTTCTGGATTCCCAGCAACAAGCCGCTGGACTTCGCCTGGCTCGCCAATGTGCCGCAACTGCTGGAGCGCCAGCTCGCCGCCATGCCCTGGACCTCGGCCTTGAGCGGCCTGTGGGCCGGCCTGCTGGAGCGGCCACTGTTCTTCCTGCCGCTGCTGCTGGCCATCGGCGTACTGCTGTGGCGCCGCCCCAGCATCAACCGCAAGCTGGTGGCCTTGAGCCGCGATATCGGCCACTTCCGCAACGACAGCCAGTTGCACACACCGCTGGCGATGCTGCTCAACCTGCTGCTGGCAATGCCCGGGGCGCTGTTCCTGGCACTGTGCGGCTACCTGCTGCAGAGCGACGGGCGTGCGCAGAACGTCGCCCTGGGCGCGGCGCTCTACCAGATGGCGCAAGCCTGGCTGGTGTTCTATGCGGCCTACCGCATGCTCTCCCCGGGACGGGTGGCCGAACTGCACTTCCGCTGGTCGGTGCCACAAGTGGCCTTCCTGCGCGATGAAGTGCGCCGCCTGGGCCTGGTGGTGCTGACCCTGGTGGTCGCCGTGAGCATAGCCGAGAGCCAGCCCGCCGGGCTGGCCGACGACGTACTGGGCATCGGCGTGATCCTCACCTGCTACGCGCTGATGAGCTGGCGCCTGACCCGTGTGCTGTTGAAAGGGCCGGCCAGCGAAAACGCACCGCCGCTGCGGCTGCTGTTCGGTCTGCTGTTCAGTACCCTGCCGCTGGCACTGATCCTGGTGGTGGGCCTGGGCTACTACTACACCGCGCTGAAACTGACCGAGCGGCTGATCGACACCCTCTATCTGCTGATGCTCTGGGTCGCCCTGGAAGCCACCCTGGTGCGCGCCCTCACCGTCGCCGCGCGGCGCCTGGCCTACCAGCGCTATCTGGCCAAGCGCCAGGCGGCGGAGGAAGCTGGCGGCGAGGCACTCGAGCACCAGGAAGAACCGGGGCTGGATATCGAGCAGGTCAACCAGCAATCGCTGCGCCTGACCCGCCTGGCGATCTTCGGCGCCTTCCTGGTGGCGCTGTACTGGGTCTGGTCGGACCTGATCAGCGTGGTCTCCTACCTGGATAACGTCACCCTCTACGAGTTCACCAGCGGCAGCGGCGAGAACGCCGTGAACAAGCCGATCAGCCTCAACGACCTGCTCGGCGCCCTGCTGATCATCGGCATCACCATGATCCTCGCACGCAACCTGCCCGGCCTGCTGGAAGTGCTGGTGCTGTCGCGCCTGCAACTGGCCCAGGGCAGTGCCTATGCCACCGGCGCTCTGCTGTCCTACACCCTGGTCGGCGTGGGCATCGTCTCCACCCTGTCGACCCTGGGGGTGAGCTGGGACAAGCTGCAATGGCTGGTCGCCGCCCTGTCGGTGGGCCTGGGCTTCGGCCTGCAGGAAATCTTCGCCAACTTCATCTCCGGGCTGATAATCCTGTTCGAGAAGCCGGTACGCATCGGCGACGTGGTAACCATCGGCAACCTGTCCGGCACGGTCAGCCGCATCCGCATCCGCGCCACCACCATCACCGATTTCGACCACAAGGAAATCATCGTCCCGAACAAGACCTTCGTCACCGACCAGTTGCTCAACTGGTCGCTGAGCGACACCGTCACCCGCGTCACCATCCGTATCGGCGTGGAATTCGGCTCCGACCTGGAGCGGGTGCGGCAGATACTGCTGGAAGCCGCCGAAGGCAACGCCAGGGTGCTGCACGAGCCGGAGCCCCAGGTGTTCTTCCTCAGCTTCGGTGACAGCCGCCTGGAGCACGAACTGCGCCTACATGTGAAAGGCCTGGCCGACCGCAACCCGGTGATCGACGAAATCAACCGCCAGGTGGACCGCGAATTCCACGCCGCCGGCATCAAGGTCGCCTTCCGCCAACTGGACGTGCACCTGAAAAGCCGCCAGGGCCAGGAACTGCTGATCGAACAGGGAACCGCAACCGGGGACGCCGCGCGCAGCGACGGATAACGCGTAGGATGGTTCGAGCGTAGCAATACCCATCGTCGAATGCCCCGATACGGAGAACCTCATGCCCAGCCTGACGACATTGCACTTCGACAACCGCTTCGCGCGACTGGGCGACGACTTCTCCACCGAGATCAACCCGCAACCGCTGGAAGGCTCGCGCCTGGTGGTTGCCAGCGACGACGCCCTGGCACTGCTCGACCTGCCGCCCCGGACCCGCGACGACCCGCTGTTCACCGGCCTGTTCAGCGGCCAGCAATTGTGGGAAAGCGCCGAGCCACGGGCGATGGTCTATTCCGGCCACCAGTTCGGCGCCTACAACCCGCAACTGGGCGATGGCCGTGGCCTGCTGCTCGGCGAAGCAGTGAACCAGGCCGGCGAACACTGGGACCTGCACCTCAAGGGCGCCGGCCTGACGCCCTACTCGCGGATGGGCGATGGCCGGGCCGTGCTGCGCTCGTCGATCCGCGAA
The DNA here is from genome assembly GCF_004327335.1 of Stutzerimonas kirkiae. Lineage (GTDB taxonomy): Bacteria > Pseudomonadota > Gammaproteobacteria > Pseudomonadales > Pseudomonadaceae > Stutzerimonas > Stutzerimonas kirkiae. Next base: position 2,315 of record NZ_QJUO01000035.1, on the reverse strand, counting down.
TTCCTCGCCAGCGAGCACCTGCATGCCCTGGGCATCCCGACCTCGCGGGCACTGTGCGTGACCACCTCGGACACCCTGATCTGGCGCGAACGCCAGGAGCCGGCGGCGATGCTCACCCGCCTGGCGCCGAGCCACGTGCGCTTCGGCCACTTCGAGTTCTTCTACTACACCCGCCAGCATGAACAATTGCGGCGCTTGCTCGACCACGTGATCGCCTGCCACTTCCCGCAATGCCTGGAACAGGACGATCCCTACCCGGCGTTCTTCGCTGCCGTGGTGCGCCGTACCGCGCACCTGATCGCCCAGTGGCAGGCCTACGGTTTCTGCCATGGGGTGATGAACACCGACAATATGTCGATCCTCGGCATCACCTTCGACTTCGGCCCCTACGCCTTCCTCGACGACTTCGACAGCGGCTTCGTCTGCAACCACTCCGACCACCAGGGCCGCTACAGCTTCGACAACCAGGTACCGATCGCCCACTGGAACCTCAGCGCCCTGGCCCAGGCGCTGACACCGCTGATCGAAGTCCCGCGCCTGCGCCAGGCACTCGACACGTTCCTGCCCCTCTACGAAGCACACTGGCTGGCCCTGATGCGCGCACGCCTGGGCCTGGAACAGGAATTGTCCGACGACAAGCCGCTGGTCCTCGGCCTGCTGCGCCTGATGCAGGGCAGCGCCATCGACTATGCGGGCTTCTTCCGCGAACTGGGCGACAGCGCCCCGGAACAGGCGCTCGCTCGCCTGCGCGACGACTTCATCGACCTGGCCGGCTTCGACCACTGGGCCAGGCGCTACCGTGCCCGCAGCGAAAGCGAAAGCGGCGACCAGGCGCAACGCCGGGCGCGCATGCATGCCGTCAACCCGAAATACACCCTGCGCAACTACCTCGCCCAGCAAGCCATCGAGGCCGCCGAACAGGGCGACCATGCCCCCGTGCGCGAACTGCACGAAGTGCTCTCGCACCCCTTCGACGAGCAGCCCGGCAAGCAGCGCTACGCCGAACGCCCCCCCGAGTGGGGCAAGCACCTGGAGATCAGTTGCTCGTCCTGAATGCGAAGCGCGCACGTACGCCCCTGGCTTGCCGCTTGCAGCTATTTTCACATCCCACTTGCAGTACCACGATTAAAAAGAATGATTAGCATCTTCCGTGGGCGTAGAACGATTGCCCTGGCATGAACCAATCCCCCGCTCCGACCTGGACAGGCTCTATCGCAACCACAATCTCTGGCTACAGGGCTGGCTGCGCAGACAGACCGAGTGCCCGCAACTGGCCGCCGACCTGATGCAGGATACCTACCTGCGCATACTCGCCTCCAGCAGTGCGCTGGCGCTGCTGCGGGAACTGCGCGAGCCACGCAACTACCTGACCACCGTCGCCCGCCGCGTATTGTTCGACCGCCTGCGCCGCCAGCGCCTGGAGCGGGCCTACCTCGAAGCCCTGGCCATTCGCCCCGAATACCAGGCAATCTCCACGGAAGAACGGGTGCTGATCCTCGACCGGCTGCGCGAGATCGACCGCCTGCTCGACGGCTGCGGCGCCCGGGCCAAGCAGGCCTTCCTGATGGCCCAGTGCCTGGGCATGAGCTATGTGGAAATCGCCCAGCGCCTCGGCGTCTCCCTCAGCTCGGTGAAGAAGTACATGGTCAAGGCCACCGAGCGCTGCCTGCTGCTGGAGTTCGACGAGCAGCCATGAGCGAAGCGACGGCCATGGGCGATAACGAGCAACGGCAGGCCCGCCGCCTGGCGCTCAACCTGCTCAAGGTATTCACCACCTACCGTCTGCCTGGCGAACTGAACCGTTGGAAAGTGGGTGGAGGAACGCAGACCCAGAGCAAGATATACACCCAGTACGGAGTGAAACAAGGCGGGTATACGCTGGTGGATCTCTATACGAACTACAGGATCAGCCAGAACCTGGATGCGACCCTGAATATCAATAACGTATTCGACAAACGTCATTACTCCGTCATCCTGGGCACGGACAGCGGTAACTTCTTCGGAGAGCCGCGCAACTATATGCTGACGGCCAGGTACAGATTCTGACAGCCCGCAGGCTAGGTTGCCTGATCGTTCCCACGCTCCCGCGTGGGAACGCCGCCCGTGACGCTCCGCGTCACGCACCCCAGCGCCCGATCCCGATGGAGGCCACTCCCGCGCAAATGACGCGGAGCGTCATCGGCATAGAGGGCAGTCCTCATGGACTGCGCCCCTGCCACACCACCCGGCATGCGGGTCCGCACCGGGCGGTTCGAGAGATTGAGATCATGAGAGCCGGGGCAGTCCCAAGCGGTCGAACCAGGCCAGGTTCAGCA
>NZ_QJUO01000034.1 GCF_004327335.1 Stutzerimonas kirkiae | reverse complement strand
CAATGGGCCGGGCGGTGGGCGGTTGGGGCGTGCTCCCGAGGGGATGGGGCGCTTCCGCGAGCCTGCGCAGGACTACAGGCAGATCGCCGCCATCCAGGCGCTCAGCGTGGCGTTCCTCGATGCGCGCCTGAAGCAGCGGGTTTCCGCGCAAGACTGGTTGCAACGCCAGGCCCAGGGCTGGCTGGGGGATGCGGGGCGTCTGGAGGAGCGTCTGGCGCTGCCGGTAGCGGCGCCTTGAAGCCGCTGATGGTGGCCCTGGCCAGGGCCACCCGGAGTTTTTGCAACTCCGGGTGGCCGACGAAGGCCCGCAGACGCCCGAGCGTTTTTTCGTCCAGCCCCGTCCGTCGTTGCCACTCGGGGTCCAGCAGCGTGTGCCAGTTTTCCGGGATTGCCAGCCGTTGCGCGCCGGGCAGTCCCAGGGCGCGTAGCCAGGTTGCGAGATTCCTGGTGCGTGCCAGCTCCTGGCCGTGCAGCAGTGTCTGCACTTTCCTGGTGCCGAAGCCGGGAACCCGTAGCAGGCGTTGCCGGTCCAGCTCCAGCCAGGCCAGCAGGTCGGGCAGCAGGCCGGCGTCCAACAGGCTGGCCCAGGTGCCATTGCCGATTCCGGGAAGGTCCAGCCCCTGCTTGCTGCTCAACCATTGCAGCCGCGCCAGGAATTGCTGGCGACAGCCCGCTATCGGTCGCCAGCAGCTCAGTTCATGGAAGTCCGCGGGGTTCGGCACAGCCACAGGTGTACGCACACCGCTGCGCCATATGACCTGATCCAGATGGGGGATGGCCTGCCCGGAAAGCCTGACCGATACCTGATCCCCGGGGCGCACGTCCAGCTCCTGCCACTGCCGCAGCGAGCCCAGGCTGACACGGCTGACCCTGCGGTCGTCGAGCTGCACAGGTTGCAGTTGCAGCAGGGGGGTGAGGCGGCCGCTCCTGCCGACCCTGAACTCGACCGCGAGCACCTGGGCCAGGGCCCTGCGTGGCGGGTACTTCCAGGCCACCGCCCAGGCGGGTGGGCGGGCCTGCCAGCGTTGTGCCGGCGGGCGCCGGCCCTGGCGCAGCACCACGCCGTCGCTGGCGAACGGCAACGCTGAGCGATACCACTGCTGGCGCTGGCTGGCAGACTGTTCGAAGCTCTGCAGCGGCATGGTGAAACGCTGGCTGTCGAAACCCATGCGGCTCAGCCCCGCCAGCCGCTCCAGCATCGACTCCGGGCCATCCGGCCAGTCCCAGACGAACAGCCCGATCCGCTCGCGTGCTTCGTCGGACAGGCGCTTGCCTGCCATCGCGCCGGCCACCCTGGCGCGGGCACCGAGGCCGCCGAGGCGGGCCTGCACATGCCGTTCGAGCCGCCAGTACAGTTCGCCCTGCAGGACGACCAGGGGCCGTCGCAGCGGCAGGCTCCGGGGAATGGCCGGCAGTACCCGGGCACGCCCGGTCCAGTCCTGGCCGCTATAGCCATCTCCTCGGCTGATCGCTTGCCACAGTTGCCCGTCCCGATAGACCAGGGTGACCGCGACGCCATCGACCTTGGGCTGTATCCACAGGTCGCCCTGGCGCCGCTCGATCCAGTCTTCCACTTCATGCTCGCTGGCAAGCTTGCCCAGGCCCGTATGGGCAATCGGGTGGACCAATGGGCCGGCGGCTCCCGGGCTGGCCGCTGGCGTTCGCACGCGGGGGAAGCATGCTTGCCAGTCCAGCAGCCGGGCTTGTACCTGGTCGTATAGGTCGTCGTCGATCGGTGAGCGGCCCTGCTGGTGGTAGGCCTGGTCCCATGCCTGGATTTGCCGGTGCAGTGCAAGGATTTCGTCGCCGGCCCTGTCGGGTGGCCAGAGCGGGCAGGCGGCCTGGACCAGTAGTGGAATCCAGCCAAGCCAGGGGAGGAGGTATTTCATGGGGTGAGCTTCCCTGCTCGTTGTGGGACGCGGCAATTGTGCTCCTCGTGTATGGCGGCGTCCGTGAAGCAGTTCACAGATATTGAAATTCGCTCCGGGCGATCCTATGAAATCCCGCTCCATGGCCGTGGACGCTGGATAATCGTGCGCCGCCTCGTTGCGAGCGGATTGGCAATAGTTCAGGATCGTAGAGCGCGATCTCGGGCTCATCGTCCCTGTGCGAATGCCTGGTGGCGGGACGGGGCACGCGTGAATACATCCCTGTAGCTCTTCGCCGCCATCCCTGGCGGCGAAGGCCCCGTCCCGCCACCAGTCATCCGCACAGCCATCTTCTGCAGCGACTGTGGAAAAGAGTGCGACGTCATGGACGCCAGCGCCAGCGGCCTACGGTAAAACGAACACTCGATTGCCAATCCACTCGCAACGAGGCAACGTACTGGGCTCCAGGCTCCAGGCTCCAGGCTCCAGGCTCCAGGCTCCACGGCCATGGAGCGGGATTTCATGCGGTGGGCCGGCATGCCCGGCCGCTTTTCTCTACAATCGGCGGTCCAGCATGCTGCAGGGGCAAAATCGTGTCTTCCGTCATTTCCATCGAACAGCTTTGCAAGACCTACGCATCGGGCCAGCCCGCGCTCAAGGGCATCGACCTGGAGATCCGCCGGGGCGAGATATTCGCCCTGCTCGGACCCAACGGCGCCGGCAAGACGACGCTGATCAGCATCATCTGCGGCATCGTCAATCCCGGCTCCGGCCGGGTACTGGTGGATGGGCACGACATCCTCGCGGATTACCGCGCCGCCCGCTCCTGCATCGGCCTGGTGCCGCAGGAGTTGTTCAACGAAGGCTTCGAGAGCGTCTGGTCGACGGTGAAGTTCAGCCGTGGACTGTTCGGCAAGCCGCCGGCGCCCGAATACCTGGAAAAACTGCTGCGCGACCTGTCGCTATGGGACAAACGCAATGCGCGGATCAACGAGCTGTCCGGCGGCATGAAGCGCCGGGTGATGATCGCCAAGGCGCTGTCCCACGAGCCGAGCATCCTCTTTCTCGACGAGCCGACCGCCGGTGTCGACGTGGAACTGCGCCGCGATATGTGGAACATGGTGCGTGGCCTGCGCGAGCGCGGTGTGACCATCATCCTCACCACCCACTACATCGAGGAAGCCGAGGAGATGGCCGACCGTATCGGTGTCATTCGCAAGGGCGAGATCATCCTGGTGGAAGACAAGACGACGCTGATGCGCCAGCTCGGCAAGAAACAGTTGCGCCTGCAGCTCAAGCAGCCGCTGGCGGCTATCCCCGAGGCCCTGGCCGGGTATTCGCTGGCGCTGGCGGACGATGGCCATGAACTGGTGTTCAGTTTCGATGCGCAACGCGACAGCAGTGGTATCGCCGAGTTGCTGCGGACGCTGGACGAGCAGGGCATCGAGTTCAAGGACCTGCAATCGCAGGAGAGCTCGCTGGAGGAAATCTTCGTCAGCCTGGTGAGGGATGCGGCATGAATTTCCATGCGATCCGAGCGATCTACCTGTTCGAACTGGCACGTACCTGGCGCACTCTGTTGCAGAGTATCGCCACGCCGGTGATTTCCACCTCGTTGTATTTCGTGGTGTTCGGCTCGGCCATCGGTTCGCGCATGGCCGATATGGGCGGGGTCGGCTATGCCGCCTTCATCGTGCCGGGGCTGATCATGATGATGTTGCTGACCGAGAGCATTTCCAACGCTTCGTTCGGCATCTATATGCCGCGCTATTCCGGGACCATCTACGAAGTGCTGTCGGCGCCGGTTTCGTATCTGGAGATCGTCATCGGCTATGTCGGCGCGGCGGCCACCAAGTCGATCGTGCTCGGCCTGATCATCCTGGCCACGGCGCGGCTGTTCGTCGACTTCCAGATCGCCCACCCGCTGGTGATGCTGTTGTTCCTGGTGCTGACCGCGCTGACCTTCAGCCTGTTCGGCTTCATCATCGGCATCTGGGCCAACGGCTGGGAGAAACTGCAGATCGTGCCGTCGCTGATCGTCATGCCGCTGGCATTCCTCGGCGGCAGTTTCTACTCCATCGAGATGCTGCCGCCGCTGTGGCAGAAGATCACCCTGCTCAACCCGGTGGTCTACCTGATCAGTGGCTTCCGCTGGAGCTTCTTCGGCGAGTCCGATGTCAACGTGGCGGTCAGCCTGGGTATGACCCTGGGCTTCATGCTGCTGTGCCTGCTGGTGATCGGCAGGATCTTCCGCACCGGGTATCGGCTCAAGAACTAGAGTCACCCCACGGCTCGAGTATGGCAGGTGGCCGGGTGCTTGGGGTAGGGGGCGCCTGGTGCTCCAAGGGGTAGCGGCGTCGATCGTTCAGGTGCGCGCGGCGCCCCCTACGCAGCGCCGCTGTTGTCCACCGCGGCACTGGATGAGTGCCGCTCCCGCGGAGTCGCTGGATCAGGCGCCGGCCAGGTGTTCGTAGAGGATGGTGCTGCCGACCAGGATCAATACGACACCGCCGAGGATTTCCGCACGTTTGCCGATCACTGCGCCCAGCACGCGCCCGAGCATGGTGCCAATGGTCACCATCAGCGTGGTGGCCAGGCCGATGGCGAGCGCCGCGACGAAGATGTTGACCTCGACGAAGGCCAGGCTGAAGCCGACCGCGAGGGCGTCGATGCTGGTCGCGAAGGCCGTCACGGCCAGTAGCCAGAACGAGTGGCGCGAGGGCTTTTCTTCTCCCTCGCTGTCAGGTTGCAGGCCGACATGGATCATGTGCAGGCCGAGCAGCAGCAGTAGGGTGAAGGCGACCCAGTGGTCCCACTCGACGACGAAACGGCTTGCTGCCTGGCCGATCAGCCAACCGACCAGCGGTGTTATGGCTTCGATCGCACCGAAGATCAGGCCGGTGCGCAGGGCTTCGGTCAGGCGTGGCTTGTGCAGGCTCGAGCCTTTGCCGATGGCGGCCGCGAAGGCGTCCGTGGACATGGCGAAGGCAAGGAAAACGAGTGATACGAGGCTCAACGTGAATCTCCAGTCGGGCGTTACGAGTCAACGACACGACACTGCGCGCCCGACTGCGGCACAGGTCTGTCGTTGGTCTCGCCGATCCTGCTGGATGCCATGGCCACGGCTGTCGCCGAGAATGTTGACCAGGGCGTCACCACGAGCGTGATGACTGGCTACTCCCCAAAGAGGGGCACGAGTATACCCGAGGTTCCGCGTATGTGTGATTGGCGCGTACAAATTTTGCGGAGAAATAGTTGCGAAGTGTGGTGATTGTCCGGCTATTTAATAGATAATGACTCTTATTAACAAGCCAGTGACCAAGGGTCGTACATGCCAGCACTGCCTCCGGAACAGCATCCCCATACACAGATCGAGACGATCTACGAGGACCATCACTCCTGGCTGCAAGGCTGGTTGCGCCAGCGCCTGGGCAACACCAGCGATGCTGCCGACCTAGCACAGGATACCTTCCTGCGCCTGCTGGCCAGTCGGCGGCGTGAGCTGGTCGACGATCCGCGTGCATTGCTGCGTTACATCGCCCGGGGGCTGGTCATCGATCTCTGGCGCCGCCGCGAAGTCGAACGGGCCTACCTGCAATCCATCGCCCATTTGCCGGAAGCGCAGATCCCCAGCGAGGAAACCCGCCACCTGATCATCGACTCGCTGTTGCGCATCGAGGCCATGCTCGCCGGCATGCCGGAGCTGACCCGGCAGGTCTTCGCCATGGCGCAGTTCGACGGGCTGGGTCACCAGCTCATCGCCGATCACCTGGGTATCAGCCTCAGTACCGTGCGTCGCCACCTGCGCAAGGCACTGATCGCCTGCATCATGGCCGGTTGAGGCGATGAGCGAACAGGCTATCGACCCACGCATCGCCGGCGAGGCGGCCGACTGGGTGATTCGTCTGCAGAGCGGCCCGCTCGACGACGATGAACAGCAGGCCCTGGAGGTCTGGAGCCGGCAGAGTCCGGCGCATGCCTGCGCCTGGGAGCGTGCCCGGCAGTTGCTGCAGATGAGCGAGCGGGTGCCCTCGGCCCTGGGGCATGATGCCTTGCAGCGTCTCCAGGGCCTTGGCCGGCGCCGGGCGATGCAGACACTGGCACTGTTGATCGCAGCGCCTGCCTCTGGCTGGCTGGCCTGGCAGCGCCTGCCCTACTGGAGCGCCGACCTGCACACCGCCAGGGGCGAGCGCCGGACGTTGCGACTGGCCGATGGCAGCCAACTGGTGCTCAACACCGACAGCGCCGTGGATGTCGTCTTCGATGCCGGGCAGCGGCTATTACGGTTGCGGCGCGGCGAAATCCTCGTCACCACCGCCAGCGATCCCCGGCGTTTCGTCGTCGAGACGGCGCAGGGCCGGGTGCGGGCGCTGGGGACCCGTTTCAGCGTGCGCCGGCTGGATCAGCGCAGCCGGGTAGAAGTGTTCGAACATGCGGTGGAGATCACGCCGCACCAGGGCGCGGCACTGCGTCTGGAGGGAGGGCAGCAGGCCGCGTTCGGTCCCCTGGAAGTGAAGGCTGCCGAACCACTCGCGGACTATGCCGATGCCTGGGAGAGTGGCTTGTTCGTTGCCAACGAGCTGCGCCTCGACCAGTTGCTGGAGGAGTTGTCACGCTACCGCAGCGGCATCCTGCGGGTGCATCCGGGTGTCGCCGCAATGCGGGTTTCCGGCACTTTCCCCATGGGCAATGACGAACGTGCCCTGACCCTGCTGGAGAAAACCCTGCCGCTGCGCGTCAGCCGTATCAGTCGTTACTGGGTCAGCGTTCAGCCGCTGGAGTGAGTGGCCGCCCTTACAATGGAGGGCAGAGAAAATAAAGTTGAAAAAGAGTGAATGCTTTTTCGATTTGGTTCGGTTTACCCGATGAACCCCTCGCGCCTTGCCAACGGCGCATCATCCGGAATCGAACAAGGAGACCCGTCATGGGCGCCCGCCTTATCCCACCGATCGACCGCAGTCATACATCTCTGAGCCTTGCCATTCGCGCTGCCCTGCTGGGGCTTGCCCTGGCCGGGAGCGCTCCTTTGCTGGCCGAGCAATTGCCTGCCGAGGTGGCGCAGAGTCGCCAGTACAGCATTCCGTCCGGGCCGCTGGCTGCGACGTTGACCCGCTTCGCGGCGACCAACGGTATCGCGCTGTCCTTCGACCCCGCGCCGCTGGCTGGCAAGACCAGCCCAGGTCTGCAAGGCGACTACAGCCTGCGTCAGGGTTTTGCGCGCCTGCTGGCGGGCAGTGGTTATGTGCTGGTGGACAAGGGCGATGGAAATTACTCGTTGCAGGCGCTCACGGAGGGTGATGCCAGCCTGCAACTTGCACCGACCAGTATCGAAGGCAAGGCTGCGCAGAGTGCTTTTGCACCTGTTCCTGGGTATTTCGCCAGCAACGCCAGCAGCGCGGCCAAGAGTGACAAGCCGATCCTGGAAACCGCGCAGAGCATCAGCGTGGTCACTGCCGAGCAGATGGCCGACCGCAAGGTGAACCGCGTCGAGGATGCCGTCGCCTACACCGCTGGTGTTCGTGTCGGTGGTTCGGGCCTGGACCCGCGCTTCGACACCATCAGTGTGCGCGGCTTCGCGACCACGGAGAATGCTGACTTCCTCGATGGCCTGCGCAACGCCGGCAGTGGCTGGCTGGCCCTGCCGGCCCTGGAAGCCTATAGCCTGGAGCGTGTGGAGATCCTCAAAGGCCCGGCTTCCGTGCTGTATGGGCAGATCAGCCCTGGCGGAATGATCAACCGGGTGAGCAAACGTCCCAGCCTGCTGGCGAAGAACCAGATGGAGTTGCAGGTCGGTAACTATAACCACCGTCAGGGGCAGTTCGACGTGGGGGGCAAACTGGATGAAGCGGGCGATGTATTGGTGCGCACCGTCGGTATCTATCGCGATGCCGAATTTTCCACCGAGCAGATGAACAATGACACTCGTCTGCTGGCGCCTTCGCTGAGTTGGCAGGTCGACGATGACACCAGCCTGACCCTGTTTGCGCAGTATCAGGAGCGTGAAACCGCCGGCTCACCGATGTTCTACAGGGACGGTGACTACCTGACGGATTTCTGGCCAGGCGACGAGTATTTCGACAAGCTCGAGCAGCGCAAATGGTCGGTCGGTTACGAGTTCGAACATGCCTTCAACGACACGTTCAGCGTGCAGCAGAACCTGCGCTACAGCCAACTGGATACCACCAACCAGTACCTCGACTTCGCTGTCCGGAGCGACGGTCACACCTTCGACCGTACCGCCGCTGGCAGCTATGAGGATATGGCATCACTGGCGACCGATACCCGTCTGGTGAGTCGCTTCGCCACTGGTAAGTTGCAACACACCCTGGTCAGCGGAGTGGATTACGCCTGGATCGACACGGAGCTGCAATACGCCACTGGCGCCGCGCCGTCCATCGACCGTAACGCACCGAATCACCACCAGCCGGTGTCCCGCCCCGACACGGTCTTGGTTGACCGGGAAGGTCTTGAGCATCGCGCCGGTATTTACCTGCAGGATCAGATCGAGCTCGACCGCTGGCGTCTGTCTGCCGGCCTGAGGCGTGATTGGGTGCATACCCGCTTCAACGGTAATCAGTGGGGCAGCGACGTCAACAGCAAGGACAGTGACTCGGCGACCACCGGGCAGCTCGGCGTGCTTTACCTGCTCGACAATGGCCTGGCACCTTATGCCAGCTATGCGACCTCGTTCCTGCCACAGAGTGGTAGCAGCCTGAGCGGCGAGCGTTTCAAGCCGACCGAGGGTGAGCAGTACGAAGTCGGCCTCAAATACCAGCCGCCGGGTAGCAGCACCATGCTCACTGCGTCGCTCTATCACCTGACGCAGACCAATGTGCTGAGCCGAGATCCGGCCGACAGCAATTTCCAGTTGCAGACAGGTGAGCAGGTCTCGCGAGGGCTGGAACTGGAGGTCGTCTCCGATCTGAGTGACAGCCTGCGCATGACCGCCAGCTACAGCTTCAATGATGCCGAAGTCAGCAAGGATATCGACTACCGCGGCAAGGCACCGAAGAACCTGCCACGGCACCTGGCGGCCTTGTGGTTGGATTACCGTCTACCCTTCGGCCTGGGCCTTTCCGGCGGGGCCCGCTATACCGGCAGCAACTACCGCAATAGCGTGAACACCTTGAAGAACGAGGCTTACACCCTGATCGACGCTGGTGTGCACTATGACTTCGGCGCGGGGATGGACGGCGTACGCCTGGCCCTGAATGCACGCAACCTGGCGGACAAGCGCTATATCACCTGCCAGGACAGCTTCTGCTATCGCGGCGAAGCGCGCAGCCTGGTCACCAGTCTGAGCTATAGCTGGTAAGGAGACGGACATGTTGCGTACTGCACTGAAATACCTGGCTGCGATGGTGTTGAGCGGCCTGTCGTTCGCCCATGGCGAGTCGGTGACACTCGATGGCACCGAGCAATGGACGATGAAAAGCGCCGAGGGGCGCGACTACCGCATCATGATCAGCTTGCCGGAGGGTGACGTGCCCTATACCGGAGGCTATCCGGTGATCTACCTGCTCGATGCCAATGCCTATTTTCCGAGCTTCCATGCGGCCAAGCGGGCACAGGATCAAATGAAAGGTGCGATCCTGGTGGGCATCGGCTATCCGAGCGATACGCCGCTGGACTTCGATCGACGCGCCTTCGACCTGTCTCCACCGCAGCCCGCCGAGCGCAATACGCCACCTCAGGGTGGCCAGGACCTGTTTCTCGATTTCATCGAGCAGCGCCTGATGCCCAGAGTCGAGCAGCGCTTCAAGGTCGATCAGGACCAGCGCAGCCTGGTGGGTTGGTCCTTCGGTGGCATGTTCGGCATCTATGCCCTGTTTACCCGCCCGGAGTTGTTCCAGCATGTGGTCGCGGTGAGCCCGAGCCTGTGGTGGCGTGATCGCTATCTTCTGGAGCATGAGCGCGCTTTCACCCAGCGGGCGCATGCGGGCAAGCTGGACCTGACCCACCGCAGCCTGACCATGCTGGTCGGTGATCGGGAGATGCCACAGGAAATCCAGGACGTCCGCTCGCTGCAACTGCGTCTGGAGAACCTGTCGCAGTATGGTCTGCGCAGCGATTTCCAAATCGAGACGGGCGAGGACCATATGTCGGTGCCGTTCCGCGTGCCTAACCGGGTACTGGACGAGTTGCTGCGTACCCGGCGTTTCTGAGCGCTTGGGTCGACTTGCGGCAGGCTGTTTCGTGTGGCTTGTCGCTGATCGTCGAGCGGTTAAGGTTGGCTTAAGCTGGGGATGCTTCTGTATGCGGCCAGTTCTCCGTCTCCGAGGAAGCCGCCTTGCCCCCCGCCATCGTCCCCCGCCGTGCCGATGCCCTGTATTGGCTGTTCACCTGGATTGCGGTCGTGCTGCATCTGGGGCATCTGTTCGATGCTCCGCAGACGCCCGGTCTGGCGCTGTACCAGGGTGTATTGCTGGGCAGCTATGCCCTTTTGTTCATCGCTCCGCTCTGGTTGTTCGGGCGTCTGCTCGCGCCGCTGTCGCGTACGATTGGGCTGGTGGTTTCGGTGCTGCTGGCGGGCCTGCTGCAACTGCTGATCTATGCCGATGGCCTGTTGTGGTCGCTGTATGGCTTCCACCTCAACGGCTTCGTCTGGAATATCGTCACCACGCCGGGCGGCATCGCCGCGCTGGGCTCGTCCGAGTCCAGCCAGGTCGGTTTTGCGTTTATCGCTGCGGCCTGTTTCGTCGGACAGGCGCTGTTGCGGATATTGGCCGCTTTCGCCAGCCGCTGGCGTCCGTCACTGCCGACGCCCCGATGGCTGTGGGTGTTGCCGTTGTTCCTGTTGGCCACCCTGGGCGAGCGGGTCGGCTATGGCATCAGTCACTTCTATGGCTACAGCCCGCTGCTGGAGACTGCCCAGCGCATGCCGCTCTACCAGCCGTTGACCATGCGCCGCCTGCTGGAGCAGCGGTTGGGCCTGGAGCGGCCACAGCGCCTTGAAGTGGAGAATGTCGCGCTTAAGGGGCAGCTCGATTACCCGCAGGTGCCGCTGCGTATCGAGCCGCCGGGCAAGCCATTGAACGTGGTATGGCTGGTGGCCGAGTCCTGGCGGGCCGACAGCCTGACGCCACGGGTGATGCCACAGACCAGCGCCTTCGCCGAGCGCGCTCAGCATTTCACTCGGCACTTCTCCGGTGGTAATGGCACCCGTATCGGTATGTTCAGCCAGTTCTACGGGCTGCCGGCCAACCTCTGGTTCCCGGTGCTGGATGCCCGTGTCGGCAGCCCGCTGATCGACGTGCTGCAGCGACAGGACTACCAGATGAGGCTGTTCACCAGCGCCCGCTTCAGTTATCCGGAGTTCGACAAGACGCTGTTCGTCAAGGTACCGCCCGAGCAGATGCAGGCCTACGACCAGGGCCCGGGCTGGCAGCGCGACCGCAAGAATGTCGAGGACCTGCTGGGCTTCATCGACCAGCGCGATGCGCAGCGGCCCTTCATGACGTTCATGTTCTTCGAGTCGCCCCATGCCAACTACGAGTTCCCGCCGGAGTCGGTGATCGAGCCGGATTACCTGCCCGACCTCAACTACGCCAACATGAACCTGGAGCGCGATATCGGCGGGATTCACAAGCGCTACCTGAATGCCGTGCACCACCTTGACGGGCAGATCGCCCGGGTCATCGACCACCTGGAGCGGCGCGGGCTGATGGACGACACCTTGCTGGTCATCACCGGCGACCACGGCGAGGAGTTCATGGACAATGGCCGCTGGGGGCACAACTCTTCCTTCGTCGATGCCCAGTTGCGCGTACCGCTGGTGCTCTGGGTGCCGGGGCGCGAGGCGCGGCGGGAGGACATGCGCACCAGCCACGTCGACCTGCTGCCGACGCTGATGCCGCTGCTGGGCGTGCGTAACCCGGTGCATGACTACAGCATCGGCCAGAGCCTGTTCAGCCCCACCGCCCAGCGGTTGCTGGTGGCGGGAGACTGGGATCGCCTGGCGTTCCTCGGCGAGGAACACAAGGTGGTGCTGCCGTTCACCAGCGGTAGCATGCTGCCGATGCAGGCCAGTTCGGCCAGCGACCGGCCGGTCGGCGATCTCTCGAAGGTGCTGCAAGGCTTCATGCCGCGGATTCGCAGTGAATTGCAGGGTATTCGCCGTTTCCTGGCACATTGATCGCAGTCGCGGGCTTGCCCGCGAGCCGGGTGCGCCGTACATCGCGTTGTGCCGGTGCGCACGGCGCACCCTGAGACTTCCAGCCTGCGGCCATCGTCCATTCGTCCGACAAGGGAGCATCCATGCACAATTCCAGCGACGCCAGCGGCCTGAAGGGCCGCCGAGGCGTGGTGCGTATCCTGCGTGCCTTCGGCTATTCCCTGGCCGGGCTGCGCGCGGCGTTTTTCGGTGAGGCGGCGTTCCGGCAACTGTTGCTGCTCAACCTGCTGTTGCTGCCGGTGGCTTTTCTGCTGGATGTCAGCCGCGCCGAGCGGGCGCTGCTGGTCCTGGTGTTGCTGCTGACGCTGGCCATCGAACTGCTCAATTCGGCCATCGAGGCGGTGGTCGATCGCGTTTCCCTCGAACTGCACCCGCTTTCCAAGCGCGCCAAGGACATGGGCAGCGCGGCGCAATTGGTCGGGCTGCTGATGGTGGCGCTGGTGTGGGGCTGCATCCTGCTGTAGCCGTTTACCGCGGTTATCGCCTTGATGCTTGTTTCAGCCTCGTCTTGAGCTGGTAGCCTGGGTTGAGCGCAGCGATACCCAGGGCAGGCACTCGATGGGTATCGCTGCGCTCAACCCATCCTACGAGTTCACTCAGGATTCGAACGAACACTGGCCTCGGCAGCATGCGCAATGAAGGCGCTTGACCTTTTATTCAAAGACGTTGAAAGACCTGGTTGTTACAGGCCGGCGGCGGCGCGCAGGGCTTCGACCTTGTCGGTGCGCTCCCAGGTGAAGCTGGTGAAGCTGTCGTCGCCGACCGTCAGTTGCTCGGGCGTGCGGCCGAAGTGGCCGTAGGCGGCGGTGGCGCGATACATCGGGTGCAGCAGGTCGAGCATGCGCGTAATGGCGTAGGGGCGCAGGTCGAAGACTTCCCGCACCAGCTCGATGATGCTGTCCTCGGCGACCTTGTGGGTGCCGAAGGTGTTGAGCGAGATGGAGGTCGGCTGGGCCACGCCGATGGCGTAGGACACCTGGATCTCGCAGCGCTCGGCGAGGCCGGCGGCGACGATGTTCTTCGCCACGTAGCGGCCGGCATAGGCGGCGCTGCGGTCGACCTTGGACGGGTCCTTGCCGGAGAAGGCGCCGCCGCCGTGGCGGGCCATGCCGCCGTAGGTGTCGACGATGATCTTGCGCCCGGTCAGGCCGCAGTCGCCGACCGGGCCGCCGATGACGAACTTGCCGGTCGGGTTGATATGGAACTGGGTGTCCTTGTGCAGCAGTTCGGCAGGCAGCACATGCTTGACGATCAATTCCATCACACCGTCGCGCAGGTCGTTGTAGCTGACATCCGGGTTGTGCTGGGTGGACAGCACGACCGCGTCGATGCCGACCACCTTGCCGTTCTCGTAGCGGCAGGTGACCTGGGATTTCGCGTCCGGGCGCAGCCACGGCAGCAGGCCGGATTTGCGCGTTTCGGCCTGGCGCTCGACCAGGGCATGGGAGAAGCGGATCGGCGCCGGCATCAGCACGTCGGTCTCGTTGCTGGCGTAGCCGAACATCAGCCCCTGGTCGCCGGCGCCCTGGTCTTCCGGCTTGGCGCGGTCGACGCCCTGGGCGATGTCCACCGACTGCTTGCCGATGATGTTCAACACGCCACAGGTGGCGCCGTCGAAGCCGACATCGGAGCTGGTGTAGCCGATGTCCGAGATGACATCGCGGACGATCTGCTCCAGGTCGACCCAGGCGCTGGTGGCGACTTCGCCGGCGACGATGGCCACGCCGGTCTTGACCAGGGTTTCCACTGCCACGCGGGCGTGCTTGTCCTGGGTGATGATGGCGTCCAGCACCGCGTCGGAAATCTGGTCGGCGATCTTGTCCGGGTGCCCTTCGGACACGGACTCGGAGGTGAACAGGGAGTATTCGCTCATTTATCGGCTCCTTTCTTGCCGTAGGCGGTGACGCTTCGCGGGGAGGGTTTGGCGAAGTGCCGCAGTTGAATCTGAAAGCCATTCTTCAGGCCAATATAGAGACTTTCTCCGGGCTCCAGGCCGGCGCCAGCGGCCCAGCGCGCCAGGTCGCCCTGTTCGAAGCCGAGCCAGAGGTCGCCGCAGGCCTCGCGGGCCCAGCTCTGGTCGTGGCTGCACAATTCGCTGAGCAGCAGGCTGCCGCCTGGCTTGACCTTGTCCGCCAACTGGCGGAAGGCCTCGGCGGGGGTGGCGAAGTGGTGCAGGACCATGTTCAGCACCACGCAGTCGGCAGGCTCCTGCCGGGCCGTATCCAGGGCGTCGGCCAGCCTCAGTTCGACGTTGCCGAGCCTCCCCTCGATACAGCGCTGGCGCGCCAGTTCGAGCATGGCCTCGCTGTTGTCCAGCGCGGTGACGCGGGCGAAGCGCCGCGCCAGTTCCGGGAGGAAGGCGCCATCGCCCGGGCCGATTTCCAGGGCTGTCGCCTCGGGCGCGAAGTGCAGGGTGTCGAGCAGCGCCAGCAGGCTGTCGCGGTACTGCGGCAGGCCGGCGATCAGGTCCTGGCTGGCCTGGAAGCTGCTGGCCATGCGCGCGAAGAAGTCGCGGCTGATGGCGGCGCGTTGACGATGCGCGGCAGTGATGCGGGCTTGCAGCTCGGCGGGCAGCGGCAGGGCGTCGACCTCCTCCAGCAGCGCCGTGTGCAGGGCTCCGCCAGGTAGCGCGCGGCGATAGAAGATGGCGTTGCCTTCCCGGCGGGTGGCCACCAGCCCGGCCTGGGCCAGCACCTTGAGGTGATGGCTCATGCCGGATTGGCCAATGGCGAAAATCTGTGCCAGTTCCAGTACGCCGAAGGAGTCGTTGGCCAGCACGCGCAGGACGTTCAGGCGCAATGGGTCGCCGCCGGCCTTGCACAGGCTGGCAAGGTCGTCGCAGGGGTCGAAGTCCGTCTGGTGCGCGCGAAGTCTCATGAGGCCGCAGTCTAGTCGGGCACTTTTCGTACAGCAACAGCCATATCAAGAAATTTTGATATAGCGTGGCCGGTTATGGGCTTATTCCATTCAGCGCGAGAAAGGCCGAAGGGGCCGGGCTCAGGCTGACACCCTGGCGCCAGAGCACGTGGAAATCGCGCTCGATGCGCAGATCGAATACCGCCAGTTGCCGGAGTTCGCCGCTGGACAGTTCCCGCTCCAGGGCATGCCCGGACAGCCAGGCGATGCCCTGGCCATCCAGCAGCAACCGCTTGAGCGCCTCGGTGCTGCCGATGGCCATGTGTGCCCGCGGTTCCAGGCCATGGCTGCGATAAGCCTGCTCGATGCTGTTGCGGGTACCGGAACCGGGTTCGCGCAGGTACAGCGGGTAGTCCTGCAGGCTGCTGGCAGGCAGGCGCTTGGCCGCCGCCAGCGGATGATGGGCGGCCACCACCGGCAGCAGCGGATCCTGGGCCAGCAGGCGGTGGGCGTAGGCATCGCGGGCGAAGGGGCCTTCGACCAGCCCCAGGCTGATCAGGCCATCGTCCAGTTGGCGGGTGACGCCCGTGGTGTTGTCCATGGCCAGGCTGACGAAGACCTGCGGGTGGCGCTGGCGGAAGCGCCCGATCAAGGGCGGCAGCAGGTAGGCGCCCAGGGTGGCGCTGGCCCCCAGGCGCAACTCGCCCTGCTCCAGTTGGGCGAAGTCGCTCAGGTCGCGCTCGGCCGCCTGTTCCAGATTGAAGATGCGCTGGGCATAGTGCAGCAGGCGCTGGCCGCTTTCGGTCAGGCGTACGCCACGGGGCTGGCGGTCGAACAGGCGCTGCCCGAGGCTTTCCTCCAGCTCGCGTATTTCCCGGGTCACGGCTGGCTGGCTGATATGCAGGCGTTCGGCGCCGGCACTGATGCTGCCGGTTTCGGCGACGACGAGGAAGATCCTGAGGTGATGCAGGTTCATGGCAAACCATAATATGAAGATATGGATTTCATACTGGATATGTATTTTTAATATGGCAAGCCGTTCCATAGGCTGGACCCCGTCATTTCAAGCCTCGGGAGTCCCTGGCCATGCCTTATCATCCTTTCAGCCGCTTGCCCGAGCCGCTGGCTTTCATTCGCCACTTCACTCCCAACTGGTTCGCCATGACCATGGGCACCGGCGTTCTGGCCCTGGTGGTTGCGCAGTTGCCCTGGCGCCTGCCTGTTCTCAGGGGGTTGTCCGAGGGGCTCTGGGGCTTCGGCGTACTGCTGTTCGCGGTGTTCTCGCTGCTGTTCCTGGCGCGCCTGCTGCTGTTTCGCGATACGGTGAAACCCATGCTGCTGCATCCGGTGCAGTCGATGTTCCTTGGCGCCATTCCCATGGGGCTGGCGGTGCTGATCAAGGGCTTGCTGCTGTTCGGCGTGCCGCGCTGGGGCGAGTCCGTGCATGCGCTGGCGCTGGCCCTGTGGTGGCTGGATGCCGCGCTGGCGCTGCTGGCCGCCCTGGTCGTGCCTTACCTGATGTTCACCCGGCAGAGCCATGCGCTGGAGAAGCTCACCGCCGTCTGGCTGCTGCCCATCGTGGCGCCCGAGGTGGCCGCCAGCACGGCGGCGGCGCTGGTGCCGCAGCTGGCGCCGGAAGCCGCGCGGCAATTGCTGGTGGTCGGTTTCGTGCTCTGGGGTATGTCGCTGGCCCTGGCGTTCGCGTTGATTACCCTGGTGCTGCTGCGCCTGGCGCTGCACAAATTACCGGGCACCGATTTCGCCGCCACCAGTTGGTTGCCGTTGGGGCCGTTGGCCACCGGTTGCCTGGGGCTGCTGGGCATGGGGCAGGTGGCGCCGCTGGCGTTCGCCGGTACGCCGCTGCTCGGCGCCGCCGAGCTGGCGCGTGACCTGGGCTTGCTCGGTGGCCTGGCGCTGTGGGGCGCGGGGCTCTGGTGGCTGCTGACCGCGACGCTGTTCACCCGTCATTACCTGCGCGACGACATGCCGTTCAACCTGGGCTGGTGGGGTTTCACCTTTCCGCTCGGGGTCTTCACCCTGGCCACCTTCGAGTTGCAGGCGTTGACCGGCATGGCGGCATTCGGACTGATCGGCTTGCTGCTTGCCGCGCAATTGGCAGCCGTCTGGCTGCTGGTGCTGCTGCGCACCCTGGCCGGCATCTGGCATGGCGAGCTGTTCCGCGCGCCTTGCCTGATGCCGGCGAATAGCACGGCACTGCGCGGTTGAACGAGCGGAACCGGTGTGCTCGACAGGGGGCGAGAGCCATGTGCCGGGGCGGGGCTGGCCGTACGTATTGCCCTCCCGGCACTTTCTTCGATTGCCCCGCACGGCCTGCTGGGCGAAAATGGCCGCCTTTTCCGTGATCAGCCTTACCCAGGAGATTCAGCGATGCCCAGCCGTCGTGAGCGAGCCAATGCCATCCGTGCCTTGAGCATGGATGCCGTGCAGAAAGCCAACAGCGGCCACCCCGGTGCCCCGATGGGCATGGCGGACATCGCCGAAGTGCTGTGGCACGACCACCTCAAGCACAACCCGAACAACCCGCAGTGGGCCGACCGCGACCGTTTCGTACTCTCCAACGGCCATGGTTCGATGCTGATCTATTCGTTGCTGCACCTGAGCGGCTACGACCTGACCATCGAGGACTTGCAGAACTTCCGCCAACTGCACAGCCGCACCCCCGGCCATCCCGAATTCGGTTACACCGCCGGGGTCGAGACCACCACCGGTCCGCTCGGCCAGGGCATCGCCAACGCCGTCGGCTTCGCCCTGGCGGAGAAGGTGCTGGCCGCCCAGTTCAACCGTCCCGGGCATGAGGTCGTCGATCACAATACCTATGTGTTCCTCGGCGATGGCTGCATGATGGAAGGCATTTCCCATGAAGTCTGCTCGCTGGCCGGCACCCTGGGCCTGAACAAGCTGACCGCCTTCTACGATGACAACGGCATCTCCATCGACGGCGAGGTCGAGGGCTGGTTCAGCGACGACACGCCGCGCCGCTTCGAGGCCTATGGCTGGCAGGTGATCCGCAACGTCGACGGGCACGACCCGGACGAGATCAACATCGCCATCGAGACCGCGCGCAAGAGCGACCGTCCGACCTTGATCTGCTGCAAGACCGTCATCGGTTTTGGCTCGCCGAACAAGCAGGGCAAGGAAGAGTGCCACGGCGCCGCCCTGGGCGCCGGCGAGATCGCCCTGACCCGCGAGGCGCTGGGCTGGAGCCATCAGCCGTTCGAGATCCCCGCCGATATCTATGCCGCCTGGGATGCCAGCGAGAGCGGCGCCAAGACCGAAGGCGAGTGGCAGCAGCGTTTCGAAGCCTACCGCGGCGAGTTCCCGGAGCTGGCCGCCGAGTTCGAGCGCCGCATCGAGGGCGAGCTGCCCGCCGACTTCGCCGAGAAGGCCGCCGCTTATATCCGCGAAGTGGCTGGCAAGGGCGAAACCATTGCCAGCCGCAAGGCCAGCCAGAACGCCCTGAATGCCTTCGGCCCGCTGCTGCCGGAGCTGCTGGGCGGCTCCGCCGACCTGGCCGGCTCCAACCTGACCCTGTGGAAAGGCTGCAAGGCGGTGAGTGCCGAGGATGCCTCGGGCAACTATGTGCACTACGGTGTGCGCGAGTTCGGCATGAGCGCCATCATGAACGGCATCGCTCTGCACGGCGGCCTGATTCCCTATGGTGCGACCTTCCTGATGTTCATGGAGTACGCGCGTAATGCGGTGCGCATGTCGGCACTGATGAAGCAGCGTGTGCTCTACGTCTTCACCCACGACTCCATCGGCCTTGGCGAAGACGGCCCGACCCACCAGCCGGTCGAGCAACTGGCCAGCCTGCGCTGCACGCCCAACCTGGACACCTGGCGCCCGGCCGATGCGGTGGAGTCGGCGGTGGCCTGGAAGTACGCCATCGAGCGCAAGGACGGCCCGAGCGCGCTGATCTTCAGCCGCCAGAACCTGCCGCACCAGGCGCGTGACGAGCAGCAACTGGCGGATATCGCCCGTGGCGGCTATGTGCTCAAGGACAGCGCCGGCGAGCCGGAACTGATCCTGATCGCCACCGGTTCGGAAGTCGGCCTGGCGATGCAGGCGTATGAGCAACTGGTCGCGACTGGACGGAAGGTGCGTGTGGTGTCCATTCCCAGCACCAGCGTGTTCGATGCCCAGGATGCCGCCTATCGCCAGGCCGTGCTGCCGGTCGAGGTGGCTGCGCGTATCGCCATCGAGGCCTCGCATGCCGACTACTGGTACAAGTACGTCGGCCTGGAGGGCCGCATCATCGGCATGACCACTTACGGCGAATCGGCCCCCGCCGGGCAACTGTTCGAAGAGTTCGGCTTTACCGTCGAAAACGTCGTCGCCACCGCCGAAGAATTGCTGGATGCGTAGGATGGGTTGAGCGGCGGAGCGATACCCGTCAGTCCGCTGTGATGGGTATCGCAGGCTCAACCCATCCTACGGTCTACGCACGCTCTCCATCGAGATCGCCATGGCCAATCGTCCCTACAAAATCGCCCTCAACGGCTACGGCCGCATCGGTCGCTGCGTGCTGCGCGCGCTTTATGAGCGGGGTGCGGGCGCCGGCCTGGAGATCGTCGCGCTGAACGATCTGGCCGACCAGGCCAGCATCGAGTACCTGACCCGCTTCGATTCCACCCACGGGCGCTTCCCCGGCGAGGTCAAGGTCGATGGCGATTGCCTGCATATCAACGGCGATTGCGTGAAGGTGCTGCGCCAGCCGACCCCGGAAGGCATCGACTGGAGCGGGCTGGGCATCGACCTGCTGCTGGAATGTTCCGGGCAGTACGTCAATCGTGCCCAGGGCGAACGCTTCCTGCGCGCCGGGGCGCCGAGGGTGTTGTTTTCGCAACCGATGGCCAGCGAGGCGGATGTCGACGCGACCATTGTCTTCGGCGTCAACCAGGAACGCCTGAGCCACGGCCAGACCCTGGTTTCCAACGCCTCCTGCACCACCAATTGCGGGGTACCGCTGCTCAAGCTGCTGAACGACGCCATCGGCCTGGAGCAGGTGTTCATCACCACCATCCACTCGGCGATGAACGACCAGCCGGTGATCGACGCCTACCATCACGAAGACTTGCGCCGTACGCGTTCGGCCTTCCAGTCGGTGATCCCGGTGTCGACCGGGCTGGCGCGTGGCATCGAGCGGCTGCTGCCGGAGCTGGCCGGGCGCATCCAGGCCAAGGCGGTGCGGGTGCCGACGCTGAATGTCTCCTGCCTGGATATCACCGTGCTGACCTCGCGTGACACCTGTGCCGACGAGGTCAACCAGGTGATGCGCGAAGCAGCGGCCAGCGAGCGCTTCGCCGGGCTGATCGCCTACACCGAATTGCCGCATGCCAGTTGCGATTTCAATCACGATCCGCACTCGGCCATCGTCGACGGCAGCCAGACGCGCAGCAGTGGCCCGCGCCTGGTCAACCTGCTGGCCTGGTTCGACAACGAGTGGGGTTTTGCCAACCGTATGCTCGACGTGGCGGAGCATTATCTGCACGTCATCAACCACAAGAAGGACATTCCATGAGCACGCCGACCCTGAAAGTAGTGAAGATGGCCGACCTCGACCTGGCCGGCAAGCGTGTGCTGATCCGCGAGGATCTCAACGTGCCGCTCAAGGACGGCGTGGTGAAGAGCGACGCGCGCATCCTCGCGGCGCTGCCGACCCTTCGCCTGGCCCTGGAGAAGGGCGCGGCGGTGCTGGTCTGCTCGCACCTGGGGCGTCCGCAGGAGGGCGTCTACAGCGAAGAGGACAGCCTCAAGCCGGTAGCCGACTACCTGAGCCAGGCCCTTGGCCGCGAAGTGCCGCTGGTGCGCGACTACCTCGACGGCGTCGAGGTGGCGCCGGGGCAACTGGTGCTGCTGGAGAACGTGCGCTTCAACAAGGGCGAGAAGAAGAACGTCGACGAACTGGCGAAGCGCTATGCCGCCCTGTGCGATGTGTTCGTGATGGATGCCTTCGGCACCGCCCACCGCGCCCAGGGCTCGACCCACGGTGTGGCGAAGTTCGCCAGGGTCGCCGCGGCCGGCCCACTGCTGGCCGCCGAGCTGGAAGCGCTGGGCAAGGCGCTGGGCAACCCGGCCAAGCCGATGGCGGCCATCGTTGCCGGCTCCAAGGTATCGACCAAGCTCGATGTGCTCAACAGCCTCAGCCAGATCTGCGACCAGTTGATCGTCGGCGGCGGCATCGCCAACACCTTCCTCGCGGCGGCGGGCTACAACGTCGGCAAGTCGTTGCATGAGGCGGACCTGATCGATACCGCCAGGGCCATCGCCGCCAAGGTCAGCGTGCCGCTGCCGGTGGACGTGGTGGTGGCCAAGGCTTTCGCCGAGGACGCCGAGGCCACGGTCAAGGCTGTCGGCGAGGTGGGCGACGACGACATGATCCTCGATATCGGTCCGCAGACCGCGCAGCGGTTCGCCGAGTTGCTGAAATCCTCGAAAACCATCCTGTGGAATGGGCCGGTCGGGGTGTTCGAGTTCGACCAGTTCGGCAATGGCACCAAGGTGCTGGCCGAAGCCATCGCCGAAAGCCCGGCCTTCTCCATCGCTGGAGGTGGCGATACCCTGGCGGCCATCGACAAATACGGCGTGGCCGAACGCATTTCCTACATCTCCACCGGTGGCGGCGCCTTCCTCGAGTTCGTCGAAGGCAAGGTGCTGCCGGCCGTCGAAGTGCTGGAGCAACGCGTACGTTGAGCCGGTGTCTTTTGCCGTTTCGCCGCGGTGACGCGGTTTGCGGATGAAACGGCGGCGGTTCCAGGCAACCACGGCAGGCGAGCGTTGTCTTTCCCTTGAGCCCATTCGAAGGAGAAATGACCATGCGTAGTCCGATACTTGCCCTGGTGTGTCTGGTTCTGGCTGGTTGCAGCGGCGGTACCAGGCATGCCTGCGAGGTGATCGCACCGCCACCGGCTACCGGCCCGACAGTGCAGAACGATCAGCGGGTGGCGATCCAGAGCAGTGGTGACCCGACCATAATGAGTGGCTCGCAGGCCCAGGATTGCCCCTGATGCTGCGTGCCATACCGCTACTGGCCCTGGTCCTGCTGGCAGGTTGTTCCCACTGGCAGGCGGGGCCCGATGCACCCTTCGTGCACTGGAAATGCCTGAGCCCGAACGACATCCACTGGCGCTATGCCGATACCGAGCGGCGCCAGGTGGACCTCAAGCTCGGCAACGCCGCGCAGGTGCACCGCTTGCAGCGCGCGCCGAGCACTCTGGGAAGTTTCTACAGCGATGGCGTTATCGCTTTCCATGACAAGGGCGGTGGCGCCCTGGTCTATCGCCTTGCCGATGACGAATTGCTGGCTCACGGCTGTAGTGCTTCGCTGATAAACCTGTGAGCGATACCCGTGCTGCCGTTACAATGCCGCGACGTGATTGCGCGATGCTTGAATATCGCCTGTCGCAGTAGCAGGCTTATACGATCAGATACCGGAGAACAGGAAAACATGGCACTTATCAGCATGCGCCAGATGCTCGACCACGCCGCCGAGTTCGGCTATGGCGTGCCGGCTTTCAACGTCAACAACCTGGAGCAGATGCGCGCGATCATGGAAGCGGCTGACAAGACCGACTCGCCGGTGATCGTGCAGGCTTCGGCGGGTGCCCGCAAATATGCCGGCGCGCCTTTCCTGCGCCACCTGATCCTGGCCGCGATCGAAGAATTCCCGCATATCCCGGTGTGCATGCACCAGGACCACGGCACCAGCCCTGACGTGTGCCAGCGCTCGATCCAGCTCGGCTTCTCGTCGGTGATGATGGACGGCTCGCTGAAAGAAGACGGCAAGACCCCGGCCGACTATGACTACAACGTCCGCGTGACCCGCCAGACCGTGGCTTTCGCCCATGCCTGCGGCGTTTCCGTGGAAGGCGAGCTGGGCTGCCTGGGCAGCCTGGAGACCGGCATGGCCGGTGAAGAGGACGGGGTTGGCGCCGAAGGCGTGCTGGACCATAGCCAACTGCTGACCGACCCGGAAGAAGCCGCGCAGTTCGTCAAGGAAACCCAGGTCGATGCCCTGGCCATCGCCATCGGCACCAGCCACGGCGCCTACAAGTTCACCAAGCCGCCAACCGGCGACGTGCTGTCCATCGAGCGCATCAAGGAAATTCACAAGCGTATTCCCAATACCCACCTGGTGATGCACGGCTCCTCCTCGGTACCCCAGGAGTGGCTGAAGGTGATCAACGAATTCGGCGGCGACATCAAGGAGACCTACGGTGTTCCGGTCGAGGAGATCGTCGAGGGCATCAAGTACGGCGTGCGCAAGGTGAATATCGACACCGACCTGCGCCTGGCGTCCACCGGCGCCATTCGCCGCATGATGGCCGAGCAGCCGAGCGAATTCGACCCGCGCAAGTTCTTCGCCAAGACCATCGTCGCCATGCGCGATATCTGCATCGCCCGCTACGAAGCCTTTGGCACCGCCGGCAATGCTTCGAAGATCAAGCCGGTCTCCCTGGAAGACATGTTCCAGCGCTATGCCCGTGGCGAGCTGGCTCCTAAGGTCAACTGAGGCTGTCGCAGCGCGGCTTCGAGTTGCAGGCGAGGGTCGTGGCAGTCTGTGTGCGTTTCATCACAGGCCGCTACCGGTGTCTCGCTCCCCGGAGCCGCTTCAGGCCAGCACCCGTTCGATCTGCCGGTGTAGCGAATCGAGGGAAAAGGGCTTGGCCAGTACCGGCGCCGAATGGGCGATGGGGCTGCCCGACTGGTAGATTTCCAGGGGGTAGCCGCTGATGAAGATGACCTTCAGGTCCGGTCGCAGCTTCAGTGCCGGTTCCGCGATCATCACGCCGGAAACCCCGCCGGGGAGCCGGTAGTCGCTGATCAGAAGGTCCAGCCTGGGGCTGCTGGCGAGTATCTCGAAGGCGCGCTCGGCATTTTCCGCCGGCATCACCTCATAGCCCTCGTCGGCCAGGAAGTCCGCCAGCAGGGCCCGTATCTGTGGCTCGTCCTCGACGAGCAACACAGTGCGATGGAGTAGATCGTTCATTTGCATGCTGGCTCTCAAGTCGTATTGCCCGGCGCAAAGCGCACTCGGCCTGCTTCGCTTGCGGCGAAGCGGCGTTCCTGTGGCGTGTCCGAATGTACGATGGGTCTGGTCCTTGAGTGCCGGGCTACTACATGTGCCTGTACTGCGTCTACTGAAGTGGACCGGCTTTGCTGCCACCTCGGGTTGGAGTGGGGGTGGTCCGGCAAGTTCATGGTGGACGGATGAGCAGTCGTTTGTCGAGCAGATGGCAAAATGTCATCTCAGAATGCACGACCTCTTTTGATGAATCATGCAAATTGCATGGCCAATGACTTTGGTTTTTTATTTAACTATTTGATTTATAAGTTATTTTATTGATATTCGGGGTTGGCATGGAGTCTGCTCCATAGGAAGAAATGGAAACGTATGGAGAGACTCCCATGAATCTTGCGCAACAAATCCTCACTGCGGCCTTCCCGGAGTTCGAAGTGCAGATCGTCAGCCGCCCTGATGGTGGTTTGCTGCTGACCCTGCGCAATGAGGAGCAGGATGTCCTGCGCCGCGCCCTGTCCAAGGGGCAGGCCCGGACCGCCGTGCAACTGGATTGGGTAGTCAGTTCCATCCGCCGCGACCTGTCGCTGGAAGCCGGGGTGGCCCCCGTCATCACTCATCTGCAGAGCCAGAGCCGTTCGGCACTTCCTTCCTACGAGTACGCCTGAGCGGGCGTATCCGGCCAGGGTGCCAGGGGCTGCTGACGTTTCGTCGCGACAACGCGGCTTGCGACGAAACGTCAACAGCCCCTGGTGTTTGCAATGAATGCCCGTGCCCTTACAAGGCAAGGCGATACGGAAACGCTTCGCCCTGACGTTTCCGGCAACGCTCTCTGCCCATTGATTCATATCAATAACGCTTCCCTGCCCGCCTGTCACGATTAGTGGCCTATTGACACCAGCACTGCGTGTTCTCGTTGCGCCATGGGCCCTTTTCGTTGCATGGGCTGCAATGAACCGAGGGCGTGTCAGGGCATCTCTGCCGTACTCACGTTGTCATTCTTCGATCCGCAAGAACCGAACCTTTCGTAGCTTGCCGCCTGCTGGTCATACCTTTCCGGGGCCGCTTGCGGGGCTCGAACAGGCCCCAAGAATGCGAGAGCGTTGCCGCTTGCCTGTGGCTGACGGTCTTGCCGAGTGTCTGGAAGCTGCTGGCCGCATGAAGAACGAACTGAAAGCGCTCCTCGAGCGAGTCAGCCTCAAGGCTGAAGACATCCAGGTGCGAAAGCGCCTGTTGCAGTGGCGGACGGCGGATGCAAAGCGCCTGAATCAGGCCGCCGGATCACTGGATGAGGTGCATGCGCATTTCATCGACAGGCTCTATGAGCACCTGGCGCGCTTCGAGCGGCCTGCCCAAATACTCGACGACCCCGATGGCCTGGAGCGCCTCAAGCAAAGCCAGAAGCGCTATTACCAGCGGCTCTGGATGGGGCCTTACGACCGTGACTATGTCAATGATCGCCTGTTGGTGGGGTTGGTACACCAGCGCGTGGGGGTCGATCTCGAGTGGTATATGGGCGCCTACCGACTGTACCTGGGCGAGATACTCGAAGAACTGCTGGGGGATGCGCCGAACAGCAAGCTCTATGGCAGCCTGCTGAAGGCGGTGTTCTTCGACATGATGCTTGCCATCGACACCTACAGCACCGCCCAGCGACAGGCCCTGGAGGATAGTGAGGCGCGCTTGGCCAGGGCCTTGCGCGGCACCGAGGACGGTATCTGGGACTGGGATATCAACCAGGACCGGCTCTACCTGTCCGAGCGCTGGACCAGCATGCTGGGGTTGCCGCCACAGACCACCACAAGCAGCGATGACTGGTTCAGCCGGGTGCATCCGGATGACCTGCCTGGCCTGCGTGGCGCGATCAGTGCGCACATGAACGGGCTGGCACCGTCGTTCTGTCACGAATACCGGATTCGCACCGTGCGCGATGACTATACGTGGGTGCTGGCGCGCGGGGTCATCGAGGAGGGGCCGCAAGGTCCTCGCATGGCCGGTTCCCAGGCCGATATCAGCGGTCGCAAGCGCGCCGAGGCCTCCCTGCGGCATGCGGCGCGGCATGATCCCTTGACCGGTCTGGCCAATCGCATGCACTTGGATGAATTGCTCAAGAAGGTGCAGACGAGGGTCCATAGCCGTGACTCGGCGCTGCTGTTCGTCGACCTGGATCGTTTCAAGCTGATCAATGACAGCCTCGGGCACGGTACGGGCGACAAGGTGCTGATCGAGGTCACAGCGCGGTTGCGGCGTTGCTTGCGTCCCGGCGATCATCTGGCGCGTTTCGGTGGCGACGAGTTCGTCGCCCTGCTGGGGGATCTGGCCTGTGAGGCCGATGCCGAGGGCGTCGCACGGCGCATGCTGGACGCTCTGCGGCAGCCGATGTTGATCGATTTCCATATGCTGACGATCAGTGCCAGCATCGGCATCGCGCCCCTATATCGCGATGGCCAGCCGCTGGATGCGCTACAGGCCGCGGATCTTGCGCTCTACAGTGCGAAGGGCGCGGGAAAGGATCGCTTCGCCCTGTACTACGATGGCCTGCAACACACGGCCAAGCGCCAACTGGCCCTCGAGAGCGCCCTGGCCCAGGCCCTCGAGCGCAATGAATACAGCCTGCACTACCAGCCGATCTGCCAACTGGTCGATGGCAAGCCTTACCTGGCAGGGGTCGAGGCGTTGCTGCGCTGGAGTGATCAGGGCCGCCTGGTTCCACCGCAGGAGTTCATTCCGGTGCTGGAAGCCTCCAGCGGTATCGTCCGGGTTGGCGAGTGGGTCCTGCAGGAGGCCTGTCGCCAGGTCCGCGACTGGCAACTGGCGGGCCAGGCGCAGATGCACTGTGCGGTGAACCTGTCCATCCGCCAGTTACAGGAGCACGATTTCGCCGACCGGCTCATGCTGATCCTCGATGAAACCGGGCTGGCGCCAGGCAGCCTGGTGCTGGAAATTACCGAAACCCTGCTGATGCAGGACAGTATGCTGGTCAGGAACAACCTGCAACGTATCGCCGGGCTCGGCGTGCGCCTGGCGCTGGACGATTTCGGTACGGGCTACTGCTCCCTCGGCTACCTCAAGCGTTTTCCGTTGCATATCCTCAAGGTCGACCGCAGTTTCATCTCCGGTACCCCGGAAAACGCCGAGTCGCTGGTGATCAGCCGCGCGATTATAGGACTGGGCCAGAGCCTGGGGCTGTCGGTGGTGGCCGAAGGCGTCGAGGAACAGGCGCAACTGGATTTCCTCACTGCAGAACACTGCCCGTTCGTCCAGGGCTACTGGTTCAGCCGGCCGATACCGGCCGCGCAGTTGCAGGAGATGTTCAGTGAAAGCGGCGCTTTCAATGTCTAGGGTCTGCCGGTCTCGAGGCCGTTCTGCGGCGGGAAAGCCGGATTGGGTCATTTTTCCGCTTTCCCTCGTCAAATAGCGGGCTATTCACCTCGGAAAATCGAAAGACTGCCGCAAGGCGGGCTTTCCCCTCGCGGTGAAACCTAGCTCCATGCAACGACACCTGCATGCGATTGCCCGGTGTTGAGCCCTGCCGCGGCACTCTTCGACCTTTCCGTTGTCCATTCATTCGTGGGTTGATAAAAGGCCCATCGTCTTTCATTCAGGAGGTTGAAGATGCGTCTTGCTTATCTGTTTGCTCCGGCTCTGGGGCTGTTTCTGGTGGGTTGTGGTTCCGAGAGCGAGCCTGTGACGCCCCCTGCTCCTGCTCCCGCCGAACAGCCAGCGCCGCCCGTTGCCGACCCGATTCCCAGTAGCGAGCCGGTAGATGCCTTGCCGGAGAGTGTAGCGCCCGAGGTCGATACCACCGTCCCCGATTCCGAAACCGATAATGCCGAAGGAAGCGTGCCGGAGACCGACAGCCCGGCTCATTGAGTCTGGTCGCGTCTGCCGCCTCGCTCGTCAGCAGGGGGGTTCCGATGAAGCCTGGTTTTCTTTCGATCTATGCTGCCTTCGGTTCCTGCCTGCGCGAGGAGCAGGCTTGCGTGCCCGACGCCGATCCGGCGCCGGAGCCGCCATCACACGTGCTGGGCCGCCGCATGGGCCGAGGCCCAGGCCCACTGGAAGTTGAAGCCGCCCAGGTGGCCACTGACGTCCAGCACCTCCCCGATGAAATACAACCCCGGCGATTTCTGCGATTCCATGGTTTTCGATGAAACCTCGCGGGTGTCCACGCCGCCCAGGGTGACCTCTGCCGTGCGGTAGCCTTCCGTTCCCGCCGGGATCAGGCGCCAGGCGCCTAGTCGTTGGGCGATATCGCGCAACTGGGGCAGGTTGTACTGCTTCAGTGGCCGTGACTCGAACCAGTATTCGCACAACAGGCCGGCCATCTTGCGCGTGAAGACTTCGGCCAGCAGGGTCTTCAATTCGATCGCCGGGTGTTCCACCTGTTGTTGCTGCAGCCACTGCAGGGCGTCACGCCCAGGCAGCAGGTCGATTTCCAGCGTATCGCCGGGGTTCCAGTAGGAGGATATCTGCAGCATCGCCGGGCCGCTCAGGCCGCGATGGGTGAACAGCAGGTTTTCCCGGAAGCTCTGGCCGTTGCATTGCGCCAGGCAGTCCAGCGAGGTGCCGCTGAGTTCGCCGCACAGCGCTTTCAGTTGCGGGTCGGTGAGGGTGAACGGCACCAGGCCGGCGCGGGTAGGCCAGACGTTGTGGCCGAATTGCCGTGCGACCTGGTGGCCCAGGCCGGTGGCGCCCAGGGTCGGGATCGACAGGCCGCCGGTGGCGATCACCAGCGACCCGCAGGCGAACGGCCCGGCGCTGGTGCGCAGCCGGTAGCCGCCGTTCTCGGCCTCGATGCTGTCGATACGGGTTTCCAGACGCAGATCCACGCCACTCACGTCGCATTCGGCCAGCAGCATGTCGAGGATATCGCTGGACTTGTTGTCGCAGAACAGTTGCCCGAGTTTCTTCTCGTGCCAGGGTACGCCATGCTTGCCGACCAGCTCGAGGAAGTCCCTCTGGGTATAGCGGGCCAGCGCCGATTTGCAGAAGTGCGGGTTGTGCGAGAGGAAGTTGCCCGGCTCGGTGTAGAGATTGGTGAAGTTGCAGCGGCCACCGCCGGACATGAGGATTTTCTTGCCGGGCTTGTTGGCGTGGTCCAGCAGCGTGACCCGCCGGCCGCGCCGGGCGGCGTTGAAGGCGCACATCAGGCCCGCCGCGCCTGCGCCGATGATGATTACGTCTGTACCCTGCACCCTGCGTCCTCCTGTGGCCGGGCGCGCATCTTACTCCGATTGCGCCTCGGGTTTGCGGATCAGATGTGCCGCCATGCTGCGCAGGGGCGCCAGTTGCCGGCAGATCAGGCCGAGTTGGGTGTAGACCAGGCGCGTGTTTTCGTCGAGTTCGTCCGGCAGTTGTTCCAGTTTCTGGGCCAGCCTTTCTTCCTCTTCATCGTAGACGGCCACCGTCTGGTTGTTGCGCAGGGCTTCGGCCAGGCTGTCGAGGCTTTGCGCCAGTCGTTGCGAGGCCAGCTCCAGCAGGCTGTCGCTGGCGCCGTCCGGCAGGCTCTCGCGGTGGGCGCCGAGGGCCGAGAGGTAGTTGAGCAGCGTGTGCGAAAGGGTCAGGAAGCGGAAGCCGGTTTCCGCGTCGCGGCGGAAGTGCCCGGGCTCCAGCAGCATGTTGGAGAGGGTGCTGGAGAGGGCCGCATCGGCGTTGTGGGCGTCGCGCCGGGCCAGGCGATAGGCCAGGTCGTCGTGTTTGCCGGTGGCGTATTGCTGCATGATCTGGCGCAGGTAGTCGCCGCTGCGCGACAGGGTGCTGGCCACTACCTGGTTCAGGCGCCGGCCCTGCCAGTCGGGCAGTACCAGGAACACCGCCGCCGCCGCGATCAGGCTGCCGAGCAGGGTGTCGAACAGGCGCGGCCAGATCAGCCCGTAGCCATCGCCCACCTGGTTGAAGCAAAACAGCACCAGCAGCGTGATGGCGGCGGTGGCCAGGGTGTAGCGGCTGCTGCGGGTGGCGAAGAACACCACGCCGGCGACCACCGCGAACAGCGCCTGTATCTGCTGGTGGGGGAAGAGTTCGAACAGCGCCCAGCCGGCCAGCAGGCCGAGCACGGTGCCGCTGACCCGTTGCACCAGCTTGATGCGCGTGGCGCCGTAGTTGGGTTGGCAGACGAACACAGTGGTCAGCAGGATCCAGTAGCCCTGTTCCGGGTGGATGGCGTGCAGCACCAGGTAGCCGCAGACCAGCGCCAGGCTCATGCGCAGGGCATGGCGGAACAACAGCGAGGAGGGTGTCATCTGCATGCGTATGCGTTGCAGCGCATCGCGCAGGGTTTGCGGCTGGCGATCGTACAGGCTGCTGTCGGTCTCGCTGTCGAGGGCATCGGGGTTGCTGGCGTTGGACAGGTGCTGGTGAATCGTCGAGAGGTTGCCGGAGAGGGCGCGCAATGAACGCAGCAGGGCGCGCCAGGCCGGGTTGTTCTGCTGGCGCAGGTGTTCCTGCGCAGCCTGCAGGTCGTCCAGGGCCATGCGTCCGGATTCGCCGTGGCGGAACGGCTGGCGCAACTGGATGGCGCGGCCCAGGTCGCGGCAGGCCTTGCCCTGTTCTTCCAGCAGGCGCTGGCAGCGGAACAGCACGTCGCTGTGGAAGAAGGCCTCGGCCAGCGCCTGGTAGGGGTAGTGCGATGAGCTGACCCGCTCGTGCAGGTCCTGGGCGAGGAAGTACAGCTTCAGGTACTGGCTGATCTTCACCCCGGGCCGGCCATGCCCGAGACGGTGCAGCAGGGTTTCCTTGGCGGCGTTGAGGGCGGCGACCACGCGGCCGTTCTGTTGTGCCAGTTGCAGGCGCTGCCGTTCCAGGTCGATGGCGCGGGTCGGTTCGAACAGCGCCGCCTTGAGCTTGAAGTATTGCCCCAGCTCACGGTACAGCCGGGCCAGGCTGTGTTGTACCGGCTGGTGCACGAACAGCGCGTTCCAGATCACCGAGAGTAGGCCGTACCAGGCCGCACCGGCCACCAGCAGGCCGGGGTCGTGCCAGAAATGGTTGATCTCGCCACCGCGCTGGTCCGCCGCGATCATGCTGTAGATCGCCAGGATCAGCGTGGCCTGGGCGATGGTGGCATAGCGTTCGCCAATGGCACCGAGCATGACCAGGGCGAAGGCCGAGAGGGCCATGGCGCCGATGAACAGGTTGGGGAAGGGGAACAGCAGTTCCACCGAGATCGAGGCGATGCTGAAGCACAGCAGGGTCACCAGCAGGGCACCCAGGCGCCCGAGCCAACTGTCGTCGGTCTCCGACAGGGCGCTGGCGATGATGCCGAGGAACAGCGGGATCATCAGGTCCGGCTGGTCCTGGTACCAGGACAGGCCCATGGCACCCGTGAGGGCGATCAACACCCGCAGGCTGTAGCCGAACTTTTCCAGCGCCCAGAGGCGCCGCAGGGACTGGCCGAGTGAAGGGCGGGGCATGATCTAGCTTGCCGATGCTGATAGCGGGGTGCTGATCGCCAGCAGTTCGCCGCGCCAGTCGACGCCCCGTGGCAACGCCAGGAAGAACGGGTTGAGGTAGCTGTCGTGGGCTTCGTAGCCCAGCGGTTGGCCTTGCAGGTCCAGCACTTCGCCGCCGGCGCCTTCCAGCACACCCTGGGCGGCGGCGGTGTCCCACTGCGAGGTGGGGGCCAGGCGGGGGTAGCAGTCGGCCAGGCCATCGGCCAGCAGGCAGAACTTCAGCGAACTGCCGATGCTGGCCAGCTCCAGGTCGCCATGCTGCTCGCGCAGGGCGTCGAGCAGGCGGGTCTGTTGCGGGCTGCCATGGCGCTTGCTGGCCACCACGGTAAAGCGTTCCGCTGGACGCTGGCGCACCTGCAGCGGGCGTATGCGGCCATCGGCGTCACGGCAATGCGCGCCCAGCCCGGCACCGCCGTAGTAGCAGGTGCCGCGCGCCGGGATGCCGACCACGCCGAAGAGCACCCGGCCGTTTTCGATCAGCGCCACATTGACGGTGAATTCATCGCTGCCGCCGATGAACTCCTTGGTACCGTCCAGCGGGTCGACCAGCCACCAGCGCGTCCAGCCGGCCCGTTCGGCCAGCGGGTGCTCGCAGTCTTCCTCCGACAGCACCGGGATGTCGCCATCCAGCGCGCGCAGGCCGGCGTCGAGCAGGGCGTGGGCGGCCAGGTCGGCGGCGGTCACCGGGGAGGCGTCGGCCTTTTCCCGCACCGCCAGTTCGCTGTGCCAGTAGGGCAGTATCCGTTCGCCCGCGGCGCGCACCAGGGCGACCACCGGTTCGATCAGCGCATGGCTCATGGTTTGAACTCCCCGCGCTGGGTCAGCAGGTCCCGTGTCAGGTAGAGCGCCGCCAGGGCGCGGCCTTCGCTGAACTGCGGATGCTGGATCAGGCTCGACAGCTCGCGCAGGTCCACGTGGTCCAGGCGCATGGGTTCGGGTTCGTCGCCCGGCAGGTGTTCTTCGTAGAGATCGCGGGCCAGCACCACCTGGATCTTCTGGCTCATGTAGCCGGGCGACAGCGACAGCTCGGCGAGGAACTCCAGCCTGCGCGCGCCGAAGCCGGCTTCCTCTTTCAGCTCGCGGTTGGCCGCGTCCAGCACATCCTCGCCCGGCTCCACCAGCCCCTTGGGCAGGGACAGCTCGTAGCTGTCGGTGCCGCCGCAATATTCCTCGACCAGCAGTGCGCGGCCCTGTTCGTCCAGCGCCACGATCATCACCGCGCCATAGCCGCTGCCCCGGCTGGCCAGCCGCTCATAGGTGCGCTCGACGCCGTTGGAGAAGCGCAGCTGCAGTTCTTCCACACGGAACAGGCGGCTGGAGGCGACGATCTCGCGGGCGAGCACTGTGGGCTTCTGGCGCATGGCAACACTCCTGGATACGAGCGGCTATCATAACCCGGCTTTGCCTGCGTGCCCCTGCCTGATGACGAGAGAACATGACACTACCCTGGACCGCTATCGACACCGTGCTGCTGGATATGGACGGCACCCTGCTGGACCTGCACTTCGACAATCATTTCTGGCTCGAAGCGCTGCCGGCGCGTTATGCCGAACGGCATGGCCTGCCCCT
Source organism: Stutzerimonas kirkiae (assembly GCF_004327335.1). Taxonomy (GTDB): domain Bacteria; phylum Pseudomonadota; class Gammaproteobacteria; order Pseudomonadales; family Pseudomonadaceae; genus Stutzerimonas; species Stutzerimonas kirkiae. The sequence continues at coordinate 11,269 of NZ_QJUO01000034.1, read as the reverse complement.
GGCGCGGAGCAAGGCGCTGCTGGCGCCGGTGTTCGCCGCCCAGCATGGGCAGTTGAGCTGGTACTGTCTGGATTACTGGGCACGCGAGCTGGACTTGCCGATTATCGAGATGAAGCGTGAGGTGGCGCATCTGATCGCCCCGCGCCCTGGCGCCCTGGCTTTTCTCCAGGCTTTGCAGCGGGCCGGCAAGCGCGCGCTGCTGGTCACCAACGCCCACCGCGACTCCCTGGCGATCAAGCTGGAGCGGGTCGAGCTGGCACCCTGGCTGGAGCGCCTGGTCAGCTCCCACGACTACGGCTTCGCCAAGGAGGATGCGCGCTTCTGGCAGGCGCTGCGCCAGGACGTGGATTTCGAGCCGGCGCGCAGCCTGTTCATCGACGACAGCCTGCCGATCCTGCGCGCGGCCCGGACCTTCGGTATCGGCCACCTGCTCGGCGTACGCCGCCCCGACAGCCGCGGCACCGACAAGGACACCGAAGAGTTCGCGGCGCTGGAGGATTATAGGAAGCTGATCGAGGGGCTGGAGGGGTGGGTGTGAGGAACCGCAAGCCGCAAGCTACAAGCGGCAAGTAAGAGCTTGACAGGGTTTTGGGCGGGCCTTTCACACTGATTACGCTTGCAGCTTTTTAGATCATCTGCGCCTGCTGCCGATGCCGCCAGTTGTTCAGGCGGTGGCCGAGGGCGAGCAGGCTGTCCAGGCCCTGGCGGCGGGCCTTGCTGAACAGGATCAGCGCCAGCTCGGCGGTGATCAGCGCATCGGCGCTGGCGTGGTGGCGTTGCAGGATTTGCAGGCCGAAATGCCCGGTCCAGTCGTCCAGGCCGCTCTTGCGCGGGCGATTGTCCGGGCAGAGCATCGGCGCCAGTTCGGCGACATCGTAGAAGGGGTGGCGCAATTTGTAGTCCAGGCTGTCCTTGAGCGCCCGCGCCAGCATGCGCTGGTCGAAGGCGGCGTGGAAGGCCAGCAGCGGGCTGTCGCCGACGAACTCCATGAACGACAGCAGCGCTTCGGCCGGTGCCACCCCCGATGCCAGGGCGCTGGGGGCGATGCCATGGATCAGCACGCTTTCGCTGACGGCCTGGTCCGGGCGCAGCAGGGTGCACTCGAACTGGTTGCGCATGGAGATGGCGCCATCCTCGATCACCACCGCGCCGATCGACAGCACCACGTCGCGGCGGGTATCCAGGCCGCTGGTTTCCAGGTCCAGCACCACCATGCGCTGTTCCTTCAGCGGGCGCGAGTCGGCCGCCGCCGGTGCCGGCAGGCGCTCGAGCCGTTGCAGTTGATCGAGCTCCAGCAGTGGGCCACGACGTTTCCTGAGCCAGGCCATCTTCATGAAAGTCGTCATCAAAGTCGGTACCGTAATGCCAGGCTTGCCTGCAGGCGCTGGGCCTGGCGGAAGGACTCGCGCAGGATGCGCCGGTCCAGGTGATTGAGGGCGTCGGGGTCGAGCCGGTTGGAATAGGGCTGCCCGTCGCGGGACTGTTGCTGGTGTTGCTGCATGCGCGTCTGCTGGATGAAGTGGTAGGCCTCTTCATAGGCGGCGCCATCCTTGGCGTCAATCACTTCCTTTTCCACCAGTTGGCGCAGTCGTTCCAGGGTGTTGCAGGACTCTACGGCATGGCTCAGGGCGAGCAGTCGCGCACCGTCGACGAAGGGAGTGAGCCCCTGCACCTTGAGGTCCAGCTTGCCTTTGTCGTCGTCGTCCTTGCGGGTCACCACGAAGTCGCGGAAGCGGCCGATCGGTGGGCGCTGGCGCAAGGCGTTCTCGGCCATCAGGCGCTGGAACACGCCATTGCTGGCGATGTCCTGCTGGAACGCTTCGCGCAACTGATCGCAGCCTTCCTGCGGCCCCCAGATGGCGCGCAGGTCGAAGAATATCGTGCTCGACAGCAGGTTTTCCGCCGTGACTTCGCGTACGAAGGAGCTGAAGCGGCGCTGCCATTCCTGGCGTGACAGGCACAACTGCGGGTTGCTGGCCATGATGTTGCCACGGCACAGCGTGAAACCGCAGGTGTCCAGGTCGCGGTTGATGCGCTCGGCCAGCGGCAGCAGGCGACCGCGGATATGCGCGGCCTCGGCCGCATCCGCCGCTTCGAAGAGAATGCCGTTGTCCTGGTCGGTGTGCAGGGTCTGCTCGCGCCGCCCTTCGCTGCCGAAGCACAGCCAGGTGAAGGGAATGCCGGGGTCGCCCAGCTCCTCGATGGCCAGTTCGATCACCCGGCACACGGTATGGTCGTTGAGCAGGGTGACGATATGGGTGATCTGTGTCGAGGACGCGCCGTGGGCCAGCATGTTGTCCACCAGTTGGCGGATATCGCTGCGCAGGGCGGCCAGGTTTTCCACCCTGGCGGCGCTGCGGATGGTGCGCGCCAGGTGCACCAGGTCGACGCGCTGCAGGGAGAACAGGTCGCGTTCGGAAACCACGCCGCGCAGTATGCCGTGGTCGACCACGCAGACGTGGGCGATATGCCGCTCGGTCATGGCGATGGCGGCATCGAAGGCAGTGGCCGCCGGCGGCAGGTGGAAGGGGCGGGGCGTCATCAACTGGTCGATGGGCTTGCCCAGGTCGCCGTCGTCGCCGCCGATGAAGCTGCGCAGGTCGCGCAGGGTGAAGATGCCCAGTGGGTGCGCCTGCTCGTCGGCGATCACGATGCTGCCCACATGCTGTTCGTGCATGGTGCGCACCGCCTCCTTGAGGGTGGCGTCGGGCGGGCAGGTGACCGGGTGTTGCAGCGCCAGGTCGCCCAGCCGGGTATCCAGGGAATACTGGGCGCCGAGGCTTTCGGCGGCGCGCAACTGGACTTGCTGGTTGACCTGGTCCAGCAGGCTGCTGACGCCGCGCAGGGCGAAGTCGCGCAGGGTGTCGGAAAGGGAGAACAGCTTGACGAAGGCCGCCTTGTCCAGCACCAGGCAGAAGGTGTCCTCGGCGGCCAGGTGCTCGGTGCGCGTGGCCCGTTCGCCGACCAGCGCGGCGACCGGGAAGCACTCGCCTTCGCTGATCTCGAAGGTGGGCTCGGTGCCGCGCTTGGTGGTGTAGGGGCGCTGGCCGTGGACGCGGCCCTGCTTGACGATATAGAAGTGCTCGACGATGCCGTCGTCGGGTTTGAGGATGGATTCCCCGGCGGCGTAGAAGCGCAGCAGGGAGTTTTCCACCAGATAGGCCAGGTGGGCGTTTTCCATCAGGTTGAAGGGAGGGTGCTTGCGCAGGAACTCCATGGTGCCGTGGATGTTCTGCAGCACTGCAGTTTTCCCCGCCTCGGTGAAGGCGTCCGCTTTGCTCATGGTCCGCTTCCTTTTTCCGGCGATGTTGAGCCGCCAGGCGTGGCTGGCACATTGGACGTAAGTCTATGGGCGAAGACCTTGCTAAATGTGTGCTCTTGACGACGTTTTTGAAGCTTGAAGCGGCTTCTCTCGTCAGAGCATCCGCACTTTCAGCGCGCGGCCCTTGATCCTGCCCTGGTTGAGACGCTGCAACGCCTGGCGAGCGACATCCCGCTCGACGGCGACATAGGCCTGGAAGTCGAAGATGGCGATCTTGCCGACCTGGGTGCCGGCGATGCCGGCGTCGCCGGTCAGGGCGCCGAGGATATCGCCCGGGCGCAGCTTGTCCTTGCGCCCGGCGGCGATGCACAGCGTCACCATCGGCGGCTGCAGGGGCGCGCCGGCCAATGGCTTGAGGTTGCCCAGGGGCAGCCAGTTGAGTGGTGCCTGTTGCAGGGCTTCGATGGCCTGGGCGCGATGCGCCTCGGCCGGAGCCACCAGGCTGACGGCCAGCCCCTTGTGCCCGGCGCGGCCGGTGCGGCCAACGCGGTGGATATGGATTTCCGCATCCCGCGCCAGTTCGACGTTGATCACCATGTCCAGCGCTTCGATATCCAGCCCGCGAGCGGCCACGTCGGTGGCCACCAGTACCGACAGGCTGCGGTTGGCGAACATCGCCAGTACCTGGTCGCGATCGCGCTGTTCCAGGTCGCCATTGAGCGCCATGGCCGAAATGCCCAGGCCAGTGAGTTTCTCGACCAGTTCCTGGCATTGCTGCTTGGTGAAGCAGAAGGCAACGCAGCTTTCCGGGCGGAAAGCGCCGAGCAGCCGGGCGACCGCCTCCAGCCGCTGCTCGGGGGCGATTTCATAGAAGCGCTGCTCGATCTGTGCGTCGTCGTGCAGGGCTTCGGCGCGTACCTGCTGCGGGTCGCGCATGAAGCGGGCGGCGAGTTGCTTGATCGCCGCCGGGTAGGTGGCCGAGAACAGCAGGGTCTGCCGCTTGCCCGGGGCCTGGTCGATGATCTCGGTGATGCTGTCGTAGAAGCCCATGTCGAGCATGCGGTCGGCTTCGTCCAGCACCAGGTTGCGCAGGCCGTCGATCTTCAGCGTGCCCTTGCGCAGATGTTCCTGCACCCGCCCCGGGGTGCCGACGATGATGTGCGCGCCGTGTTCCAGCGAGGCGACCTGTGGCCCGAAGGACACGCCGCCGCACAGGGTCAGCACCTTGATATTGTCGGCGCCGCGGGCCAGCCGGCGAATTTCCTTGGCGACCTGGTCGGCCAGTTCGCGGGTCGGGCAGAGCACCAGGGCCTGGCAGCCGAACCAGCGCGGGTTCAGCGGCTCCAGCAGCGCGATGGCAAAGGCCGCGGTCTTGCCGCTGCCGGTCTTGGCCTGGGCGATCAGGTCCATGCCCTTGAGCATGACCGGCAAGGATTGCGCCTGGATAGGCGTCATCTGCGTATAGCCGAGTGACTCCAGGTTGCTCAGCAGGGCAGCGGACAGGGGCAGGCTGGAAAAGGCGGGACTGGACACGGGCGGCATCATCGGCGGGGAAGTGGCGCGCAGTCTAACCGAATGTCATCGCCACGGGAGCAGCCGCAAGCTGGAAGTCATGAGCGGGGGGGATTTTCTCTACGCCATGCACACTCTCTTCAAGCTTCAAGCGACTTACCCGTAAGCCGCTTTTTCAAAGACGTTGGAAGCATGGCATTCAGGTGTTCTGATCCACGGTTCGCCGCAGCCAGTCCTCCATCTGCTCGGGAGCCAGGGGGCGGGAGAACAGGTAGCCTTGGGCGACCTTGTAGCCCTGCTGTTCCAGCAGCTCGCGCTGGGCCTGGGTTTCCACGCCTTCGGCGACCACGGTCATTTTCAGGCTTTCGCCTATACGGATGACGGCGTGGGTCAGGGCGAGGGCCGTTTCGTCATGTTCCATGTCGTGGACGAATATCTTGTCCAGCTTCAACTCGTCGAGCGGCAGGCGGCGCAGGTAGCCCAGGCTGGAGTAGCCGGTGCCGAAGTCGTCCATGGACAGCCCGATACCCTGGGCGTGCACTTCGTTGAGGGTACGCAAGGTGCTGGGGTTGGTATCCAGCAGGACGCTTTCGGTGATTTCCAGGGTCAGGTCCCTGGGCGCCAGCGCATGTTCGCTCAGGGTGTCGTTGATGTAACGGGTCAGTTCCAGGTTATGGAAGTTGGTCGGCGACAGGTTGACCGAGATGGCTGGCACATCGAGCCCGGCCCGGCGCCAGGCGGCGAGCTGGCGGCAGCTTTCTTCCAGCGCCCACTGGCCGAGTTGGCCGATCAGCCCGCACTCTTCGGCCAGGGGGATGAAGCGCATCGGCGAGACGTTGCCGAAGGTCGGGTGATGCCAGCGCGCCAGTGCCTCGATACCGTGCAGGCGCCCACTCTCGAGGTTGATCTGTGGCTGGTAATGCAGCGTCAGGGTACGTTGTTGCAGGGCCTCGCGCAGGGCGGTCTCGAGCGCCAGGCGTTCCTGGGCCAACTGGTTCATTTCATCGCTGAAGAAGCTGAAATGGCTGCGGCCGTTGGCCTTGGCCTGGTACATGGCCAGGTCGGCGCGATGCAGCAGGGTTTCCATGTCGTGGCCGTTTTCCGGGTACTGGCTGATACCGATGCTGGCCGAAGGGGTCAGGGTCACTCCGGCGACCCGGCAGGGTTGCGAAAGCAGTTCCTGCAGCCGCTCGATGGTATTGGTCGCCTGTTCGGTGGTGCAGGGGTTGAGCAGCACGACGAATTCGTCCCCGGACAACCGCCCGACGATATCCCCGCCGCGCATCTGCTCCCGCAGGCGTTGGGCAATGATGCCGAGCAATTCGTCGCCGGCGGGGTGGCCGAGCGAGTCGTTGACCTGCTTGAAGCGGTCCAGGTCGATGAACAACACCATCAGATTCTCGCCCTGGCGTTTGGCGTTGGCGATGGCCTGCTCGGCCTGCGCCAGCAGCAGGCTGCGATTGGGCAGGCCGGTCAGGCTGTCGTAGAACGCCAACTGGCGGATGCGCAGGCGGGCGCTTTCGCGTTCGAGGGCCAGGCTGCACAGGTGGGTGCTCATTTCCACCAGGCGCTTGTGGAAGTCGTCCGGGCCGCGGCTTTCCCGGTAGTAGAAGGCGAAAGTACCGATGGCCTTGCCGTCGCCGCCGGGGATGGGGGTCGACCAGCAGGCGCGCAGCCCCAGTGGCAGGGCCAGGGCCTTGTATTCGCTCCAGAGCGGGTCGGTGGCGATATCGCGCACCAGCACCGGCGCGTTGCGGAAGGCGGCGGTGCCGCAGGAGCCGACACAGGGGCCGATGGGCAGTCCATCGAGGGCCTGGGCGTAGCTTTCAGGCAGGCTGGGAGAGGCCAGTGGCCGCAGGCAATCCTGCTCGTCGACCTGCAGGATCGAGGCGATGACTTCGGGCGCGATACGCTCCACCTCACGGCAGATCAGCAGCATCACGTCGGTCAGCGAGGCTTCGCGGGCCATGGCTTCCAGCACCTTGTGCTGCAGCATTTCGCGCATCCTGGACGTGGTGATGTCGGTCAGTGCGATGATGCAGTGGTTCAGTTGGTTCTGTTCGTCGAGGACCGGGCTGGCGCTGAGCGAGCACCACAGGGGCTGGTTGAACTTGCCGATGATCATCTCTTCGCTGTGATAACTCCGGCCTTCCAGCAGGCAACTGTGAATCCGTTCGAATACATCGCTGCCGGCATGGGGCAGGTTGAACACCTGTTCCATGGGCTGCCCGAGCAATTCGCCCGGCTGGAAGCCGAACAACTGCGTGAGGGCCTGGTTGGCGTAGACCACCGCGCCATGCCGGTCGGTCATGATCAGGGTGTTGGAGGCCTTGTCCGCACTCAGCGCCAGGCGCTGGATATATTCCCGCTGCTGCCGTTCATGCTCGATACGGGCGGTGACGTCGCTGGCGAACTTGACGATCTTGAGCAGGGCGCCGGTGCTGTCGTGGATCGGGTTATAGCTGGCCTCGAGCCAGACGCAGTGGCCATCGGCGGCGACCCGCTGGTAGAGGCCGGTGGAGAAGCGGCCGCTCAGCAGGGTGTCCCAGAAGATACGGTAATCCTCGGAGCGGGCATGGCTTTCGACACAGAAGCTGCCATGGCTTCGTTGCAGTATCTGTTCCTCGCTGTAACCGAAGATATCGAGATAGTTGCGGTTGGCGCGCAACACCTGGCCATCGGGCGCGAACTCGATGATGGCCATGGAGCGGTCGAGGGCCGTGAGCAGTGCTTGTTGCTGGGCTTCGCGGGGTGCTGCAACGGACATGCTTGAGCTTCCTGTTCTTGTGCGCACGACGAACAGGCCGCCAGTGCCGATGCGAGGCAAATATTGCGCCATTGGGACCTGTTCACGATCTGCTGCGCGTCGGCCCTGCCACGTCAGAAACAGGCCCGGCAAGCCGCTTGCGGCTAATGCGCTTCAGTGCGGCCCCGAAGGGGTGAGCGGAGCGAGTCATGCTCATTCACCACTTGTAAAGTCCGCTTGATTCGCAACGCTCATCCTCAGGGCCAGCCTCTGGCTGTTACTCCCGTTGGTCGTTGCGCCTTGCAGGACCTGGCTCGCAAGATCGTGAACAGCTTCCTGGGGGGATGGCAACCGCTCGGGGCGGCCTGGGTGTCGTATCACGCCAGCCGCGTCGGAACGTTGAAGGCGAACCGTTGGCATTATTAGGAGCGCCCGGAGGGCCGTCAAGGTAGCGCCTTGCAACATTGTGCCGCACTTCAGGACGAGTATTCGTTGGCGAAGCGGCTGACCGCCTCCACCACCGATTTCGCGCCTTCCTGTATCTGGCCGATGACCGCGCCTGCCTCGGTGGAAAGCGACAGTGCCTGTTCGACCTGCACCTTGCCCTGGTTGATGGTCGAAACGGCGTTGGCGGTGAGGTTCTGGTTCTGCTTGATGACTTCGATGATGTCCTGGGCGGCCAGGGTCGTGCGCGAGGCGAGTTGCCGGACTTCATCGGCGACGACGGCGAAGCCGCGTCCCTGGTCGCCGGCGCGGGCCGCCTCGATGGCGGCATTGAGCGCCAGCAGGTTGGTCTGCCCGGCGATATCGCCAATGGTCTTGATGATGCTGGCGATGAGCTGGCCCTGCTGGTCGAGCGCTTCGATGGAGTCGCAGGCCTGCTGCATCTGCTCGGTCAACTGGCGTACCACTTGTAATGTCTGTTCGACGATCCGCGTGCCCTGCTGCGAGTGGTGGTCGGTGTCCTGCGACGTGCTGTAGGCGATCCGGGCCGCTTCGCCCACGGAGTGCTCGCGGTTCACCTGCTCGGTGATCACGGTGGCGAACTTGACGATCTTGTAGAGCTTGCCATAGACATCCGAGACTGGATTGTAGGACGCCTCCAGCCAGACATCGCGCCCCTGGCTGTCGATGCGGCGGAAGCGGTCGCTGAAGAAATTCCCGGCCCGCAACTGGGCCCAGAACTCCTTGTAGGCCGGGGATTCGGTTTCCTCCCTGGAGCAGAACAGGCTGTGGTGCTTGCCCTTGATCTGGTCGAGGCGATAGCCCATGGCTTCGAGGAAGCGCTGGTTGGCGGTGAGTACGTTGCCTTCCATGGAGAATTCGATGACGGCTGTCGAGCGCAGCAGGGCCTTCATCATGTTCTCGTTTTCCAGCGAGGCCACGATGGTGCGGGTCACGTTGTTGCCGTACAGGTAGAAGGATTCCACGCTGCCGTCGGTGTTGTGCACGGGCACGATGACCACGCGCAGCCAGGCCTCGTGGCCGTCCTTGCGCAGCAGGCGCAGGGCACCGCTGAAGCTCTGGCCCTTTTTCAACGCATCGTCGATGCGCTGGTGATGCGGGTCGTTGAGCACATGCTTCGGTACGAACTCGTTCAGATGGCGGCCCTGCACATCGGCCTGTTCGTACTGCAGCTCCTGCCGGAAGATCGGACCGACACGAAGGAAGCGCCCGGTGGCATCGAAGTGGGCGGAGATCTGCTCATCGTCCAGGCGGTGTATCGCCTCCGTATAGAGTGAGAGGGACTGCTTGAGGCGATCGTTTTCTGCTTTATGGCGATTGAACAGCATGGTCGCTTCTCTGGATGAGTGATTATCGAATGGTCATCGGCGGCGTGGGCAGGGTCTGAAGCCTGACGGTACATAATATAAGTGAGGATCGGTTGTAGCAGTCGCGATTCATGGGCTGTTCGTCGCTTCGCTGGCGGCGCCGGCCTCGCGGCTGTATCAGGGCGGTCGCGCCATGCACGGCAAACAGCCGAAAACAGCGCTGGAGGCTTGGCTGGACGAAATGGCTCAGGCGGTGCTTTTCGTCCAGCTTTCCAGCCTCCAGCGCTTTTATCGAAGCACCTTGCCGGTGAATAACGACATAGCGCGATCGCCCTGGTCGCTGTATCCGAATGACTTGCGTCTGTTAATGCTTATCGCTAGAGTCCGCCGCTGCGCAGCGCAATGGCGGTAGTTGCCATGTCGAACATGACCACCGAGGAACTGGAGCAGGCTTTCAAGGCCCATGCACGCGAGCTGCGTGTATTCCTCTATCGGCGACTGAAGAGCATGGAAACCGCTGCCGACCTGAGCCAGGAAACCTACCTGCGTCTGCTCCGCCAGCCACCGCGCGAACCGGTGGAAAACCTGCGGGCCCTGATCTTCCGCATTGGCCGCAACCTGGCCATCGATCATGTGCGTATCCGTGACTCCCGCGAGCGCCACGACCAGGGGCTGGCCTACCTTTACGAAGTCACCGGGGAAAGCCCGCAACTGATCGACCTGGTCGCCGCCGACGAAGACCTGCGGGTGCTCAGCGAAGCCGTGCAGCGCATGGGTGAGCCGGGGCGCAGCATCTTCATGAAATGCCGTCTGCAAGGCATGGCCTACAAGGATGTCGCCCGCGAGCTGGGGGTTTCCCTGAGTACCGTGGAAAAGCACCTGGCCGGCGCGCTGGACTTTCTACGCCGATGCCTGCAGCGTTGACGCCCATGTCGAGCCCCGAAGACCGCCAAGAGCAGATCGAGCACATCGCCCAGCGTTGGGTGGTGCGCCTGACCTCGGATAACGTACAGCCCGGCGATGTCGAAGCGGCGCGGGCCTGGTGCGAGGAGCACCCCGAGCACCGGCAGGCCTTCGTCGCCGCGCGCCGGCTCTGGCAGCTCAGTGCGCATGTTGCGTTGCCCGAGACGCGGCGGCGGGCCCGGCCGATATGGCGCTGGGCTACCGCTGCCGTACTGGTACTCGCTGTCGGCCTGGGGCTGGCGCGGCATGCCGCCTGGGATGCCGACTACCGCACCGCCCAGGGCGAGCAGCGGCGCATCGAGCTGGAGGATGGTTCGAGGATACTGCTCGATGCCGGCTCGGCGGTGGATGTGGCGTTCTCCGCCGATGGCCGCGTCATCACCTTGCGCAAGGGCGTCGCCCTGTTCGAGGTCGCCCATGACCCGAGCCGGCCCTTTCGTGTCCTGGCGGGTGAAGTGAGCGCCACGGCGCTGGGCACTGTCTATGCCGTTGGTCGCCTGGGCGATGCGATCGAAGTCACTGTCGCCCAGGGTCGTGTAGCGGTGAAGGGGGCTGCCGATAGGGCCACGCTGGTCGCGGGTGAGCAGGTCGCCTGGCTGGGCGGCGCCCTTGGCGCCAAGCTCGAGGTGGACACCGACAAGGCGCTGGCCTGGCGACACGGGCGCCTGGTATTCGAGATGGCCCCGCTGGCGGATGTGCTGGCGCGGCTCCAGCGCTACCGTCCCGGCTATCTGTTGATCGGCGACGACAAATTACGCGACCTCAAGGTCAGCGGCACCTTCCAGCTCGACCGCCTCGACGAAGGCCTGGCCGCCCTGGAACAGGCATTTCCATTGAAGATCCAGCGCTACACGGATTACCTGCTGGTGCTCGACGCACGTTCTCTACCGTAGATACCGTCTTGGCCCTCACCGAGCAAGTGCCAATTCGGGGTTAAAGGGCACACCGGATTTCAGCACGCCATAAACGATGCACAGGAGCTTGCGCATCGCCGCGCAGATGATCTGTTTACCG
>NZ_QJUO01000033.1 GCF_004327335.1 Stutzerimonas kirkiae | reverse complement strand
TGACTTCTCGCTCCGGTTCGACACCGTTACCCTTTCAGGATCGAGGCGAGATCTCCCCAGGTAAGAACGCACTCCTTCTCTGCACAACCGCCGGATTTACGCCACTTCCTCTTGATCACCAGAGCTTTGCGGTTTCATGCCCGCTCGCCCTGCTCGGCAGCGCCTTCTATCCGGTTCTTGTCCATCGGCTCGCAGATTACGCTCTACCCTTCCTCCCCACGCTCGGTCGCCCTCACGCAGTTGCGCTTCACTTCGTTCGCGGTGATCAGCTTACGGTGGGACTTGCACCCACAGGAGTGCGCCCATGCTGGGCGCACATAAAAAACGCCCGACTCCTTGCGGAGCCGGGCGTTTTCCGTCGCAAGCGAAAGTTAACGCTTGGAGTACTGCGGACGCTTGCGCGCCTTGCGCAGACCGATCTTCTTACGTTCGACTTCGCGAGCATCGCGAGTCACGTAGCCGGCCTTGCGCAGCGGGCCGCGAAGGGTTTCGTCATATTCGATCAGAGCGCGGGTGATACCGTGACGGATCGCCCCAGCCTGGCCGCTGACACCACCACCCAGAACGGTGATGTAGATGTCGAACTTCTCGGTGGTTTCGGTCAGCTCGAGCGGCTGACGAACGACCATGCGAGCGGTTTCACGACCGAAGAAGTTGTCCAGCTCACGATTGTTGATGGAAATCTTGCCAGTACCCGGACGCAGGAATACGCGAGCGGTTGCTGTCTTGCGACGGCCTGTGCCGTAATTTTGAGTCGCCGACATAATGAACTATTCCGTTAAATCTTCAGTTCTTGGGGCTGCTGAGCGGTATGAGGATGGCTGGCACCCTTGTAGACCTTCAGCTTACGATACATGTCGCGACCCAGCGGGTTCTTCGGCAGCATGCCTTTGACCGCAGTCTCGATCACGCGCTCGGGCGCCTTTGCGATCAGCTTCTCGAAGCTGATCTCTTTGATGCCACCCGGGAAACCGGAGTGAGAGTAATACATCTTGTCGGACGTCTTGGCGCCGGTCACACGAACCTGCTCGGCATTGATGACTACGATGTAGTCGCCGGTATCGACGTGCGGGGTGTACTCGGGCTTGTGCTTGCCACGCAGGCGGCTAGCGATTTCGGTTGCCAGACGACCCAGGGTCTGGCCGGCAGCGTCGACGACGAACCAGTCGCGCTTGACGGTTTCCGGTTTAGCAGTAAAAGTCTTCATTGGTTATAGCCTCAGGGGCCGCCTGAAAATAAGACGGCGAATCTTACTGAATAGTGCTCGCCCTGACAAGATCAAGGCAGCCGGAAACAGACGCTATCGGGGGCTCGGGTCTGCGCGTCCGCCACGGCAATTGTCGGTAGGCTAGGCATCCCCTACCTAATGTTCCCGGCAAGCTAGGCATCCCCGCCAGGAAAGTTGCGGGATTATCCAGATTACCGGGGAAATAGCAAGCCAATTCAATACAAAAGCCGGAAGCCTCATCAGGATCAGGGGCGCGTGCAGGAACGCGTCAACTCTTTTTCGTCCCACAGGGTGTGCCGTGCGCACCGGCCAGGCGGTACCATCCCCTACGAGCCTGCGCCCGCCTGCCGCCCAACCGGAGCCTCCCCCGCATGATTTCCGCCGACCTGCTCGCCCTGCCCAGCCTGCTGATAGGCTGGTGCGTCTATGTGGCAGCGCTGGGCTGGGCCGCCAGGGAGGTTTCCTGGGTAGAGCTGTTCAGTGATACACGCCGCCAGCACCTGCTGTGCGGCACGGTACTGGCGCTGTTCCTGCTATGGCTGGTGCGCCGGGACTTCGAATCCGGGCTGTCCTTCCACTTCATCGGCCTGACCGCTGTCACACTCCTGCTTGGCTGGCCACTGGCGATATTCGCCGGCTTCGTCGCACAACTCGGAATCTCGATCACCGGGCATCTGCAATGGACCGCCATCGGTATCAACGGCGTCCTGCTGGTGCTGACCCCCGTACTCGTCACCGAGCTTTGCGCTCGCCGCGTCGAGAAGGCCCAGCCACGCAACCTGTTCGTCTATATATTCTTCTGCGGATTCTTCCCCGCCGCCCTGGCCGCCCTGCTCTGCATCCTGGCCTCCCTGGGAATCCTGCTGCTGGATGAACGCTATCTCATGCCACCCTGGCTGGAAGACTTCGCCGGCTACCTGTGGCTGGTGATGTTCCCCGAGGCGTTCATCAATGGCACCGCGGTGACGGCCCTGGTGGTGTTCTACCCGGACTGGCTGGAGACCTTCAATCACAGCCGCTACCTGCAGGCGCCCTGGCGGGATGACGAACACAGGCATTGAGCCGGCTGGGCATATCCCGTATCAGTGTCGCGGAGACAATTCCTCGGAAAACACGTCGTCCTCCAGTTCGTTGCCAGGAATCGCGTGTTTTTCCGAGGCCCACGCCCCCAGATCGATGAGTTTGCAACGCTCCGAGCAGAATGGCCGATACGGGCTGCTGGAACTCCACTCGACCGCCATACCGCAGGTAGGGCACTGCACCCGTGTCGTCATTGCACACCTCCACGCAAAGTCAGATAGAAGGCATGCAAACGCTCCACCTGCGCTTGCAGCCATGTCAGGTCACGGTCATTCACCAGCACATCATCGGCATGGCGCAGACGTTCCTCCCTGCTGGCCTGGGCCTTCATGATGGCCCGCACCTGCTCTTCGCTTGCCTCGTCACGCCGCATGGCCCGCTCAAGTTGCAAGGACTCGGGCACATCCACCACCAGCAAACGATCCACCCGCCGATGCAGGCCGGCTTCCACCAGCAGCGGCGACACCATGATGGCGTAGGGCGAGCGGGCCAACGACAGGTGCCGTTCCACCTCTTCACGCACCAGGGGATGCAACAGGCCTTCCAGCCAGGCCTTCTCCTGCGGGTTCTGGAAAATCCGTGCGCGCAAGCCGGCCCGGTCCAGCGTTCCATCCGCCTGCAGCACTCCGGCACCGAAATGCTCCGCGATCCGTGCCAGCGCGGGCCGGCCTGGCTCGACCACCCAACGGGCAGCCTGGTCGGAATCGACCACGTGCACACCCAGCGAGGCAAAGCGATCCGCCACAGCGCTTTTGCCACTGCCGATACCACCGGCCAATCCCAGTACCCAGGGTTTCATCGTCGAAAAGCTCCATCCGACCGCAATGGCCATACCCGCGTAAGCATATAACGCCAACCTCGTGGGCAGTGGGCCGGCAGCCCACTGAATATGTTTCAGAGCCCGGCAGTGCTCAGATACAGCGCATTGATCCGCTCGCCCCAGACCATCGCCACCCAGCCCGCAAACGCCAGGTAAGGTCCGAAGGGAATGGGCGTGACCATGTCAGCTTTACGCAAACGCAACATGATGGAGCCGATCAGGGCACCAGACAGCGCCGAAAGTAAAATGGTGACAGGCAGAATCTGCCAGCCGCCCCAGGCTCCCAGCATCGCCAGGAGCTTGAAGTCGCCATACCCCATGCCTTCCTTGCCCGTCGTCAGCCTGAACAGCCAGTACACCGCCCACAGGCTCGAATAACCGAGCACCGCGCCCCACAAGGCATCATGCAAAGTGCAGAAAACCCCGAAGCTGTTGGCGATCAGCCCCAGCCACAACAGGGGAAACACCAGCGCATCCGGTAGCAACTGATGCTCGGCGTCGATCAGGCTCATGGCCAGCAGCCCCCAGCTCAGCAGCAACATCGCCCCTGCCTGCCAGGAAAAACCATAATGCCAGGCGACAAAAGCCGAGATCAGGGCACAGCTCAGTTCCAGCAATGGATAACGGCAGCTGATGGGTGCCTTGCACGCCGAGCAGCGGCCTCGCAGCACCAGCCAACTGATCAGCGGTATGTTTTCCCAGGAGCGGATCACGTGCTCGCAATGAGGGCAGCGTGACCTCGGCAGCATCAGATTGAAAGGCCCGCCGTCATCGTCGCTCCCCGGCAACGAGAGAAACTCCCGAGCCTGGGACAGCCACTCACGCTGCATCATGATCGGCAGGCGATGGACAACCACATTGAGGAAGCTGCCCACCAGCAGCCCCAGCACGGCAGTACAGGAAACGAACACCAGCGCATTGCCGGCCAACAGCTCGAGAATCATCGGTCACCCAACTACATTGCCCAACTGGAAGATCGGCAGATACATGGCGATGATCAAACCTCCGACCAGAACCCCCAGCACCGCCATGATCGCCGGTTCCATCAGAGTGGTGAGGTTATCCACCGCATTGTCGACTTCCGCCTCATAGAACCCGGCGGACTTCCCCAGCATGTCATCCAGCGCCCCGGCCTCCTCGCCAATGGCGACCATCTGTACCACCATGCTCGGGAACACACCGCAACGGCGCATGGCGGCATGCAACTGATGCCCGGAGGAAACATCCGTGCGCACCTCGGCGACCGCGTTGCGGAATACTACATTGCCAGTGGCCCCCGCTACCGAAACCAGTGCATCCACCAGTGGTACACCTGCGGCGAAGGTCGTCGCCAGAGTACGTGCATAGCGGGCGATGGCCGCCTTGCGGAGGATTCCACCGACAACCGGCAATCTCAGCGAGATCCGCTCCTGCGCATCCCGCACCCGCCTGGAACAGCGATAAAGATAGCCATAGCCGAGGGTGCCCATGATGACGCCGGGCAACAGCAGATACCATACTTGCCGTACCGCATCGGAAAGGCCCACGACAGAGCGTGTGAACAGTGGCAGTTCCGCGCCGAAATCCGCAAAGACCGCCTCGAACTCGGGCACCACCTTGACCAGCAGGATCGCCGAAACGATAAAGCCCATCATGATCACCGCCAACGGGTAGGCCATCGCACGCCTGACCCTGCCCTTGAGCAGCGCCCCTCTTTCCTGGTAGGTCGCAACACGATCCAGCAGAACGTCCAGGGCCCCGGACTGCTCCCCTGCCACGATCAGGTTGCAATACAGTTCATCGAAGTACCCCGGCCACTTTCTCAAGGCGCCCGAGAAACTGTTGCCACTGGCGATTTCCTGGCGAATATCACCGATCAGCGTACGCATGGCCTGCTTGTCGATACCCTCCCGAATGATCTCGAGAGCCTGCAACAAGGGCACGCCAGCCTTCAGCATGGTCGCCATCTGCCGGGTGAACAGGGCAATGTCCAACGAGACGACCCTCCGCCCGGACGCTGCGAACAATGGTGCGACCTTCCGGCGAACCCTGGGAGCCCGGACGCCCTGGCTGCGCAACCGCGCCCTGGCCAGCAGAGGGCTCGCCGCGGACAGCTCGCCCCCGAGTCGCCGCCCCTGGCTGTCCGTCCCCTCCCAACTGAACAGGTGATTCCTCACGATCCGCTCCCGCCTACACCGTTACCCGGTTGACTTCAGCCAGGCTGGTAATCCCCTGCATGACCTTCGACAGCCCGGAGCAACGCAAGTCGCTGAAGCCTTCCTGGCGCGCCAGCGCAGCCATCTCGATTGAATTGCCTTCGCGCAGGATCAACTGCTGCAGTTCAGGCGTGATGCTCACCACCTCATGGATTCCGATCCGCCCCCTGTAGCCATCCCTGCAGTTGCCGCAACCGACATTCTCAAAGAGCCTGAAATGCCCGATACGATCTGCCGGAAATCCTTCGTCGAGCAGCGCTTTCTCAGGCAATCGCACTTCACGCTTGCACTCGCACAACCTGCGCACCAGCCGCTGGGCGATGATCAGGCTCACCGATGTCGCGATATTGAAGGCGGGCACGCCCATGTTGCGCAGCCTTTCCAGGGTTTCCGCAGCGCTGCCGGTATGCAGGGTGGAGAGCACCAGATGCCCGGTCTGAGCGGCCTTGATGGCGACTTCGGCCGTTTCCAGGTCACGGATCTCACCCACCATGATCACATCCGGGTCCTGTCGCAGGAACGCACGCAGGGCCTGGGCGAAGCCCAGCCCCTGGCGCGGGTTGACATTGACCTGGCAGGCTCCCGGCAGGCTGATTTCCACCGGATCTTCCGCCGTCAGGATATTCACGCCCTCGGTATTGAGAATATCCAGTCCGCTATACAGGGTCAGGGTCTTGCCCATTCCCGTGGGGCCGGTTACCAGAATCAGGCCCTGGGGACGCTTCAGGGCAGACAGGTACAGCGCCTTCTGATCAGCCTCGAAACCCAGCGCATCGATGCCCAGCCTGGAGCTGGAGGAATCGAGGATACGTACCACGATCTTCTCGCCCCACAGGACCGGCAGGGTATTGACGCGCATGTCGATGAACTTCCCCTCGTCCACCTTCAGTCTCGCCCGGCCATCCTGAGCTCGCCGCCGCTCCGCGATGTCCATGCCGGCCATCACCTTCAGGCGTATGGATATACGACCGGCCAGTTGCATCGGCGGGCGTGCCAGCTCATGCAGGATGCCGTCGGTACGGCAGCGTATCCGGTAATGCGTTTCCTGAGGCTCGAAATGCAGATCGGAGGCCCCCTGCTGTATCGCACGCACCAACACACCCTGTACGAAACGCACGGCCGGCGCATCTTCGGCGGCATCGTACTGTGCCGTCCGCGCCTCGCTCTCGCGCGGGTCCAGGTTACCGATACCGCCCTCGGGTGCTTCGAGCAGATCGGTAGCGGCGACCGCGAACAAGCTGTCCAGGGCCTTGCCGAGCAGATCGTCATCCACCAGTACGCTCTCCACGCAGAGCCCGGTACTGAACTGGATGTCACTGATGGCCTGCTGGTTCGTCGGGTCGGACACGGCCACATGCAGGCGGTTGCCCTGCAACCGCAGGGGCAGAACACGATGCATTCTGGCCAGCCTCTCGCTGATCAGGCCCGACGGGGCCTGCCCTGGATCGAACTGTGCAAGATCGAAGCAGGGCAGGCCGAACAGTTGACCGGACAACACCATCAGCCGATGGCTGTCGACCAGACGGTGCCTGGCCAGCCAGGCAACCAGCGACATACGATCGCGCTCGGCCTCTTTCCGTGCCTGGCGCACCTGCCATTCATGTAGCAGGCCCGAATCGACCAGTTCTCGGGCCAATCCGGCCAGGGCATCGTCATCGTCCATCGGTCCATCTCTTTTCGAACAAATATATAAAGCCTCGAACTCCGCTCACCGGCGGAACACTTCCGGAGCGGTGCGAAACTTCCCGCCCGACGTTAACTTCCGAGAAGGGTCTACATAAGGCTCGCCATTATCCTAATCGCCAAAGTCCGATAAGAAAGTGAACGGCATCACAAATTCGAGAAGAGATCCTGCACACCAACAAATACGGGTGTACAACTTGTGCATATCCACAGCTCACATGTAACCGACAAGGAGTCGCCTTATGAAGAGCCCATGCATGAGAAATGGATTCACCCTGATAGAGCTGATGATCGTGGTATCCATAATTGGCGTTCTCTCCGCCATCGCCATCCCTCAATTCAATGAATACCGATCGAGATCGAACGATACCGTGGCCACGGCCGACGCCAGGAACGCCATCAGCGTGATGGCTGCCGCCCAACTCTGAACGGAGTACAAAATGAAGACTCTTCCGCTCCTGCTGGCGCCAATGTTGATCACCGCCATTCCCTGCGCATCGGCCGCCACGATTTCATCCGGCGTCCCTATCCAGGCTGGGAATACCGGTTGTGAACTGCTCTCGGAAGCCGTGACGATCAATCTGTCCAGCAACGTCTACGGGGCCTACGCCTGTGACCTGGACAACAACGTCATACGCATAGCCACCTGCCACAAGGCCGGCAGCCGCAAGAAGAGCACGATCAACTGCGCAATCGTCAACGTGAACGGTGGTGCCAATGAATGGAACGACGCGTCCTGCAACGATAGCAAGGCCGAAGCGGCGGCGAATGGCGGAACGGCTCACACGTTCGAAACCGATGATAAGGGCAAGGCATTCTCCGCCTCTACATCGGGAGGAATAGTCGGCGCGGTAAGCCTTGCGGATTTCTGCAGTAGCGCCACGGTTCTGGAGTCGGTGGTTGGCCATTGAAGCGAAAAACCGCTGGAGACTGGAATGCTGGACGAAAAGCACGGGTAGCCCTTCACTTCCGCTCAGCTCGCAACTTTCCTGCGCTCTTTCGGCTATTTCAAGGCAGTAGCGCGATCGCCCGAATCAAGTAACCCGACAAAACACGCAAGGTATACAAGGAATGTCGAAATATCTGCGCTTATATCTACCAGACCGCATGGAGATGACACTTTCCCTGCGAACCAACTGTATAAAGCTTTATGCCGTATCGGCCATTATCACTAGCGCGGCAGCGACACTTTTCTCATCGCTCAGCCCACGCCAACCCATGACGATGGCACTGGACATGGGCATTTCCGCAATACGCCTGATCACCCCCTTGTTCATTTCCTTGCTTGCCCATGAGTTGATATTCAACGAGTTCAATCGCCGCCAGCCACTCATCGACCTGGCCTATCCATTGCCGCGCCATGCACTGCTCATCAGGCGTTTCGCAGCCACCTTCATCCTGTGCCTTGCATTGCTCCCGGTACTCGCCATACCCCTGGCGGCCAGCGCATTCATGATCGGCCACGGGCAACCCCAGGGCACACCACCGGGCCTGGGCCTGCCCTTTCTGCTCACGCTCTCGTTCATCGCCGCAGAGGCATGCGTCCTGTGCGCATTGGCCACCCTGCTTGCCACTGTAACCAGCACCCCGGGGCTCATCCTCGTCGGCACACTGGGCTTCACCCTGATCGCCCGCAGCCAGGGGACGCTCGACGGCTTGCCCGTTACCGAGGGAGGGCCGGCGGATAGCCGTGCCGGCCCTGGACTGCTGCACTACCTGCTGCCTGACCTGGGCCTCCTGGATGTGCGCATGATCACGCTCTATGACAAATGGGAGTTCCTGGAGGCGGGATGGCAGTGGTCGATCATCTCCGCCCTCTGCTATGCCATGGTCCTGCTGGGGCTTGCCTTGTGGTCAGTGCAACGCAAGGACTTCCCCTGAAATGCGGATCATGCCCCGGGCCTGTCACGCACTCGTCCTGCTCGCCATCGCCGCTTGCTGGCAGGCGGCTCGACAGCAGGCCACAGGATCGCACGATATGCCTATGCGCCCCGCCATGCCTGCCCCCGCCCTGGCAATCCTGCATGGCGGCGATCGTTATCTCGCCGCGAATGTCGAAGCAGTCCGCGTGACAGCGGCCAGCCTGCCGGATACACGAGAGAAGACCCGGCCACTGGCCCTGGCCCGGCAGCAGATCGCCAGGCTCAACCCCTGTCATGAGGACAACTACTACCTTGCAAACGGACTGCTGGCCTGGAGCGGCGCGGTCGAGGACAGCAACCGGATACTGCAGGCGGCGCTCGAATGCCGCTTCTGGGATGAAGTCCCGCTCTTCCTGCATGCCATCAACCTGGTCATTTTCCAGCACGACAGGCTTGGCGCGGCACATCGGCTGGAAGCAGCGGCCAGGCGGGTACAGGACAATGCCAGCGCACTGCACAAAATGGCCATCGTGCTGCGCAGCGAATCCATCGGCGACACCCGGTTGGCGCTGGACTACCTGATCGGCCAGCGCGATAGCGCCAGGGAGGCCGGCCTGCGCAACATGCTGGAAAAGCGCATCACCCGCCTGCATGGGCTACAGACCCTGCGTGACGCCCAAAGCCGTTATGAAAGCCGGCACGGACCGCTACAACGGCTGCAGCAACTGGTCGAGCACGGGCTGCTCGAGCGACTCCCCCACGACCCACTGCACCTGGGCTACCAGTTGAGCGACGACCGGATCGTCCTGAATACCCTGGAGCTTCCCCCGATGGAGCAAAGACCTTGAACACTGCCCTGTCCTTTCACCTGGTCAGCAAGACACTGAGGATCGGACGCGAACGCATCCAGATCCTGAGGGACGTGAGTTTCGAATTGAAGGAAGGCGAAACATTGGCTCTGCTCGGCCCGAACGGCGCGGGCAAGTCGACCTGTATCAGGATCATTCTGGACATGATCCGCGACTACCGGGGAAGCGTCACGCTACACGGACATGATGCGCGCCGCGCCCAGGCTCGCAGCCACGTCGCCTATGTAGCGGAGAACCCGTCACTGCATGAGCGCCTCACGCCCATGGAGGTCCTGCGAACGGGGCTTGCACGGCATGACATTCGCCGCAGTGACGCCAACGCCTGGTGCAAGTGCTGGCTGCAGAGGCTCGAAGTGGAGGAATATGCGCATTGCCTCATCGGCCGACTGCCCAAAGGGGCCACGCAGAAAGTGGCGCTGGCGCACGCCATGGCCGTTCAACCCAGGCTGCTGATCCTGGATGAACCCTTCTCAGGCCTCGACCCGTATGCCCACGGGAATGTCCTGCATATTCTCGATGAATACCGTCGCGCTGGCGGCTCGCTGTTCCTGACTTCTCACCGGTTGCAGAACATGGAGCGCCTTGCCGACCGGGTCGGCTTCATGCGCAAGGGAAAACTGCTGGCGGTCCGCCCATACCGGGAACTGGCAACCGAGCGGAAGGCTGACCTGATAATCCGTTACGAAGCCCGCCACGCGCTTTTCGACGAAAGTTCCAGCCCATGTCCGGGAGTATTCGAGTACAGGCTTGCGTACCTCGAACTACAGGCGAGCATCGCTCGTCTGCTCGCCCAGGGCGGCACGCTGCTCGCGATCCGGCCGGAGCTCTCGCTGGAAGACCTTTTCTTTCGGTTCGCTGCGCGGGACGGTGCCTGAAAAATCGTTCGCCGCCTCGCGAGTGGGAGAGCATCGGTTTGAAGCGAAACCTTCGTGGATACCTAGATGTGTCACCTATGTCTCTCAACACCGCACCGGTTGTCCTCGTCTCCCGGCTGAACACATTGCGCAACCTGCCACGGCTTTGGGCTTGTAGCGGCTGCCAGCCGCAAGCAGTCTCTCCGATTCGTACCGGACACCTCGAAATGGATGTGCCCCAAGCTCAGGAGTCCGGGCTCAGTGGCCGTAGCCTGGGGGATGTCCTCAAGGCGCCCGGCAGGAGGTATTCGCCCGCCAGCATGGGAATGAAGAGATAGTCGAAGGGCACCTCGAAATCCACCCCGGCATCCTTCCAGGCCTGCCAGACCAGCAAGGTGCAATAGGTGCCGCCAGCCTCGCCGACACGAAACGGCAGCCCCAGGGCCTGCCGCGCCTGTTGCACGGCCTGCACGCGCTGCCGGGGCAGGGCCTCGACGTGATAGATGGCATGGCGCTTCGATCGTTGCGGGTCGGTGAAGAACGCCAGGCTATCTATCACCACCGCAGCGGCCTGGCCGGGCCGCTCTGCCGGGGTGGCATGGATCACCTGCCAGTTTCCGGGCCCGCCGAGCAGCATGCCGACATGGCTGTACTGGCCACCATCCACGGCCATGACCATGGCACTGATGGCCTCGGTGCCCTCCCGGAAGACCAGGTCGCCCGGCTCGGCCCGTTCGGGCGGGGACACTGCCCAGCCCACCGGAGCCTGCAGCAACCCGAGCAGGAGGGCGCAGCGCAACCGCGACGCGCCCGTCACTTCAGGGCGATCTTCCAGTCGCCCTTTTCCTTGACCAGGCGCACCCGGTCATCCTGGCTCTTGCCATTCTTGTAGTTCAAGCGATTGTGCAGCGTCGCCTGGTTGCCGTCCTCGCTCACCGTCGACGACAGTACCTCGACGGAATCGAGGCCATCGTTGGCCTGGATTCTCGCCTGCAACTGCCCGACGATCATCTGCACCTTGCCCTTGGCCTGCACCATTTCGTTCGCACCGACATCGGCAAAGGAAATCAGCCCGATGGCCTTGTCCACATCGCCCTTGGCCGCGGCCTTGTAGAAGCTTTCGGTCGTCGCCTCCGGGCCACTGCCCGAGCAGGCCGCGAGCAATACCGCGAGCAAACTGAAGATTAACGCCCGAAAGGCCGCCTGGATCTGGTGCATGTCGATACCTGCCTGTTGATAATGAACCGGTGCAGTATACCCAAGGCTCCCGCTGGAAGCCTGAAGACACCCGACAGGACGGCAGGATGAACGAAGAACTGAGAATCACCGATATCCACCTGGGCAACGGCAAGGCCGTGGTCAGGGGTGCCCTGATCACCACCCAGTACAGGGGCACGCTCGAGGACGGAACGGAATTCGACTCTTCCTACCAACGCGGCAAACCGTTCCAGTGCGTGATCGGTACGGGCCGCGTGATCAAAGGCTGGGACCAGGGCCTGATGGGCATGCGAGTCGGTGGCAAACGCCAGCTATGGGTACCCGCGCACCTGGCCTACGGCGAACGCCGGATCGGCGAACATATCGGGCCGAACAGCAACCTGAACTTCGAGATCGAGCTGCTGGAAGTACTGACGCGGGATGATTGAATGCAAGGTCTTCGTGCCCATCACGGCCTGCCGGGACAGGCATCGTCCCACAGGCCGCGCTGAGCGTCGGTCATTGCTTCCGGCTTCGGGCCAAGCAACACCACCAGGCCGCAGGCCAGCGAACCGCGCCAGTGCAGGTAGTCGTGCCCACTGGCATATTCGGCGTGAGTGACCGGGTAGCCCTTGGCGCGCAACACATCGCGCAGGTGACGCGTGGTTGCCAGAATGCTGCCTGACTGGCCGCGCTTGCTCTCGAACAGCCCGGCTTCCAGATAGAAGCGCAAGGGCAGGCGATCCTGCCGCGCGTACTGGCGTGTCAGCCATTGCGGCTCCTCTTCCGCGGCGCCGTTGCCATTCGGCGCCTCGTTATCGGCCTTTCCCCACCAGAACGAGCCGGACTGGCTGAGTACGTTACCGAACCATTCGGGATGCCGCAGTGCGACGTAGGCCGAGGCCAGGCCGCCATAGCTGGAACCGGCGATGACGCTTTGCCCGGCGCTGGCGCCGATACCCTGGTTTCTGGCCCATGGCATCAGTTCCTCGGCGATAAAGCGTGCGAACAGCCGGTTGGGCGGCAGCTCCGCCGCGCGCGCGGCGGCATCCGGATTGCCAATCAGGATCGCCGCCGTCGGCGGGACGAGGCCATCGCTGCGCAGGTTATCGAGAATGGTCGGCGTGGGCACCCGGCCATCGTAGGCATGGGCATCGAACACCACCAGCAGCCCCCGCCCACTGGCCTCCGCCTGCCAGCCGGCGGGTCTATAGAGCGTGATCTCGCGGGTATTGCCGAGCAAGCGGCTGCTGAAAAGGTGCTTCTCGACCCGGCCCCGGCTGCTGTGCG
Source organism: Stutzerimonas kirkiae (assembly GCF_004327335.1). GTDB lineage: Bacteria > Pseudomonadota > Gammaproteobacteria > Pseudomonadales > Pseudomonadaceae > Stutzerimonas > Stutzerimonas kirkiae. The sequence continues at coordinate 40,046 of NZ_QJUO01000033.1, read as the reverse complement.
CGCGCGGCTCGAGCCATGGTTGCAAGGGCGCCTGCGGCAATTGCAGGACCGATTGCCGCTGATAGCGATCGACCCCGGAAACGGGAAAGGTCATCGGGTTGAGCGGGTCGCGCTGCGCGGTGGCCAGGATGGCGCGCCGCCGCTCCAGCGCCGGCCGCGGCAGGCTCGGCACGTCCGGCGCCAGTTGGTAGCTGAGCCGGGCGCTGGCGGGCAGGCGGTAGCTGCGGTACCAGATATCGCTGTCGCCCAGGCGCCGCAAGGGGTCGTGATCGCCACTGGGGCTGCTGCGCAGCATTACGCCATGCCTCGCCCCGCGCCAGAGGAAACTTACCAGCAGTTCGCAGGGCCGGGCGCCTTCAGCGGTGCCGGCACATGCCTCTGCGGACAGGCTCTCGACCAATGGCGTGCCGCGTACCGCCATGTCCCGCCAGAACGCGTCGAGCGCGGCTTGCGCCGCCGCCCCCGACAACGACGCAAGCTGATCGGACAACTGTCGCAGCAGAGGGCTTCGCGGCGTGGCCGGCACCAGCCGTTGCGCGGTCTTCGGCAGTATTTGCTCAGTGACCAGGGTATAGCCGGCGCGCTCGGGGTCGCGGGCCAGCAGGCGGTAGGTGCCGCTGGCGGGCGCGACCAACATGAAGTCGCGCGACAACTCCCTGGCGTCGACCAGGCGCCGCAGGTGCCGACCCCGCTCGTCCTGCAGGTCCAGGCTGGCAATGCCGCCGATGACGCGCCCCCGCAGGAAGTCCCCGGCTTGCAGCGCCAGGGTCCACGAACGCTCGCTGGCATCGCCCCCGGCGACCCGCACCGGCACGCCTGGCGACAGTGTCGCGATCGCGCTGGCGGCCATGCCGGAATGGCTGGCCGCCAGCGCCATGCCCAGGACGCAGGCCCGGGCGAAGGCTTTTCCGCCCCCGGCGAACCGCCCGTGGTGATGACGGTGGCGCATGTTCAGAAGTCCACGCTGGCGGAAAGCTTGACGGTACGCGGAGCGCCCATGGTGGCAATGCCATCGTTGAAGCGGCCGCTCCAGTAGTTGCTGTCGGCCAGGTTCAGCACGCTGCCACGGAAGACCACGGCCTTGCCGGCGATCCGCGTGGTGTAGCGCGCACCGGCATCGAAGCGTTTCCAACTGGGCAGTTCCAGGTCGTTGGCCGGGTCGAGGTATTGCGAATCGGTGTAGGTCACCCGCGCATCCAGGGTCAGCCCGGCCAGCCAGGGAATATCCCACTCCGCCCCCAGGTTGCCGGTCCAGCGGGGGACCGCCGGGGCATCGTTGCCATCGTTGTTGCCGCCCGCGGTACTGACCAGCTTGCCCTGCAGATAGGCGATGCCGCCGAGCAGGCGCACCTGCGGCGTCAACTGGCCGAAGACGTTCCATTCGAGGCCACGGTTGCGCTGTTCGCCGTCGCCCTTCAACTCGGGCAGCGTAACGCCGGCCGTGTAGACGGAAATCGCGCTGGGCTTGGTGATCTGGTACAGGCTCAGGGTATTGGCGAAGTGGCCCGCGTCCCACTTCACGCCGGCTTCTACCTGCTTGGTCTGGTATGGCTCCAGCGTGTCCCCGGCGTTCGCATAGGTGTCGCCGACATACTGGCCGGCGCTCAGGCCTTCGATGTAGTTGGCGTAGAGCGAGATCGACGGCCCCCATGGCTTGACCACCAGGCCCAGCACCGGCGTCAGCCGGGCTTCGTCGTAATCGGCACTCTGCACCAGCGTGCGCGAGTTCCAGCTCTTGTTGCGCACCCGCTGGGAACGTGCGCCCAGGGTCAGCAGCAGCCTGTCGTCGATGAAGGACAGGGTATCCGCCAGCGACAGACTGGTGAAGGTATTCTCCGCGGTCCGGTTGACGCGGCCGACATCCCCGGGAAACAGCGGGTAGATGGGATGGTAGATATTGGTGATGTAGCTGGCGCTGGTGCTGCGGGATACATCCGCCAGCCCGGTTTCCCAGCTCAGGCCCGATACGCTGAGGACCACCTGGTGACCGACGCTGCCGGTGGCGAAGCGGCCCTGCAGCCCGGTTTCCGCCGTCGAACGCTCGTAGTCGCCCGCCTGGTGGTAGGTCTGCCCGCGGGCATTGCCGCTGTCATCGAGCACGACGACCCGGGTGCCATTCAGATAGCCCGAGTAACGGTACCTGGCCTTGCCCAGGGCGGCATAGGCGGTCCACTGCTCGCCGAGCGCATATTCGCCACGCACGATCACGCCTTCGGAATCCTGGTCGACGTAGATGCCGCGAAGGGCATTGGTATCGGCATCCGGTGCCTTGATGACGCGCCCCAGGGTGGCGAACCCGACATGCAACGAGCTGCCGTTGTACTGGTTCTGGTCGGTGCTGTAGGCATCCAGCTCCAGCTTCCAGTTGTCGCCACGGTAGTCCATGCCCAGCGAGAAGAAGCGCCGCAGCTTCTCCTGGTCTTCCACGCCCGTCTCGCCGTCGGCCCAGGCCGCATTGATGCGCACGCCCAGCCGCTGTTCGGCGCCGAAGCGACGGCCCAGGTCGAGCGCCAGGCCCAGCCGCGCATCGGACTCGTAGCTGCTGGTCAGGCGCGCCAGCGGCTCTTCCCCGGCACGCTTGGGGACAATGTTGATGGCGCCGCCAACCGCACCGAACGGGCTGATGCCGAACAGCATGGCCGCCGGCCCCTTGAAGACTTCCACGCGCTCGATGAACTCGGTCGGCACGTGCGCCCCGGGCAGCAGGCCGTACATGCCATTGAGGCTGACGTCGGTGGATACCAGGTCGAAACCGCGGATGGTGAAATTCTCCGCATTCAGTCCATCGCTGGTGGCGAAGCGCACCGAGGGGTCGTTATACAGCACGCCGGCCAGCGACGAACTCTGCTGGTCGGCGATGATCTGCGCGGTGTAAGAGGTGACGTTGAACGGCGCATCCATGATATCCACATTGCCCAGGATACCCAGCCGCGATCCGCGCGCCACCTGGCCACCGGCATACTCAGGCGGCAATTCGTCATGTGCGCTCAGCAACGTGCCACTGATGCCGATGCTGCCCAACTCCAGGGCCTCCGAGGGTACCGACAGCCGCATGATCAGCACACTGCTGCCATCCACCCAGCGAAAGCCCAGCCCGCTGTCCCGCAGCAGCAGCCCCAGGGCCTGCTCGGCGCTGTAGCTGCCCTTGATCGCACTGCTGCGCAAATCCGCCTCAAGCACGCCGTCGACGACCACGTCCAGCCCGCTCTGGCGGGTGAAGGCCAGCAACGCGGCACTGAGCGGCTGGGCCGGGATATCGAATGGTCGTTGCAGGGATTCCTCGCTGCCCTGCGCCGCCTCGGCGTGCATCGCCAGGGCCGGCAGAACGCCCGCCAGTACGCCGCTCAGTGCCAGCACAGGCCAGTTCACCGGCTTGCGCGCCCTCCCCTTACCGCTTCGTATCATGTCATTGTTCCTTGGCTGATGAATTCGAGAACGAGTCTCACCAGCAGGAAGACGCATGACCCCGGGAAATACCTGGGTGGGTCGCGAGATTTTTTCGTGGGCCGAGCGGCAAGCCCGCTCCTGCGCCAGTCGTTGCCCGGTTGCTCAGGCGTAGGGTGAGGTTAGCGGCGTGGTGCGCGCGGCTCACCCTACGCGGGGCCGCGGCGCGGCACTCGTTCCAGCAGGCCGTTGAAAAACCACCTGCTAGGACTGCGGGCGGATCAGGGTCAGCGGGCCGTAGCGGTCGATATGGATGGGCAGGGTCTTGCCAAGCAGGTCGAGCATGCCGTCCTTGCGCCGCAGGTCGATCAACAGGCTGACCGGGCGGCGCGCGAGGCGCCTGTCGGTGATCAGGATGGTGCCCGGGCGCCAGCGCTGCAGATGCTCGATCACCTCATCCAGCGGTGTGTCGAAGAACACCAGTTGGCCTTGGCGCCAGGCCAGCGCCTGCTGCGGATCGACCCCGCGCAGGTTGCCCAGCCCGCGACGGTCATAGCGCACGGATTGGCCGGCATCGAGCCGTACCTGCTGGCCCGCCGCGTCGACACGCACCTGGTGCTCGGTAACGATCACACGGACCCCCGCGGCTTCGTGGCTGACCGAAAAGGCGGTGCCCAGCGCGAGGCTGCGGCCGCCAGCGGCCTCCACGCCGAACGGACGCAGCGGATCGGCGGCGACCTGGAAGAACGCCTCGCCTTCGAGCAACTCGACCCGCCGCACGCTATCACTGAAATCGATACGGATGGCGCTATCGCCCGCCAGCTCGACAGTGGAGCCATCCGGCAGTCGCACATGCCTGAGTTCGCCGACCCGGGAGTGGAATTCGCCCCGGGGCTGCTGCAGGGCCAACGAACCGCCCGCCAGTACCACGCTGGCGGCACTGGCCCAGCCGAGCAGCCGTCGCCGTGACCAGCGTGCCGACACCGTGGCTTCGCCGGCGCCTGGCATCGGCGGCAGCTCGGCCGCATCCTGCCACAGCCCGGCCAGGCGCTCGTAGGCGGCGGCATGGCGCGGGTCGGCGGCCATCCAGCGTTGCCAGGCTTCCCGCTGGCCGGGGCGCATGTCCTCGTCGAGCATCAGGGCGAACCAGGTCGCGGCCTGACGCTCGATACTCGGCGAGGATTGGGATGACGTGGTTTCAGGCATGGTCCGGGCAGGCTCGCGGTCAGCGGGAGGGGGCGTCATGGTAACTCGCGGGTATGCTGTTCCAGCAGTTCCAGCGCCCGGACCATATGACTGAAAGCGGTTTTCGGCGAAATCCCCAGGCGCTCGCCGATCCTCGCATAGGTGAGCCCTTCCAGGCGCACCAGCAGGAAGACTTCACGGCAGCGTGGCGGCATGGCCTGAATGATGGCATACAGGCGTTCGAGCTGCTCGCTGGCGGCGATGCGCTGCTCCAGCGGCGGCGTCAGTGGTTCGTGACGCTGGCGCTGTTCCTCGGTGAGTTCCTCGCCCTGGCGATAGCGCTCGCGGCGGCGATGATCGACCAGCAGGTTGCGGGCGCTCTGGAACAGATAGGCGCGTACGCTCTCGATGCGCGAGCGATCTTCCCGCTCGGCCAGCTTCAGGAAAGTCTCCTGGGTCAGGTCGGCCGCCGTTTCCTGGCAACCGACGCGGCGCCTCAGGTAAACCTGCAATTCATCACGATGAGCCAGGAACAGGGCCTTGAGGTCGGCATCCGTCACATCATTCTCGAACGGTGGTTGGCGAAGCGGCGATTATTGATGGGAAGCATTCGCGCTACAAGCGCTTTGACTCGATATCCCAGGCCGATCGAGCTACGTGCCCGAAAAGCCGGAAACAGCGCAGGAAGGCTTCAGGCAGGACGAAAAGCACGCCGTTGCCTGGCCGAAACCAGGGTTTCCACCTCCAGCATCCAGCGCTTTTATCGAGGGCTTGACCGCTACAGCAGCATAGCGCGGTCGCCCTGCTCGATATCTTTCCACTGCCCCGGTTGCAGGCCATCCAGCGCCCAGGGGCCGATACGCACCCGCACCAGCCGCAGGGTGGGCAGGCCGACCGCGGCGGTCATGCGCCTGACCTGGCGATTGCGCCCCTCGCGAATGACCAGCTCCAGCCAGGCGGTAGGGATGCTCTTGCGAAAACGTACCGGCGGCTGGCGCGGCCAGAGCTCGGGCTCGCCCAGGCGCCGGGCCTCGGCGGGGCGCGTCGGCCCGTCGTTGAGCTGCACGCCGTCGCGCAGCCGCTGCAACTGCTCCTCGCCGATCTCGCCCTCGACCTGGACCCAATAGGTCTTCGGCAGTTTGTGCCGCGGATCGGCGATGCGTGCCTGCAAGCGGCCATCGTTGGTCAACAGCAGCAGGCCCTCGCTGTCCCGATCCAGACGGCCAGCCGGGTACAGGCCGGGCAGCGCGATGAAATCCTTGAGGGTGGCACGGCCTTGCTGGTCGGTGAACTGGGCCAGCACATCGAAGGGCTTGTTGAACAGCAGCAGCCGCGGCTGCTCGGGGGCCGGCCTGCCTACACGCCTGGGACGCTCGCCCCCCCGGTGACCGGAGCGTGGATCGGAGGGGCGACGAGGACGTGACATGGGGCGACGCTTCCAGGGCATAGGGCAGCGCACAGCATACATCAGCCATCGTCGGATGAGCCGTGCGCAGCTGAGCGATCATTCCCGGTGCGCACAGCGCACCCTACGGCGGCCGGCAGCCAATGGGCGCAGGCTGAAGGTGGCGGCCTGAACCCGCCCCAACACGGCGCAAGCATTGCGCCAACAGGGTGCACGAAACCCCTGTCGCCACCGATGAATAAAATAAAATCCTTTTGAATCATTAAGATAGTAAATGGCACGGACACTGCTAAGGGAGTCCCACAACTTGGATACAAGATGGAATCTCAGAGCATGTCCCACGCACTCACCCTGGCCGACTGGAAACTCGCCTACCTCGATGGCCAACGCCCCACCGAACGACTCGGCCAGTTGCTCGCCAGCCTCGACCAGGCGGACTGCGCCTGGATCAGCCTGGCCAGCGCGGAACAGTTGCAGGCCCAGTTGCACGAACTGGACGACCTGCTGGCCGAAGCCGGCGGCGATCTCGACAAGCTGCCGCTGTACGGCGTGCCGTTCGCCATCAAGGACAATATCGACGCAGCCGGCTGGCCCACCACCGCGGCCTGCCCGGGGTTCAGCCATATCGCCGGCAGCGATGCGCAGGTGGTCGCCCGCCTGCGCAAGGCCGGCGCGGTGCTGATCGGCAAGACCAACCTGGACCAGTTCGCCACCGGCCTGGTCGGCACCCGCTCGCCCTATGGCGAGGTGCCCAACAGTTTCGACCCGGCCTACGTCAGCGGCGGCTCCAGCTCCGGCTCCGCCAGCGTGGTCGCCCGCGGCCTGGTGCCGTTCTCCCTCGGCACCGACACCGCCGGTTCGGGCCGGGTGCCGGCGGGCTTCAACAATATCGTCGGCCTCAAGCCGAGCAAGGGCTGGCTCTCCACCAGCGGCCTGCTGCCCGCCTGCCGGACGCTGGACTGCATCTCGGTGTTCGCCCTGAGCGTGGCCGACGCCGCCAGCGTGGCAGCCCTGGCTGGCGGCTACGATGCCGCCGACCCGTACTCGCGGCGCAATCCCAACAGCGCGCCAGTGGGCATGGGCGCCACGCCGCGCTTCGCGGTACCGGACACACTGGAGTTCTTCGGCGACAGCCAGGCCCGGGCCGCCCATGAGCAGGCGCTGGAACGCCTGGCGGCACTCGGCGTGAAGTTGCAAAGCATCGACTTCACACCCTTCCGCCTGCTGGCCGAGCAGCTCTACCAGGGCGCCTGGGTCGCGGAACGCACCGTCGCCCTGGAGAATGTCGATGCCGAACAGATCGAACCGGTGGTGCGCGGCATCGTCGCCAACGGCCATGACTACAGCGCCTGCGACGCCTACCGCGCCGAATACCGGCGCGCCGAACTGAGCCGCCGGATCAACGATCTGCTGGCCGGCTTCGACGCCCTGGTCGTCCCCACCAGCCCGACCATCCGTACCCGTGCGCAGATGGCCGAAGAGCCGGTGCTGTTCAACAGCCAGTTCGGCACCTATACCAACTTCACCAACCTGGCCGACCTCTGCGCCCTGGCCCTGCCGGCCAGCCTGCGCGCGGATGGCTTGCCAGCCGGTATCACGCTGATCGCCCCGGCCTGGCACGACCAGGCGCTGAGCGCCTTCGGCCAGCGCTGGCAGGCACATATCGACCTGCCCCTCGGCGCCACCGGGCGGCGCCTGCCGGCGCTGGCGGGCCAACCGGCCGCGGCCGCGCCGGGCAGCGTACGGCTGGCCGTGGTCGGCGCGCACCTGACCGGCATGCCGCTCAACTTCCAGCTCACCAGCCGCGATGCGGTGCTGGTCGAGCAGACCCTGACCTCCGCCGACTACCGCCTCTACGCCCTGGCCGGCAGCGTGCCGCCCAAGCCCGGGCTGGCCCGGGCCGAGGATGGCGTGCCGATCATCGTCGAACTGTGGGATATCCCACTGGCGCGCTTCGGCGAGTTCGTCGCGGAGATTCCCGCGCCGCTGGGCATCGGCAACCTGACCCTGGCCGATGGCCGCAGTGTGAAAGGCTTCATCTGCGAGCCCTGGGCCCTGCGCCAGGCGCGCGACATCACCGCCTTCGGCGGCTGGCGCGCCTTCATCAGCGGCACCACGCCATGCAACTGACCGGCGCCAGCCGCCGCCAGCAACGACCCGCCAACCTGGCCGAGCATATCTATGCCCGGCTCAAGGACGACATCGGCCAGTTCCGCCTGCTGCCCGGCGACCGCTTTTCCGAAGGCGAGATCGCCACGCGCATGGCGGTCAGCCGCACGCCGGTGCGCCAGGCCCTGGACCGCCTGGCGCGCGAAGGCTACCTGGAGGTGTATTTCCGCAGCGGCTGGCAAGTACGGCCCTTCGATTTCGAACGTTTCGAAGAGCTCTACGAGGTCCGCGTCACCCTGGAAATGGAGGCCGTCAGGCGCCTGTGCGAGCGCCCCGCGAACGTGCTGCATGCCGCACTCGAATCACTCATGCGCACCTGGATAGTGCATGAAGAAGAAAGACTGAGCGATGAAGCGGCGCTCAGCCAGCTCGACGAGCAGTTCCACTGCCATCTGCTGGAGTTGGCCGGAAATCGGGAAATGGCACGGATCCACCGGGAAACCAGCGAGAAAATCCGCATTATCCGGCGTCTCGACTTCACCCAGGGCGAGCGCGTGGCGGCCACCTACGAAGAACATGCGGAGATTCTCCGGGCAATTCTCGCGCGGCGCCGCGATGAGGCACAGCAATTGCTCAGGAACCATATAGAGGCCAGCAAGGCAGCGGTACGCACCATCACCCTGCATATGCTGCACAACGCCCGGCGGCCGGCCACGCCCCGGCAGGAAGTCCCCTCTTCAACAATGGAGCAACCACCATGCAAAGACGCAGTCTGATCAAGGCCTTCACCCTCTCCGCCTCCATCGTCGCCATGGGCATGTCCTGGACCCTCCAGGCCGCCGAGACGATCAAGGTCGGCATCCTGCATTCGCTGTCCGGCACCATGGCCATCTCCGAAACCTCGCTGAAAGACATGGCGCTGATGACCATCGACGAGATCAACGCCAAGGGCGGCGTGCTCGGCAAGCAACTGGAGCCGGTGGTGGTCGACCCGGCCTCCAACTGGCCGCTGTTCGCCGAACGCGGCCGCCAGTTGCTGACCCAGGACAAGGTCGCCGTGACCTTCGGCTGCTGGACCAGCGTGTCGCGAAAATCGGTACTGCCGGTCTATGAAGAGCTCAACGGCCTGCTGTTCTATCCGGTGCAGTACGAGGGCGAGGAAATGTCGCCGAACGTCTTCTACACCGGCGCCGCGCCGAACCAGCAGGCGATCCCGGCGGTGGAATACCTGCTCAGCGAGGATGGCGGCGGCGCCAGGCGCTTCTTCCTGCTCGGCACCGACTACGTCTACCCGCGCACCACCAACAAGATCCTGCGCGCCTTCCTGCACAGCAAGGGCGTGCAGGACAAGGACATCGAAGAGGTCTACACACCGTTCGGCCACAGCGACTACCAGACCATCGTCGCCAACATCAAGAAGTTCTCCGCCGGCGGCAAGACCGCGGTGGTCTCCACCGTCAACGGCGACTCCAACGTGCCGTTCTACAAGGAACTGGCCAACCAGGGCATCGAAGCCACCGAAGTGCCGGTGGTGGCCTTCTCGGTGGGCGAAGAAGAACTGCGCGGCATCGACACCAAGCCGCTGGTCGGCCACCTGGCGGCGTGGAACTACTTCCAGTCGGTGGAGAACCCGGTCAACGAGGAATTCGTCGCCAAATGGAAGGCCTACGCCAAGGCCAGGAACCTGCCCAACGCCGCCAGCGTGGTGACCAACGACCCGATGGAGGCCACCTACGTCGGCCTGCACATGTGGGCGCAGGCGGTCGAGAAGGCCGGCACCACCGATGTCGACAAGGTACGTGCCGCCATGGCCGGCCAGGAATTCGCCGCGCCGAGCGGCTTCACGCTGAAGATGGACGAGAAGAACCACCACCTGCACAAGCCGGTGATGATCGGCGAGATCCAGGATGATGGGCAGTTCTCGGTGGTCTGGGAAACCGACGGTCCGATCCGCGCCCAGCCGTGGAGCCCGTATATCGAAGGCAACGACAAGAAACCGGATCACCCGCAGAAAAGCAACTGACGATAACCGCGCGGGAGGCTTGAGGTTCAACGTGCGAACGACGCCTCGGCTTCCCGCCGCGCAAACCATCTAAAGCGCTGAAGGTTGGCAGAGGCGACCTCGTCCAGCCTCCAGCGCCCTTAATCGTCTCCTTTCCTTCGAGGGCCGTTCATGCCCACTGCCTTTACCGGAATGCTCCTGGGCCTGCTGCTGTTGCTGCCCCTTGGCGCCAGCGCCAGCGAGGCCGACGACTTCGTCGCCGCCAATGCCGGGCGGCAGACACAACTGCTGCAGGACTGGGCCGCCAGCCCCAGCCGCGAGCGCCTGCCATTGCTGCTGGCGCTGCAACAGGGGCGTATCGCCGCCGATAGCGACAAACGCGCATTCATCGAGCAGGATGGCGCCTGGCAGGCCGCTGACGGCGGCGCCGCGGCCAGCGGCACGCCGCGCAAGCTGCGCCTGAACAACCGCCTGCGCGGCCTGCTCGCCACTACCCTGGCCAGCCACCAGTTGCTCAGTGCCGACAGCGCCGAGCGGCTGGCCGCCGCCCGCCAGTTGCAGCGCTCGGCCCAGCCCGGGCAACTGCAACGACTCGGCGCCCTGCACGCCGGGGAACGCGACGATGCCGTCCGCGATGCCCTCGCCCTGGCGCTGGCCAACCTGCAACTGACCGATGCCGATCCGGCGGTGCGCCTGGCCGCCGCGCGCCTGCTCGGCGAAACCGGCGAACCGCAGGCGCGCAGCCGCCTGGAGGCCCTGCTGCAAGCCGACGTGGAAAGCGACCCGGCGGTGCGCACCGCCGCCGAAACCAGCCTGGCGCAGGTCAAGCGCAAGCTGCTGGTCGGCGAGCTGCTCGGCCAGGCCTTCAGCGGCATGAGCCTGGGCTCGGTACTGTTGCTGGCGGCCCTCGGCCTGGCGATCACCTTCGGCCTGCTCGGGGTGATCAACATGGCCCATGGCGAGATGCTGATGCTCGGCGCCTACTCCACCTACCTGGTGCAACTGGCGTTCCAGCGCCTGGCGCCGCAGTTCCTCGACTTCTACCCGCTGGCCGCGCTGCCGGTGGCGTTCTGCGTCAGCGCCACGGTCGGCATGGCGCTGGAGCGCGGCATCATCCGCCACCTCTATGGCCGCCCGCTGGAAACCCTGCTGGCGACCTGGGGCATCAGCCTGATCCTGATCCAGGCGGTGCGCGTACTGTTCGGCGCGCAGAACGTCGAAGTGGCCAACCCGTCCTGGCTGTCCGGCGGCCTGCAGGTGCTACCCAACCTGGTGCTGCCGTACAACCGTATCGTCATCATCGTCTTCGCGCTCTTTGTCGTCGCCTTGACATGGTGCTTGCTGAACAGGACCCGCCTCGGCCTGAACGTGCGCGCAGTGACGCAGAACCGCAACATGGCCGCCTGCTGCGGCGTGCCCACCGGGCGCGTGGACATGCTCGCCTTCGGCCTCGGCTCGGGCATCGCCGGCCTCGGCGGCGTGGCCCTGAGCCAGATCGGCAACGTCGGCCCGGACCTCGGCCAGAGCTACATCATCGACTCTTTCCTGGTGGTGGTGCTGGGCGGCGTCGGCCAGTTGGCCGGTAGCGTGCTGGCCGCCTTCGGCTTAGGGCTGGCCAACAAGATCCTGGAGCCGCAGATCGGTGCGGTGCTGGGCAAGATCCTCATCCTGGCGCTGATCATCCTGTTCATCCAGAAGCGCCCGCAGGGACTGTTCGCCTTGAAAGGGAGGCTGATCGACTGATGAAAGCCGCCATCTTCACTGCCTTGCCGGCACAGAAACTCGCAATCGCGCGGACAGACTTGTTTCAATGCGCGGCTCAGCCACAGCGCCGTACGGGCTCCCTTCTCCCCTTGCGGGAGAAGGGTTGGGGGAGAGGGAGAACGCCTGTGCACACCGCCTGCCCTGGAGAGCATCGCCCATGAACCAGCCCCTCGCACTGACGCTGGCGCAGAAAGCCGGCCCCGGGCTGACGCTGGCGCTGGCCGTGGTGGTCGCCGCCATCCTGCTCGCCATGCCGCTGCTGCACCTGCTGCCGGCGGAACATGCCCTGCATGTCTCGGCCTATACCCTGACCCTGGTCGGCAAGATCCTCTGCTACTGCGTCGTCGCCCTGGCCCTCGACCTGGTCTGGGGCTATGCCGGGCTGCTGTCGCTGGGGCACGGGCTGTTCTTCGCCCTCGGCGGCTACGCCATGGGCATGTACCTGATGCGCCAGAGCGCCGGCGATGGCCTGCCGGCCTTCATGAGCTTCCTGGCCTGGAACGAACTGCCCTGGTACTGGTACGGCACCAGCAGTTTCCTCTGGGCGCTGTGCCTGGTGGTGCTGGTGCCGGGCCTGCTGGCGCTGGTGTTCGGCTTCTTCGCCTTCCGCTCGCGGATCAAGGGTGTGTATTTCTCGATCATGACCCAGGCGCTGACCTTCGCCGGCATGCTGCTGTTCTTCCGCAACGAGACCGGCTTCGGCGGCAACAACGGCTTCACTGATTTCCGCAGCATCCTCGGCTTCGCCATCACCGCGCCGGGCACCCGCGCGGCGCTGTTCATCGCCACCGTCGCGCTGCTCGCCGGCAGCCTGTACCTGGGCTTCGCGCTGGCGCGCAGCAAGTTCGGGCGCATCCTCACCGCGGTGCGCGACGCGGAGAACCGCCTGATGTTCTGCGGCTACGATCCGCGTGGCTACAAGCTGTTCATCTGGGTGCTGAGCGCAGTGCTGTGCGGCCTCGCCGGGGCGCTCTACGTGCCGCAGGTCGGCATCATCAACCCCAGCGAGATGGCGCCCACGCAATCCATCGAGGCGGCGGTGTGGGTCGCCCTCGGCGGGCGCGGCACGCTGGTCGGCCCGCTGCTCGGCGCCGGCCTGGTCAACGGCATGAAGAGCTGGTTCACCGTGGCCTTCCCGGAATACTGGCTGTTCGCCCTCGGCGCGCTGTTCATCATCGTCACCCTGTACCTGCCCAAGGGCCTGATCGGCCTGCTGCACCGGAGGGACAGGCCATGAGCGCCAGCGCGCAAGACAGCTCGCACCTGGCGGGCAGCGGCCGCGAAGCCATCGGCCTCGGCCACGTCGCCGGCCAGGGGCTGGATACCCGCCACGGCACCATCCTCAGCCTGGAGGACATCCATGTCAGCTTCGACGGTTTCAAGGCCCTCAGCGACCTGACCCTGTACATCGGCGTCGGCGAACTGCGCTGCATCATCGGCCCCAACGGCGCCGGCAAGACCACCCTGATGGACGTGATCACCGGCAAGACCCGCCCCACCAGCGGCAGCGCCTTCTTCGGCGAAACCCTCGACCTGGCGCGCCTGAGCGAGCCACAGATCGCCCAGGCCGGGATCGGCCGCAAGTTCCAGAAGCCGACGGTGTTCGAGGCTCTGTCGGTGTTCGAAAACCTGGAACTGGCGCAGCAGGCCGACCGCTCGGTATGGGCCAGCCTGCGCGCACGCCTCTCTGGTGAACAGCGCGACGGCATCGACGAGGTGCTGCACAGCATCCGCCTCCACGACCAACGCCAGCGCCAGGCCGGGCTGCTGTCCCACGGGCAGAAGCAGTTCCTGGAGATCGGCATGCTGCTGGTGCAGCAACCAAGGTTGCTGCTGCTCGACGAGCCGGTGGCGGGCATGACCGACGCGGAAACCGAATTCACCGCCGAACTGTTCAAGTCCCTGGCGCGCAAGCACTCGCTGATGGTGGTTGAGCACGACATGGGCTTCGTCGGCAGCATCGCCGACCACGTCACCGTGCTGCACCAGGGCAGCGTACTGGCCGAGGGCTCGCTGGCCCAAGTGCAGAACGATGAGCGGGTGATAGAAGTGTATCTCGGACGATAAAGCCGATAAAAGCGCTGGAGGCTGGACGAGGGAGTCGCTTGTTCGTCCAGCTTTCAGCCTCAAGCCTCCAGCGGCTGTTTTGGGAAGAAAAGCATGCTCCAAGTCGAGAAGCTGCACCAATACTACAGCGGCAGCCATATCCTCCGTGGCCTGTCGTTCGAAGCCAGGGTCGGCGAGGTCACTTGCCTGCTCGGGCGTAACGGGGTCGGCAAGACCACCCTGCTCAAGTGCCTGATGGGCCTGCTGCCGGCGAAAGAGGGTTCGGTGAGCTGGGAGGGCCGCGTCATCACCCACTTCAAGCCACACCTGCGGGTGCAGGCCGGCATCGCCTATGTGCCCCAGGGGCGCGAGATATTCCCGCGCCTGTCGGTGGAGGAAAACCTGCTGATGGGCCTGTCGCGCTTCAGCGCCGGGCAGGCCAGGGAGGTGCCGGCCTTCATCTACGAGCTGTTCCCGGTGCTGCTGGAAATGAAACAGCGCCGTGGCGGCGACCTCTCGGGCGGCCAGCAGCAGCAACTGGCGATTGGCAGGGCACTGGCCAGCCAGCCGCGCCTGTTGATCCTCGACGAACCGACCGAGGGCATCCAGCCGTCGGTGATCAAGGAGATCGGCCAGGTCATCGGCAGGCTGGCCGAGCGCGGCGACATGGCGATCCTGCTGGTGGAGCAGTTCTACGACTTCGCCGCCGAACTGGCCGACCAGTACCTGGTGATGAGCCGTGGCGAGATCGTCCAGCGTGGCCGCGGCGCCGATATGGAAGCCGACGGCGTGCGCGCCCTGGTGGCGATCTGACTGGCCCGCTGATTGCCAGTATCTGGCCCTACGGCGCGCGGGCGATTGCTCCTATGGTGAAAACACTTATGAACCGGCAGGTGCTTCGATAAAAGCGCTGGAGGTTGGAACGCTGGACGAAAAACACCGGATGCCCCGCTCTTTCGTCCAGCCTCCAACTGTCCAGCGCTGTTTTCGGCTCTTTGCCGTGCATAGCGCGATCCCTCTGCATGATCGCGACACTCGATACCCGACACGACACTCGCCTAGGCAGAACCCAGCGGACACAAGAGGTCAACCATGAGCCATCCCGTCAGCAACGATTACGTTCACTCACTGGACCGCCAGTACGTCTTCCACTCATGGTCCACGCAAGGCGCGCTCGACCCGCTGGTCATCGCCGGCGGCGCCGGCTGCAAGCTGTGGGACTACGCCGGGCGCGAGTACCTGGATTTCAGCAGCCAACTGGTCAATACCAATATCGGCCACCAGCATCCCAAGGTGATCGCCGCCATCCAGCAGCAGGCCGCCAGCCTGGCGACCATCGCCCCGGCCACCGCCAACCTGATGCGTGGCGAAGCGGCCAAGCGCATCCTGTCCCACGCGCCGGAGAACTTCGCCAAGGTGTTCTTCACCAACGCCGGCGCCGACGCCAATGAAAACGCCATGCGCATGGCGCGGCTGTTCACCGGCCGCGACAAGATCCTCTCGGCCTACCGCTCCTACCATGGCGGCACCGGCGCGGCCATCGTCGCCACCGGCGACCCGCGCCGGGTGCCGAACGAATACGCCCGCGGCCACGTGCACTTCTTCAACCCCTACCTGTACCGCAGCGAATTCGACGCCGCCGACGAACAGGAAGAATGCAGCCGCGCGCTCAAGCACCTGCGCCGCGTCATCGAGTGCGAAGGCCCCAACTCGATCGCCGCCATCCTGCTGGAAAGCATCCCCGGCACCGCCGGCATCCTGGTGCCGCCGGCGGGCTACCTGAAGGGTGTGCGCGCCCTCGCCGACGAATTCGGCATCGTGCTGATACTCGATGAAGTGATGGCCGGCTTCGGCCGTACCGGCAGTTGGCTGGCGCTGGACCAGTTCGAGGTCAGGCCGGACCTGATCACCTTCGCCAAGGGCGTCAATTCCGGCTATGTGCCCGCCGGCGGCGTGATGGTCTCGCAGCCGATCAGCGAATACTTCGACACGCACTACTTCCCTGGCGGCCTGACCTACTCCGGCCACCCGCTGGCCATGGCCGCCATCGTCGCCACACTGGATGCGATGGCCGAGGAAGGCATCGTCGACAATGCCCGGCATATCGGCCAGGAAATCCTCGGCCCGGGCCTGCGGGCGCTGGCCGACAAGCATTCGCTGATCGGCGAGGTGCGTGGCCTGGGGCTGTTCTGGGCGGTGGAACTGGTCAGCGATAGGCAGCGCCGAACGCCGCTGCCGGCGGCACTGATGGCCAAGCTGAAAAGCGGGCTGCTGGAGCGCGGGCTGCTGCCATTCGTCGTGGAAAACCGCCTGCACGTGGTACCGCCGTGCATCATCCAGGAGCCGGAGGTGCGCCAGGGGCTGGCCGCCATCGACGAGGTCCTTGGCACCCTCTGAGCGCCACGCCTCTCAAGGTCTTTGCCAGAATGAACAGTGGGGCATGTCTCCCTCTCCCGCCAGGCAGGCAGGCAGTCCGGGCCATCGCAACAGTGCCTTGACGGGCGCTACCCATTCTCTATCCAAAGCGCCTTGACGGGCGCTACCCATTCTCTATCCAAAGCGCCCTGACGGGCGCTACCCATCCTCTATCCAAAGCGCCCTGACGGGCGCTACCCATCCTCTCGCAGACTACTGTATGCACACCTCTTCGCCTCTCGGGGTCCGCGTTCCTGTGCGGGTGCCAGGTGGCGGGACGGAGCACGCGTGAATACATCCCTGTAGCTCTTCGCCGCCACCTGGCATCCGCACAGCCACTTCCGGCGGTGCCTGAAGGATAAGAGCGGGTGAGCCTGCGACCGTGGCACCTGGGTTCCCGCCTGCGCGCAATACTGTCCGGTATGTATTTTGCCTTAGGGGGGCTGGAAGGCTTGTGAAACCTGAAGGGAACGGCTTGAACCCGTGCATGTCGACTCAATCTCGCTGTCATGGGCCGCGACAGTCGAGCAATGGCACAACTTGTTGTACGCACATCGCTGTGCTCAAGCTATTCGCCCTTCTCCCCTTGCGGGAGCAGGGGAACGTCGGACGTGGCCAGATGGGTACACCGCATAGCCCGCAAGGAGGGAATGGAACTGCCCGCCTACCTGAAAACACTATCGACAGTGCAGGCATGAAAGCGCGAAATGGAATTACAACAGGCTAAATCATTCTCAGGCATTAATCGTGCTGGACAGTCGTGCGCCTGCGCGGGAACGACGAGGCGGGCTTTTTCTCGCCGTCACCTCGCTATTCGCTGCGAGCCCGGCCAACGCTTCTCCGGGCCATAGGCCTGACCCACCCAGCAGCGGAATCCCCCCCCCAAGTCGCATAAACACGTTGAAAGGCCAGGGGCTGAGAACCTGTTCAGAATCTCACGAACCAAGGCCGACGCGCCTCGGCGCCTTCAGCCCGAGGCCTGCCGCTCCAGCACCTGCGCCAGCTCGCGTATTCCCGGTTGGATGCGCTCGGCCTCGATGGCATGGAAACCGAGGCGGAAGAAGTTGCGCGCCGGCCGGGCATCGAAGAAGAACTGCGCGCCCGGCTCGATCAGCACACTGCGCTGCGCCGCCGCCCAGGCCAGGCGCTGGGTATCGACGCCCTCCGGCGCGGCCAGCCAGAAGGCACCGGTGCCCACGCTGCCGAGGTGCCGGCAATCGCCCAGGTGGCTGTGCATCACCTGCTCCAGCAACTCGCGACGGCGCCAGTGCTCCTCGCGGAAGCGCCGCAGGTGCGCATCGTAGTGCCCCTGGGCGAGGAACTCGGCGAGCATGCGCTGGTTGTTCATGGGCGGATGGCGATACATCAGGCGGCGCAGTGCACGCAGTTCGCCGACCAGTTCGGCATCGGCCACCAGATAGCCCATGCGCAGGCCCGGCGCGAACGCCTTCGACAGGCTGCTCATATAGATCACCCGGCCGCTGTTGTCGCTGGCCTTGAGCGCCGGTTGCGGGTGGCTGTCGAAATTCAGCTCGGCATCGTAGTCGTCCTCGATCAGCACCTGGTCGTGCTGGCGGATCTGCGCCAGCAATGCCTGGCGTCGTGGCGCGCTCATGCTGACGCCAGTCGGCACCTGATGGCCCGGCGTGACATAGAGATAATCGCAACCCTCCAGCCGCGGGTCGACCAGCATGCCCTGGTCATCCACCTCCTGCAGATGGACCTCGGCCTCGCGCAGCTCGAAGACATTGAGCGCATCGCGAAAGCCCGGGTTCTCCATGCCCACCCGCACATCGCCGTTCATCAGCAGCGCGGCCAGCAGGTAGAGCGCATTCTGCGAGCCCAGTGTCAGCAGGATTTCGTCGGGACGCGCCCAGATACCGCGCTTGGGCAGCACGCGGGTGCGCAACTGCTCGATCAGCGCCGGATCGTCCTGGTCGAAACCGTCGCGCAGCCAGCCGTGATCGCGGTCATTGCGCAGGCTGTTGCGCGAAACCTCGCGCCAGCGCTCCAGGGGAAACAGCGAGTCGATCGGCTGGCCATAAATGAAGGGATAGCGATAGTCCCGCCAGTTACCGGGCCGCAACAGCCCATGGCGGATACCGACAGCCAGCTTGTAGCGATCGCACCATGATGGTGCATTGCCGGCACCATCCCCATCCGCCCGCCCAATATCGAGGCATGGTGCCAGGCGTGGTGGGGCCTCTTCAGGATCGACAGCGCTGTAGTCGGGGTGCAGGTAATAGCCGCTGCGCGGTCGGCTGATCAAGTAACCGCTGTCCAGCAGGCTCTCGTAGACCAGCGCCACGGTATTGCGCGAGACCGACAGTTGCTGCGACAGCTTGCGGCACGAGGGCAAGGGCTCGTCGGCGGGAAAACCGCCGGCCAGAATCGCCGAAACCAGCGACTCCCGCAGTTGCTCCTGGAGGCCGCGCCGCTGGTCGAAATCAAGGTGAAAGAAGTGATCTATCATCGCCGCCGTTGCCAGGGTGAAATTGCCATTGGCGCAGCAAGGAGTGCGCCAGACGTCCAACTGGCCAGACCAATCGGGCCAACTGTCCCTATGGTATGGCCAGGGCCTTGCAAGATGCCAGGAACACCTTCTCGTCAACTGGAGCAGACCTATGAAGCACTCGATCGATACCCCATCGTTGGCCAAGGCGCACACCCTGCTACGCAAGCTGGCCCTTGCCGCCGGCCTGCTCGGCGCCTGCCTGACGGCCCAGGCCGACCTGGCCGACGTCAAGGCACGCGGTTACCTGGCGGTGGCCACCGAAGACGACTATGCGCCGTTCAACTTCATCGTCGACGGCAAGCCGGAAGGTTTCCACAAGGACCTGCTGGAAGACTTCAAGGCCTTCGCCGGCAAGTCCGGCTTCGACGTGCGCCAGGAAATCCTGCCCTGGACCGGCCTGCTCGCCTCGGTCGCCTCCGGCCAGTACGACATGGGCTATACCGGCGCGCTGGTCACCGATGACCGCCTGCGGGTGTTCAACTTCGCCCCGCCGTTCGCCTCGGCGCAGCATTACTACGTCAAGCGCAAGGGCGACGACAGCATCGGCGACATCGCCAGCCTGAGCGGCAAGACTGTCGGTCTGCAGGCCGGCAGCGCCCTGCTGGCACGCCTGCCGGAACTGAAGAAAATGCTCGAAGCCGGCGGCGGCAAGCTCGGCAAGGTGGTGGAATACCCGTCCTACCCGGAAATCTACGCCGACCTGGCCAATGGCCGGCTGGACTACGTGGTCAACTCGGTGACCTCGGTCAACGACCTGGTCAAGGCCAAGCCCGAGGTCTTCGCCAAGGGCCTGCCGGTTTCCGGCAACGGCTTCGCCGCCTGGCCGGTGCCGAAGAACAGCCCCGAACTGCTGAAGCTGCTGACCACCTTCATGCAGGAAGTGCATGCCAGCGGCCGGCTGGCCGAGCTGCAACAGAAATGGTTCGGAGAATCCTTCGACGACCTGCCGCTCGAACCCATCACCAGCGTCAAGCAGTTCCACGAACTGGCGAATATCGAATGAGTCCCCGGCGGGCCGCCCTAGCGGTGGCCCGCACCTGCCACTTCGAGGGTTCACGACATGAATGGTCAAGCCTGGTTACTGCTGCTCGAAGGCGCCTGGACCACCCTGTGGATATCCGGCGTCTCCATCGCCATCGGCGTGCTGGTCGGCCTGGGCATCGCCCTGCTGCGCATGGCACGGATTCCCTTCCTCGACCAGTTGCTGGTCACCTACGTCAGCCTGGCCCGGGCCACACCGCTGGTCACCCTGGTGCTGTTCCTGTTCCTCGCCGGCCCCACCCTGGGCCTCGGGCTCTCCCGCGAAACGGCGGCGATCCTGGCGCTGACGTTGAACACCGCCGCGTTCAACGCGGAAATCTGGCGCTCCGCCTTCATCAGTTTCTCCCGTGAACAGAAGGAGGCGGCGCTGGCCTGCGGCATGACCAACCGGCTGTTCTTCCGCCGCATCATGCTGCCGCAGATGCTCACCAGCAGCCTGCCCGGCCTGGTCAACGAGATGTCCTTCCTGATCAAGAGCAGCCCCGCCATCGCGGTGATCGGTATCGTCGACCTGACCCGCGTCACCAACCGCATCTCGGCGGTCACCTACGAGCCGCTGCCACCGATCCTCGCCGCCGGGCTGTTGTACATGCTGATCATCGGCATCCTGCTGCGCCTGCAAGCCATCGCCGAAAAGAAAGCCAGCCGTCTGGCCATGTAAGGAGATAGACCCATGAGCGAATGGCTGATTCTCTGGGATGCGCGCGACGCCTTCCTGGCGGGCGCACTGAATACCCTGCTGCTGTTCTTCGTTTCCGTCAGCGCCGCCTTCATCCTCGGCGCCGCGCTGCTGTACCAACTGGAACAGGGTGGCTGGGCCACGCGGCCACTGCGCTGGCTGATCGACCTGATGCGTATGCTGCCGTTCCTGGTGCTGGCCTACCTGCTCTACTACGGCCTGCCTTCCCTCGGCCTGAAAATGAGCGCCTGGAGCGCCGGCCTGATCGCCCTGGCGATCTACCACGCGGCCTACTTCGCGGAAATCCTGCGGGGCGCCCGGGTGCTGATGCCCGAGGGCCAGATCGAGGCGGCCAAGGCCCATGGCTTCACGCCGCTGCGGCTGTTCCTGCGCATCATCCTGCCGCCACTGGTGATCAAGACCCGGCCATTGATGGGCAACCAGTTGATCTATGCGCTCAAGGACACCGCCTTTCTCACCATCATCACCGTGCAGGAACTGACGGCGGCGGCCAACTCCGTGTCGGCCACCTACTTCATTCCGATGGAGGCTTTCATCGTGGTCATCGCCATCTACTGGGCCATCAGCATCTGCCTGGAACTGGCCCTCAAGTGGGCCGGTCGCTTCGGCGTCAAACGAGGATTCGAACATGTCTGACATACCCGCGGTAAGCATCGAGCGGCTGAGCAAGAGCTTCGACGGCGTCGAGGTGCTGCGCGACATCGACCTGGTGGTCAACAAGGGTGAAGTGGTCAGCGTGCTGGGCTCTTCCGGTTCGGGCAAGTCGACCATGCTGCGCTGCATCAACTGGCTGGAGCAGCCGGACCGAGGCACCATCCGCATCGCCGGCCAGCGCATCGGCGTCGACGAGAAGACCGGACGCGCCATGGGCAACCGCGAACTGGCGGCCATCCGCGCTCGTACCGGCATGGTGTTCCAGAGCTTCAACCTGTGGCCGCACCTGACCGTGCTGCACAACGTCATGGAAGCGCCAATGCAGGTCAAGCGCATCTCCCGCGACGAAGCACGCGCCACCGCCAGCGCCCTGCTGGAAAAGGTCGGCATGCAGCACAAGCAGGATGCCTACCCGCACACCCTGTCCGGCGGCCAGAAACAGCGCGTGGCCATCGCCCGCGCGCTGGCCATGAGCCCGGAAGTGATCCTCTTCGACGAACCCACCTCGGCCCTCGACCCCGAGCGCGTCGGCGAGGTGCTGACGGTGATGAAGAACCTTTCCGCCGAGGGCTACACGATGATCGTGGTGACCCACGAAATGGACTTCGCCCGCGCCGTCTCCGACCAGGTGGTGTTCCTCGAGAAGGGCAAGATCATCGAGAAGTCCGACCCGGAGAAATTCTTCACCCGCCCGGATACCGAGCGGGTCCGCAAATTCCTGGAACTGGCCGACTGAGAAGCTGTTCACGATCTCGCGAGCTGGAGCCCTGCAAGGCACAACGACCGAAGGGAGTAACAGCCACGCTGGCCCGAAGGGCGAACGCAGTGAGTCAAAAGCGCAGTTTACGAATGGTAAATGAGCATTTGCTTCGCTTCGCCCACCTTCGGGGCCGTGCTGAAGCACGTTCAACCTTTGGCTGTGAGCCTGTTTTTAATGCAGCAGGGCCGACGCGCAGCGGATCGTGAGCAGGTTCTGAAACCGCCCAGCCCATTCCCCAACCTGAGAGGTCAATATGAGCAAAGTCGTCTTCATCACCGGCGCCACATCCGGTTTCGGCCAGGCCAGCGCCCGCCGCTTCGCCGCCGACGGCTGGTCGCTGGTACTCAGCGGTCGCCGCCTGGAACGCCTGCAGGCACTGCAGGACGAACTGGCCGGCCAGGTGCCGGTGCATATCGCCACACTGGACGTGCGCGACAGCGACGCCGTGCAGAAGGTGGTCGCCGAACTGCCGGAAGCCTTCCTGCCGATCCGCACCCTGGTCAACAACGCCGGCCTGGCACTGGCGCCGGAACCGGCGCAGAACGTGGCGCTGGAGGACTGGCACACGATGATCGACACCAACATCAAGGGCCTGGTCAACGTCACCCACGCGCTGCTGCCCAGCCTGCTGCGCACCGGCAAGGGCGCCAGCATCATCAACATCGGCTCCATCGCCGGCCAGTGGCCCTACCCCGGCAGCCACGTCTACGGTGCCTCCAAGGCCTTCGTCAAACAGTTCAGCTACAACCTGCGCTGCGACCTGCAGGGCACCGGCGTGCGTGTCACCGACCTCGCGCCGGGCATCGCCGAGACCGAGTTCACCCTGGTCCGCACCAAGGGCAACCAGGCCGCCTCCGATGCCCTCTACCGCGGCACCACCGCGCTGAGCGCCGAGGATATCGCCGAGCAGATCCACTACATCGCCAGCCTGCCGGACCACATCAACATCAACCGCGTGGAAGTGATGCCGACGCGCCAGGCCTGGTCGTCGTTCGCCATCGACCGCGACTGAGGCATCCGCGCTGCACCTTCAGGGCGCAGAAGGCACGCCTCTTGCTCTGTCTTGTCCCATCGACCGGACAGAGCCTCCTCGGATTGCCATGAATGCCCCGCACACACCGTTCACGCCAAGCTGGCAGGCCGAACTGGAGCTGGGCTATGCCTGCTTGCTGGGTCGCACCGTTCCAGTGCACAGGAAGCACCTCGGCCCCTTGCGGGTGCAGAAGCACCTGCACGCCGAAGGGCCGGGGGTGTGCCAGCACATCATCGTGCACCCGCCCGGCGGCATCGCCGGCGGCGACCGGCTGAACATCACCGCGACAGTCGGCGAGAACGCCTGGGCACAATTGACCAGCCCCGGCGCGGCCAAATGGTATCGCGCCGCCGCCCCGGCGCATCAACGACTGCGGTTGCGCGTCGAGGCGGGCGCGACCCTGGAGTGGCTGCCGCAGGAAACCATCGTCTATTCCGCCGCCCAGGCGCACCTGGACAGCCGCATCGACCTGCTCGGCGACGCCCGCCTGTGCTACTGGGATGTGATCGCCCTGGGCCGCCCGGCCAGCGGCGAACGCTTCGACCTCGGGCACCTGCAGGCGCGCCTGGAGATCCGCCGCGATGGCCGCCTGTTGTGGCATGAGCGCCAGCGCGTCGAAGGCGGCGACGGCCTGCTCGACTCGCCCATCGGCCTCGATGGCCAGCCGGTGTTCGCCACCCTGATCGTCACCGGAGAAGCCGATGCCGGGCTGCTCGAACGCTGCCGCGAACTGGCCACCCGGCACCCCGGCCTGCGTGCCGACCTGACCCAGTTGCCCGGCCTGCTGCTCGGCCGTTGCCTGGCCGCCGAAGCGCTGCATGCACGCGCCTGGCTGATCGACCTGTGGCATCTGCTGCGCCCCGCCCTGCTGGGCCGCGATGCCGTACCCCCACGAATCTGGAGCACCTGAGATGGACTTGTCCCCCCGTGAAAAAGACAAGCTGCTGATATTCACCGCCGGCCTGCTCGCCGAACGGCGGCTGGCGCGAGGCGTCCGCCTCAACTACCCGGAAACCATCGCCTATATCTCCGCCGCGCTGCTCGAGGGCGCCCGCGATGGCCGCACGGTGGCCGAACTGATGCACCTGGGCACCACCCTGCTCGGCCGCGAACAGGTGATGGAAGGCGTGCCGGAAATGATCCCGGAAATCCAGGTCGAAGCCACCTTCCCCGACGGCACCAAGCTGGTCACCGTGCACCAACCCATCGCTTAGCCACAAGCTGCAAGGAGCCCCACCCATGATCCCCGGCGAATACCAGATCCAGCCTGGCGACATCGAACTCAACGCCGGCCGTCGCACCTGCACGCTGACGGTGGCCAACAGCGGCGACCGGCCGATCCAGGTCGGTTCGCACTACCACTTCTTCGAGGTCAACGACGCCCTCGACTTCGACCGCGACAGCGCCCGCGGCATGCGCCTGAACATCGCCGCCGGCACCGCCGTACGCTTCGAACCGGGCCAGCGCCGCGAGGTGGAACTGGTCGAACTGGCCGGCCAGCGCCGCGTGTTCGGCTTCGCCGGGCGGGTGATGGGAAATATCTGAAAAGACGACAAGAGCGGCTGGAGGCCAGAGGCTGGACGGATGAGCTGCTTTTTCGTCCAGCCTCCAGCCTTTAGCCTCCAGCGAATTGGAAGGAACTCAAAGCATGAAGATTTCCCGTCAGGCCTACGCCGACATGTTCGGCCCCACCGTCGGCGACAAGGTGCGCCTGGCCGATACCGAGCTGTGGATCGAAGTGGAGAAGGACTTCACCAGCTACGGCGATGAAGTGAAATTCGGTGGCGGCAAGGTCATCCGCGACGGCATGGGCCAGAGCCAGTTGAACGCCGCCGAGGTCGCCGACACGGTGATCACCAACGCACTGATCATCGACCACTGGGGCATCGTCAAGGCCGATGTCGGCCTCAAGGACGGCCGTATCGCCGCCATCGGCAAGGCCGGCAACCCGGACATCCAACCGGACGTGGACATCGCCATCGGCGGCGCCACCGAAGTCATCGCCGGCGAGGGCATGATCCTCACCGCCGGTGCCATCGACACCCACATCCACTTCATCTGCCCGCAGCAGATCGAAGAGGCGCTGATGAGTGGCACCACCACCATGATCGGCGGCGGCACCGGCCCGGCCACCGGTACCTTCGCCACCACGGTCACCCCCGGCCCCTGGCACATGGCCAATATGCTCAAGGCCGCCGACGCCTTCCCGATGAACATCGGCTTCACCGGCAAGGGCAACGTCTCGCTACCACAGCCGCTGATCGAACAGGTCGAGGCCGGCGCCATCGGCCTCAAGCTGCACGAAGACTGGGGCACCACGCCCGCCGCTATCGACAACTGCCTGGCGGTGGCCGACCAGTACGACATCCAGGTGGCGATCCATACCGACACCCTCAACGAATCCGGCTTCGTCGAAACCACCCTGGGCGCCTTCAAGGGCCGCACCATTCACACCTACCACACCGAGGGCGCCGGCGGCGGCCACGCCCCAGACATCATCAAGGCCTGTGGCTTCGCCAACGTGCTGCCCAGTTCGACCAACCCGACCCGGCCGTTCACCCGCAACACCATCGACGAACACCTGGACATGCTGATGGTCTGCCACCACCTCGACCCGAGCATCGCCGAGGACGTGGCCTTCGCCGAAAGCCGCATCCGCCGCGAGACCATCGCCGCCGAGGACATCCTGCATGATCTCGGCGCCTTCTCCATGATCAGCTCCGACAGCCAAGCCATGGGCCGCGTCGGCGAAGTGATCACGCGCACCTGGCAGACCGCCGACAAGATGAAGAAGCAGCGCGGCCCGCTGCCCGGGGATGCGCCGGGCAACGACAACTTCCGCGTCAAGCGCTACATCGCCAAGTACAGCATCAACCCGGCGATCACCCACGGCATCAGCCATGAAGTCGGCTCCATCGAGGTGGGCAAGCTGGCCGACCTGGTGCTCTGGCGCCCGGCCTTCTTCGGCGTCAAGCCGACCCTGATCCTCAAGGGCGGCGCCATCGCCGCCAGCCTGATGGGCGATGCCAACGCCTCGATCCCGACGCCGCAACCGGTACACTATCGCCCCATGTTCGGCAGCTACGCCGGCATGCTGCACGCCACCAGCCTGACCTTCATCAGCCAGGCCGCGGCGGACGCCGGCGTACCGCGGAAACTCGGGCTGCAGAAGCGCATCGGCGTGGTCAAGGGCTGTCGCGAAGTGAAGAAGACCGACCTGATCCACAACGACTACCTGCCGGACATCGAGGTCGACCCGCAGACCTACCAGGTCAAGGCCGATGGCCAGTTGCTCTGGTGCGAGCCAGCCGAAGTACTGCCGATGGCGCAGCGGTATTTCCTGTTCTAGCAGGGCGCGCGGGGCGCCTGCCGGCAGCGCACCGCGTAGCACCTTGCCAGGGTCGAGTGTCGCAGTGAACGCAGGGTGCCCGCGCACCTGAACGTCCGACGCCACGACCCCCGGCGCGCACGGCGCCCCCTACAGCGCATTCGATGTGCTAGAGGCTGTTGACGTTTCGCTTTAACTTATTGATTCGGATGGAAATATATTTCCAATCCAGCCCTCCGAACGGGCTTCTTCGAGGCACAAGCGGCCTTCGGCCTTCGATTAAAAGCGCTGATGGCTGAACGCTGGACGAAAGCGCTGGCGCCGTGTGCCGCTCGTTCAGCCTCCAGCCAAGCGCTTTTCGGCTGTCCGCTTGTGCCTCCGATCCGGCCATCCATGCCGAAACGTCAACAGACCCAGGGCGGGCCCGGCATGTGGAAATCCTCAATCGCAGGGGTTGAGACTATCAACTTCTCGCCTCTTTTCATGCCCGCTACCTTGCCCGTCACGACCCAAAGACAGCAAAGGAGCGACTCATGGAGCGTACTACCCTTTCCCCTCGACGCCTGCTGGGCTGCGCCAGCCTGCTATCCGCCGCCCTGCTGGCGGCTGCGCCGGCGTTGCAGGCCAGCCCGATGAGCAACCAGGATTGGTGGCCCGACCGGCTCGACCTCTCCATGTTGCGCCAGCACAACCCGTCCTCCAGCCCCATGGCAGCGGATTTCGACTACGCCAAGGCGTTCGAGAGCCTCGACCTGGAGGCGGTGAAAAAGGATATCGAGGCCACCCTGACCAACTCGCAGGACTGGTGGCCGGCCGACTTCGGCAACTACGGCCCCTTCTTCATCCGCATGGCCTGGCACAGCGCCGGCACCTACCGCACGCTGGATGGCCGCGGCGGCTCCGACGGCGGCCAGCAGCGCTTCGACCCCCTCAACAACTGGCCTGACAACGTCAGCCTGGACAAGGCACGCCGCCTGTTGTGGCCGGTCAAGCAGAAGTACGGCGCCAGCATTTCCTGGGGCGACCTGATGGTGCTGGCCGGCACCGTCGCGATGCAATCGATGGGCATGCAGACCTTCGGCTTCGCCGGCGGCCGTGCCGATGACTGGGAGCCCGACCTGGTCTACTGGGGCAACGAAGGCGAATGGCTGGCCACCAGCGACAAGCCAGGCAGCCGCTACTCCGGCGATCGCAAGCTGGAAAGCCCGCTGGCCTCGGTGCAAATGGGCCTGATCTATGTGAACCCGGAAGGCCCCGACGGCAAGCCCGACCCGCTCGCCGCCGCCAGGGACATCCGCGACACCTTCGGCCGCATGGGCATGAACGACGAGGAAACGGTCGCGCTGATCGCCGGCGGCCATACCTTCGGCAAGGCGCACGGCGCGCACAGCCCGGAAAAATGCCTGGACGCCGACCCGGCTGCCGCCGCCGTCGAAGAACAGGGCCTCGGCTGGAAGAACAAATGCGGCAAAGGCAACGCCGAAGACACCATCACCAGCGGCCTGGAAGGCGCATGGACCACCAGCCCGACGACATTCACCTCCCAGTACCTCTCCAACCTCTTCGCCTGGAACTGGGTGCAGACCAGGAGTCCGGCCGGCGCGGTCCAGTGGATCCCGTCCGATCCAGCGGCCGCCGCGATGGTTCCCGACGCGCACATCAAGGACAAGCGCCATGCCCCCATCATGTTCACCACTGACCTGTCGCTGCGCGTCGATCCGGCCTACGAGAAGATAGCGCGGCGCTTCCTGGAGAACCCCAAGGAGTTCGAGCTCGCCTTCGCCAAGGCCTGGTTCAAGCTGACCCACCGTGACCTCGGCCCGCGCACGCGCTATCTCGGCGCCGACGTGCCCGGGGAAGAACTACTGTGGCAGGACCCGATCCCGGCGCTCGACCACAAGCTGATCGACGCCAAGGACACGGCAGCGCTCAAGGCCAGAATCCTCGCCTCGGGCCTCGGCAACGCCGAACTGGTCCGCACCGCCTGGGCCTCGGCGGCCTCGTTCCGCGGTTCCGACATGCGCGGCGGCGCCAACGGTGCGCGCCTGCGTCTCGCTCCGCAGAAGGACTGGGCTGTCAACGACCCAGCCGAACTTGCGAAAGTGCTGGCCAGGCTGGAACGCATCCGCAAGGACTTCAACGCCGGCCTCAAGGGCGGCAAGCAGGTTTCCCTCGCCGACGTGATCGTACTGGCCGGCTCCGCCGCCGTCGAAGCCGCCGCCCGCAAGGCCGGCCACGATGTGCAAGTACCATTCACACCGGGACGCATGGACACCTCGCAAGACAAGACCGACATCGTCTCGTTCGCCGCACTGGAACCGAAGGCCGACGGCTTCCGCAACTACTACAGCCAGGACGCCCGCCTCTCTCCAGCCGAAATGCTGGTCGACAAGGCCAACCTGCTGACGCTGAGCGTGCCGGAAATGACCGTACTGGTCGGCGGCCTGCGTGTGCTGGACGCCAACGCAGGGGGCAGCCGGCACGGTGTGCTCAGCAATAACCCGGGCAGTCTGTCGAACGACTTCTTCGTCAACCTGCTGGACATGTCCACGGTCTGGTCTAAGGCGTCGAGCGAGGGGCTGTACGAAGGCCGCGACCGCAACAGCGGCGCGCTCAAATGGACAGCGACCCCTGTCGACCTGGTGTTCGGCTCCAACTCGGAACTGCGCGCGATCTCCGAGTACTACGCCGCCAGCGACGCCAGGGAGTCGTTCGCCCGGGACTTCGTCAAGGCCTGGAGCAAAGTGATGGAACTCGACCGTTTCGAGCAGCAGCTCTGACATAGGGTCTGTTGACGTTTCGACGCGACCGCGCCGGAGCCAGTTTTTGCACGAGGCAAGGCGCGAGATGCGAAGTTTGTTCAGCGCGTCCATGCGCTTCACCCCTTCGGGGCTTACGCCCCAAAACGCTCCTGGCGTTTTTGTAGTGGGCTAAATGAGCCATCGAGTAACGCAGCCTCGTGTAAAACTGGCCCGGTCCTTCGGATTGTGCGAGAAATAGTCCCCGCTGTCGTTGCAGGACTTGACAAGGGAGTGGCCATTACCCGCGTCCTGCGCAATCTCCAGGGATGGAGTGAATGCCGCAAGCCCGTCAGGAACGGGCGCGGCCTGACCGGGGGCTATTTCTCGCGACAACGCGGCTTGCGACGAAACGTCAACAGACCCCTAACGGTAAACGGGCCGGGCCCCGCCACAGCAGAGCCCTGGTCGCCCTCCGACCGGGGCGCTGCTCCGATCATCGCTGGAAACCCGGGCAGGCTATCGCAAAAATCAATGACGGCGATTGAACGTCTCGATTCGGCTGGCATGGCCGCGACTGCTAGCCTCCCCCCACTATCGAGTGTCGCAGTGGATGACAGCGGCTTTCCGGGTGCGCCAGGCGCACCTGGGGCAGCGGCGTCGATCGTTCTCCCCGCGGCGACTCCGCTGCTCCGCGACACCCTGTCGTAGCCATGCATCCGTTCGCCGCCGTGCAGGCCGCGTCCCGCCTGCCAAAGGAGACTCCCTTGACCCTGCGTGAACTGCGCTACCTGATTGCCCTTGCCGATCATCGTCATTTCGGCCGGGCCGCCGATGCATGCCATATCACCCAGTCCACGCTGTCCATCCAGTTACGCAAGCTGGAGAGCTACCTCGGCCAGACCCTGGTGGACCGCCAGGGCGGACGACCGGCGCTGACCCCCATCGGCGAACGGATCGTCGAACGGGCACGACGCCTGCTCGCCGAGGCCGACGGCATCCTGGCTCTGACCCGCATGCGCGCGAGCCCGCTGGAAGGCGCAGTGACGCTGGGCATCATTCCGACCCTGGCGCCTTACTATCTGCCGCACCTGCTGCAAACGGTCGGCGAGGTCTTTGCCAAGCTGCAACTGGTGGTACAGGAGGGGCTGACCGCCGACCTGTGCGGACGGCTCGATGACGGTGGGCTGGAAGTCGCCTTGCTGGCCCTGCCGAATCCGCTGGCGGCGTTCGCCCGTTCGGCCGAATGCATGAAATGCGAAGCGACCGTGCAAGCCTTGCCTGAACCGCTCGACCTGGATGTCTACGAACTGCGTGTACTGTTCGACGAGCCTTTCCTGGTAGCCGTTCCAGCGGATCATCCACTCGCGCTACAGGCCACGGTGGCGACCGCTGAACTGGACGACCTCGAGTTGCTGTTGCTCACCGACGGCCACTGCCTGCGTGGGCAGGCGCTGGGCATCTGCCAACGCCATGAGCCGCAGGCGGACGGCGCCATGGATTGCCGCGCCACCAGCCTGGAAACCTTGTTGCACCTGGTCGCCGCCGGCCGGGGCTGCACCCTGCTGCCAGCGCTGGCAGCCCGCCATGTCGATCAGTCCAGGGTCGCCATCCGGCCACTGCGCGGCGGCGAGTACCGGCGCATCGGGCTGGTGTGGCGACGCACCCATCCACGCGGGCAGGAATTCAAACTGCTGGCCGATACCCTGTGCCGTGCGTCCCCTGGCGAGACGACACCCTGGCCAGCACCGTGACCCGGCAAACAGAATGGGAAATCTGTCTGGCGCCTTGCCATAGGGTGCGCCGTGCGCACCAGGGATAGCGTCGTCGACCGTCAAGGTGGGGCGCCCAGCGCCCCTACGCAAATCGCTGCTAGCGCAACTGGCTGTCCTTGCTGCCGCGTCGGTTGTAGCCGCTGAACTGCGCCTGCTCGCGATCATGCTCGCCCTGGCAGGCCACGCACAGGCGCACACCGGGGACAGCCTGGCGGCGTGCCTCGGGGATCGGCGCATCGCACTCTTCGCAGTGGCTCAGGCTCTCGCCCCTGGGCAACTGACTGCGCACGCGCTGCACGGCGTCCTCGATGGTACTGTCGATCTGCTCCTGAACGGCGCCATCTTGCGCCCAGCCGGTTGCCATGAGCGTTCTCCCGGTGATGAATGGCCCAGACGGAAGATATGGACGACAAAGCACCGTTTTGCAAGCGCCCTGCCGGGTCAGCCGTCGCGGCTCACTCCTTGACCTGCATATACTCCTCGGCCCACTCCAGATACTCCTCGGCGGTGGAGTACTTCACCGAGAGCTGCGAGGCATTCAGGTCGCAGGCATCGATCTGGCGCTGCTCGCGCAGGCAGTCGTAGGTGGCCTTGATCGCCGCGAAGTAGGCGGCATGGCCATTGACCACGATACGCACGCCGAGCGCAGCCAGGCGGGCGTTATCGCGCAGGCGCGGGTTGCCGTAGGTCACCAGCATCAGCGGTACGCTGAGCTTTTCCGCAACCTGTTCGAGCTGTTCGAAATCCTCGATACCGACCAGGCAGATACCATCGGCGCCAGCGGTCTGGTAGGCCTGGGCACGGGCGATCACTTCCTCTATGCCGATCACCTTGGCATTGGTGCGGGCGATGATGCACAGCTCCGGGTCGACCCTCGCCTCCAGCGCCGCGCGGATCTTGCCGACCGCCTCGAATTGGCCGATCAGGTCGGTGGACTTGCGGCCGAACTTGGCCGGCAGCAGGGTATCCTCGATGGTCAGCGCGGCGATGCCGGCGCGCTCCAGCTCGACCACGGTGCGCATCACGTTGAGCGCGTTGCCATAACCGTGATCGGCATCGGCGATGATCGGCAGGCGGGCGACCCGCCCGATGCGCACCGCCTGCTCGACGAACTCGCTCAGGGTGATCAGCGCGAAGTCCGGCGCGGCCAGTACCTGCAGGGAGGCCACAGAGCCACCGAGGATACCGACCTCGAAACCAAGGTCGGCGGCGATGCGCGCGGACATCGGATCGAACACCGAGGCGGTGTGGTAGCAGCTGTCGGACGCGAGCAACTGACGGAAATTGGTTCTCAAGGTGTGATGGGACAGTCTTTGCATTTATTTTTCTCTCGCACGCATTCTTCAATGATATCCGCTAGCCGACAGCGAGCCTGTGCTGTCGGCGTTGTAGGTAGGCCATGCCCAGGCCGCTGCCGATGATCACGGCAAAACCCAGCAACGCTCCGGTGTCCGGCGTGTGCCGGTAGACGAAGTAACCGATGAGCCCGGCGAACAGGATCTGCCCGTAGGTGAACGGGGCCAGTGTCGCCGCGCTGGCATAGCGAAAAGCATGGGTCAGCAGCAGGTGCGCGATCATCCCCAGGCCACCCAGCGAAACCATCAGCAGCGCATCCTCGACGGAGGGCACTCGCCAGTTGAAAAGCACCAGCACGCTCAACACCACACTGCCGACCAGGCTGGAAAGAAAGTTGCTGGTGACCGGGTGATCCGTTCCACTCAAGCGGCGCGTGAGCAACTGGTAAAGGGTAAAACACAGCGCTGCGCCTATCGGCAACAGTATCGCCGGCGTGAACAGGGCGCTCCCCGGTCGCACGATAGCCAGTACGCCCAGCAAGCCACAGATCACCGCCGCCCACTGGCCGGTGCCGATCCGCTCGCCGAGCCAGGCGCTGGCCAGGGTAACCAGCATGGGCGTAAGGAAGATGACAGCCGTCGCCTCGGCCAGCGGAATATAACTCAAGCCACTGATGAACAGCAGGCTCACCCCCACCAGGCTGGCGCCACGGCACAATTGCAACAGTGGCCGTGCGGTCTGGAACACTCTGCGGCCCATGCGCGGTGTGAACAGCATCAGCATCAGCCCGGTCTGCGACACATAGCGGACCCACACCACCAGGATCACCGGGTAGAACTGGGTCAGGTACTTGGAAAGGCCATCATGGCTCGCCAGCAGCAGGCCAGCGGCAAGGATCAGCAGGATACCGAAAAAAGGCTTGTTGTCTTGGTTCAAAACGCAACCCGCGACAGAATGATTAGCTTGCTAATTATGCGCCGAAAAGCTTCCAGTGTCAGGCAGCATCCGCATGCCAGCGGGGTGCCCGCGCTGTTCACCGCAAAGGGCCGAGCCGGGCGCTGCAAGGCTGGAGGCTGAACGAAAGAGCATGGCAACCGGTGTCTATCGTCCAGCTTTCCAGCCTTCAGCGCCTTCACCGAAGCGGCTTGCCCGGGCAGGGCGCGATCGCCCTGCACATGCCATAAGCGCGCCAACCTGGCTTATCATCGGCTACCCGAACTCCAGCGAGATCCCCCCATGTTCGATCTGCGGCCCATGTGCGAAAGCGATATTCCCGACGTGATGTCCATCCAGGCCGAGTGCTATCCCGTCGATGTCCTCGAAGAGGAAAGCGTCGTACGCGCGCGCCTCGCCAGCCAGCCCGGGTTCGGCTGGGTCGCCGAAGACCGCCAGGGCGTCTGTGCCTACCTGTTCGCCTATCCTTCGCGGGTCGGCAAGGTAACGCCGCTGGATGGCGAGTTCCAGCAGCAGGTACAGGCCGACTGCCTCTACCTGCATGACCTCGCCGTGCACCCCCGGGCGGCGGGCCGCCGCATCGGCCCGGCCCTGGTCGGGCATGCGCTGGAGCAAGCCCGCAGGCTCCGCTTGCGCTATTCGGCGCTGGTTTCGGTACAGCAATCCCACGACTTCTGGGCGCGCCAGGGCTATGCCCGGCATGACCGGCTGGAGCCGCAGCAACTCGACAACCTGGCCAGCTATCGGATTCCCGCCATCTATATGGTGCGCGAGCTATTGAGCACCAATAACGAGCACGACAATCAATAAAGCCCCACCATGAAGCATGCGATCGCCTCATTTCCATGCACGCATCGGTACACGCGCAGTGCGCATCGAGTTGGCAAGCACTTTGCTCGACTTGCCTACTCGACTGGATTCGGAACGCTTTCATGCTGGTCATACGCCAACGCACCACACCGCCCCCGACCTGGGATGCCGAACTGGAACTGAACTACGACGCCCGTAGCAAGAGCCGCCTGCGCTGTTTCAGCACGGCAGGCGAGGATATCGGCCTGTTCCTCGAGCGCGGCCAGCCCCCCCTGCGCGATGGTGAATGCCTGCTGGCCGAGGATGGCCGCATCGTACGCGTCAAGGCGCGCCCCGAGCAGTTGCTGCACGTCACCTGCACCAGCGCCTTCGAACTGACGCGCGCCGCCTACCACCTGGGCAACCGCCATGTCGCCCTGCAGATTGGCGATGGCTGGCTGCGCCTGCTCGACGACTATGTACTCAAGGACATGCTGACCCAGCTCGGCGCTCGCACCGAAGCCATCGAAGCGCCTTTCCAGCCCGAGCATGGCGCCTATGGCGGCGGCCATCACCATTCGCATGCCGGCGACGCCGAATTCAGCTACGCACCGCTGCTGCACCAGTTCGGCAGCCGCCCGTGAACCCGTATGGAACCTGGGGTTTGCTACGCCTGGCCAGCCCGCAGTTACCCATCGGCGGCTATAGCTATTCCCAGGGTCTGGAGCAGGCCATCGAAAGCGCTCGCGTCAGCGACGCCGACAGCGCCCAGCGCTGGCTGCACGACCAATTGCTGCTGAACCTGGCGCGTTTCGAGGCGCCACTGTTGCTGGCCCATTGCCAGGCGGCGGCCAGCGAAGACTGGGTGCGCCTGGAACGGCTCGCAGAACAGCACCAGGCCAGCCGCGAAACCCGCGAACTGCGCCTGGAAAGCCGGCAGATGGGCTATTCGCTCAGGCAATTGCTCGACGGCCTGCCCGAACTGGACGAGCTGGCCCGCGCACTGTTCCAGCGCATCGAAGATCCCGGCTTGGCGCTGGGCTGGGCACTGGCCGCCCGCGCCTGGCGGATCGACGCGGAGGAAGCGCTGGCCGCCTGGCTGTGGAGCTGGCTGGAAAACCAGTTGGCGGTGCTGATGAAATCCCTGCCGCTCGGCCAGCAAGCCGCCCAGCGGCTGACCTCCGAACTGTTGCCGGTACTGCGCCAGGCACAGCAGCACGCCAGTGACATAGATCCCGATAACTGGGGCAGCGCCGCGTTCGGCCTGGCCCTGGCGAGCATGGCGCACGAACGCCAATACAGCCGCCTGTTCCGATCCTGACTGGAGAACCACAGATGAACAACCAACCCCTGCGCATCGGCATCGGCGGCCCGGTCGGCTCCGGCAAGACCGCCCTGACCCTGGCACTGTGCCAGGCGCTGCGCGAGCGCTACAACCTGGCGGTGGTCACCAACGACATCTACACACAGGAAGACGCCCAGTTCCTGGTGCGCAACGAGGCACTGGCCCCGGAACGCATCATCGGCGTGGAAACCGGTGGCTGCCCGCACACGGCGATCCGCGAAGACGCCTCGATCAACCTGGAGGCGGTGGAACAACTCAACCGGCGCTTCCCCGGTCTCGACCTGATCATCGTCGAATCCGGCGGCGACAATCTGTCGGCCACCTTCAGCCCGGAACTGTCCGACCTGACGATCTACGTGATCGATGTCTCCGCTGGCGACAAGCTGCCGCGCAAGGGCGGCCCCGGCATCTGCAAATCCGACTTGCTGGTGATCAACAAGATCGACCTCGCGCCCATGGTCGGCGCCTCGCTGGAGATCATGGAACGCGACTCGAAACTGATGCGCGGCGACAAACCCTTCGTCTTCAGCAACCAGAAAACCGGCGAAGGTCTCGACCGCATCATCGCCTTCATAGAACGCCACGGCATGCTCGGTGCCCTCTGACCCATCAGGAGAACATCATGAACCCGAAAAGAATCTGCGCCGCCCTGGCCCTGCTGCTCACGCCCACACTGGCCATGGCTCACCCCGGCCACGACCATGCCGGCCTGCTCTCGGGCATCAGCCACCCGCTGCTCGGCCTCGACCACCTGCTGGCGATGCTCGCGGTCGGTCTCTGGGCCGCGCAGCAACAGGGCAAGGCGCGCTGGGCGCTGCCATTGGCCTTCGTCGGCAGCATGCTGGCCGGCGGCCTGCTTGGCTTCGCCGGCCTGCAGATGCCGCTGATGGAAACCGGCATCGCCGCCTCGGTGCTGGCGTTCGGCCTGCTGGTGGCCCTGGCGGTGCGCCCGCCGCTGGCATTGGCCGCCGGCCTGACCGCACTGTTCGCCGTGGCCCACGGCGTCGCCCACGGCCTGGAATTGCCTGCGCTGTCCAGCCCATGGGGCTATGCCGCCGGCTTCGTCATGGCCACCGCCGCACTGCATGCCGCCGGCTTCGCCCTGGTGCGCTACCTGCCACAGGCCGCCGCACCGCTGGTGCGTATCCTCGGCGCCGCCTCGGCAGTCGCCGGCGCCTGGTTGCTGGCCGCCTAGCAGCCCCCGAGGGAGCGATCCTGGCCGCGAAGCCTTCGGCTCCATTCGCGGGCAAGACCGCTCCTACGAGGCCTGTTCGCTGCGCGCCGGCACAGCGACGAAGAAGCGGCCTTGTGGCCCATGGGATTTTTGCGGCAGCTAGCGGAAAGGCGGTTCATCGAAACTGCGCAACTTGCGCGAATGCAGCGAATCAAGCTGATTGCGCAGCAGGTCCAGGGCACTGATACCGATCTTCAGATGCTGGCTGACCGCACGCTCGTAAAAGGCATTGGCCGAACCCGGCAACTTGATCTCGCTGTGCAGTGGCTTGTCCGAGACACACAGCAAAGTGCCGTAGGGCACCCGCAAGCGATAGCCCTGGGCGGCGATGGTGCCGCTCTCCATATCCACCGCCACCGCCCTGGCCAGGTTGATCAATGGACGCTCCTGGGCCCAGCGCAGCTCCCAGTTACGATCATCGTAGGTCAACACGGTACCGGTGCGCAGGCGCTTCTTCAGGGCATCACCCTTCTCGCCGGTAACCTGTGCCGCGGCCTCTTGCAGTGCCTGTTGTACCTCGGCCAGGGCCGGCAGCGGGATATTCGGCGGCAGCACGCGATCGAGAATACCGTCGCGCCGCATATAGGCATGGGCCAGCACATAGTCGCCGATGGTCTGCGACTGGCGCAGGCCGCCACAGTGGCCGATCATCAGCCAGCAGTGCGGACGCAACACGGCCAGGTGGTCGGTGATGTTCTTGGCATTGGACGGGCCGACACCGATATTCACCAGCGTGATGCCATGGCCATCCTCGGCGATCAGGTGGTAGGCCGGCATTTGATAACGATGCCAGACGACACCGGCAATGATCGCCTGCGCCTCGCCCTCCTCCATACCACGCTCGACGACGATATTGCCGGGCAGCACCATGCGCACGAAACGACTGCCGTCGTGCAACTGGTCGAGGCCATGACGGATGAACTGGTCGACATAACGGTGGTAGTTGGTCAGCAGGATCCATGGCTGCACATGGCGCCAGTCGCTGCCGGTGTAATGCACCAGGCGGCGCAGGGAGAAATCCACCCGCGCCGCGTCGAACAGCGCCAACGGGAACGGATCGGCGTGCTCCCAGTCATGCAGGCCGTCGGCAACATCGTCACATGCGGCGGACAGGTCGGTACTGGGAAATACCCGCGACAGTTCGGCGGCGGTCACCCCACTGCCGGCCAGTTCGTCCCCCTGCTCGACGACATAGGGATAGGGGATGAAGCGATCACTGACACCCACCTCGACCCGTACGCTGAAGTCATGCATCAAGGGTGTGAGCTGGTCCAGAAGATAACGGCGAAAAGCCGCGGGGTGCGTGACGGTGACACTATAGACCCCCGGCACCTGCACTTTGGCATAGGCCCGGGTGGAAACCGGGATCTCGCCGGCGCACTGGTAGGTCAGGCGCAACTCGGGATAGCGGAAGAGGGTCCGTTGGGACGCGTCGGGAGCGACCCGCTCCTTGAGATAACGCTTGAGCGCCTGGCTCAAGGCCTGGGTGGCCTGCTGGTGCAATTGCCCGAGAAGGTCGACAGCCTCTTCGGCACTGGTGGCGACGGTAAATCCATCGCGCGCTTGAAAACTCATTGAATCGCTCCTGACTGTTCGATGCACACCATCTTGCCTGCTCACGCATGACAAGGGTAGCGTCGTTCGAACCTCAGGCGCTGATGGAGATAGTCCCCCCGAGAGAAAGCCCGCCAAGCACGCCGCCGCCCAGTCCGGTCGCGATATCCTCGGTATCGCTCAACAGGCGGTTGATCTTCTCCAGCTCCTTGCGCGAATCCGCATCGCTCAGGTCCACACTGCTTTTCAGCAACTCCAGCAAGGACTTGAGTCGATTCAGCACATCCTTGATCAACTCCGCATCCTCGCGACGCTGGCGCGCGGCACTATTGTCCTGATTACTCAGGTAGGCTCCCAGAGAATTGGCTTCTTGCTGTGCGGACTGGGCTTGAGTCTCAGCCTGGTCCGGGGAAGCCTCAGCCTCAGTCCCCGTAAGCTCATCCTCAGCGAGTGCATCCACATCCGATGCCTCCCGCAATTCCGCCTCGATCGCCTGCATCCCATCGGAAACGTATGGTGCGACGGCCTCATCTTCAGAAACCAAGGCGGCCGGCTCCAGGGCCTCCCCCGACACAGCCGGGGAATCATCCACCGCCAGAGATGCTCCCCCACTCGAAGAACCGACTTGCTTGAGTATCTGTGCCGCCTGTCCGAGCTCCTGCGCCAACTGGCGTATCTCTCGCAGCATCCCCTTGGATGCCAGTCCGCTGGCAACCAGCATCTTCAACATCTTGATGCGCTCTTTCATCTGCTCGATACGCTGCCTGGCAACGGCCTTGCGCGACTCGCTGGCACTCGTCGCGCTCAGCATGTCACGGGAAGCCTTGCGCAAAGCGCTCAGCCGCTGATACAGCGACTCACCAGCCGAGGAAGAGGTACTGGCGTTCCCTTTTTGCACCGTGCCACCCGTGACCTCCGACGCGTCGGTCCCGGATCGGGCTGCAGGGCGAATCACAATGGTCGAAGACGAAATAGG
The DNA here is from genome assembly GCF_004327335.1 of Stutzerimonas kirkiae. Taxonomy (GTDB): domain Bacteria; phylum Pseudomonadota; class Gammaproteobacteria; order Pseudomonadales; family Pseudomonadaceae; genus Stutzerimonas; species Stutzerimonas kirkiae. Next base: position 1,044 of record NZ_QJUO01000033.1, on the reverse strand, counting down.
CAGTGTCATGGAAAAACTCCGGGATCAGACATCCATATCGGCGCAGAACAGCCGGAACTTGAGTGGACAACCGCAGCCTTAGCCAAGAAGCCCGGGCATAACCGCCAGGAACGACCACTATCGCCAGGAGCCGATGCAAACCAGCACAGCCCAGGCGAAGATAAAAATGGAGGAAACAAATGAGTGATGCACAGCCCTCCCAAGTCCAGGCCGCCGCCGCGGAAGAATCAAGAGTGAGCGATGAAGAACTGACAACGCTGCTCGAGCAGATTCCCGACTGGAATATCCGGGTTCGAAACGGCGTCAAGCAGTTGGAAAAAGTCTACGGTTTCAAGGATTTCAAACAAGCGCTGAACTTTGTCAACGCAGTCGGCGGCATGGCCGAGAAGGCCAATCATCACCCCGCCCTGCTGCTCGAATGGGGCCAGGTAACCGTCACCTGGTGGAGCCATGAAATCAAGGGGCTTCACCCCAGGGATTTTCAGCTTGCGTCCCGGACAGACGAATTGTCCAAATGAACTCGCCTGTCCCCCGACTATCCCGTGATTTCCATAGCCTGGAGCATTTCTTGCCAGCAGAGGGAGCTGCACTGGCTACGAATTGCCATTCATTTCCATAGCCCAAAAAAGAACGCCCCGATCCATAAGGACCGGGGCGTTCGTGTAGAAGCTTGACGATGACCTACTCTCACATGGAGAAACTCCACACTACCATCGGCGATGCGTCGTTTCACTACTGAGTTCGGGATGGGATCAGGTGGTTCCAACGCTCTATGGTCGTCAAGCAATTCGGTTGCTGCCTCGGGGTTGAGCCGCTGCAGCGAATTGGGTATGTGATGTCTATTTCAAGGCTTTCGTAGTGCTCTTGCAAACTTTCGGTTTGTCGACTTCTCCATCGACACCCTCTGTCTCAGGCTTATGCCCTCGCAGATTGTTTGGGTGTTATATGGTCAAGCCTCACGGGCAATTAGTACTGGTTAGCTCAACGCCTCACAACGCTTACACACCCAGCCTATCAACGTCGTAGTCTTCGACGGCCCTTCAG